>JAOPTT010000014.1:0-199166 GCA_051531975.1 Spirochaetaceae bacterium
CGTTGAAAATAGTTCACTAGCGAAGTATCATGAATATATAGAGAAGGCAGTCGAACTAATCAAAGAAGCACTACCGGATGAGATAAAAAGCTTTGTATTGTGGTTTAATAGCAAATTGGGCGAAAAAGATATTGCTTTGAGTGATAAACAATTAGAGTAGATAAAAGAACCTAAGGAGGTTATGTCTATGTTTTCAACAGTTTTAGATCAGATAGAAGAGCAGGGAATGCAAAAGGGATTACAGAAAACCGCATTAAACATGATAAAGCTTGGTTCTGATTTAGCTTTTGTAGCTAAAGTCACAGGATTTACTGAAGAAGAGTTAAAAAAGATGGCTAAGGCTGATTTGACCGACTGACATTTTATAGTGGTTTTCAATTCTTTTTTAGATATTTTTACTGGCTCCTGATTATGAGTTCAAAGTACTTCATGATTATCTATTATTGTACCATCCACCATTGCATTTTTTATTGTAATTCCTGAATAGCGCTTCTTAAACCCTCTTCTCGTATAATCTCTACATATCTACGGACTTTCTGGGGGTTGTTATGTATTGTATAAACATCCCGTTGGGCAAATTCCAGCTGGCATCCTTTTGCGGCTTCCACAGTTTTTTTAATATGTTCCCTAAATGTGTTCTCATTCAGTTCCTCATCAACCCGCAGAAAATTAGGGCTTGGTTTTCTATGGTATATAACCTTTTTACCCCTTAGTTTATTACCCATATAGATTTCATCACACCATGGAGAAATGGATACATTTCTGAGGTTTTCCAGTGTAGAAAGGTACTCATCCCATATTTCATGGGTCGGTTCACAACAGCCGTATGATAGCAGTCCAAATTCCTTGGAAATTCTTTCATAACAAGGGAATATAAACTCACCAAACATGTCTGGGGAGATACCAACAGTCTCCTGGGAATCCATGTACCCCCAAAGATCAAGGGAATTAAACTCTTCTTTGTCCGTTGGTAACTCCTGGTTAAAACAGAAAGATCCCTGGCCAAGATGCTGGTTTGAAGTAGTGGATAGCAGTAGATTCTCTTCCTCTAGGAACCTGAAAAACCTTATATAATCATCTGCAATTCTTTCCATAAGCTCTTTAAACAGTTCAGGAGTGTCGTACATAGCCATAAACATATTCTCCATACCCATTAAATGAACCAATTCCTGGGTTGGGACGGCTCCTAAACATCCTCCGGTAAAATTAACAGGAATTATATCACCTAGTATATCTTCAACTTCCTTCAGGTATTTAAGTGTTCTATCCCTATCAACCCCAAAAGTTGATTCCTTTAAATTTGGCATATCTTTAGACAGGTCTGAAATAACATGGTTGAACTGATGCCCAAGGTTACTTCAATCTGAATTTATAGCATGGGTTCTTTTTATCTCAATATCAAACAGATGAAACCAGGTCTGCCAGTTTATAGGGAAATAGTCAGGAACAACCCTGTCATCTTCAAACAGTTCATAGTTTAAAATCTGTTTATATATATCTGTCTCTATCCTCTTTCCAAGTTCCGATTCACATTTTAATCTCTGGGGAATAAGCTCATGTTTAAATGTTTCAAGTTCTACATGAATCATAGGTCTTCCTTTCTCAAACCTCCGGTGTCTAAACCACTCTTTTTCATTATTTTTATTACGTTCAGAACAGTTATTAATCTTCTATATAGATATGCTCTGTAGTTACCCCATGAATTTTAAAGAGAATTGATATGCAGGGCCCCATCAACATGTATTACAGATCCTGTTGCATATGAGAAATCACCACTTACTAGATTAGTAACTGCTTTCCCAAGATCTTCCGGTTGTCCCCATCTTTTCTGAGGAACAAGTCCACCTTCTATAAGTTTGTCATATTTACCTTTTACAGCTCCTGTCATATCTGTTTGAATAATTCCTGGTCTTAGCTCGTATACACCAATGTTTTCAGCTGCTAATCTTGTTGCAAACAGTTTTGATGTCATAGATAGAGCAGATTTAGCAATACAGTACTCACCTCTATTTATTGATACCATTTCTGAGGAGACAGAGGTTATAAATATAAGGCTTCTAAACCCTCTTTTTTCATTGGATAGGTTTAACCAATAGTTGGAAACCAACTGACTAAGAAAAAAGGCACCTTTAAGGTTTGTATCTAATAACCTGTCAAAAGAATCCTCCCCCATTTCTAGCAGATCAATTCTCTCTTTAGGAGCAATTCCCGCATTATTTACAAGACCGTGAATATCTCCAAAATGAATTAAAACATTATCAATTAGATTTTTTCTGCTATCTGCTAAACTTATATCACCCTGAAATATTTGAAACCTTCCACTCTGTCCTGATTTAGCAGACTCTTCTATACAGAGGATCTTAGTCTCCTCAGCGGCCTGTTCATTGCCTACATAATTAATGGCTAGACTGTAACCTTTTTTAGCCAGTTCAATGGCAATACCTCGGCCGATACCCCGGCTAGAACCTGTAACTATTATGACCTTTTCATCTTTTTCCATTATACTACTCCTGACTATATTTTACATAATATAGTTGCGTGCAACAAATATCAATTGCAAATATCAATTTTAAAATGTATTCTTTTAATAAGTATAATTATGGGAGAAAACATGGGTAAACGTATAACAGTATATGATATAGCGTCTGAACTAAACATCTCTCCTAGTACTGTTTCCCGAGTTCTAAATAATTCGAATCTCATAAGTAGCGAGAGATCAAAGCAGATCAAAGAAACTGCTACTAGGCTTGGCTACAAGAAGAGGTCAATAAAAAAACAGATTAGCAGAGCCATATTAAATATATATATTTTTTTACCGGAAACAGATAATAACCTTACTCATTTTTTCTACAATATTTCAGAGTTAATGGATGCTGTTCAAACTGGATTTGGAGATGTTAAACTTAACTGTATAACTAGGGTTAATGATGGAAATATTGATTTCTTAGATAATAAAAAGACTGGGCAAATAGATGGATGTATTTTTGCTTTTACCCAACCGTCAGATCTATTGGCAAAAAAGTGCGAAGAGAGGTTTATTCCATTTATATCCCTTAATAGATTAACAGAGAAAGGAAGTTATATTATCTATGATATAGCTCAAGGAATAACTCTTTTGGCTGAGAAAATGGTTAAGTCCAAAGGTAAAAAACTGAGGCCATGTTTTATTGGTTTTACAAAACTACCTAGGATATCAAAAGATCGTTTTAACGCCGCAAAAAATATTTTTGATAAATATAATATACACTTTGATGAAGACTGCTATTTAGAAATTGATGATTTTAAATATATAAACTCTACTGGTCTAGATTGGATTCAGGAGGGTAATTTTAATGGAATTATGGCATTTAATGACCTTGCGGCACTATCTGTATTACAAAGCGGTATGGGCAGAGGATTAAACTTCCCATCTGATTTAATGTTATCTGGTTTTGATGATTCTCAAATACAGCAACTTCTTGACCGTAGAATAGATACTATTGCGCTATCTATACCAAAACTTGGTCAAATGGCAGGTTCCTGGTTAAAGAGTTGGGTTATAGACCGGAAAGAGGTTCAATTACAGGAAAAATTATCTGTAGAGTACATTCCCGGAGATACAATACACATTAAAGATTAAAAACTGATTTATCTAAATATTCCGCCCAAACTGTTTCAAACCAATATTCATCCTTTGGAATTCCCCGACACTGTTCCCATTTAAAATCTAAGACATCCGGTTTATTATTATTCCAGCTGATATACTGCATTTGGTTTTTTAATTTGGGATTTGCTTTTAGAGCCTTCCACTCATCAGTAAGTTCGTGATGTAGAGAATCTCCATCCTTCGATTTAATAAGGTATGATCCACGACTTCCACCATCTTTATCAATATAATTCCTAATAGCTTCAAGGTAAAACCAATGAGCAAGTGAAAGATGTCTCATTTTTAGTACATGGGATATCCTATTAATATTAACTCTTAGTTTACTGAATCTATTTATCTGAAGGAATGCATCGTGACAGCTTTGTTTAATACTTTGTGGATCTCGTATAAATGCACCATCCCTACTCATTCTATTTTGATATTCTGCTCTGAATATTGCTATACAATCTGATTCTTCAGGTTCTGAACACAGTTTATTTATTAAGGTATAAACCGTGTTAAAAGCTTTTTTTGCACTAACTCTGGCTTCTGACCTATTCAAAGTAGGCTCTCGATAAACCGATGCAATTTTCTGGCTGGCTCTAAAGGCTCCAACCTGTCCAGAATTAAGAGCTGTTCCACCAGGTCTATAAATACCATGGGAACCATTAACTTCACCGATAGGAAAAAAGTGTGGGATATTTGTAGATTCCCACCAAATGTCCCCTGCTAGACCTCCGTTATTATGCTGGGAGCAGACTGCAATTTGTAGTGGTTCATTATATAGATCTATATTATGATCAAGGTAGAGGGTAATAGCTTCCGGATTCAATTCTTCCAGTCTTTTTATTGGAGTGTTGGCAGAAAGTCCGGATTTTTTCCAGTACTCTAACGTCTCACTATCAAGGTTTGAAGGTAAAAAATATCCTATATCTTCATTTCCCTTCAGATTATCTCGAAAATCCATAAATACTTCTCGATTAAGAACTTCACTCTCTCTATAAATTAGTAGATCTACAAGTGAAGATCCACTGTTTTTTATTTTATCTGGATCAAAAGGCCACTGATACCCCTTTAGAAATATGCTCCGAGAAAGATCTTTAATAGAATCAAAATAATCTTCTAAAAATTGGAATGTCTCTCCAGTTTTTGGGTCTCTACTAAAGTAGTTTGGTATAACCTGCTGGTAACTCCCTGATAGATTCCATCTAAACTTTACAGATCCTATTCCATATTGAGACTCTGTAAGATTAACAACTTCAGCCCCAATCTCAAGTGCCAGCCCTATTCCTCCGGTGTGTGCTGTTGGATATACTGATGTTTGGTACATTCCCCCAGGACCACCAAGACCAAAAATCATATTCTCACATAGAATAGTTTTAAGCCCATAATTTGATGAATTGATACTTTTTTTATCAAGAACAACAGCTCCAGCTATTCTATTCCCTGCTTTTATCAGTCTTACACAGTCATGTCTATCCAGAATAGGTATATTAAGTAACCTACACTCCTTTTCCAAATACTCAACCATAACTTTTGAGGTATATGGCCCTAAAGAAGTTCCCCGGTTATTTGGATCATGGTCAGTTTTATATCCTGTATAACCTCCTTTATTATTGTAAGGGAATGGAACCCCAAGTCCTACAAGATGGTAAAATCCATTTTCTGATGTAAGAGATTCAACAAGAGCTATATCACCGTGAACAGCCCCTCCCTGGAAAAGTGCTTCGGCCATTTTATATGGAGAGTCAGGAGTTCCCGAGGAGTCAGATAGCTTATAATAAGTCTGCTTATCAGAACCTGTATTTCTTGATGTTCCACCATTTATATCATCTGTAATTATACAAAGATCATCCTGGCCTGCTCTTTTTAATCTAATTGCTGCTGCAAGGGATGCTGCTCCACTTCCTAATATAATTGTATTATAATAACTTTCGGGAACATTCACTATTTTAGCCCCTTTGCTTTTGCTGCTTCTCGACCTTTTTTAAGTTCAGGTCTATATATTTCACTATCCTTTATAGGGCAGCCATTACAGCCTAAAACATCCTTCATTATCTGGGAACATAGAGAACATGTTATGCAACATTTATTAGGAACCATAGAACCTGTTTTTAATATATCAGCAACAGAGTCAGGATAGGCAAAACTACCTCTACCCTGCCCTATTAATTTTATCCAACCCTGTTCTACAAGACCTGCTGCGACTGTTGGTAGGTGGTGCCGTATCCAACCAAGTGCCGCTGTTACGACTGGAACATCCCCTAAAGCGTGTTGAAGTTTTCTTCCAATTTCCTGAAATCGTACAACTCCTTCAAGAGGGTGTTCAGGTGGCATAGATCCTCCTGAAATAGGGACATTAAATGGTCTGTTCATATAAGGTTTTGATCTTGGGTATCCAATAGAGAAGTTAAATAGAGGCATTTCTCCAATCTCCACCAACTCCTTTGCAAATTTAAGCGGTTCGGTAAGATCTGGTTCTGTGGAGCCTAACTCCTGTTTAACACCCCACCCGTATGGGTAAGGTGAAGGTTCAAGCATTGTTAACCTGGCGGTTACAAAGTGGTTTTCACCGATTATATTTTTAAGACCTATTGTGCATTCTCTTACAAACCGTGTTCTATTTTCATAACTACCACCATATTTTCCTTCCCTTGTATGGGCACACAGTAGTTCCCCTGTAAGGTAACCATGAACAGCCTTCATTTCTATACCGTCAAATCCAGCTTTTGTTGCCAATAATCCATTATTAATAAAAAGCTGTTTCAAGCGATCAAGCTCTTCGTCTGATACAATTGGGTAGCTTTGATCAACATTTACATTTTTATCAAGTTCAGGATTATGATGTACTAAAATAGGTTTTAGGTTCCCATCAGGTTTACTCCATCTACCTGAATGGGAAATTTGTAATACTGTTATTATTTCATGTCCCCAAACTTTTCTGGCTTCCTGCCTAGTCTCATCAATAAGTTGTTTCCATATATCTAAATTTTCTTCAGTTATCATTAGTTGCTTTGCATTGCTTTTTCCTTCAGGTTCAATTACTGCAGCTTCAAACCATATAAGACCAGCACCTCCATGTGCATATCTTTTGTAGCGCCTAAAAGTAAGTTCTGAGGGAGCGGAAGTATCAGTGTCTGCATCAATTCCCTCCATTGGCTGAACTACAAATCTATTAGGAAGTGACCATTTTCCTAGATCTAGTTTATCTCCTAATATCGATATATTTTCACTAAAAGGCAGGTTCAGACCTAATGAATCTAATTCACTTTTTAGCTCAAGGGTTGAGTTTAAATTGAATTTCTTAAAAACTGACATATTTACTCCGATACAGATGCTGTAATTAGTTGCATGCAATATTATTATTGATCTAGAATTGTATATTGTCAATTGCAGTTTAAGGAAATAATAAGAAAATAGATTTGTGTCTACTACCGTATTAGGAACGTCCCCTACTATATCTATACCTGTACTCAACAGGAGATAATCCCGTCTGCTTTTTAAAAAACCGGGAAAAATAATATTCATCATTAAACTCTAAATCCATAGCAATCTCTTTAGATTTTTTATCAGAATAGATAAGTCTCCTAGATGCCTCTTTAACTAACTCTTGATTCAAATGCTGTTTAATAGATAGACCTAAGTCTCTAGAAAAGTTTCTCGAGAATGTATCAACCGATAATCCGGCTATATTTGCCATCTTAGAAATTGATATTCCAGCTTTAATATTATCTCTTATCCAGTTAAAAACCAGACTATATTTATCCCCAATATTTTTCATAGACTTTATTTCATCAGTTGTTTTCCTAATAAAAAGTCCGGTAAGCAATAGTATATTAGCCCGGAGATTCACAATCTTCTTAATAGAATCAGAACAACCTAAATCCTGCCAAATAGTATCACCAGTTTTAGAGCTATCTTCTAATGATAACATCTGTGTTTCATTGGTAAATAAATCAAGGCCGGAGAATAACTCTAAACTGAAATGTATACCAATCAGTTTCAATTCTTTATAAAAAGCATATTCAAGATCAAAATTTGATGGAATAAAATAAATATTCCCAGGTTTTAAAAAATGTTTTTTCTTGTTTTCTAGTCTATGGCAAATATAGCTATTTTTACATTTGCATGTAGATGGGATAATAAAAAGTCTGTTATATGGGATCATATCATTAGAATGTAATAGATCATCAAAACTTCCATAATCACAATGAGTTATATTCAAATCAAGTAAATTATTATTAAGAAACCAATGATCAGTTTTCATAATCTCTCCCTGTCAAATCCCTAAAAAGTGCAAGAAAATAGCCTTTATAGTCCATTGTGACCCTGATATATCTATTTTATACTTATTTTAAGAATAAGTGAAGGAGAATATTTATGGACAATTGGCCTAAACTAAAAACATATACAGGCAAATATTTAAGAAGAGTAGCACTACCATTAGGTGGTATTGGTACAGGTACTATATCCCTTGGTGGAAGAGGAAACTTACAGGATTGGGCTATTATGAACAGTCCTGCTGTAGGTTATATTCCTAATATGACAGAGGGTATGAAAGATATCGGTCCTTTTTTCTCTCTTTATACAGAAACAGAAGGTAAAAAAACTTTAACCACATTAGAGGGCCCTCTGGATTCAGAAAACTTTGAAGATTCAGAAGGCTGTAGAGCAATAAACCATGGACTGCCTAAGTTTAGAGAGTGTAGTTTTGAAACAGCTTATCCACTGGCTGGTGTAAAATTAAAAGATAAAAATATTCCTATAGAAGTTACATTAAAAGCATTTAATCCACTAATTCCAGGAGATAGTGATAACAGTGGAATTCCTGTAGCAGTACTGACTTACCAGTTAACAAATAACACGGATAAAGTAGTAAAAGCTTCTGTTTGTGGAAATATTATAAACTGTATAGGTTCCGATGGAAGAACCAGTGAAAAAGAGTGGGTTAATACAACATATACAGGTGCAATGGATAATAAAAATGAGTATAGAAACACAGAGAATCTTAGTGGTATTTATATGAGTTCAGAGGGAGTAAACACGAATTCACCTGCATGGGGGACAATGGCTTTAACTACTATTTCAGAAGGGGAAATAAGTTATAGAACATCATGGGCAAACAGGACATGGGGTAATTCAACTCTGGACTATTGGGATGATTTTTCTGCTAATGGACTTTTAACAAATAGAGATTCTGACGCTCCAATTAATAGAATGGCATCTTTAGCAGTAAAACAGGAAATCAGACCAAATGAGACTGTAGATGTTACCTTTTTAATAACCTGGCATTTCCCTAATCGTCAAACATGGCACCCTGAAACAGCTGATATAAAAAAAGGTATTAGTAATAACAAAAAAAACACTATAGGAAACTATTATACAACCCAGTATAAAGATGCTTGGGACGTTGCAAAGAAGGTAGAAGAGAATCTGGCTAAACTTGAAAAATCAACTGTTAGTTTTGTAACTGCTTTCTGTGATTCAGATCTACCAGAACAGGTAAAAGAAGCAGCGCTTTTTAACATTAGTACTTTAAGAACCCAGACATGTTTTAGAACCCCAGATGGTAACCTTTATGGTTGGGAGGGAATTCATGATCTACTAGGGTCATGTTATGGGTCATGTACTCATGTATGGAATTATGAACAAACAACAGCATTTCTTTTTGGTGATCTTGCAAAAACAATGCGGAATGTAGAATTTTTACATGCAGTGGACGATACAGGCCATATGAATTTCAGGGTGGAACTCCCACTTAATGAGAATCTTAAAAAAAGAGGCTTTGCTGCCGCAGATGGTCAGATGGGTACTATAATGAAAGTCTACCGGGAGTGGCAGTTATCTGGAGATATAACATTCCTTAAAACACTATGGCCAAATATAAAAAAATCACTAGAGTTTTGCTGGATTCCAGGTGGCTGGGATGCCGATATGGATGGAGTAATGGAAGGCTGCCAGCATAATACTATGGATGTAGAGTATTATGGACCAAATCCACAGATGCAGGGTTGGTATCTTGGTGCCTTAAGAGCAACAGAAGAGATGGCAAAAGCAGTTGCTGATGATAAATTTTCAATAAAATGCAGGACTCTGTTTGATAAAGGTTCTAAGTATATGGATGATAAACTATTTAATGGGGACTACTACGAACATATAATATCCGTACCAAAAACAATTCACCCTAAATTAACATCAAACATGGGAGCAAAAGATCTAGAGAATCCTATTCTACAATTAGGGTCTGGATGCCTTATAGATCAGTTAGTTGGGCAATACATGGCTCATGTTCTTGGCCTAGGATACCTGCATAACAAGGACAATGTGAAAAAAACACTGGAAAGTATAATGAAGTACAACTATAAAACTGATTTCTATAATCACTTTAACCATATGAGGTCCTATGTATTAAATGACGAATCTGCTCTATTAATGGCAACTTACCCAAAAGGTAGAAGACCTGAAGAACCTTTCCCTTATTACAACGAAGTTATGACTGGTTTTGAACACTCCACAGCTGCCCATATGTTATATGAAGGAATGGAAGATGATGGATTAAAAGTAATAAAATCAATTAGGGATAGATATGATGGTTTTAAAAGAAATCCATTTGATGAGGCTGAATGTGGGCATCATTATGCTAGAGCAATGGCTTCATGGGCGGAAGTCCTGGCTTTAACCGGATTTAGATATTCAGGTGTGAATAAAGAGATATCTTTTGCAGCCAAAGAGGGTAAATTCTTCTGGTCCAATGGTTATTCCTGGGGAACTTGTAGTATTAGAAAAGAAAATAAAGAGTGGGTATCCACAATAAATGTATTACATGGGGAGTTGGAATTAAAAGCTTTTAATTTAACTGGTGTTGGACAATGGACAGGAGAGACTAAAACAGTTAAAGAAGATCAGACAATGGAAATAAAAATATAGTTATCTGCTTTTTACGGAATGAAATCCATAAAAGAACATTAAGTCAAGAGTTTAAGGAATGTAATCCCAAAACTCTTGATTTTTTCATAGTTTGAGGATTATAGTAGTAATTAGATAAGGAGGACTTGTCTAATGATACCTAGAAAAGAATATTTGGACTTCCTAATCCGCGGAAAAGATTTACACCTGATTAAGGTTATATCTGGTATTAGGAGATGCGGTAAATCAACACTATTCGAGTTATACAGGGACTACCTTTTAAAACAAAACATAGACCATGACCAGCTGATATTCATAAATTTTGAAGACCTTGAATATGACTCAATACGGGATTACAAATCTTTGTATGAATATATAAAACCTAAAATTAATGCAGATAAAATGACTTATATCTTTTTGGATGAAATTCAACATGTCAGTGAATTTGAAAGAGTCGTAGACAGTCTTTTTATACAAAAAAATATCGATATTTATATTACCGGTTCAAATGCATACTTCATGTCAGGAGAACTAGCCACACTGTTGTCGGGCCGTTATATTGAACTTAAAATGTTACCTTTATCTTTTGGAGAATATTGTATAGGAGAACCGGGAAACAGGAGTATAAGCGAAAAGTATAGTAGATATCTGGTTAACAGTTCTTTTCCATATACAGTACAGTTAGGAGACCAAAAGAAGGTCATTGTAGATTACCTGCAGGGTTTATATAACACAGTTATTCTTAAAGATGTCATTGCCAGATACAAAATAACTGATGTTATGATGTTAGAGGATGTTGCTAAATTTTTATTTGATAATATTGGAAGTCAGACTTCAATAACAAAAGTAGCAAATACAATGACATCACATGGTAGAAAAATCGATCCCAAAACTGTGGAAAAATACGTCACAGCTTTAACAGAGAGTCTAATCATATATAAAGCCAAAAGATATAACATAAAGGGAAAACAATATCTAAAAACTTTGGAAAAATATTATGTGGTAGATATCGGCCTTAGGTATATGCTGTTGGGGCGAAGGGATGTTGATGTGGGTCATATACTTGAGAACATCATTTATCTTGAATTAATTCGCCGAGGTTATGATGTATATGTTGGACAGGTCGGAGATTTGGAAATTGATTTTGTCGCAATGAATGAAGAAAGTACTACCTATTACCAGGTTGCAGCTACAGTTAGGGATGATTCGACTTTAAAGCGGGAACTGGCTTCATTGCAAAAAATAAAAGATCATTATCCCAAATTCATTCTAACACTTGATGATGATCCTGAAGCAGAATACGATGGGATACGTAGAATAAATGCTTTATCTTTTTTGTTAGATAAATAAATATCATGCTATTTGTATAGGCAATTACCGGACTATTTGTGCTAAATGTAAGGGTAATTTATTTTCAAATTTCACAATTTATGCGGTGAATATAATAAAAAGTATCATCAATAAACTTTCAAAATCTTAAATAATTAATATGTTCATAAATACTCTTTACTTTCCCTCAGTCTTGATCTATAAAATATGAATAATCTATTTAAAATAATGAGGTTTTCATGGTTGATACAAAAGGAAAAAACATTACACCCTCCAGGGTTAATAAATCTATAAAGTGGAGTCTTGCTGCCGGTTCAATCGGTATGACATGGTTTATTCTCTGTACACCACAGCAGATATTAATGGTTTTTATGAGCAACTATCTGGAAGCCTCACCATTAATCCTGGGAGTCTTGATCGGGGGTATCAACATTGCCGCCCTTTTTCATTTGGCATCCATTTACTTTTACTCAAAATATAAAACTATAAAACGGTTCTGGATCATAACAGCTATGTTTCAGCGTATGCTGGCATTTCCCATCGCTGCTGTCGCCTTCTACATGGCAGGGGGAGGAAACAGGTTTGTCGGAATAACTGTAATTATAATCTCAAGTATGACAGGGGCAGCACTGGGGAACATGAGCGCATCGGGATGGTGGTCCTGGATGGCTGCGTTAATTCCTGAAAGCAAACGGGCAACCTTTTTTGGAAAACGTTCAGCTGTAACACAGATAGTTAATGTTTTCTTCTTTTTCTCAGCCACTTTTGTTCTCGATTATTTTTTTAAACAGGCTTTCATTGTATTTGGTATTCTATATCTTATAGCCGGTGTTGGTGGTACATTGGATATCCTCTTTCACTCTTTCATTCCCGAACCGGCACCTGCTGAATCATCTAGGGGAATCAGTTCAAAAAAGTTCTTTGAACCGGTTAAAGATCCGGTATTTCTCCGGTTCTGTATATTAATTGGTATTTATCTTATGTCAATAAACATCGCAGCCCCATATCTGGCACCATATACTACCAATAAAGACCAAATTGGAGCACCAAATATCTGGTTAGGGATTATGGTGGTTATAAGTCAGAGTATATGGGTACTTGTGGTTCCTTTTTGGGGAATGATTATGGATAAAATGGGTAAAAAACCTGTGGTAATAATTGGTGGATTAAGTTCTTTTGCATGGATAGGATATCTATTTCTAACACCGGAGAATTATTCAATAGTACTGCCTATAATCGCTGTTATTGCAGGAATCCTTGCACCAGGATTCTGGGAGGGTATTTCCCAGATGATGTTAAGCCTGACTAAAGAAGAAAATAGAACAACATACATAGCCTGGTTCTGGACATTTTTTGGAACTACAGCAGCCATAGGCTCCTTTTTAGGTGGTGTTCTCTACAACTCCCTGAGCAAATATCCCATAAGGATAGGGGCCATAAATATATTACCGATCCATATAATTATAATATTATCCCTTATCATGGTAATATTCAGCCTGAGCCATTTAAGCAGAATGAAAATGGCCAATGAAAAAAGTATATCCATGGTGGTATCCACAATTATCAATCCTGGAATATTCCGGGCGTTTACAGGTATGGGTATTTTATCAAGACCTGCTTCATCAAATAAAGTGACAAAGGTCTTAAAACAGATGAAAGGTTCCTCGGCCAGCCTAGCCACTTCTGAAGTTATTATGCGTCTCGATGATCCTGATTCCACGGTAAGAAGCGAAGCAGCTGAAGCCCTAGGTAGAATCGGGGGGGCAGATGCGGAACAAGCACTGATCTCCCATTTAAATGACCAGACATCACCTGTGAAAGTTCCTGCCGCAAAAGCACTGGGAACGATGAGTTCACAGAGAGCTGTCCCCTTTCTCATTGAAGCTCTGTTAGCTAAATCGGAAGACCTCCAGGAAGCGGCGGTTTTATCCCTGGGAAATATAGACAGTGACGATGCCCGGAACTCTCTTTTAAAGACAATAAGGAGTGATGCCGGGGAAGCTATTAAGGCATCCAGTGCCATCGCCGTATCACAGCAGAAGGTATGGGATGCAGCGGGAGATATTTTCTATCTGATGCATCACGCGAGTAACTGGATTCTCAAAAGACAGTTGAGCATCGCCATGGCTAACCTTTTGGGAAATCCCGGAAGATTCTATCAATATGTATCGGGAAACCATGATAATAACAGTATCAAAATTCAGCAGCTCTTCTCAGAAGTGGAAAAGTACATTATAACCCTAAAGAAACAGTCAGGCCAGTCAAAGCCCCAGAGACAGGATTTTAGAAACCGTCTCATAGAGATAAAAGAGTTCTATGAATCGGGAGATTATATAACCTCAGCAAGAAACCTGCTTTCTCTTTCAGAAGAAATTAGCAACATATTCCCCGATCAGAATCCCTTCTTTGATTTTGGCGCCTGGTATTTAACCAAGATGCAGGAAGCACTTGATGAAGGGATAGTTGCAGATGTGGATATCCTTCTAGTTCTCTACTTCCTCAAATCGGGATTTTCTGAGATGGAGAAGAAAAAGACTACAGTAAAATAAGCCATCTTGCTATCATACATATACTTTAACCATCTGTTTTGTTACATCAATATAACATATTACATGGTTAAGGTACTGTTTTTGTGATTATCAGGAAGGTTCGAAAACCCATTATATAAACGACTAATTGACTTGTAACACTGGATGCATGATAATCTCATCCCTTGTTCAAACTTCTCAGGTTGTCCAGCCCCGGGAACCCACTTTAATACCATCGAGGTTTGGAATCTCCAGAAGGTCAGCCATCCCCACCTAGGTCTTCCATAAGTTTTAATAGATTTCTGTATGTTATCTATCATTTTGATAATTAACTTTTATATTGTTAGTTTACAGATTTATATTTGTCAATGAATATGGATTATAGATTTTAGTAGGAGAACATACATATATGAATAAATTTAAAGCCACATTGAATATTAACAGCACTGCCCGGTACTCACGATATGACAGGATGATATTTGGGGGATTTATAGAGCATTTTGGCCGCCAGATTTACGGTGGATTTTTTGAACCCGGTTCGCCACTTGCTGACAAAAACGGCTTCCGTATGGATGTTATAGAGGCGATTAGGGAACTGAGGATCCCTGTTATCCGCTGGCCGGGGGGGTGCTTTGTAGACAGCTATCATTGGAAGAAAGGAGTCGGGAGCGAGCGCCAACCTTATGATGATGATCGATGGGGAGTGCGGGAGCCCAATACCTTTGGTACCCATGAGTTTATTGAATTCTGCACATTACTGGATGCGGAACCCTACATCTGCCAGAATGGACTGGCTGAAGTTCAAGAGATGGCAGACTGGGTTGCATACTGTAATTCTACAACCGGTCCCCTAGCCGACCTGCGTGGATTGAACGGACACCCGGAACCCTTTAATGTAAAATATTGGAGTGTGGGTAACGAAAGGAGTGGAAAGGGATACATCGACAGAGTTAATGACGGAACTATTGCCATGAAACAGGTAGATCCCACTATTAAAGTTACCTGCTCTGGAACACATAGTTCACCAACCGATCTTGATCCATACCTGTTTGAAACTGCTGCGAAGCAATTAGATATACTCTCCGTGCATCAATATGAGGTACTGAATTTTGAAGAGCACCAAACACCTGACTACCTAACGTGCATGATGTTTTCAGATAAACCTGGACACCTTATCAAAGGAGTCTCCCAGGGTATAAAGAAAGCAGGTTTGGCAGACAGGCTCACAATCGCTTTTGATGAATGGAACCTTCGATCCTGGCACCATCCTGGTTTTCCCGGACTTGATGATAGTGAAGTTAATTATGAGGAATCTGAAGTAACAAGGTTAATTACTGCCAGGGACAAAAGTCTGGAGCCTTCCCTATATACCATGGCGGATGCACTGTTTTGTGCATCATTTTTTAATACATGTCTTCGTTATTCAAAAGATGTAACTATGGCAAATATTGCCCCTATAGTGAATCAGACGGGACCTCTTTATGTACACGACCGTGGAATTGTAAGACGAACCCATTTCCACGCTATGGCCATGTATTCTAACCTTCTTAAAGACCATGTGGTTACAACTCACATCGATTCGGATAGTCTGACTCACCTTTCAGAATCTGTTGCCATGGTGGATGCCATAGCAACGTCTAATGAGAAGGGTGATAAATGGTCAATTGCCATGATAAATCGTCATCCTTCAGAAGAAGTGGCCTGTACAGTTATTATGGAGAATGGGGTTCTTGATGGGAAATATACAGCAACTATTCTTACAGGTGCTTCTGTAGATGACTATAACGACATTGAAACCCCTGATAGAGTAGTTCCTGTTAAGATAGAACTGACTTTCAAGCAAGGCACCACGGATTTGCCTCCTCATTCGTTGACTATTGCTGAAATTACAATGAATAAATAAGTTATAAAACTATGAATCTCACAAAAAATGTATACTAATAGATCAATTTAACCTGTTGTTCGTCTAAATACTCTATCCATTGTAAAGAAGGTTTCTGGTCCGTGATAATAGTATCAATACAATTTATAGAACCTATTTTATAGGAAGAAGTTGTATCAAACTTTGTATGATCACATAGTAAAACAACTTTTCCACTAACATCTATCATCTTCTTCCGAAGGTCTGCCTCCTGCTCGTCAAAATCAGAAATACCATTCACCATGGAGATGGATCTACAGGAGAAAAAAAGCTGGTGGGCATTAAAATCATTTAAGAAAGTTTTTGCTGATTGACCAATAAAAGAGAGGGATTTCTCCCTAAGTAGACCACCTGTAGAATATACTTTTATATTTTGTAAAATAGCTAAATCCAGTGCTGTTTTTGCTCCATTAGTTAACACAGTAAGGTTATCTAGTTTTTTAAGAAAAGGTACCATACTCAGTGTAGTACTACTAGAATCGATAATAATAAACTCACCATCACGAATCAGACTAGAAGCATACTTAGCAATAATCTTTTTCTCTACTTCATTATCAGATTCACGAATCTCTAAAGGGATTTCTATCTGGGATCTATCCACTAAAAGAGCCCCACCATGGGTTCTTTTTAACAGCCCCGATTCTTCCAGCGTAGTTAAATCTCTGCGAATAGTAGCCTCTCCAGTATTTAAACTACTACTTAACTCTTTTACTGAGATCGATTTTACTTCTTTTAGAATCTCTATAATCCCTTGATGACGTTCAATTGAAAACATTACATTTTATATCATTTTTATGCAAAATAGTGAATAGTATTGACAATTATGTGAATTCACACCTTAATATAAACATAAACGATCGATAATGAACATATATAAACATAGGGTGGATATGAAAGCAAACATCTTCAATATACAGAAATTTAGTTTACATGATGGCCCAGGTATTAGAACAGTAATCTTTTTTAAAGGATGCAACTTAAAATGCAAATGGTGCTGTAATCCTGAATCACAATCAACAAAAACACAGTTATCCTTTAATAGTGACAAATGTACAAGGTGTCGGTCGTGTATTAAGGTTTGTAAAACTAACTCACTAAAAATGATAGATAATAGAATTGTATATGATCCAGACAGATGTACCCATTGTAATCACTGTATAAGTGTTTGTATTTACGATGCTATCGCTTTTTATGGTAGAGAGTATACCATTACTGAAGTGATTAATGAGGTTCTAAAAGATAGGGCTTTTTACAACAAATCAGGAGGGGGAGTAACTCTCTCCGGAGGTGAATTCTTTTTACAAGCACACTTTGTCACCGAACTATGTAAACAATTAATGGCAGAGAAAATAGATATTGCCGTAGAGTCCTCCCTTGCAGTTTCACCTGATACTTTTAATAAGTTTATAGGTATTGTTGATAGATGGTTAGTGGATATAAAACATTATAGTAGCAAAAAACATAGGTTTGGAACTGGAGTTGATAACAGTAATATATTAAAAAACATAAAGTTACTTCACTCTATAAAAGCTAATGTAAAGATCAGAATTCCCATAATTCAGGGTTTTAACAGTAGTATAAACGACGCGGAAAACTTTGCATCATTATTAAAGCAGATAAGAATATCAAAAGTAGAATTATTGCCTTTCCATCAGTATGGAGAGAAAAAATATGAACTTCTAGGTAAAAACTATGAGTTAAAAGGGATTCTAGGACTTAATAAGAGTGATCTTACAAAGTTTTCAGGAGTATTGAAGAGACATAGTATTGAAGTTCAGATTGGGGGATAAGAATATATGAGTTATTTTGGAACACCATCAAAAAGAATGGAAGAGTTCAGAAATGAAGTAGTTAACAGTGTTGCTTCAGTTTGTACTGAACGGGCGATTTTAACAACAGAAGCTTATAAAGAACATGAGATGCAGCAAACTGTATTAAAACGTGCTTACATGCTTAAAAATGTTTTATCAAAAATGACAATTTTTATAGAGCCGCAAACACTTATTGTTGGTAATCAGGCTAGTGTTAACAGAGCAGCTCCAATTTTTCCTGAATACGCAATGCAGTGGGTTGCAGGCGAGCTTGATAAATTCGACAAACGAGATGGTGATCTTTTTACTATTACAGAGAAGTGTAAAAATGATATCAGATCGATCTACCCATTCTGGAAGGGAAGAACCCTCCATGACAGGGCCTATGCCGCTTATCCGGAACATGCAAAAAGAATTTACGATCTTGGAATTATCAGAAACGAAGGAAATATTACTTCTGGTGATGCTCATTTAGCAGTTGATTACAATACTGTTTTAAAATACGGCCTTAAGCACTATCGAGAGAGAACACAGGACAAACTAAACAATCTTAACTATGCAGACTATGAGAGCTTGAAAAAAAGCTACTTTTACCGTGCCATTCTAATAACTATAGAAGGTGTAGAGGTTTTTGCAAACAGGTATGCAGATCTGGCACGAAAAGAGGCAAAAACAGCTGATAAAGAGCGTAGAGAAGAACTACTTACTATTGCAGAAATCTGTAGTAGAGTTCCTATGGGACCAGCTACTACTTTTCATGAAGCTATGCAGAGTTTATGGTTCACTCAATTAGTACTGCAAATTGAGTCCAATGGACACTCTCTTTCATACGGTAGGTTTGATCAGTATATGCTACCCTATTATGAGCACGATAAAGATAAGGCAGACCATAACAAATTAGTTGATCAGTTACTTGATAACTTGTGGATAAAATCACTTACCATTAATAAAGTAAGGAGTGCTAGACACTCAAAATATGCTGCAGGAAGTCCTATGTATCAGAATGTAACTATAGGTGGTTTAACAAAAGATGGAAAAGATGCAGTAAACGAACTGTCTTTTAAAGTACTTCACTCGGTTGCCAGAATGCATTTAACCCAACCGAACCTCTCCGTAAGATACCACAAAGGGATGTCAAAAGAGTTTATGGATGATTGTATCGAGGTAATAAAACTCGGCTTTGGTATGCCTGCATTTAATAACGATGAGGTTATAGTTCCCATGCTTGTAAATGCTGGTGTATCTAAGGTTGATTCATATAATTATAGTGCTATAGGTTGTGTAGAAGTGGGAATCCCAGGTAAATGGGGTTACCGTTGTACAGGAATGAGCTATCTAAACTTCCCCAAAACCTTAATGACCGCCTTAAATAATGGTATAGATATCAATACCTCCCAGAAAATATGTGAAGGTATAGGGCACTTTAGTGATATGTCTAGCTTTGATGAAGTATTAAAAGCGTGGGACAGTGCTGCAAAACAACTAATTGCTATCGGAGTGACTCTAGATAACTGTGCAGATATGGTTGTAGAACAAGAGGTGCCGGATATTTTCTGTTCAGCTCTTGTTGATGACTGTATAGAGAGAGGAAAACACCTTAAAGAGGGTGGTGCAACATATGATATTGTAAGCCAATTACAGGTAGGAATTGCCAACTTTGCAGACTCTCTTGCTGCTATAAAAAAGTTTGTATTTGAAGAGAAGATTCTTACACCAAAAGAGTTATGGGATGTTTTAATGTCCAACTTTAGGTGCCATGATGGAGAAAAAATACGTAGACTTCTATTAAGTGCTCCTAAATATGGAAACGATGACGATTATGTTGATGAACTAGTGGTTCGTGGTTACGCAACCTACATAGATGAGATTAAAAAATATAAAAACAGTCGTTATGGCAGAGGACCAATTGGTGGAGGTTACTTTGCGGGGACATCTTCTGTTGCTGCGAACGTACCCCAGGGTGCAGGAACCCCAGCGACTCCTGATGGAAGATACAAGGGGGACCCATTGGCTGAAGGTGCATCTCCAACCCATGCTGCCGATATCAACGGACCTACAAGTGTATTAAAATCAGTTACAAAACTTGATACAAAGAGTATCTTTGGTGGAGTTCTTTTAAACCAGAAGATTAATCCTGATACCCTAATCAATAATAGGGATCGAGATAAGTTTAGTATGCTTCTAAGAACATTTTTTGATGATCTGGGAGGATATCATATTCAATATAATGTAGTTTCAAAAGAGACACTGCTAGATGCACAACAACACCCGGAAAAACATAAGGATCTGGTAGTTCGAGTAGCTGGTTACTCAGCCTTTTTTAATATCCTTTCTACTGAAACACAAAATGACATAATAGCTAGAACGGAGCAGGTTATATAGGTCTATAAGAATAGAACAAAAGGAGAGATATTATATGGAAAAAAATATACTTAAGGGTAAAGTCGCCGTAATTACTGGGGCTGGTAGTGGTATAGGACGAGCTATAGCAATAAGGCTATCTGGGGAGGGAATAAATCTTGTTTTATGTGGAAGAAATTATAGTAAATTAGAAGAGACAGAAACACTGGTTAAGAAACAAGGTGTAAAGACATTAATTCTACAGGGAGATTTAACCGAGGAGGAGTATCTTTTGTCTTTTATAGATAAAGCTGCAGAACATTTTGGTGGAATTGATATTTTAATAAATAATGCAGGTATGGCATTAAATTGTAAGTTTGAGGATACAAAGGTCTCTGATTTTGATAAAATTATGTCATTAAATGTTAGATGCACTTATTTTTCCTGTCAAACAGCTCTTAAATGGTTAAAAAATAGTGACAGGGCTACCATTATTAATATCTCATCTACAATGGGCCATAATGCATACCCTGAACAGAGTGCTTATATTGCTTCAAAACATGCAGTACATGGTCTTACAAAGTCTCTTGGGAAAGAGGTTTATAAGGATGGAATAAGATGCCACATAATCAGCCCAGGCGGAGTCTATACAGATATGGTGAAAATTGCCCGTCCTGATCTCTCCCCGGAAGGGATGATTTCGACCGAGGAGATAGCAGAAGTTGCTGCTTTTTTTATCTGTCACAGAGGAAATGCAGTAGTTGACGAGATACAGGTTCATAGGATAGGAAAAGAACCTTACTGTTAATTTTTACAGATTAATATATGGCGTCATCCATGTGTCTATTAACTTTAAGTCTTGATTCATAGCTTTACATATTTAAATGACAACTTTAAATATACTTATAAATATTGTATAAGTGGTATTGCACACATTATCGACTCTATATAATAGAAAATCATACCCTAATTATTTGTATTGGAGCTAAATATTATTGTTATTCTACTGTCAAGACGACATAATTATAGCATAATAATGTCATGGAGTTTAAATATGCCACAAATATTACCTATTAAAGAATTACGTAATACGACTGAGATTTCCCGTCTATGTCATGAGAAAAATGAGCCGATCTTTATTACAAAAAATGGATATGGAGATATGGTTTTAATGAGCATAGAAACATATGAAAGAGATTTAGCTAGATTAGATCTACTTAGTAAAATTGCTGAAGGTGAGGAGGATGTTAGAAACGGGAATTTAGTTGAAGCAGAATCAGCCTTTAAAGAGCTAAGGAAAGAGTTGTTTGATTAATCAATATAAAATCTATCTTACTCGGAAAGCAAATGGAGATATCCGGGATATATATCGGTATATAAAAGAAGAACTTCAAAATAAGAGTTCTGCTCTAAAAAATATTGATAAAATTGACAATGTGCATACATCTGAATAAGGATATTAAATGATTATCCTGAATCAGGATCATCTGTAAAAGATGAATTTTTAGCAAAAAAGGGTTATAGAAAATTATAATAAATAATTATATAGCACTTTATACTATTGATGTTAATGAAAAAGTTGTTCATATAATTCGTATTGTATATGGCAAGAGAGATTATCTGGATTTCATATAAAATCTGATGCCCGTAGGAATATAGCCATTTCGGCCATGACCATCAAGGAACCAATTACCGATCCATCCAATGTCGTAATTTGAAAATTTTAATTCCTGCCCCAAATAGTGTCCATTATCTCAGTATCTGGAATCTTGTTGGTTCCCCCATGCATTCTTTGCGTGTTGTAATATTCTATAAATTCTGAAATTATGCTCATAACCTGAGTCATCTGTAAATATCAACAGAGAATTAGAAAGGTTATTGATAATTACGCAGATCACTACGCTAAGTAGTTTAAGTTAACCACTAACATAATAAAAGTACTTGAGACTAGAACGTCAATTTACTACATTCATACAGGTTTATTTGATCGTTCTAATAAAATCAATGATATTCATCCACTCTATACCTTCTCTATTACCAATTGGCATGCGGTCCATTGAGACAACTATTTTCCTGTAATTATCATCTACATTCGCAAGTGGGGTGAATTCTCTTGCAATCACCTGATCAGATGCTAATAAATATGTTACCTGAACATAGAGTTTTTCACCTTGCCGTACTGCTATAAAATCAATCTCACGGTCTACTTCTTTTCCAACGTATACCTGATAACCATGTCGTTTCAATTCAAGAAAAACTACATTCTCAAGGAGTTGTGCTATATCGTCCTGCCGATAACCTAGCACACTATAACGAATACCTAAATCAGCAATGAAGTACTTTTCCATTCTATCAAGTATTTTCTTAACTTTAACATCATAACGTTTGGCTGGATATAATATCATAGCACCCTCTAATGCCTGAATATAACTGTAAACAGATTCTATACCTACTTTCCTTCCCTGATTTCTGAGGTACTCAGCAATTTTCTTAGCACTAAAAATCTGTCCAACATTATCCATTATGTAGATGAAGATTCTCTCTAGCAACTCTGCATCTCTGATTTTATTTCTTTGAATAACATCCTTTAGTACAACAGAATTATAGATCCCCTTTATATACTGGACCTTCAAATCATCTACTCCTGGCATATGATATAGCCCTGGAAATCCACCATATTTTAGATAGTCATTGAATGCTTCTTCCACATCTCTTTTATTATCTTCAGCCACTTCATAAAAATCAATATACTCATTGAACGACAACGGGTATAGCTCAAGCTCGACATATCGACCTGCTAGGTACGTAGCAAGCTCGCCAGATAATAAATGAGCATTGGAGCCAGTCAAATAAATGTCACAATCCAAGTCGACCATAAATGATCTAACTGCCTTTTCCCATTCAAACACTTCTTGTATCTCATCAATGAGTATATATGTTTTCAATGTACGATCTATTTCTTTCCCAGTAACATAATCATAGAGAGATTTGTAATCTTTATATGATTCATATTGAATCGACTCAAAATCAATCTTTATTATTTGATTTTCACTAATGCCTTGATCTATGAGGTAATTAGACAATAGTTTCAATAAATAAGATTTCCCGCAACGTCTAATGCCTGTTATGATTTTTATCACAGGCGAATCAATGTATTTAATTAACTGATTTATATATAATTCTCTACTTTTCATGCTTTCACCTTTACTATAGTTCTATTGTATCCGAACCAATATCTATTTATAAATATAGTTCTATTACATTAGAATTATATCATTATGTTATGCTAGCATCAACACATTAGTTCTTTTATACTAGAACTAATGTACATCAATTACATTTAAACCTACTATAATAGTTTTATTTTCACTCATTCAGGAACATAGTTTCAAATAATTAGCAAATAAAAGATCCTCTTGTAGGAAATGTCCACCTTATGAATTGGATAATCCTGTTTACGTATAGCTCATGTTTGGTACAATTAAAGTATATCAGCGCTGGTATAAAAAAAATTAAACTTGAACTTATCTTGGAGGATATTTTGAAAATTGATATAAAAAAAATGTTGTTTTCGTTCTTACTTATTTTAACTGTTTGTTCTTACACTTTTGCAGCTGGGCAAAAGGAAGCAGAAGCTGAAGAAGCAGAAGTAAAAGTACAAACCCTTATTTTGACTGCTCACGCTTCATGGATTAATGGAGGGATGGAAGCCCTTGTTGAGTATGTAAATTCAAAATCATCTGAAACAGGTGCAATAATTGAGCTTGACCTACCAATGTAAATAGGAGATTAAATCTATATTTTGGAGACAAATATGGGATATCGGTAAAAAGAAATACCGGACCAGGTACATCAGTTTCAATACGGATTCCTGCAATATTTGAGGATGAACTCCTGGGGATAATGAATAAATCCTGATTCTCTATATTTACACTAGTATTTGTCTTATAAGATTAGGAAGCGCTTCCACAGCATACAATGGAATTGATAATAGATTATCTGTGTAGGATAAAGGATGTTTACTAAACCGGATTCCCAGTGGTGCTTCCTTCTCCTTCATAAAAATATGTAAGCTTTTTAAAGTACCGGTTTTTCCTCTTTTTACTTCTACCGGTAGAATAGCTGTGCCATACTGATACAAATAATCCAGCTCAGATTCACTTCCTTTTTTCTCTCTCTGCCAAAAAAATAGTTCTGGTTCTCTGTAAAACTCTAAAAGTGATAAAAGCTGCTGTCCTATATATTGTTCCGCAATTGCCCCATTGTATATACCCAGAAGATCTTCAGAGAGATATGTCTCTCTGTTAATCCCCATTGCTGACTGCATTAAGCCTACATCCAGAAAAAGAATCTTAAATAAATTTTCTTTCTGATGGGATATCATGGGAATTCCCGATCCGGAAGTTGATTTCACTTTAGTTAATACTTGTGCTTTTAATAGTAAATTCAGAGCTTTTTTTATTTCACGGCTGTGAACTTCAGAGTTTATTTTTGAATATTTGAATTTCTCCCCTACAATCCCTGGGGTTTTTGTAAAAACTGCTTCCAGATATTCATGATTTATCTTTTTACCATATTTACCAAAATCCTGCCGGTAATTTTGAAGTATAGTTAGTAAAATTTCATTTGTCTTATGGAAATTTCCACTTTCCAGTCTTTCCTTTACTGCTTCAGGCATCCCTCCGGTAAAGAGATAGGTATTTAATAGTTCTTCACACTTTTTCTCAATCGACTCAGGTATGATGTCACTGTATTGCAGCGATTTCAGATATATACGTAATTTTTCTTCGTTAGCTGCAGATAAAAATTCTCCAAATGATAGAGGTTTCAAATATTGGTTTTGAATTCTTCCGACAGGTATGGAGATATCTTCTGACTCCTGAATAAACTCTAATAGTGATCCGGCTCCAATCACATGAAGATCCGGCATCTTTTCGTAAAAATACCGTAAAGCTTTTACAGCTTGTGGACTTTCCTGAATCTCATCAATAAAAAGTAGGGTTTTTCCAGGAATAATATTAACATTTAGTGAGAGCTCAATAGTATTAATAATATTAAGAGGATCTAAACTTGTAAAACAGCTTTTTAAAGTATGTTGAAGCTCTAAATTAATTTCAACATAGTTATTAAAACAGTGCTCCCCGAAATATCTGACAATCCAGGATTTTCCAACCTGTCTTGCTCCACGTAGTATCATAGGTTTTCTGTTTTTGTCTTTTTGCCAGTCCAATAATATCTTAAGAATATCTCTCTTCATAGTAGTAGTATAAGATAATATGAATAATTTGCAAATAAGTTGTGGATATTTTAGTCTAGTTTTGTCTAAAAGATACGGTTGTTTTAGTCTAATTTCATCTAAAAGAGACGGTTATCACTCATCAACATCTCCCTACTATTTAAAACAACAACAGTATTTTGATTATTTCAGCATAGAATCAGGCCAATCAATTATAGCCTTCTAATTAAATTGGATAAGGTAGCCGATGATCTGCTTGAGATTATGAATAAAGATTAAAATCTAATTATTTTCATGGGTCTACACTATTGTCGTGTTGCTATTCGGCACACAATACTCTATAATTATATATGGTCTTTAACTGGAACACCACGAAGAATGAACTACTTAAAATAGAAAGAGGTGTCAGCTTTGAAATGGTACAGAGTGCCATTGAAGAGAGACGTTTTAGGTTAGTCGCTCCTCATCCTAATAAAGAAAAATACCCTAATCAGGTACTTTATTATGTTCTAATTAATGAATATATCTATGTTGTTCCAGCAGTCCCTGAGATTGGAGGGTATTTTCTTAAAACAATTTACCCAAGCCGGAAACAGACTAATTCTTACCAGAAAGGAGAGTGGAAAATATGAAAGACCCCTTTAAACCTTTAGATGAATATGAACGAGAACTTATGGAATATACAGAATCAGCTAACTTTGTTCCTGTAGAAAATGAAGCAGAGCAACTAGATTTATTCCAGCAAGTAGCAAAAAATACAGCAAAAAAAGATCAGAGAATGAATATTCGAGTTACTAAGAGAGATATGGAAGGAATTAAAGCCATTGCATTACAAGAAGGTCTACCTTATCAAACATTGGTTGCTAGTCTCATTCATAAGTATGTATTAACAAATCTCAATAAGCAAATTAGCTAGGGGTAACTTAATAGATTAAATAACTCTACAACCCTACATCTATAAATGTAGTCTGATTTTTACAAAATTATAATATGAGGTGATAACATGTCAAGTTTACTAGAACCACTAACAAATGGATTATTAAAACTCAAAAATAGATTGGTTATGCCACCAATTGCAACTTCCAAATCAGATAACGATGGAAGAGTTAATAAAGATATTCTGGACTATTACAATGAAAAATCTTCTGGTGGTTATATAGGACTTTTTATCATTGAACACAGCTATATATTAAAACAAGGGAAGGCTGGTGACAATCAAGTTTCCATAGAAGATGATAATCTTATTCCTGAACTAAAAGAGCTAGCAAAAGTAATTCATATCAATGGATCAAAAGCTGTAATGCAGATTAACCATGCAGGAAGTTCGGCTAGAAAAGAAGTAACAAAACAAGAAATTATGGGCCCTTCAGCAGTCCCGAAACCAGGAACTGAAAATATTCCAAAAGCTATGACAAACAGTGACATAAATAATTTAATAATCGCTTTCTCTGAAGCTGCAAGACGAGTTAAAGAGGCTGGATTTGACGGAGTTGAAATTCATGGTGCACATGGTTTTCTATTGAGTCAATTTTTCTCAGCTTTAACCAATAAAAGAACAGATGAATATGGAGGAGATCTGTTAAAACGGATTAAAATACATATTGATATAATTAAAGCTGTTAGAAAAGAAGTTGGTGATTCATTTCCAATTCTTTTAAGATTAGGTGCGGCTGATTATCTAGAAGGTGGAATCACTATTGATGATAGTGTAATAGCAGCTGTAGAATTTGAAAAAGCTGGTGTTAATATATTGGATATTTCAGGTGGTTTTTGTGGGTTTAATGCCCCAGATACTTCGTCTGAAGGTTATTTCTCGGATTTAACAGAGCAGATAAAAAAAGTTGTTTCAATACCAGTTATTCTCACCGGTGGAATAATTAGTGCAAAAGCAGCTGAAACTCTTTTATTAGAGGAAAAAGCTGATCTTATAGGAGTTGGTAGAGCTATTTACAATGACTCATCTTGGGCAGAATCAGCTATAAAAGAGATAACTCTGTAATTATTTAATACGGGTCTTAATATATTTAACACCATTTGTTATGTCTTTAACTCTATCAAAATCACCTTCACACTCTCTTGTTAGATAACCTGTATATCCAATATCCTCTAAGGTTTTTAGGTATTTAGGGAAGTCTACATCCCCTTCTCCTAATGGAGTTTCAGTGAAATAGTCACCAATTTTAATGTTTTGAGGATTGTTTTCAGCAAAAGCTGTGTATATCTCTCTTGGATTACACTGTTTATAGAACTTTCCATCCTTTAGGTGGGTATGGACTATGTACTCTTTTAGGATATTAACTGATTCTACTAGATTTTCATTATGAACCATAACTAGATTTGCAGGATCAAAGTTCACTTTTAGATGTTTTTCATTAGTCTCTTCTATAAATGATTTTAAGAGTTCAGATTTTTCAGGACCTGTTTCTATAGCGATGTATATTCCAGCTTTTTCTGCATACCTGCATATTGGAACCAGGGCATCTCTAATTATACTGTTTCTGGTTTCATCAGACTCAGAGAGAACCCCTATATGCGTCGTAATTATATCTGTGCCCAATTCTGATGCAAAATCTATAATCTTTTTAGTGGTTTCTATCTTGTCGTTATTTTCATCTCTAATTTCAAAACCATGCCCCCCCAGATCCCCGCAGAGAGCTGAGAGTTCAAGATTATAACTTTCTATCTTTTTTTTGATAGTTTTTGCACTATTAAAATCAAAACCAAGGGTAGACATATGGTGGGAGGCTACATAAATCTGTATTCCGTCTACCCCTAATTCTGATGTTGTTTGTAATGATTTATCGAAAGATTGTCTTAGATTATCTAGTAGAATACCGGTTTTAAATTTCACTGTTTGTCCTTTTTATTACCTCATCAATCAATAGTGCTGCTTTAACAGCATCATCCATATTTACTAAAGTTTTACTCTTATTTTGAGAGTAGGCAATAAAGTCTACTAGCTGATCTTTTATCTGGTTATTATTATAGGCGATTATATGTTTTGATAGCTCCATAAACCGATTAATATCAATTTTTTTATTAACCAGATCCCCATTAAATCTACCATACTCAAAATCGATCTCTATCTCTCGTTTTTTCTCTTCTATTAACCACGAGGATACAATTTCACCTCTAAGGCCTTTTGAGTGTCTTGTATAAACAGTACACTCCATAATCTCATTGTCTGACCTTTTAACCTTTATATCTTCAATTTTATACTTACCAAAGATACAGTGAACAAGATCCAGATCATGGACAAGTTTATCTATTAAAATTCCTTCTTTTACACGTTCAGGTTTTAAACTTGTTCTACTGAATTTATATTTAAGTGGTTTCCCATAAGCTGGGAATTTAACAGTTTCTAAAGCTTCTAAAGTTACAGGATTATACCTCTCTATATGCCCAGGCATAATCCTGATTTTATTCTTTTTAGCAAAATTGTTAATCTCTTTAACCTCTTTAGCTGTTTCACAAACAGGTTTTTCAATTAAGAGGGAAATTTTAGATAAAATAAGTAATTTTGCAATCCCAAAGTGAGTTTTTATCGGTGTTGAAATTACAGCAGAGTTTATTTCAAGTTCTGGTCTGTTTAACATCTCATCCACCGATGGGAAATACCAGATACCCTCCTCCTCATTATAAGTGGATTCTGTAAAAATGGTATCTACTATAGCCTTAAGTTTAAAATCCTTTAACATTTCCGGGAGATTATATTTATAATAATTTTCTATGTTTTTACGGTCATATAACTCTATACATGCTTTTTTGTATATATGACCCATATAACCATAACCGATAATGGCAAAGGAAGTTATTTTTTTCATAATATCATTATCACTTTAATATTGAAATTAAGCCATTTGCAGTTTTCTTTGCAAGATCCATATCTGGTAAAACCAGGTCAGGTAATCTTGAAAACGGGATCATCTCAATTGTAATTGGACCATTATAGTTAATTTTATTTAGCTCCAGAATTACATTTTTAAAGTTAACATCTCCTTCTAATATATCATCACCAAAACCGTGTAACATTCCACCACAATCTTCTCTAGAGAAGTTTTTAAAATGTATAGCTTTTATATATGAACCAAGTATCTCAACCCAATGTTCTGGATATCCATTCATAGTCGCATTTCCAACATCAAAATAAATCCCTATAAATTCAGTATCAAACTGATCTAGAAAAAACTTAAACTCCATTGGAGATAACAGGAATTTATTCCATACATTTTCAAGGCAGATATTTACATTGTTCTCTTCCGCAAATGGTATAATAGTATTAATAGATTTTGTTGCATTATCCCAAACAGTTTTGTATTTTGTTACTGGTCTAGATTCATCCCATGCAACATCTACAGCTCCTGGAACAACAAGTATTTTATCTATATTTAGCCACTTAGCTACTTTAATATATTTTTTTGTAAACTCTATTGCTTTCTCTCTCTCATCCACATCTTCTGAAGCTAGGGAACAACCCCAATAATAACCAGTAGCAAGTGTTTGTAATCCTACACCTTGCTTAGTAGCATATTCTAGAATTTCTTTACACTGTTCTTCTGTTACATCCTCTTTTAATACATCAGAAAAAGTAAGTTCGATACCATCTAGACCCATTTTTTTTGCATCATCTATGGCTGTAAATGCAGTTTTATCTCCTTCAAACCCACCTAATACCCAATAATTAATTGCTTTAAAGTTCTCCATAATTCACCTCTATAGTTCTTTTTTCATCTATGGATCTCTGTTCTGCTTCGATTATAGCAATAGAGTCCCTCATCTGATCTGTTGTTAAGTATTTATCTGGCTTAGTTCCACTTATTATGCAATCTAGGAAATAATTAATTTCAACATGCCAACCTGTAGGCAGATTATCTACAGCTGGTTTTGGTTCAATGATCTCACCTGTTTCATATATAACCTTATATCCTGTCTCTGAAAGACGAATTGTTGCTTTCTCACATACAATTTGAAAACTCATCTCAAATGGTGAGTCTTTCGCAGATACCCAACCACCTTCAGCCATTATAAGTGCATCTATATCATCATAAGCGTAATTTGTAAAAACGTGATCTACACCGTTGTCTGATCTAAAACCTTTTACACCAAATGAGGTAACAGAGTTTGGTTTTCCAAAGAAGTATCTAATTAGGTCAGTATCATGAAGATGAAGGTCTAATAAAGCACTACCACTTAGCTCTGATTTCATGAACCAGTCTTGCCATGCATTACCGTGAATTGAAGGAGAAACTCTTTTAAATGTAGCACTTTTAACAGCACCTAAGTCACCTGTTTTAAATAGTTCCCAAGCATGTCTATATTCTGGCCAGTGCCGTACACACAATCCATTCATAAACAATTTGTCCGAATCATCAGCTGCTTTTGTTATCTGTGTAGCTTCCTCATGGTTAAGACCTATAGGCTTTTCACATAGAACGTGTTTTCCATTTTTTATAGCTGCAAGTGCATATTTTTTATGTAGATATGTAGGCAGGCAGATATCGACCATATCAATATCGGGATCGTTAATAAGGTCCATTGCATCTTCGTATTTTTTTATCCCCGTCATATCAACTGGAATAGAGTTATCTACATCTCCAATATTTCCTATTATTTTGCTCCAATCACCTTCTAGTTTATTTTTATCAACATCAGAAACTGCAACTATTTCTGATTTCCCTAACCCCTTGTGAATTTGGAAGTGGGTTGACCCCATAAATCCTAATCCAATTATTCCTATTCTTATTTTATCGTTCATTTTATATTCCTTATAGCAGTATTTTACCACTTAATAAGGAGTTGCAGTTGTCTGTTTATACTTTAATTTTATACGTTTTACTCAGAATTTTAGTGACATATCTAGAAACTGTTTCTAGATAATTTATTTTATAACAAAACCCAATCAGAAGAAACATCTTTATATTCGATGTAATACTTAACTTCTTTTAGGTCGGCAAATAGTCTGGCTTTATGCTCTCCCCTAATCCATAAAAGGTCAATTATATGGGTATCAGATTTAGTAATTGTTAATTCGCCACCGTCTTTAAAAACCTCAAAGTTATTTCTAAATTTAATAAGTTTTAGTTGTGACGTTACAATATCTCTATCTAAACCTTCTGTTATCTGATTAATGTTAAGGTTTGTTCTATTAATATCCTTATGTCCAATATTATTTGCTGCGTCATAATCATTAGTCCCTGCAAAAAGATCAAGATACCAAACAATAGGTACTCCCGGCATAAATATCTGAATTGCCCTAGCCAATAAAAACTTCTTTTCATCTTCATCTAATGCACTAAAAAAGGTTGAGTTTATCTGATAATAAGAAATTTTCTCTCCATCAGGTCCAAATAGATCTTTTAAACGTCCACCTCTTTTTTTGATAATTGAGATAAGATCTGATATTCTAGTTTCGTCTAATAGTCCTTTAACATCTAAAAGAGGTATTCCATCGTGACAGCCGAGCATATTAAATGTTTTATAGCCTTTTACCTGTATCTCTTTTATCCATCTAAGTAGGTTTCTATTTTCCTTAAATTCAATAGCATCTAAAACAAGTCCAGGGAAGAAAAAGTCATAAATAGCATAACCTTTATCTGCTAACTTTTCATGTAGACCAACCTCATATTTACTATGTATTTCTGGTAGAAGCACTATATTGTATCTATCTGCTATACTTTTAATTCTAGCTAAGTATTCCCAGGTACCTGGTTCATTAAAGAAGTTACTGTATCCTATTTTTTTATGTAGATATGCAAATGCATCAAGTCTAACAATTGTTGAACCATAATCACTTAGTTTTCTAAAAGTTTCTTCATAGAACTCCCAAACTAAATTACAATTTGCATTTAGATCCATCTGTCCAAGATATGATATTTTACTGTTTTTTTCCTTAGTTATCTTCTGATAAAATGTATTCCAATAATATCTACTACTACCATCTGGGAATGGAACCTTTAATACTGGAAGACCTGGTTTTCTCATAAACAGTTTTGAAAGGTACTCTTTATTAGGAATTATTAGTCCATCCTCATTTAAAGTACCTTTACCTTCCCAGTATCTATTCCAATCGATAAACATATGCACATATTTTGATTTATCACCTCTGTTTAACAGATCCTGGAATTGTGGTGACAGTACAGAGAGATGATTTAAAACAAAGTCTAATTTTAGGTTTATATTCATATTCTGAAGATCTTCTAAATTATTATAATTCACCATTTCTTCATCTAGGTCATAACTTTTAATAGAAAACCCACGATCTAAGTCAGATTTAAACATTGATGGAAGTATATAAAGAAGAGAAAAAAGGTCCTTGAACTGCTCTTTTTTTAATATATCCACTATCACATCCAGATTACCACCAATACTATCAGGATAAACATTTAACATAACACCGTTAAATATAGTATTATCCATTAAAATCTCCCTTGGTTATGATGTTCCCTGACTTACCTACTATTAAAAAAGAATCCATAAATTGATTATTAATTTTATTTTGCTCAATCTCTAATACACAATTTGTAAATGATGAATTCACCCCTTTATCACGGCCTCTAGATACCCTATGAGAAAGAGTCTCCCCCGGGGTACTAAATAGAAACACAGGGTAATCAACACCTTTTAAGTGAGGATTATTGCCATGGGTCCATTCAATAATAAGAACCTCAGTATCTTTAAAATCTATCTTCTCAAAACTTATATCATTTATAGTTCGTCCCATTCTTTTTAGATTTATAAATCTTCTGTTATTTTTAAAATCCCCAATAATACTGTTTAATAGGTTAAAATCGACTTCTTTTTCTGACGCCAGATATTCCCAAAGAGCCTTTTCACCTGCAACCTGATATATAGATAAAAATGGTTTTGTCCTAGCAATGTCTTTATTAAAATCATCTTTGTTGGCCAAAAGTTTATTAAGTTCTAATGTCCAAGTAGGATTAAATCCGTTATTGTTTTTTAATCCTAAAAGGCCAGCGTATCTAAATCTATTTAATCTTTCTAAATCGTTGTACTTTGGGATTCTATATGGATAGTTATCCCCAGATAAAACATATGTCTTAACACCATTTTTGGTGAGTTCTGATGCTAATAGAGATCCTATTTCAGACTTCCCTACACCAGATCCTCCATATACAGATATAACAGTTTTATGTCCTGATTCTTTTATTTTATCAAATATTATTGGGTATATTACTTCTGCTCTCTTAATATGTGATTCATCAATACTTATTTTATCCCCTGGCATATCACCAAAAATGAGATTAATATCTTTATTCAATATGTTCTCCATTATAATTTACTGAGGATCTAATTCCTGGGTATTTAGAAAGTGATATGTTCCAAAGCCAACTCTATCTTCAGGCCCAACTCCAATGGCTCTAAATCCAGCCTTAAGTGCCCCTTCAACTCCAGCCCTTGCATCTTCGACAACAATACATTCATCTACTGCTAAACCTATCTGACCGGCAGCATGTAGAAATACATCTGGAGCTGGTTTTGCTCTATTAACATGGCCACCATGGGCAATTCCATCAAAATAACTTCTAATATTTAGATGATCAACTATAAAATCTGTATTTCTACTAGCAGATCCTATAGCAAGCTTTTTACCCATGTTTTTAAGAGCTAGTAAAAGTGGTAATATCCCAGGAAGAATATCATCAGATGTTAAACCTTCTAACATCTGCCTATAATAACCATTTTTCCTCTTCATCATATCTAAAATTTTATCTTCAGTTACAATTAGTCCATCTAATATAATTTCAAGAGAAGCCCTTCTAGAGACTCCTCTTAATTTTTCATTTATATTTTCATTAAAAGTAAGACCCTCTTCATCTGCCATTTTTTTCCACGCTTTATAGTGAAATATGGCGGTATCGGTTAAAACACCATCTAGGTCAAAAATCCAACCTTTAATACCATCAATTTTAAGTAATTTTTTTATCATCCTTTAACAGAACCTGCCATCATTCCTCTTACAAAAAACCGTTGTAATGAGAAGAAAACAATAAGTGGAACTATCATGGTTAAAAATGCACCTGAAGTTAAAATATGCCAATCTTGACCACGGGAACCTACCATTTCTGCCAATCTTGTAGTAACAAGAGCATTCTCTTTTTTTGTTCCCAAAAATACCATAGCAACAAGTAGATCATTCCACACCCATAAGAACTGGAATATTGAAAAGGCCGCAATTGCTGGGATAGATACTGGTAAAACTAACATTGTAAATGTCTTCATGGGACTTGCACCATCAATATGTGCAGCTTCTATCATTTCTGACGGAATTGTAGATATAAAACCATATAAGAGATAAATAGCTAAGGGTAGTCCAAAACCAGTATGGGCTAACCAAACACCTAAATAAGTTCCATTTAATCCAAGTTTTGTATATAACTTTAACATTGGGATAAGTGCCATCTGTAAAGGAACAACCATTAATCCTACAACAATTACAAAAAATACCTCTTTCCCTGGAAAGTTCATCCATGCAAAAGCATATGCCGCAAATGCTGCTATAGTTATTGGTATTACAGTAGACGGGATTGTAACTAATAAACTGTTAACAAATGCATTCCCCATTCCATCTGCAAGTATTACATCGGTATAGTTACTTAAAGTCCATTTAGTAAAATTAAATGGGTGTGCTAATTGGGTCCACCATCCCGATGATGTAATATCTTCAGGGGGTCTAAAGGAGGAGATTAAAAGTCCAATAGATGGAAGTGTCCATAAAAAACATATTAATATAATTGTTAGCTGTAGAGGTGTAGAACTTATCAACTCCCGAAAAAAGCTTTTCTTATTTATCTGTTTCATCGAACACTCCTATTCTCTCTAAGATTTTTAATGTTATATATCAGTACAGGAACAACCGCTACTAATAGGATTACGGCCAAAGCACTACCCCTACCATAGTTCCTGAATACAAATGACTCTTTATAATATCTAAGTGCAACAACACTTGTATCATACTGACCACTTGTCATAACAAAGACGATATCAAATATTTTTAAAACCGCTATTAAAACTGTTGTCGTAACAGTTAATATTGTACTTTTAATAAACGGAACTATTACATGAAAAAATATAGTAAATTCATTGGCTCCATCAATTTTTGCAGCTTCAACTAATGATCCAGGTACACCTTTAACAGCTGCAGATAAAATAACCATTGCGTAACCTGTTTGTAGCCATATCATAATTACCATTAAAAAGAAATTATTCCATGGTCTTTGAATAAGCCATCCGGCAGGCTCCCCACCTAATGCAACAACAATTGCATTTAATAGACCAATTTGTTCTTGACCTGGAGGTTGGTAATAATAGATAAATCTCCATATAACTGCAGCACCAACAAATGATATTGCCATTGGCATAAAAATAAGAGATTTTGCAATCTTCTCCCATTTAACCTTGTCTACTAAAACAGCTATAACAAGGCCTAATGATACTGTAAAAAATGTTACAAATATTAACCATAAAAGGTTATTTCTTAAAATAATTAACATACTTTCGTCTGTTAATGCAAAAATATAGTTCTTTAACCCTACAAATTTATCACCTTTTCTATCTAAAAAACTCATTACGAATGTATGAACTGCTGGATAAACAAGGTATGTTCCCAAAATAGCTAAAGCGGGTCCAACAAATACAAATGGTCTTAACATCTCCCTTATTTTTCCAGGTAAATGTGAAACTAAATTATCCGCTGATACAAATATTACCCAAACACCTAGGACACCAATTATTAAAGCGATGATCCCAATTGTAAATTTAGAAGCATCTGAATCCCTCATAAAGATGAAACTCCATCTTAATATGGCAAATGCTAAAATAGGAATCGTTACAGAGATTGCAACCCTGCCAGGTCCCATAGCCAAGACATCAAAGATTCCAGTATTTTTCTTCTTTTTGTTCATAAATCCTCCGAGGAATGAACTAGAGGGTTTGACCCCTCTAGATGTTCTCTTATTCAGGCCAACTGTTATCTATTTTTGTCATAACTTTATCAAGATCCTGACCACTTACATAATCAACCATTCCAGTCCAGAATGAACCAGCACCAACAGCTCCTGGCATTAAATCTGAAGCGTCAAATCTAAATGTACTTGCATTAAGTAAAATCTCACCAATTTTTCTATCTGCTTCAGTAGGATACCAACCTAAATCAGCATCTTTATGTGGAGAGATAAATCCACCAGATTTAACCCATTCTTTAGTAGAAGCACCTATTGTAAGGAATTTCATAACTTCTCTAACTTCTGGTCTGTCATTAAATGCACCATAAATATCACCGGCACCTAATACTGGTTTTCCATATTTTGGATCAATTGGTGGAAGATAGAAAAAGTCCATATCACCATCAACTAATTCCTGACCTTTTTTAGGGAAGAATGCAGGTATAAAACTAGCTTGTCTATGTAGCCAAGCTTTTGGAGGAGTTGTTGTTAATGCAGTTGGTGCATCACCAAAAGGAACTGTTAATATAGAAGTTGTTCCACCATATACATAATCTTTATTAAAAAAGATTTCTCCCATTTTTTTGGCAGCATATTTAACTTCTGGAGAGTTAAATGGTAATTCACCTTTTACCCACATGTCATAATTTTTAGTGGAAGTAGTTCTTAACATAATATCTTCCATCCAGTCTGTTGCAACCCAACCAGTAGCACCAGAACTCTCTATTCCAATAGACCATGGGATTTCACCATCTGCAACCATCTGGTCAGATAAAGCTAACATTTCGTCCCAAGTTTCAGGAACTTTATATCCTTTAGCATCAAAGGCTTTTTTAGGGTACCAAACTAAAGATTTAACATTTGCTCTGTACCAAACTCCTGCCATAATTCCATTTATAGTTGCCATTTGAAGCCAACTGTCAATATATTGTTCTTTTAGATATGACATATCAAACCAATCATTCATATCTTGAACATGACCGTTTTCAACAAAGTCGCCTAAAATACCAGGTTGAGGGAATGCTGCAATATCAGGTGCATCTCCACCTTCAACACGTACTGTTACTAATGACTCAAAATCACCTGAACCTTCATAAACAATATCTATTCCAGTCTTCTCTTCAAATGCTACCATTGAAGCAATAAATCTTTCTGCATCTACATCTACAAATGCACCAAAGATATTTACTGTTGTTCCAGCTAATGGCTTATTTGAATCAACCGGAGCTTTAACCTCTTGTTGTTCTTCTTTCTTACATCCGACTAATACCAATGCTAAAAAAGAAATCATCATTAACATTGAAATAATTTTCTTCATTTTGTTTCTCCTTAATTTTTATATAAAAAACTGCTTAAGCAGTAATTTTAACAACTATCTCTTTCTACCAACTTTGGTAGAATAACTTCCTGTACTATATCTCCCTGATTTTTATTCTCTATAAGCTCAGCAATCCTCTTAGATGCTTTTGTTGCAAGCTCAATTCTTGGTTGTTGAATTGTAGTTAATCGTGGATTTGTAGATTCACAGATTGGAGCATCATCGTAACCAATAACTTTTAACTCTTTTGGGATTTGTATCCCTTTAAACATTGCTGCACTTAAAAAACCAAAAGCCTGAATATCAGCTTGAAAAAAAATGCCATCAATACTATCAATTAATTCTCGCTTTTCAGTTACTAGGGCATATCCACTTATATATGAACATTCTATTGTGATCACAAAATTTGCATTAAATTTAATTCCATGTTTATCAAGAGCATCAATATAACCATTAGTCCTCTCTTTATACTCATCTGAGAATTTATCATCTGGTCTAACAGTTAGGATTTTTTTACAACCTCTACTAATTAAGTATGATGTGGCCATAAAACCTCCAGACTGATGATCTGTAAAGAAATAATTCAGTGATTTTTCTTTAAAAAATCTCGGTTTCATATGTAGTTGAACAATAGGTAATCCGGCAAAAATTATACTCTCATAATCTTTGTGTGTAATTTGGTTATGCACTATTAAAAAGCCATCAACTTTTTGTTGTCTTAATAGTCTGTTTACATTGCTCTCTCCAGTCTCAGGGTGATAAGCTTCTAATAAAATAGCATCGAGACCCATTAACTCTAAAGCTTGCCTGAGTTCAACAAAAAGCCTATCCACATATAATGAAGCACCAAATTGATCCATGTGAGCTTCGTATACAACACCTATATTTCCTGTCTTTCTGCCACTTAGACTTCTGGCACCAGAATTAAATTCAAAATTCATTGATCTAGCTATATTTTTGATCTTATCTTTTGTCTTTGGACTGATTTGTGGACTATCATTTAGAGCTCTTGAAACTGTTGAATGGCTAACACCAGCGATTACAGCTATATCCTTTATTGTAATTTTCAAACTCCACTCCACTTTATGCACACGATAACAATTAAATAATTAACTTGCATCTATACAACAAGTTAACACTCCGCACACGTGTGCATGAAATATATTAAAGCAGGTTATATTAGAAGTCAAGAATATTAATTACAAAAATTGTAAAATTTAAAAAAAGTGAGATTTTAATATGTGATATACGGTTTTTACTAAGTTGATTCACGTAAAACAATTGAAGTATCAATCATTTTCTGAACCTTTATTTCATCGTCTTTTTTATTAATTAGATCAATAATACGCTCTGAAGCATATTTTGCCAGCTCTTTTCTTGGCTGATATATTGTTGTTAGTTTTGGAGATGTTGATTCACATACTGGAGCATCGTCATATCCTATTACTTTAATATCCTGGGGAATTTTTATTCCACTTATTGCTGCAGCATTCATAAAACCAAATGCCTGAATATCCGTTTGGAAAAATATTCCATCAACTTCCTTTATTATTTCTGGTGCGGTCTTTAATAGGTTATATCCAGCATTATAAGTACATGGAAGAGAGATTAAATATTCATCCTTAACTTCTAGACTGTTTTCCACCAATACATCTTTATACCCTCTAGTTCTACTTGGATACTCCTCTGAGTGAATATCGTCTGGAAATACAGTTAATATTTTTTTACAACCCTTTTTCACGAGATGTTTTGTTGCCAATCTACCACCTTGGATATGGTCAGTAATAAAATAGTCTAATTTGTTTTTATCAAAAAATCTTGGCATCATATGAAGTTGTACTATAGGAATTCCTACCATCTGAATACTTGTATAATCTTTTTTAGATATGTGGTCATGAACCATTAAAAATCCATCTACTTTTTGCTGCCTTAAAAGCCTATCAATATTACTTGCCCCGGATTCAGGGTGATATGCTTCAAGAAGTATGACGTCCATATCCATTCTCTCAAGGTAGTGTCGTAACTCTAAAAAAAGCTGACTAATATAAAGTGATGAACCAAATTGATCATCGTTAGCATCGTATACTACTGCGATATTACCTGTTTTACTACTTTTAAGACTCCTAGCTCCTGAATTAAATTCAAAATTTAGAGACTTAGCGATATTTTTTATCTTCTCTTTTGTAGCAGTACTGATCTGATTACTGTCATTTAATGCCCTAGAAACAGTAGAATGACTGACACCAGCAACAGCGGCAATATCTTTAATAGTAACTTTCATATATTCATAGTGTGTAAGATTCCACTATCTGTCAAATGGTTTGACAAACTATTTACATTAACTTTTTGGTCTCTTACCTAAAAAAGGGGAGGTTTTTGTTATTTGTTTAATAAATTCACCTCTACTGTTTTTACTACTAGCAAGGTCAGAATAATAACCCATTTTTATATAATAGTCTCTTTCATTCTCATCTTTAGCAAGAAATAGAACCTCTTCGGGTAACAAATTTTTATCATTAATTATTTTCCAGATTTTTTCCTCTCTTTCAAGTAATGAACCTTTAATTTCACTATTTTGTATCACCTTCATTTCAGGTAAAGTTTTTAATACTTTTATCTCACCTTTTGTAAGTTCAACTTTTTCACCAAAGTGATAAATATCAATATTTTTATCCACCGATAGATAGCTAATAACATCATCTTTGATTTCTATTGTTAAGCTACAATTTTTAACTATTATATTAAGTTTTATACTAGTAAGTTTTTTGGGAAGCTTAGGTCTAAAACGAATAGTATCCTTAAAGGTCTCTACACCTAAAAATCCTCGTATTATCATTAAATAGGACCCACCCATAGAAGCTGTGTGAAGACCGTGGGAGACATTATGATGTAGGTTTTTTCTATCTGTATGTATTGTTTCTAAAAAATATTCCCAGCTAAGATCTTCATAACCTAGCCAAAATGCATTTATCCCCTGGGCACATGCACTTAAAGAAGAATCCCTAGTTGTTAACTCCTCATAATAATCAAAGTTCCTTTTTAATAACCCAGGGGAAAATTGATCCCTAAAAATTGATTGGGCCATAACGACATCAGCCTGCTTAAGAACTTGTTTCCTATATATATTAAGTGGATGGAAGTTTAATAACAGAGGATATTTATCCGCTGGTGTATTTTTAAAATCCCACTTCTCTTTATCTAAAAAGCTGTCATCTTGGGGAGATACTGGTCTTGCTTTTGGTATATATATATTGTTTGCAACTTCTAACCATTTTGATACTTTTTCTTTTGAAACAATATCTTTTAACCATTTAGCTGAAGAGAGTAAATTCTTTTTAGCCATTAGATTTGTAAATAGGTTATTATCTACCATTGCAGTATATTCATCAGGCCCTGTAACAGAGTTAAAACAATAACCTTTCTCATCTATAAAATCGGCTAGACTACACCAAAAGTCAGCTGTTCCAGTTAATAACCCATCCCCACCTTCAGATATAATAGAATAGTCCCCAGTAACTTCTAGATACAGATTTAGGCCAAGAGCAATATCAGCGTTAATATGATACTGAGCAGTTCCAGCAGGGAAATATGCCGAGGACTCTTCACCATTAATTGTTCTCCATGGAAAAAGAATACCTTGGTGACCTAATAAATTTGCTCTGTCTTTTGCCTTTCCTAATATTGAAACTCTGTATAGAAGCATACTTTTTGCAATTTTTGGATTTGTATATACAAAAAATGGCAAGACATAAGCTTCTGCATCCCAGAAATAGTGTCCCTCATATCCTAATCCGCTTAATCCTTTTGCTGCTATGGATCTTTTGCCATCTTGCCCTGCAGACTGGAGTAACTGAAAGATATTATATCTTAAGCTAGTTTCCGCATCGGTATCACCACTTAAAACAATATTACTTCGACTCCAAAATAGATCCATATAATTTTCTTGTTTTTTAAGAACTTTGGTAAAACCATCAGACAGAGTTTTATCTAACTCAGCCTCTAGATCTTCTAGAATTCTTTTTTTATCACAAAGCTCCCCGTATGAATAAGAGGCAACCTTAGTTATTTGTATAGAATCACCTGCAGTACCACTCCAAGACTTTTCTAGCCCATTTTTAACTACTGAACTCTGGGTCTCATTTATTTCTAAACCTTTAATATCGTGTCCCATTTTACAACCAGCCAATAGATCACTGCCTGTTGCATGAACAAGTAAATAGTTTTCGTCTCTAGTTATATCTAAAGATGTACCATTAAAATGAGCAGATACTCTAGGGTCTTCTTCATCAAGATCTGTCTGCATTTCTAAAACTATTGAGCTAACAATTGAGACTTTTGAATTCGGCCTGGGAATATTAATATCTAATTTATGGATAACAGTACCAATTGTTGAAAATGGAACAATAGTAATTAGTTCTCCTGAATATATCTGTTTGCTAAAATTATCTTGCCACTCAAATTCCCATTTAAGAGATGAGTTTTTCATGTTTAAATATCTCTTGTTATTTATAAATACTCCATTTATATTAAAAAGTTGTATTCCATCAACTTCAATTTTTATCTCTTTACTATCTGGAACAGGAATCATTGTTTGCCAGTTTTCAGCAAAACCATAGGCTTTTTCCCCATATTTAATTTTACCCTTCTCATAAAAACCATTTATATATGTACCACGGTCAACTGCTCTATTTTGAATTGTAAGATCTCCACGCAGTCCAAGAAATCCATTTCCCAGAGTAAATAGAGATTCAAACTTCTTTATCTCCGATATTGTTTCAAAGTTATTTTGCTCAATAATCCACTGTCTATCCATTTTTGTACCCTTTCCAAAATTCAAAAAATTATATATAACTATAATTACAACAAATGTAAGTGCTTTCATGTAATTTATTACAAACATAATTCTCTCTTGAAAGTTTGTCAATAGATATATATGATCTGGAGTATAAATGTCTAAAAAAAATTCTACTATATACGATGTAGCAAACAGCGCAGGAATCTCTATTGCAACAGTTTCTAGGGTTTTAAATAGCCCTGATGTTGTTTCAATTAAAACTAAGGAAAAAGTATATAAGGCTATGGAATCATTAGGTTTTACCCCAAAAGCTGAGGCCAGGGACAGAGCTAAACGGCACATCGGTAGAATAGGCGTAATTAGCCCACATCTGACATTCCCATCGTTTATACACCGATTAAAAGGTATTACAACTGTTATTGATGGCGCCTCGTTTGAACTATCTATGATAACAATCAATGACAAAAATGATATTGATCAATATTTAAAATCAAAAGAACTTACACACAGGCTAGACGGTATAATAGTTTTGAGTATGAAGTTAAACAGATCAACTATAGAGCTTCTTAAAAAATTGAAGATAAAAACAGTATTTATTGAGTTTGGTGAAGAGGACTTTACAAGTATATGTGTAAATAATTTTAAAGGTGGTGAATCTGTTGCAGAATATCTGTTTAAAAAGAATTACACTACTTTTGCTGTTTTAACCCATTTTGATGTTACTCAGGATGAAGTTCCAAACAAATTAAGAGTTGACGGGTTCAAATCTAAATTAAAAGAGCTTGAGATAATTTTAGATGATAATAGTATCTTTTATACAACTAACGATCTTAACTTAGCTATAGAAGAAGCAACAAATATCTTAACACAAACAAAGAGGCCAGAAGTAATTTTTGCAACCACCGACCTTTTAGCTGTTGCAGTAATAAAAAGTGCAAAAAAATTAAATATAAACATTCCTGTAGATCTTGGTGTAATCGGTTTTGATGGTACAACAACATCAGAATATCTTGATTTAACAACTGTTGATCAATCCCTGGAAGATTCAGGTAAAATGGCTGCAGAACTTCTTATTAAAAGCTTAAATGAACCAGAACAACCGATTCAAAATATTTTTCTTCCATTAAAAATAATTGAAAGATCTACGGTAAGATAGAATATAAAAGATAGATCATTAAAATAGGTATATTTTGTTGTATTTCAATATATCTGAACATATAATTATTATATGAATAAAATCTTTATCATCCTTCTTATTCTAATGAATTCTCAGATATCTTATTCTGAAACTGAAACAAAGCACTATAATATATTATATATCAACTCTTATCATAGTGGCTTTTCCTGGAGTGACAATATAGAAAATGGTTTTATATCTGAAATGTTAAACCTAGAAATAAATTATGAATTATACATAGAAAGACTAGAATCCAAGAGGATTAAACTAAATAACAGTAAATCTGAGTATAAAAACCTAATCAAAAAAAAATACCACAATATTCAATTTGATGTTGTTGTTACATCAGATGATAACGCATTTAATTTTGCAGCAGAAAATAGGGAAGAACTATTTCCAAATGTTCCTATAGTTTTTAGTGGTGTAAATGACAAAAACAATACATATCTATTAAATGATACAAATATAGCTGGGGTAATTGAAGATGTAGATATATCTGGATTAATAAAATTAATTCTAGAGGTTCAACCCAAGACAACACACATAGCTATAATTGGAGATCAGACAGAATCGGCGGTGATTCATATAAACAATACTGTAAGTGTACTAAAAAACCAGTATCCAGAACTGGAATATAGTATATATAACAGTTGGACATTAAATTCTCTAGCAGATGAATTAAATAAACTGCAAAAATCGACGGTAGTTATTGAACTGGCATTTCATCTAGACAAAAATGCAGAACCAATTAGTTTTAATCAGGAACGAGATTTTTTTAAAAACAGAGTAAACATCCCCTCTTACTCTTTATGGGATAGTAGATTAAATTACGGAATTACAGGTGGAGTAATAGCATCAGGAACTGTACATGGCCAAGTTGCAGCACAGTTAGCAACATCGATATTAAAAGGAAACTTTCCTGAAAACCCCATTCTAAGTAATATCCCCTTTCCTACTTATTTTGATTATAGGGAAGTTGAAAGGTTTGGTATATCATTTAAAAATATACCTAAGGCAGCAATTTTCATTAATAGACCTGATACATTATGGCTAAAGTATAAAAACTATATAATTATGATTATTATTTTTACGATAGCCCAAATTGTACTCATAATATTTCTAATATTAAATATTCATTATAGAAGAATTGCCAAGAAAAAACTTTTGATTCTAAATAAAGAACTAGAAGATAAAGTTAAAATTAGAACTAATGATTTAGAAGAATCTCTAAAAAACCTACAGTTAACACAAAAAAGTTTAATTGAAAGTGAAAAAATGGCATCTTTAGGAAGTCTAGTAACTGGGATATCTCATCAGATAAATACACCACTTGGAATATGTAAAACAATATCATCATTTATGAAAGATAAAATTACAGAGAATCCATCAGATGACTTACAAGAATCTATTATCCTTTTAGAAAAAAATATTGATAAGGTAGCAACTATTATAAATAACTTTAGACAAGTATCTGTAGATTTTACCAGCGAATCCCTCACATCAATAAATATGTCAGTATTTATTAATCAGGTAATAAGTAGCCAGGAGTCAAAGTTTCAAGAAAACAGTATAAGAACAAGTTTTGATTGTCCCAAAAACCTAGTAATTACAACTTATACAGGAGTACTACTAAAGGTTTTTATTATTCTTTTTAAGAACAGTATTATGCATGGCTTTGATGGAGATTTTGACGCACCAAAAATAGCTATAGTAGTTACAGATCATAACAATTATATCAGTATTAAATATTCAGATAACGGTAAAGGTATAGAGTACAAAAATCATGAAAAAATATTTGACCCATTCTACACAACTAAATTAGGAAAAGGTAATAGTGGTTTAGGTTTAAATATTGCATATAACGAAATAGTTCATAGGTTAAAAGGTACTATAACTACTGATTTTTCAAATGAGAGAGGATTAAGTTTTATAATAGACTTTCCCAAAGACAGCTAGTTATATCTCCCTTATTTAGAAGAAATTGAGTATCCCCAATCAGCTATCTTAGTAATTAAAAGAACTAAAGTAATAATATAAATTCCCTATATAAAAGTGATGACAAAAAACATTTAAGTTCACTTCCAAGAGAAAAAATACTATACACTGAGTAACTCATTGGATTTATTAAAAGGTTGATTATCTGGACATCTGACTCCAGAATGTCTATTAGAAGGCATGCTCAAATTTACAGAAACATAAGATATTAGATATTAGATATTAGATATTAGATTAACATTATTAAAAAAAGACATAGAATAACCTCGTTTTACATTATTGTAGAAAGAAAATTATTTTTTTTATTTGGTTCTCACTTCAAAAAACGACTACACTTATATTTAAGGTAATTAAAAACTATGAGGTGTAATCTTTGAGTTATTTATCAAAAAAGTCAAATCAATATCTACTTTTATCAATTTTGATTTGGAGTATAATTATAACTATATCAACAATTACTCAGAATATTTCAACAAAACAGACAATTATAGATATAGCTGAGAACCAGACAAGAGTAGCATATGAGAAAGATGTTCTTTACAGAAAATGGGCAAGTTCTCATGGTGGTGTATATGTTCCAGTTACAGAGCTAACACAACCAAACCCAGGATTATCACATATTCCTGAAAGAGACATACAAACACCATCAGGTATTAAATTAACACTGGTTAATCCAGCATATATGACCCGCCAGGTTCATGAAATGGGAGCAGATATATACCAATTTAAAGGGCGTATTACAAGCTTGAACCCAATAAATATAATTAATACCCCAGATGAGTGGGAATCAAAAGCATTAAGATTATTCGAGACAGGAGTTACTGAAGTAACAGAAGTTGTAGAAGAAGATGGAGTTAAAATACTAAAGTATATGAATGCTCTTGTCACAGAAGAGAGTTGCCTGAAGTGTCATGCAATCCAAGGGTATAAAGTTGGAGAAATTCGAGGTGGACTTGGGGTAAGTTTATCTTTAAAAGAACTTGAAGATTCTTTTAAAGATACAATAAGATTTGAATACATTACCCATTTTACAATTTGGTTTATAGGCCTGATAACTATACTATTTATATCTAGAATACTAAAAAAAAGAATACGAGAACAAAAAGAATATATTAAAAAACTTGCTTTATCAAAGAGCCATGAAGAGAAAGAGAAACAGTCTTTATCTATAACCCTAGGGAGCATTGGGGAAGGTGTTATCACAACCGATATGAATGGTGTTGTAACTAGAATGAACAATATTGCTCAAGAATTAACAGGTTGGAATCTATTAGATGCAAGAAATAGAGAGATCTCTACTGTTTTTAAAATAACTGATGTTCATGATTCTAATCAAAATATTCCTATTAGAGATATGGTTTTAAAAAGCAATACACCGATAAAACAGAACTACTATTTAACATGTCGAAGTAATAATAATAAATTTTTAATACACAATACAGGCTCAAAAATAATAGGAGAGGATAAAAAAGAACTGGGAATAGTTTTAGTTTTTCGGGATAAAACAGCTGACCAGCAGATTCAAGAAAAGCTTATTCAGAGCCAAAACCTAGATGCAATTGGTCAACTATCAAATGGAATATCCCATAATTTTAATAATATGATTAGTGGAATAATCGGAGGAACAGAACTTTTACAGCTTCATTTAGTTGAGGATGAAAAGAGTCAAAAATATCTTTCTCTAATTAAGGAAGCATGTTTAAGAGCATCGGATTTAACAACAAAGCTTATCTCTTTTTCAAAATCACAAAAAATAGATCTTAAACCATTAGATGTTCATAACACTATAGATGCAGCTATTTCATTATTAGATAATACAATTGATAAATCCATTAAAATTGATGCCCAATTAAATGCTAAAAAAAGTACTATAATTGGAGACTTAACTCAACTACAAAATGTATTTATAAACCTGGGGATTAATTCTTATCATGCTATGCCTAATGGTGGTAAATTATCTTTTATAACAAAAAATGTCATTTTAAATGAAGCTGGGAAATTAGAACAGGAGTTTATAGAAATAGAGGTTACAGATGATGGTTCAGGTATTCCTGTAAATATTTTATCTAATATTTTTAACCCATTTTTTACAACAAAAGAGCAAGGGAAAGGATCAGGTTTAGGTTTATCGGTTATATACGGAACTGTGGAAAAACTTAAAGGTTCTATTCGTGTTAATAGTGTAGAAAATGATGGAACAACATTTACACTTCTGTTTCCAGTGAGCCAAGAACCTATTAAATATAAAAAAAATAAGACACTCTTTAATTATCATGGGAAAGGACATATTCTTTTAGTAGATGATGAAGAAATTTTAAGAACTCTAGGGAAAGATATATTAGAAAACTTAGGATTTCAGGTAGTTTTAGCAATTAATGGGAAAGATGCTCTAGAGAAATTCAAAACCGCTAAAAGTCCATTTAATCTAATAATTTTAGACATGATGATGCCAATTATGAATGGTAGAGAGTGTTTAAAAAACATAAGAAAATTGGATACAAAGATTCCAGTTATAATATCTTCTGGTTTTAGTAATGAAGAAGATATAGAAGAGATAAAAAAAATGGGTTGTGAAGGTATATTATCAAAACCTTTTAGTATTTCTAAGATGAGTAAAATAATATCAGAATTAATATAATTAAAAACTATATTTATCAGCCCCCTGTTGGTATCAACCTCCAGGAGACTTTAATATAATTAGTATCATTTACCCTTTAACAGTGCTGCAAATGGGTTATATGTATCAGTATCATCATCTGTATCAAAGTACTTCTTATTATTTTCATACTCTTCGTCGGAAGCTACCTCTTTTAATGAGATTCTTCTCTCTTTAGTATCAATACTTCTAACTAAAACTGATATTTTCTGACCAATCTTTAAGTTATCACCAGACTCTTTATCCCTAGAATCACCTTTAAAATCAGATATATGGATAAGACCATCTAATCCTGATTCAAGTGTAACAAATACTCCAAAGGCTGCAATTCTGGAAACGACTCCATTATGTTTACTATCTTCTTTGTATTTTTTCCCAGCACCATTCCACGGATCTTTAATTAGGTTTTTCATACTTACAGAAATTTTGTTATTATCCCAATCTAGATTTAATAATGAAGCCTCTACTTCCTGACCAACAGTAAGATATTTTGATATATCATCAACTCTACTTCTGCTAATTTCAGATATAGGTAAAAGTGCTCTTAATCCTCTAACATCTACAAAAGCACCAAACTTCTCTAAAGAGGTAATTTTAGCAGTAACAACCATACCTACTTCTAATTCTTTTTTAAGATCTTCAATTTTATCCTGTCTCTCTTCTTCTAAAAGAACTCTGCTAGAAACTAAGATATTCCGGCCACCCTCTGAGTATTCAATAATTTTAAATTTATGTTTAGTACCGACATACTGGGCAGAATCTTCTACTTTTTTAAGGCCAATCTGAGAGAATGGGCAAAATGCTCTAGTTTCACCAATTTTAATGTCATATCCACCTTTAATTACGGCACTTACAGTTCCTTCAACAGGTATTCCACCCTCATAAGCACCTTTAAGGGCTTCTTTTCCAGCTTTATTACCAGCAATTTTAGTCGTAAATAACATATCACCGTGTGAAGCTGAGGTAAAATATGCTCTTATTGTCTCACCCTCTTTTACAGTAATTTCACCATCTTTATCTAGTAGTTCTTCACCATCTATTTGACCTTCACTTTTACCATCTAACTGAATAAATACACATCCACCAGAGATGGATACAATTTCAGCCTCTACAACTTGACCAGGTACAAATGATTTAATATCTTTAAAACTATCTTCAAACAGGGATGCAAAATCCTCTTCTTTATCATCGAATGTATTTAATGCCATATATTTTAATATCTCCTATACAATTTAATATTTCTTTATATAGTATAATTTTAGTCCATATTAAGCAAATATTCAGAACTAAAATTTTATCATATAAATGTATAATACTAGATATAACACACTATTGATAACCCCTACTATTAACTTATGACCTAAATTGCATTATACTTAAGTAATATATAAGGAGCTAAATATGAAAAATAAGCTTATTTTATTAATCGGAATATTATTTTTAGCGAATATAATGATAGTTTCAGAAACTGTAGATGTAGAGTGGTTATCTGGTTATACAGAAGCTAAAAAGGCTGCAGTAGAGCAGAATAAAAATATATTTGTTTTAATCACAGCACCATCATGGTGTCATTGGTGTAAACTACTTGAAAATAATGTACTTTCTAAAGATCAGTTAAAAGATACCTTAAACAGTGATTTTATACCTCTTAAACTATTAGATGTTGTAGATGGTGTTAGAAATCCACAACTTAACTTTTTTGAATTTAGAGGTTTTCCAACAGTTAGGATTTACGATCCAAATGGTAAATTTCTTGAGAATGTATACTCCCAAGATCTCCAAGAGACATTAAAAAACTTAAAAAAGTATGCGAATATATAAAAAATATTCAACAAGTAACATCTTATAATACCTGAAACGTGAGACTCTATCTTTAATAATTGTTCTTGTCTGATCTAGGTATAATATAAAAGAGTTTAGCTCTTTATCACCAATAAGTTTATTAAAGTAAAGAACCTTTTCTAGATTGGGAATAAGATCTAGTAGCTCTATCTCAGAACTATTAAATTTAAATGAATCTATTCTTTTAGCATACTCTCTATATGTCTCTCCAATTCTAATTTTACTATCCTTGTAATTATAGTAGTATTTAATTGTATCAAAGACCCTCAGCATCTTCCCAGTTTCCGTTAAACTTAATACATATTTTCTTTTTCTAATAAACAGATATAAAATATAAAACAGAACTAACAGTGGTAAATATATAAGATACTTACCAATATATATTTTTTTCTCAGAATTAACTTTATTCTTGGAATTTTCTGATAAATATTCATTTTCTAAAAGTTCTATCTGTTCTAGAGCCAAATAATTTCTTCCAGGTGTTGGTTCAAACATTATCCAACCTATTTCTGGGAAGTAAACTTCAGGCCATGTATGGGCATCTGAATCATATACTGAGGCATAACCATCGGATCGATATGTATAATTTGAGGTGTCTACAACTGGTGGTTCAAATGGATTTACATAAAATCCAGAAACATATCTAGATGGAATATCTAAGGATCTAGTTAATAGAATAAATGCTGAAGCAAAATGCTGACAAAATCCCTCTTTGTTATTAAACAAGAAATTTAGTATTGGATCGACACCCTGTTTTAACTCTTCAGTTTTTGTATTGTAGGTATAATTAGCCCTAAGAAACCTCTCAATTGCTAAAGCCTGATCATATTTGTTATCTATACCTTCAGTAATATTTTTTGCCAGATCTTTAATAAGATCAAAATTCTCTGGTATTTTTGTATATAGCTCTAATACAACAAAAACATCTTCTTTACTTAACTCTCTAGTAAGGTTACTAAAATCTACCCCCCCATAATTTGGAAGTATACTTGTAAACTGATATTCAATTCCCTTTAGGATCACATTATCAGAAAAGTAAACACCTCTATTTGGATCATAAAGAGGAGTTTGATCGGTCTTAAATGTTGATTGTACAATACCATATGTATTAGTAAAAAAGATATTTGTATTAATATTTTTATATATGATACTAGTATCTTCTAAGGTGTAATATCTATTATATTCAAGGTTATTTATTGAACTTACATTCTGTATATAGTGATTATTTATTTCATTTGTATCCAATTTTAAAATTTTCATCCAGTTACCATCTGTATAAACCTCAAAAACATCAGCTTTTAAATAACGAGTATTATTGGTTTTAACTTTTAAAACTTCAATGTTTAAGAATTCTGCTTGGAAATCGATTGAAGATATATCGCTATTATAATATGAGAGTTTATCTGGTTTGAAGACCTGACTATTATTAGAATTAAACCCTAATACATTAATACTAAAAACTTTAGATAATGGATTTGGGTTAATCAAATTAAACATATTAGATAAAGTAAAAACTATAAATATTGTTCCAACACAAATCAAGATATATGGATTAAAAGTTCTATTTCTATAATTACTTTTCTGATGGAAGATATAAAAATAGTAGATAATTATGGTACATATTAGAACAATAAATGCTTTGTGGTCAGAATTATTCCCCATAGATTCAGAAACTATTCCAGCAATTAAAAGTAGTATACTTATGGCAATAATATAAAAATTACTAATTTTTTTATTAGATATTAGAAATTTTAATAACCACATAACAGAAATACCAATAAAAAGAATAACAACAAGCTGGTGTCTTAAATCTATACCTAAGGTCTCAACAGTTAATATTAGATAATAGCCCTTTATAAATTCACTAATTTTAAGTAGGAGAATATTCAATTTATTATGATATTGCAGATAAGATGCAAATGAAGCTAGGCTAATTGTAATAACCGATAAAAATAACAAAAACCGTTTTAATGATTTTAAAACCAAAGAATTAAATACAAAACAAAGTATAGATAAAATACCTACCTGTAAAGCTGAAAAGTCGTAACCCATAAATTCAGTAATAATAAAGATGAGACTAAACCCATATAAAAGTAGGATCATTAGGCTCTCTCCATAATACAACACTCACTAATGAAAGAACAATTGTAGACCTTTATACCTTGGTCTATTAGATCATACAAATTAAAATCTCTATTGTTTTCAGTTTTGGGTGTAATAATATTAATTTCAAATCCCTGCTTTTGCTTTAAAATTAGTAAGCTATGTAATTCAGAAGTTATATTGGTGGTAAATAAAATCAATACAGATTTATCAGACAGAACTCGGCTAGAATTCTCAATAAGTTTTCTAAATTCATCATCTTCATGTTCAAACCTAATATGGGCAAGGGATTTATAAAGTTTGTAAAAATCCAATACAATCTCACCATAGATCCGCTCTTTAGTATAATTATTCCACAAAAGTTCAACTTTATTACTGTTATCTAATAGATGTTTACAAATTGTTGTCGCACTTTCTATAATATTATCTTCTATAAATAGACGATTCTCATCTTTAATTTGGCAATTATCTATAAAGATTTTTATCTCATGATTTTTATCCCCCTGATATACCTTCGTTATAAAATCACCCTTTGATGCGCTTAATTTCCAATGTATTCTACTAAATGAATCTCCAGATTGATACTCTCTAATATCAGAAAAAAGGCTCTGCTGGTTTTTATCAAAGCTCAAAACAGATTCAGATGTTTCTTTTGTTTTATGGTTAAAATGAAATGACTTTAGGTTATAGATCTTTGGAAAGACTAATACTTTATGAAACTCAACTTCTTGATAGTTAAAATTAAAGAGTCCTAAAAAACCAATGATTTCTATTTTACTGATACCTATGTTATAACTTCCACGGTGTTTTAACTCTACACATCGTTCTATCTTTTCTGATGAATTTGGATATAAAATAAGACTATTTGTAGTGCCATCTTCATAATGTAAAGTCATTGGACATAAAACTAAAAGACCTGGATTAGTTAAAGATACTCTGTAAATTACACTATCGCCTTTAGTAATGGTATTTTTATTAATAGAGTGTGAAAGACGAAACGAACTATTTGTAATACTAATAAATATAATTTCAGCAATTGGAATTGTTAAAATTATATAAAATAACATAGAAGTTACATAACTAGGTCTAATTCTTAAAAGAATAATGGAAAGGAACAGTGAGATAAAATATACTAATAAATTTTTCTTACTAAATTTACCCAGGAATACCTACCCTTTTCAGAATATCAGTAAGTATACTATTGCTAGTTATATTTTCGTACTTAGCTTCAGATTTAACCGATACTCTATGTGAGCACACATGAATAAAGATATATTTAACATCGTCTGGAATTACGAAGTCTCTGCCCTGATAAAAAGCCCATGCTTTGGAAACTTTAGCTAACCATAATGTTGCTCTTGGACTTAATCCAAGAAGTAGATCTTTATTAGTTCTTGTAGCAGCAACCAGGTTTACAATATAATCCATTACATTTTCTGCTATTAATATATTGTTTACTAGATTTTTTACTTCCTCTATCTCTTTCGGTGTTGCCATAGACTTAAGAGTATCTAGAGGGTTTGTAGATCCAAAACGTCTAATAATCTCTTTTTCATTATCCTTTGTTGGGTAACCAATCTTAATTTTTAATAAAAACCTGTCTAACTGAGCTTCTGGTAGTGGGTAAGTTCCAAGATACTCTATTGGATTTTGTGTAGCAATTACAAGAAAAGGAGATGGTAGAGTATGTCGAATACCATCAACTGTTACAAATCTCTCTTCCATAGCTTCTAATAACCCAGATTGAGTTTTTGGAGGAGTTCTATTAATCTCATCTGCTAAAAAAAGGTTTGCCATTATAGCACCCTCTTTATACTCAAACTCTTGGGTTTTTGGATTGTACATTGTGAAGCCAGTTATATCTGTCGGCATAACATCTGGAGTACAGGATATTCTTTTAAAATTACCACCAATTGTTTTTGATAACGCAAGAGCAAGAGTTGTTTTGCCTGTTCCAGGAACATCTTCTATCAAAATATGCCCCTCGCATATTAGTGCCATACACATAAGCTCGATAGGCTCTTTGTCCCCTACCATTACCTTCTGTATATTTTCTATTATCTGGTTAATTATTACATTTCCAGCTGTTAAATCCATATTACCTACTCCTAGTAAAAAAAGTATATAATGATTTTTACTAGAAGTAGAGACAAAAATTATTTTAAAAGTATAATTGCCGATAGACAGCACATAAATCCCATAAAATAGTTAAATATTTTTAAGTATCTACGGTTTTTAAGTATCCTCTTTAATATTGTTCCAAATCCAGCCCATATAGATATAGAACTGACCCCAAAAAGTAAAAATATTACTAATATATAAACTACGGACTTATAAAATAGTCTACCTTCTAAAGAATAAACTGTTATTGCAGTTATACACATTATAATAGCCTTTGGATTTAGTGCCTGAAATAACATTGCTTGGAAAAAATTTAGAGGTTTCGAGACCTTATCACTATTTTTTACACCTGCTGAAAAAGCTATTTTATAAGCTAAAAACATCATATAAACTATTCCTATATATTTAAGTACATTTTGAATATTAGGAAACATATTAAATAGTTTACTAAGACCAACAGCACTTAAAATATTCATAAATGCTATACCTGTTACAATGCCTAAAATATGTGGAATTGTCTTAATAAAACCAAAATTAGCTCCAGAAGCTGTTAACATTATGTTGTTAGGTCCTGGAGTTATACTCATACTTACTGCAAAAATAATAACTGGTAAAATAAAATCTAAACTCATATTAAACTCCTTGTATCTTAAGAGTAATTCAGTGATAAAATAGATGACAGATACAGATTATTGATATTTTTTACATAACAGATTATCATAAAATATGAGTTTTAAGTACGAAACAGTATATAATGATCTACATACAGCCATATTAAGTGGAGTTTTTTTACCAACAGAGAAACTACCATCTTTAAGAAAATCTTCTTTGAACTACAATTGTGGTCTATCAGTAATTATTCAGGCATATAATAAATTAGAGTCAGTAGGGTTGATACAATCTGTGGAAAAATCTGGTTATTTAGTCTGTTCTATTAAAAATACAACTTTACCAACCCCGGAACTAGATAATCACACCCTACTTCCTAACATTTCAAAAGCAAATATTATGACTTCAGAAATTATAGATATGGCAATGGATAAAACTATTTTACCATTTGGTGCTGCTATACCAGACGAGTCTATTTTGGAAACAAAAAAACTTACAAAATATATAAGTAGAAGAGCACAAAACAGTCCAGAAATACTTAGTGGTTATACACCTGCTGGAGGTTCAATTAACTTACGAAAAGAGATTGTAAAATATATGTTTAATAGAGGTGTTGTAATAAATATTAAGGATATTATAATTACAAATGGCTGCGCAGAGGCTTTATATATATCATTAAAATTAACTACAAAACCAGGGGATACTGTAGCAATAGAGACCCCTACCTACTTTAGCCTAATTAGTATGTTAGAGGATTTAGGTCTAAAAGCAGTTGAAGTTCCAACAAAGGCAGATACAGGTTTAGATCTTAACTATTTAAAGAAATCTCTAAAAGCACACAAAATAAAATCTCTTATATTTTCTTCAACATTCCAGAACCCGTTATGCTCTGTTATGTCCCAGGAAGTATTAGAAGAGTTATATAATCTGTCTATTACAAATAACTTCACTCTGATTGAAGATGATATTTACGGTGACTGTGGGTTTAATAAAACAAATTACCATCCAATTAAAGCTATAGATAAAAACGGTAGTGTTATTTACTGTTCATCATTTTCCAAGACCCTAAGTCCAGGGCTTAGAATTGGTTGGGTTATACCAGGGTTATTATCAGATAAGTTTCGAGAGTATAAACAGTTATCATGTCTTGGGGGTCCTGCTCTGCTTCAGGAAGCTCTTGCAGACTATTTTAGAGACGGTTGTTACGACTTGCATTTAAAGTCCTTTAGAAAAAAGATATATGCTCAGACATATGGTATTAAAAAATTAACCCAGCAGTACTTCCCTGCTGGTTTTAAAATAACAAACCCTAAAGGTGGTTATTTTTTATGGATAGAGTTTCCTAAAAACCTGGACTCATATAAGTTATATTCATTAGCATACAAAAATAAAATAGGAATAGTTCCAGGTCCAGTATTTAGCATGTCTGGAAAATATAGAAACTGTATTAGGTTAAGCTGTGCTACGCCAATAACCCCAAGAATCAGTTCTGGTATTAAAAAACTTGGAGAATTGGTACAGATTTGCCTAGATTAGTGTTCGTCACCACATCCACAACCACATTCGTGATCATGTTCTTCTTGAGCTTCTTTTAACTCTTCAGCTGTAGCATCTCTAACTTCGATTACTTTACATGTAAATTTAATGTCCATATCTACATATGGCCCATTGGCATCGATTGTTACTGTATCTTTACCAATAGCCATAATTTCCATCTCTTGAGGTTCATCATAGTTATTCATAATAGATAGAGACATACCAACTTCAAAATCTGCTACATCTTCAAATTCTTCTTTTGGTACTGGTATAAATTGTTCCTTGTCTCTTTTACCATAAGCCTTTTCACATGGGATCTCACCATCGAATGTAAAACCTACTTCCTGCCCATCTAATATATCTTCCATTCCAGGAAGTGTCTGATCCATTCCATGTAAATAAGAAAAAGGCCCACTTTCTTTCGAGTTATCAATATTGATCTTATTACTATCTTTTAGAGAGTACTCAATTGTTACTAATTTATTATCTGTTATTTTCATGGGCTTATCTTATAGTTTTATTATGTAACATTCAATGTTCCCAAAGTTAAGAACCAGTAGATTTATATATTTTCAATGATATCTTAGAAACGACCCTTCAATTTTAATAATAAATATTGAAAAACATCAGAATATAAAAACTTTTGAATTAAATAGACTCAAAAATATATGTCCAATAATCCCATATGATGTTATTATTAACATATTTAAATACATACATGAAAAGGATTTATAATGACAATAGATGATATATTTATAAACTTTAACAAGAGGTTAATTATAAAATATGATTCAAAAACATACAGTTCATTTTTGAATAAAAACCCTTTTGAAGAGATCGAAGATGATGGAAAATATTCATGTATACATGAATTAATTGAAGAAGGTTATTTAGAATTCATTTCACTGGATGTAAGAAATGCGATCTCTACAAAATATATTGTAAAATTATCCGATAAAGCTATAAATAAAATAAAAAGTTTATTAACTAAATAACAATTTTTAGTAATTTCTCTATTAGTTCTTTCTCTGTCATAAATACATTATAACTATTCGTTTAATAAATTAATAAATTCTAAAGTAATAGACTGCTTTAATTTAATACTTTCCATATATAGATTTAAATTTTCAGCATTTATCTCTTTTGGTTTTTTAAGAAATTTTCTAGTTTCAAGAGTAAGAACAGATACACCATCATGGGAGCCTAATATAATATTTTTAATATCGTTTTTATTATAATATTTATTAACCAATGTAGTAAAAGGAACAAATATATTCTCTTTTCCAGAATAATAATTATCGTAATAGATTTTAATACCACCATCTAATTCTAAAACTTTAAAATCCACCCCTTTAACTTTTGCCTTACCTTTTGTTCTAATCTGAAATGTTCCAGGAAAACCTTTATATACAGCTATTGCATTCCCTAAGAAGTATATAACCGATGAGTTATTAGATTGGGTAAAATATTTTAAACCAAAATAGATTGAGTATTTGATATTATCACCTGCTAAACCACTTAACCCCATAGTAAAAGACTGTGTTGAGAAACGTGGGTAAAACGAAACTAGTTTATTAATATTCTCTGGTTTTTTCTTTGATATTATAGATAAAGGATTATCCCCTACATCCACCATCTCATAAAGAATATTTGGCACAATTTTGTTATAAAACCCAGAGTCTTTTATAACATAAAAACCAATTAACAATACTAGAACAGATATTATAACCACGGTCAATAATACAATAAACATAACTACAAACAATTTTAAATATCCAACAAAAATAAGCACAGTTAATGCGATAAGAATTGCTGATACTCTTAAAAGAATATACCTAAGTTTACCGTTTTTATCTTTGATATACCCGTTATATTCATTTCTTATTTTTTCAATTTTATATAAATCTATATCACTGTCCATAAACTAAATTTTGTATAAATTAATATAAATGTAAAGATTTATTTTTATTTATATTATAATTAAACTAATATGTTTATAGATTATCTGTTAGAACATAAGGATTTATTAATTCTCTTAACTTCTATCACCATTATTACATTTGTTGGTAGTCTTATCCTTATCCCCCTAATTATTATCAACCTCTCTCCCGATTATTTCTCAGAGAAGGGACACTCTCTTTACGAATATAAACATCCGATTATCAGGTATACTGTTTTAATTGTAAAAAACATTTTTGGTTATATTCTATTAGTTCTTGGATTTATTATGTTATTTATCCCAGGCCAGGGACTATTATCCATTACTCTTGGAATATTTTTTATTAACTTCCCTGGTAAGAAAAAGTTAGAATATAAGGTATTATCCAATAAAAAAGTAAGCAGTGTTATTAATTCAATAAGAAGGAAAGCTGGTAAGGATGAGATAAATTTTATTAAATGAAACGAAATTCATTTTATGGAAGTGGAGGTATCATTCTATATTTTTGTTTACTGCTATTTGGCTTTTCTGGGATTGTCATTTCAATAACACCTAATTTTATTGCAGGTAAAAGATAATTGTAACGGAAAGTTGGGCGATGTTTTAAACTTAATTCATTCATCATATCTTTGGTAGACATTACCTTGTTTCCAAGAATACCGAGTAATTTTTCAACTTGTACGCTAACTTGTTCGGTATTTGATAATTCTATAATAGTTTCATAGATCGCTTTAAGTATAAACTCAACAAAAGGACCGGAATCAGATAACCTATCACAATCACCTAAAACTTTATAATACTCTTCCTGATTCTCTTTAATAACAGTCTCTATTGGCAACCATCCAAAAACCTTCTTCCACCTATATAACAACAGTGTTTGCCACATACGTCCCAGTCTACCCAAGTAATTATGAGTAGACCAGTATAGTTTAAAGTTAAGAACCAGTAGATTTATACTTTGTTACTCCATATCTGAAAAATAGTACTGATAAACCTAAGAAACATAGGCATATTGGTAGACCTAAAGTTGTTAGAAGTTTAGCGGAGCTATAATAGTCATCTGATACTTTGTTTAATATTAGAAGCACTGGGAAATATACTGTTATAGCTATTGGAACAATATAGGTGAAGAAGTTAGCAAACCACTTCTCGTAAATACTTAAGGGGTACTGCCCCATCTGTAAACCACCATATGTAAACGCGTTCATGAACTCAAGACCATCTATTGTCCAAAATGAAAATGTTGCCTGAAAAAGCAGAAGTGAAAAATAAAGGATAAATACATTTATACTACCTAGAAACATAAGAGAAAATTGCCAAACTGATGTTATATTAAGAATATTAATTGCATAAATAAATGGAATAAATCCTTGTAAAAACCTTCCTAAATTAGCAGCTTTAAACTCAGAACCAAGGACTAAAACAAAAATTGATCTTGGCCTTACTAATATCCTATCAAAGTTACCACTACGGATTAGTCCTCCAAACATATCAAAGCCCCTGGCAAAAGCTTCAATAACTGAAAAACCCATATGTAATAAGCCATATAATAGACAGATCTCTGGGAGAATCCAGCCTTCTATCATCTTAAACCGATCAAAAATAATGTATAACCCTACAACATCGATAAAAGAGGCAAAAAAACTTGCTATAACAGACATTATAAAACTAACAGGATACTGCATTTGACTAGTTATCTTTGCTGTTGCTAACTTTATATAAAGTGTAGATTCCTTCATATCAACCTCCCTGGACAGAAACATTTTGCAGTTTCTTCTCTAAAATAGAGTCATTTATTAGTGTGATTATACCGATCCAAACAATTTGAACTAACATAGCAGAAATAGATTCCTGAAAAGAATAGTTCCCTGTAATAACCCTAGAAGGAGTATCCATTAAACCTACAAATGGGGTATAAAAAAATATCCTCTGTAGAAATTCAGGAAACAGTGGAATTGGAAGTATTAAACCACTAAAAAACATCATTATAATTGGGAATAAAGAACCTATACCTGTAGGAGACATTAGGTAGATAGTTAAAATATTTAGGAAGTTATTTAAGGCACCACCTAAAAGCCATGCTAACAATAGTGTAAAAAATCCTAGAATAATTGTCTGTAAGTTAAGTATTACCACAAACTTATAAGGTACTGGTAATAAAGAGGCAACGATTACGATGGGGATACCTCTCATAAGTGGCATTAGACCTCTTCTAGCCAAAGAACGCATAAGCCAGGCATAACTCAACCTTATTGGTCTAACCATCTCGTAAGCGATAGATCCCTCTCTTATCATAGCTGAGGTTTCAGGATCTGGTCTCCAAGCCATTAAAGTTAAAAGAATTTGAGTCATCCAAACATAGGTTACAACCTGCTCTAAAGATATTGGTTGTTGACTAGTTGATCCCTTGTAAAATGCGATCATTACAAAGATTCTCATGAATCCAAAAGCAAACTGAGTAAAAACACCTGCCCATGCTCCAGCTCTATACTGTAGAGTCATTAACCCCTGGGTTTTAAGTATTAAAAGATACGCCCTCATGACCATTCACCATATAGTCTTGCGATTATCTCCTCTATTGGTGGATTCTCTACTAGTAGATCTTTTATAGTTACATTGTCTGCTAGCCACTTAATTACATTTTGTGCAGGTATTGTTTCAGGGTTAAACTCTAAAGTAATAACTCCCTTAGATTGGGATAAGATATCAACATGATCTAATGATGTTGTTATATACTCACCTTCATAATCTGCTATAATTCTTTTTTTATTATGTACCCTCTTTCTTAAATTTGATAAAGACCCATCAAATGCTAAAGTTCCATGGTCAATTACCATAACTCTAGAACATAAGGCCTCTATATCATCCATATCGTGGGTGGTTAAAATAACAGTTGTGCCGTGCTTCTGATTAAGTTCTTTAATAAATTCCCTTACTGTCTGTTTAGAAGTTGCATCTAAACCTATTGTTGGTTCGTCTAAAAATAGAATTTCTGGTAAGTGAAGAAGAGAAGCTACTAACTCGGCTCTCATTCTCTGCCCTAGGCTTAACTGCCTTACAGGTCTATTAATAAACTCATCAATTTTAAGACCTTTTACTAGCCACTCATACTGTTTATCATAAAGATCTTTTGGGATTTTATAGATAGCTTTTAGTAGTTCAAAGGAGTCATTCAGTGGAAGATCCCACCATAATTGTGATTTCTGACCAAATACAACACCTATTTTAGCTACGTATTGTCTCCTAGACTTATGGGGAGTTAAACCACCTACAGTTATTTGACCCGAATCAGGAACTAAGATACCTGTTAACATTTTAATAGTTGTGGATTTACCTGCTCCATTTGGACCAAGATACCCTACTAATTCACCCTTTTTTATCTCGAAACTGAGATCTTTAATAGCTTGAACCTGGTTATAGGTTCTGTTAAAAAACTGTTTTACTGCTGCTTTAGCTCCAGGTTCACGTACCGGGACACTAAACTCTTTAACAAGATTAGATACTGAGATTTGCATATTTTACCTATTGTAGTAACACTACGAAACGCTTCTTTATACAAAGTATAAAAGAATTAATTCTTGGCACTGTCCATTATAGAATTACCAAGGTCTTAATAAAAAATAGCATATTGTAATAATTTAAAATAGTAGAATTTATAATTCTATACTAGTCTACTGCAGAGTTGCTCTGGCTAAACTCAGACCTAAAAGGACTAATACTCCACCAATGCTTCTTTCTATAATATGTTTAACATTAGTTATTCTATTTTTTAGCGAAACTGATGAGAAGACATAGGCTACTAGGGCAAACCAAATAAGGTGAGTTAATGACATAAACATTCCATAAAGAATTTTATAGATGAGTAGTGTCTCTGTATCAATTACTTGGGCAAATACTGAAACTATAAACAGAGTAGTTTTTGGGTTGAGAACATTGGTAAAAAAACCTAATTTGAATGCTTTTTTTGAACTAATACTATCTGAGATATTATCTTCAGTTTTTATGTCGACTTTTTTTGTAAGTATCATTTTGATACCCAGATATATTAAGTAAAGAGCTCCAATTACTTTTATTACATTAAATAGAATTATAGAGCTTGAAATAATAAGTCCAATGCCTAAAATCGAATAAGTAACATGTACAAGGACTCCTAAAGATATTCCTAATGATGTAAAAAAACCTATTTTTCTTGATATAGAGATGCTATTCCTTGTAACCATAGCAAAATCAGCACCTGGGCTAATAACCGCTATAATTGTAATAGTGATAACTGCTAACATTTCATTCATTGTTAAATATCCTAAATAATTTTATCTGATATTAACTTGTTGGGGAATGTTTAACAATAAAACCTTCCAATATTATTAATCTTTTTTTACCATTAATTGTTTTTTATTAAAAATGATTAAAATGACAGCTAAAATCAGATAAAAAACTGATATGTATATAAGTAGAGGAAGAAGATCAATTATCACAATTTTCAGTAAAAAATTAAACCAGAAATGCATCCACATTGCTATCAGAATATTGTTACTTTTATTGTAATATAAAGTTATTACAACTGAAAATGAAACTACTGCCACCATGAATGCAATAATATAATACAACAATTCTAAACCAAAATACCCGGATAAAATCATTAACGGAAGATGCCACAAACCCCATATCACACCAACTATTAAGCCCGCTTTAAGTGGAATATATTTCTTCTGCAGAATATTTAACGCATATCCCCGCCATCCTAGTTCTTCACCTAACGCTCCGCTTGTTAAATTCATGATAATTGCTGGAATAATAGCTGAAGAAGCAATAAAGGTTATTGAATCCAATGGTTTTTTGTTAATTACAAAAAAAGTTATTACGGCTAATACAATTACTAAAACTTGCAATAAAAATGATGATATAAACTGCCCTGGGTCTACTTTCTTCGTAAATTGAACCTTCAAATACTCTTTAAATGTGGTATTTGGGTATAGTTTTTTGAACATTATAAGGATAATAAATGTAGGAGTCCACGCACAGATATTTTTCATTATATTCTGGAATAACAGTGGTACATCCAAGGAGATAAGATACCCAGTCAAACCAAGTAATAACCAAAACATTACATAAGAAAGAATGAAGAATTTTTTCAAATACCTAACATCTTTTTTTTCTATCATAAAACACTCCTTTTCAGCTATTTTATTCCAACTAAGGCTTTTATTTTTTTATAGTTCAACTACAGCTAAAAGTCAATTTATTAAAAATGTGTTGATTTTTTTAGAGATTTCTATAAATCTAAAATCTATGAAAAAAAATATAAAATTAGTTGAACCAATTCCTGCAGCATCACTTAATAGATTATACATTCCAAAATTAGAAAAAAATGGATTAGAGCTGTTATCTTCTAAAGCTGTAAAGATCATAAAAGAACAAGAACCCCAAGGCTGGACAAACATATTCTCAGAGCGCCTAGCTATCCTTTTAGAAACTCTATGGCATGGTACCGGGTGGCAAGATAAAAAATACAGTTCTGAGATCTTAGATATAAGAGAATTCTGGTCTAACACAGTCGAAATAATGGTTGGTGGTGGTATATTAACTGGAGATGATGGAATTACAATTGTTAATAAAACAAATGTATTATTGAAAAACATAACTAATAAAAAACTTACCATAGCACCCTCTTCCCATAATATGGTTATAGATGGTCTGTTATCTAAAAACAGTGCAAATACCCTAGCTATAGACTTTGGTCATACATCTGTTAAATCAGCTTTTATTGATGGAAGTTTAAAAAGAACTATTTTAAAACCGGTAGTTATGAACCTAGATGGTCAAAATGAAAAATGTGATGAAGCTTATTTAGAATCACTACTATTAAAAGTAAAAACAGCTCTAAAAGAGATATTAAACGGGCTTAATGGTAATAAAGTTACATTGTTAAATATTAGTATTGCTGCTTATTTAGAAAACAATCAATTTGCCCAGAATAAAAAAGGTGGTTATTGCCAACTGCGACTTCTAAATACTAATGCTTTAAGTCTTTTTACTAATCTATGGAATGAGATTTATGATGATAAAACCCAAATACAAATATACCATGATGGTAATGCCGCTGCTAAAATATTAGAAACTAGTCCAGGGGCAATTATAGTATTTGGAACCTCTATAGGTTATGGATTTAAGAATTAATATCCATTAATTTACAATATTTATCATTTCGGCATATTCTCAACTTGACAATACTGTGCATCACACACTATTATTAAATCAAGAGGTAGATATGGACGAAGACAATAAAATCTTTAACAACCTACAACAGGAGTTAAAAAGAGGAACACTGGTTCTCTCTGTCCTGCTAAACTCATCTGAACCATGTTATGGATATACATTAGTAACCAGTTTAAATGATTCAGGTATTGCGATAGAGCAAAATACACTCTATCCACTACTTAGAAGATTGGAAAAACAGGAACTATTAGAGAGTTTATGGGACACTACAGAATCAAGACCTAGAAAGTATTATCAGATAAGTAAACTTGGAATTGAAGTAAGAGATAAACTTTATGAAGAGTGGGTTAAAACAAATAAAGTTATAGAAAAAATGGCAATTAAGGAGAATTAAAATGGAGATGATAGACAAATATATCTATGCAATTGGACAAAAGTTACCACTTAAAAGTAGGGCCGAGATAAAAAAAGAGCTAACATCTCTTATTTTAGATGAAATTGAGGGTAAGTATGGAGAAAATCCTACTGTAGCTCAACAAGAAGAAGCTATTATATCCTTTGGTACACCAAATAAAGTAGCAAAAAGATATTCTGGGGCAACACTTGTAATTGGAGAGGGTTTTACAGACCTATATTTCATGATTTGCAAAATAATGGTTGGAGCAATGTCTATAGCCTTTGTTACAGTATTCATTGTTAGTCTTTTTACAGAAAACATAGCTGGGCTGGACATATTAAAAGGTTTTCTAAAAGTTCCTTTTAGAGTGTTACAGGCTTCTTTTAGTGGAATAGGAGTAGTAACATTAATTTTTATAGTTATATCAAAGTTAATGAAAAACGGAGAAGTTGATCTAGAAGATGACTGGGGTGTAAAAGAGCTAGAATCTATAGAGTTAACTGAAAAAGTGGAATCTAAAATAGAAGCAATAGTATCTATTATATTCTTATCAGTATTTATTGCCCTTATTAACATTTACCCTGAGTTTATTACATTTTTGGAAGATAGCTATGAAAAGAGTGGATTAGTTCTTGGTAATAGAGTCGATATGAATGTATTCTCTAGTTATATAATAGTCTTTTCAATTTTAGGAATACTTCAGATTATCAACCAGGTTTTAATACTAAAAAAAGAGATGAAAACAAGAGCCATATATATTTTTGAAACTTTTATATCCTTATTTGATCTTCTGTTTACTATTGCAATACTAAAAATTGGTACACTATTTATATACAATGGAATCGACCAAGGAATATTTACAACATCAACTATTGGTTTTAAAATCTTTTTGATTATAGGATTAATAACTGGATCTTTTGAACTTATAGGGAAGGTTGTAAACTATATAAAAATGGAATTTAATAACCGAAACAAAATATAATAATAGGCATATTTTAAAAGAGGCTTTTAATATAATAAAAGCCTCTTTCTTTCTAAAAAAACAATAATTTAACAGACATTAAACCTATTGTAATTGCTAAACCAATCTTAACTATTATTTCACCTTTTTTTAACGCAAGTTTTACAGTCAACCAAGAGCCTAAAGCGTTACCTGCAGACAAAACCAAAGCGTATAACCAGTTAATTTTCCCTGAGAAAATAAATACAACGATAACTGGGATGGTATATATAAATACTATAAAAACCCTATGCATACTCATTTTTAATAGGTCCATACTACTTAAGTGTCTTAGACTTGCAGCAATTATTAATCCAACACCTACTTGTACAAAACCACCATATAGACCTACAAAAACCATAGCTGGGTATATTAGTTTCCCATTAAGTATGTTTGTAGTTTTATCTATCTTTTTTTTAGGTATAAACATAGAGATAACAATGAAAATCATGACCATGGTTAAAATAAGTTCAAACATATCATTTTTTATTCTAACAGAGATTAAACTACCTAAAATTGCACCTGGAAGTGCACATAAACCAAGCTTTAAACTTTGCTTAATATCCGTAAAGTTTTCACTTCTAAAAGCTGCAGCCCCGGAACCACAGGAGATAAGTACTCCTACCCTATTTGTTGCATTAGCAACAGCAGGTTCAATCCCCATTAACATCATGTATCCTAGGATTATTGTGGATCCGCCACCTGCTAACATATTCACAAAACTTGCTACAATTCCTAATAAAAATAGAACTACAAAAAACATAAATACTCCTTACAGTATATAGTTGCTATACACTTATATAAAAACTAACTTCTATTATCCAATAAAAATTCATATCTACTTAGGAAATCTTTAATTACAAAAAGTGCTGATGGTTCCAATTTAGATAGATAATCACTAAAGCCACCATCCATCTCCTGGTGCCACTTTTCATGGGTTTTTAAGATCTTTTTACCCAACGTTGTTAGATACAAAAGTGACCTAGATGCATTAACTGGATCTGGATACTTCTTAACAAGGCCTCTCTTTTCCAGCTTTTTAAATGTCTGACTAACAGCTCCTTTTGTAATTCCCATAATTTCAGCAATACGAGTCATACTTTGTCCCTCTGATACTCCTAATACTTCAACAAGATACATCTCGGAGTTATACATTTTAATGCCAGTACCAAATTCGTGGGGTCTTTTATCCAGTTCAGATTTTTTATTTGCAATATTTTTTAGCTGGTTTAGTAGTTTATTCACATCAATTTCAGTCATAAACAAAGCGTATAGTACATATACACTACTGTCAATAACCTTTTTTTATGCTATTATATTATAAATAGAGGTTATTTAATGGATAAAAGAGATTTACTAGCAGTTGCACAATCCCCAATTTTTAAAGGTATTGAGATTACAGATTTACATAAAATATTAGAACTACATCACCCCTCTATTAAACGCTTTACTAAAGGTCAAACTGTTTTAATTCAGGATCAGTTTTTAGATAAACTTATAATAGTTATAGATGGCAGACTAAAGGCACAAATGGCATCTGATGATGGAAAGATAATAAATATGGAAGAATTTGGTAAGTATATGCCTATAGCTATTCCAGTTCTTTTTTCTGAGGAGAAACTATTACCAGTATCACTATATGCAATAGAACCTTCTGAGGTGTTTTTTCTTTCTAAGGAAATGTTAATAAAATGCTGTATGGAAAACCAGAGAATACTTGAAAATACAATGGGAGTTATGTCTGGAAAAGTTTCATTTTTATCTAAGAAGATTAAATTTTTACAACTGAATACTATAAAACAAAAAATTGCGGAAACTCTATTAAAGTTATCAAAAAGTACTAACTCTCTTACTTTTAAACTTAATCTAACTAAAGAAGATTTGGCTAAAGAGATGGGAGTCACAAGACCAAGCCTCTCCAGAGAGTTTGCTAGTCTTGTGCAGGGGGGTATTATAACCCAGGATAAAGATAATATTACAATCCTAGATCCTGAGAATTTAAAAAACTACAAATAATTATAGACCTAATACTTCTTTCATAGTTTGTACTAGTTGTGGTTTTGGTGGAGCACCTGCAGATAGTTGGGGTTTACCTTCCATTGGAACAAACAGTAGTGTAGGTATACTTTGGATACCAAACATTGCAGCAAGATCTTGCTGAGCTTCTGTATCTACTTTATATATATAACATTTTCCATCGTACTCTTTTGCTAACTCTTCTAAAACAGGAGCTATTCTTTTACAAGGACCACACCAATCTGCATAAAAATCTATTAGACAAGGTAGATCACCTTTATATTTCCATTCTGCATTTGGCTCTCCGTCTATACCACATGCACAAACTTTCTCTTTAAAACTTTCAAGTGTTAAATGCTCCATTTATATCTCCTTCTTATATTATTAATTAAATATTGATAACTGTATATATAAATATAACAATATAGTTTTAATATGGCAACTATATTGTTAATTATTAGGCAAAATAGTCACGAAATCAAACATAAAATATTTATTGGATGTAGATATAAACAAAGCTATTAAATCTCTTTGCAGAATGTCCAAGCTATAAGTCTACTAATCTTACTACCTTGGCTCATCTCTTTAATTTTAACTCTAGTTGCGCCTTGTTTTCTAATATAGTGTCGTAATGGTCGTACATTTTCATTTTTTGATACTAATGACGTAAACCATGTAACCTGATCTTTAAACTTAGCACTCTCTTTTATTAATTTTTTAAGAAAGAACATCTCACCACCTGGGCACCACAACTCCGCTTTTTGACCACCAAAGTTAAGGTTATCTGGAGATTGCACAGTTCTATGCCTGTTTAAATTGGCAATCTTTTTTCTATTACTTTCAATAGCTTCTCTCTCAGATGCATGAAATGGAGGGTTACAAACTGTAAGATCAAAATAGTCCCCCTCTTTTATTATTCCAGTAAAAATGACACTTCTATTCTCTTGTAGAACTATCTCTACTTTATCTTTTAAGTTTTGGTTAGATTCAACAATCTTTTTAGCATTGGCTATAGAATTTTTATCAATATCAGTAGCAACAAAGTCCCAATTGTAACTTTGACTTCCAATAATTGGATAAATACAGTTAGCACCTGTTCCTATATCTAAAACCTTTAAGTCTCTTTTCCCATCCCTAAAAAGGTCAGCGGCATAATGTATGTAGTCTGCTCTTCCTGGTATAGGTGGGCATAAAAATCCCTGTGGGATCTCCCAATAATCTATATTATAGAAGTGTTTTAATAGTGCTTTATTAAGTAATAAAACAGCTTTACTATCACTAAAATCTATAGTGTCATCCCCTGCAGGGTTAGGTTTAATGTACTCTTTAAGATCTGGAGAGGCTATTAAAAGTTCTGTGAAGTTATACCGACCTTCATGTGGATTATTATGATGTAGTACTGATTTGCTTTTATTATTCATTTTAAACTCTCCTAGGTAAGAAGATACATTATAACATAAAATAAGCCCATAGTTTCCTATGAGCTTATTATATTAAAAACTGATATTAAAACCGTTTATTAAACAGCGTCTCCCATGAATATCTTCATGTCTTCTGCAACTTCACCAATTGGTGCAATTCCAAAGTTTTCAACCAGAACGTTTGCAACGTTAGGTGATAAGAATGCTGGAAGTGTTGGACCTAAGTGAATGTTTTTAACACCTAAGTGTAGAAGTGCTAATAATACAATTACAGCCTTCTGCTCATACCATGCAATGTTGTATGCAATTGGTAAATCGTTAACACTATCAAGTTCAAAGATCTCTTGTAATTTAAGTGCAATAAGTACTAAAGAATATGAGTCGTTACACTGACCTGCATCTAATACTCTTGGGATTCCACCAATATCACCTAAGTTTAACTTGTTATATCTAAACTTTGCACAACCTGCAGTTAAAATAACTGTATCTTTTGGTAAAGCTTCTGCAAATTCTGTGTAGTAATTTCTACCTTTTTGTCTACCATCACAACCGGCCATTACAAAGAACTTCTTTATAGCACCAGATTTAACAGCATCTACTACTTTATCAGCTAATGCAAATACCTGGTTATGTGCAAATCCACCAACAATTTTACCTGTTTCAATCTCTGTTGGAGAAGCTGTTGTTTTAGCTTGCTCAATAATTGCACTATAATCGTAATCAGATACATGTGTTACACCTGCAAAACCAGTTTCACCTGTTGTATATAATCTATCTCTATAAGCATCTGTAGGAGGAACTAAACAGTTAGAAGTCATTAATATTGGTCCGTTAAACTTTTCGAACTCTTCTTTTTGTGCCCACCAAGCATTACCATAGTTACCAGCAAAATGCTCGTACTTTTTAAATGCAGGGTAATATTGTGCAGCTAACATTTCAGAGTGAGTATAAACATCAACTCCTGTACCTTCTGTTTGCTTTAATAACTCGTCTATATCTTTTAAATCGTGTCCACTAATTAAGATACCTGGGTTATTTCTAACACCTAAGTCTACTTCTGTAATTTCTGGGTTACCATAAGTAGAAGTATTTGCAGTATCTAATAGTGCCATACAATCAACACCAAACTTACCAGTTTCTAATGTTAGTCCAACTAACTCGTCAACTGTTTTAGTATCGTTAGCAGTAGCTGCTAAAGCTCTATACATAAAGTCATAAATATCTGTATTAATTTTACCTAATGCACCAGCATGTGAAACATAAGCTGCAACACCTTTTAGTCCACCAACTATTAACTCTCTTAAAGATCTAATATCTTCGTCTTCTGTTGCTAAAATTGAAGAAACAGTTCCAATAAGTGGGTATTCTGAAGTTGTTTTTGGTTCCCACAGTGCTGATGATGGAGCATCTGATAGGTCTAAACCTTTTGCAACTGCTTTAGCTTTTAAGTCAGCCTTAACAGCTAATGCTTTTGTAATTTCTTCTTCAAATATTGCATCGTTAAAGTTTGCATTTGTAATTGTTTTAAATAGACCCGCTGTAACAACTTGTCCAACATGATTTTCTGTTTCTACTTTTTCTGCAAAGTATGATAAACCTTTTAAAGTATATATAAGTACGTCTTGTAATAACGCTGTCTCATCTTTTTTTCCACATACACCGGCTGATCCTGTGCACCCCTTATTTCCTGCTGCTTCCTGACATTGATAACAAAACATTGACATATAATAGTCTCCTTAGTTGATTCGGCGGCCACATTGTGTCGGCCAACCTTAAATTCTGATTGATAAGAAGAATATAACAAAGCTTTATATTTAGTTCTGTAACTTATGTTACACATTAATCATTTATTTCAAATAAAATCCTACTATGCAGATGGGAAACCTTTTATTTTTACTACTTGTTAAATGTCTTAAGGTATTAAATAGTTAATAATAAGTAAAAAATCAATTTTATTTTACTTATGACTTTTCAGATAATATTATATAGTATATTATTTTGTATACAATATATCGCATCCTCAGGAGACATTATGAAGTTCTTAATAGCACCAGACTCTTTTAAAGGTTCATGTTCAAGTTTAGAAGCAGCAAATAGCATAGAGAAAGGGATTTTAAAAGTATTCCCTAATAGTCAAACAGTTAAATTATCAGTTGCTGATGGTGGAGAAGGAACAGTAGAGGCTATTTTACAAAGTTGTAATGGAAAACTTATATATAAAACAGTTACAGGCCCAGACAATAACCCTGTAGAAGCATCTTATGGGATCCTACCTAATGGTACAGCAATTATAGAGATGGCATCGGCGTCAGGTCTGCCTATAGTTCCAATTGAGAAACGGAATGCTCTTACAGCAACAACCAAAGGAACAGGTGAATTGATAATTTCAGCTATAGATAATGGTTGTACAAAAATTATTATCGGCTTAGGAGGTAGTGCAACAACAGATGGTGGTGTTGGTATGGCACAAGCCCTAGGTTACTCTTTTTTAGATGCCAATGGAAAAGAACTAGAAAATGGTGGAGGTGTTTTATCTGACCTTGTTAAAATATCAGATAAAAATATTGATTCAAGAATTACAGGTGTAGAATTTATAGCAGCATGCGATGTAAATAATCCTCTATTTGGAAAGACAGGTGCTGCTTATATTTATGCCCCACAAAAGGCTGCAACAACTGATATGGTTAAACTATTAGACAGTGGTCTTATACATTTAGATTCAGTAGTAAAAGATACCTTAGGTGTTAATAATAGTAATACACTTGGAGCTGGAGCCGCTGGTGGATTAGGATTTGGTGTATTAACCTTCTGCAAAGGTATATTAAAATCTGGAATAACAACTGTTTTAGATGCCATAGAATTCGATAAACATCTAGAAGGTACAGATTTAGTGATAACTGGGGAAGGCCGAATTGATGGTCAGTCATTAAATGGAAAGGTGCCAGTGGGAATTGCAGAGAAAACAAAGTCTAAAAATATTCCTCTTTTAGTAATAGCTGGGGGAATAGGAGATAAAATAGATGAAGCCTATAAGCTAGGAATTGATAGTGTAATGTCCATTGTTAACTGCCCTATGCCACTAGAAGAAGCGATGAATAATAGTAAAGAGCTATTAACTGATTCAGCAGAACGGGCTATGAGAATGATAAAAATAGGAATGAATCTATAAGTCCTTTTGTGCTAAACGCTCTCTAGTTCGCCAATGGTGTTCCATGAGCTTCTTTTGAGCTAAATGTACATCTTTATCCTTTATTGATTTAATAATATCCATATGTTCAGCAAGTGACTCTTCTGGAGGTCTAATTAAACCTTGTTGATAACACCTAATTATAAACTCACACCTAGAAATGAAATCCAAAATCAACTGATTTCCAGACATTTTTAAAATTGATGAGTGAAATTCTTGGTCTTTTTTCTGGTATCTTTTATATTTAGATTCAGGAACTGGTAGCGAAAACTCATCAAAAAGAGTTAAAATCCTACCCCACTCTTTATCATTTAACTTTTCCATGCATATGTGCAGAGCTGTGCCTTCTAAACCTGCCCTAACCTCAAAAAGTTCTATCATATCCTTATTTGTAAACACTTTAACATAGAGCTCTCTTCTCTCTCTCTGTTCAATTATTCCTTCGTTTATAAGTCTATTTAATGCTTCTGTAACAGGGGTTAAGCTGACATCTAACATAGCTGCTAACTCTTTCTTTTGAACCTTTTCTCCTGGTTTTAAATCTTTATTTAACAACATTTTTACAATCTGCTCATATACTAAGTCACTTAATATTTCTTTAGATATCATTTCCATAATCTACCCCTTAACCCGGGCAAAACCATATTTAAGGTGTCTTAACATAACTTCCTCTGCTGCATCTGGGTCTCCACTAAAAATAGCCTCTGCAACTTTTTTATGACTATCTATACTAGACTTGAAATTTATATCCGATGCATTTTGATTACTTAAACTGATAATGTTATAAGAAGATAACATAGTACTTAACATATTATTTTGACTCATTTCCATTATTTGTTTATGAAACTCATAATCATGATTATTAAACTCTGCAAAGTCACTACTTGATACTATATGAACTGCATCTAAAGCCATATCCAGTAGTTCTTTTTTTTGTTCTGAGGTTCCAAACTCAGCTGCCTTCCTTGCACCTAAAGGTTCTAAACGTAATCTAATATCAAATAGATTCAGTCTCTCCTCTTGGCTCATTTCATATATAAAAAATCCACGCCTAGGTATACTTTTAACTAACCACTCTTTTTCTAACTTAGAGAATGCAGATAATATTGGAGTTCTAGATACACCTAATTTTGATGCGATATCTTCTTGAACTAGTTTCTGCCCTGGAACTAACTCTCTATTTAAGATCATATCTTTTATACTTGTATATACTTTTTCTGTTAACCCTAGTGTTTCAACTTTATATTCTTTCATAAACTAAGTATGTAATTAAATTTGCTTGGCGTCAACGATGTTTTGTATACAAAATGATAAAAACAAAAAAATACTTATTGACAGCACATCTATTCCGTGTGTAATATATTGTATACAAAATAATAAATAAGGATTAAACGTTGATTGGAGTTTCACCAGCATTTTACATTTCTAAGAATACATCACATTTTACTGTCCAGGATCAAATAGATAGTATGAAATGGTTAAGTGACAATAATTTTAACTCTCTTCAACTAGAAGTCTTCCATTACGATCAGTTAGATCAGTGGACATTTAATAATTGTGTTAAACTCAAAGATTCATTAAGCGACAATGGACTTCAAGTTAGCCAGTTTGTAGCTCATTTTCTAATGAACTGTTTTGACAGTGTGGAGTCAATAAAGTCAGACAGTGGATTAGCCGAGTTAGAGTTTATCTCTGTTATTTTAAATAATTTTGAACTCACTAAAACCATAACAGTTCCAGTTCCTGCTTTTGCTGGTGCAACTAATAACAGAGATATTCTCGATTTATTTGATAAAAAACTTAGCTTAATAGAAGCTATAGCAGTAAAACATAACCTAACTTTAGCTTTAGAGCCTCAACCAGGTAGTTTAGCAGCGGATCTAACATATCTTAAAAGGTTCGAGAATATTGGATTAAACCTAGATCCTGGCCATATTTCATGTAGTGGAATAGACCCATTTACATTAGGTTCTGATATTTTATCTAAGGTTAAAGCTACCCATCTATGCGAAAATGATGGTATTAAGAATTTATCATTAAGACCTGGAAGTTTAGAATATAACTGGGCAGAATTAATAAATAATTTATTTGCTGCAGGGTATAAAGGATCTTTAGATATAGAGATTATTTGTCCTGTAGAACAGGTTGAAGCTGAATACAGAAGTGGAAACTTTTTTTTAAGCACAATTTGTATACAAAATAACATATACAGTAAAGGAGTAATAAGAGTATGAGTAATCAGCCAAAATTTGGTTTAATAACCAGTTTCCTTGGGCAAACCCACGATAGGTTCCGTTCATATAATCAGCCTGCGACAATTGAGGAAAAATTTACAATAATGCAGTCTTTATCAGATACTAATGGAGTAGAGCTTGTTTATCCATACGAGGTAAATGATGCCCCAAAAATTAAGTCTTTATTACCAAAGTATGGCTTAGAGATGGCTGCGGTTAATGTAAACATTAAAAAAGAAGATCTTTTTATTCACGGTAGTATTTCTAGTCCAGACAAGACAATTAGAAAAGAAGCTGTACAGATGATTAAAGATGCAAAGGATTTCGCTGCAAATGTTGGTGCAGACAAAGTTCAATGTTGCCCATTAGGTGATGGATATGAGTATAGCTTTCAATCTGACTACTCAACTTCTTGGAAACATATTGTTGAATCTATAGAAGAAGCTGGAGCATATAAACCAGAGATTCCTCTATTTATAGAGTATAAACCTAATGAAATTAGAGGTAACTGTTTTATTAACAACGCTGCAAAAACACTTTGTCTTTTAAAAGATGTTGGAAACACAGCTGTTGGTACTACTTTAGATTTTGGTCACTCAATTTATGGTGGAGAAACTCCAGCAGAAGCACTTTGTCTATTAGCAGATAGTGATTACCCATACTATGTTCATATTAATGATAATGACGGTAGATGGGATTGGGACTACATGTGTGGAACAAACCATTTTCAGCAATATGTAGAGTTTGTTTATTACTTAAAAAGATTTGGTTATAGCGACTATTTAACATCTGATACATCCCCTACTCGGGTTGATATGAAAGAGTGTTTTGAAGCAAATGCCAGATGGACAAGAAAAATATGGGATCTATTAGACACTATGGATCTTAAACATCTAACTAGTCTTTTAAATCAGACTGATTTTATCAAGAACTGGAAATTTTTAGAAAAAGAACTCTATTTTAGAGGGTAAAAAAGCAATACACAGACAGTATAGTCTGTTAATATATTTGAAGGAGATTATTATGAAGAAATTGTTATTACTGGTAACATGTGTTTTAGTATCAGGAATTCTTTTTGCAGAGGGTCAGCAGGAATATCCTGCTAGAGACATCACTAACGTATTAGTTTGGGGTGCTGGTGGTGGAACCGACTCATGTAACCGTGTTGTAATGGCAGAAATGTCTAAAGAACTAGGTGTTAACATCAATGTTGTTAATAAGCCTGGTGGTGTTGCCGGATCAGTTGGTATGGCTGATGCTTTCTCAAAAGAATCAGATGGTTATACTATCTGTGGTCTTTCTGAATCTTGTGTAACTTCTGCAGTTATGGGTGGATTTCACGAAAGAATGAATGTTTGGGACTTTTTTGTAATAGGTGGATCTCCTGATGTACTTTCAGTAACTGCTGATGCTCCTTATAATACTATTGAAGAGTTAGTTGAATATGCTAAAGCAAACCCAGGAGAAATCCAGGCTGGCGCAGCTGGTGCAGGTTCAATTCACCACTTAAACTTATTAGCTTTAGAAAAAGGTACTGGTGCTGACTTTAACTTTATACCTTACGATGGTTCAGCTCCTGCTCAAAACGCTGCAATGACAGGTGAAATTACAGTAATTATTACTTCTGTTGCAGAGCAAGCTCAACTAATTAGAGGTGGAAAATTAAAGCCACTAGCTGTTTTAGTTCCAGATGCATTTGACCTTGACGGAATGATGTTACCATCAGCATTAAAAGCATACCCATCATTAAATGAAGTTTTACCAATAGGTCAAGCAATTGGTTTTGGTATTAAAAAAGATGCTGACCAGGCTATTAAAGATAAATTAACAGATGCATTTAAAGTTGCAATGAAATCAAAAGCTGTTCAAGACTTTGGTAAAAACAACTTTTATATTCTATCTGGTGCTTATGGTTCAGAAGCTGGAAAGATATTTGACGATTTAGAGTCAAACTTTGCATGGACTTTAGATGAACTAGGTTCAGCTAAAATTAGCCCTGCTTCTTTAGGGATTCCTAAACTTTAAGAATCCCAAAACATAATAAATTCAATTTTGGATACCTCCTGGGAGGTATCCTTATATTAGAAATCTAGAGAGGAAACCTGGAAATGGAAGAAAAAAAACTTCGACAATACGATTTTGTAACAGCCATTGGACTAATATTATTTAGTTTTTGGGAACTTGCAGAAGCACTTAAAATGCCTATGAAGGAATCATATGGAGGAGTACAAAACGATTGGTATGTATCTCCTGCTCTTCTGCCTCTTTTTATCGGTCTAGGAATTCTGCTTTTAGGAACACTTTTATTAGTTAATGCAATAAAAAGTGGCGGTGCTAAATCATTTATTGATGCAGCTAAAGCTAGTTCAAACATGAAGTTAACTGTGGAGACTAAAAGAGTTTTTACTACAGTATTAGCCCTATTTACATTTATATTTTTACTTATTCCAAATGTAGACTTTTTCCTGAGCATAATACTATTTCTTTTTGTTATATGTTCAGCATTTCTACCAGATGAGGAAGAGTACAGAAAAATAATAAACGGACAATTAATTATTGCAGCTATCGTATTATCAGTAATAGCTTTTACTGGTGTTGGCGACCTATTAAGGGGAGTATTTAAATATACACTTGATATTTTAGCTTTACTGTTTATTATCTACATTAATATTTATAGTCGTATTAAAGCTAAGGGTTTTAACTTTTCCGCTAAAATTTTGAGAAAAATAACTATTATATCAATAATAGTTCCTTTAATACTTTGTCCATTATTTCGGTATTTTTTACTTGTACCGCTACCGGTTGAAGGTGGAATCATTAAACTAATGAACCTTCTTTATTACACAATAAGATAGGCAGGGAGGTCATATGGAATTTTTAGAACCGTTACAGGTATTTTTAGTTAATATAGGTGGATTAATAACTAATCCAGTTTCCATGCTGATTCTTTTTGGATCTGTTATTATGGGTATCGTATTTGGAGCAACACCAGGATTAACAGCAACTTTAGGTGTAGCATTATTAACAACATTAACATATGGAATGGATGTTTCAACAGCAATGGTTGCCCTAATGGGTATTTACGTTGGTGGAGTTTATGGTGGTAGTTATACTGCGATATTAGTAAACATTCCAGGAACAGCAGCATCGGCTGCAACAGCATTAGATGGATATCCACTAGCCTTAAAAGGCCAAGCTGGACGAGCACTTGGTTTAACTACTACTTCATCAGCTATTGGAACAGTTATTGGAATGGTATTTGTTGTACTTCTATCTCCGATAATCTCCGCTTTAGCACTTGAGTTTACATCCTTTGAGTTCTTTTTACTTGCACTTTTTGGTATTGTAATTAGTGGAACTTTAACCAGTCAAGATTTAGTTTACAAAGGTTGGATCGCAGGACTTATAGGTCTATGGTTTTCAACAATTGGTCGAGATAGTCTACAGTTCTTCCCAAGATATACTTTTGGAATGAATGAATTAGAAGGTGGTTTAGACCTTGTACCTGTTCTTATTGGTGCATTTGGTATACCACAAATAATGCAGACAATTAGAGACAATTTTAAAATAAAAGAGACAAAAAAGTTTAAAAGAATATTACCTGAGATTGGTACAATAGTAAAAAATACTCCATCTATAATTAGATCATCTTTAATAGGTGTTGGTATTGGAGCTGTTCCAGGAATCGGGGAAGATATAGCAGGTTGGGTATCATACGGTGCGGCCAAAAAAGCTAGTAAACACCCAGAAGAATTTGGTAAAGGTTCAGTAGAAGCTGTAATATCAACTGAGACAGCTAATAATGCATGTATTGGTGGAGCAATGATTCCTCTATTAAACTTAGGAATTCCAGGAAGTCCTCCAGCAGCAATGTTATTAGGTGCTTTTATGTTACATGGTATACAACCTGGTCCCATGTTAAGTATTGATAGACCTACATTTGTTTTAGAGATAACTGCAATTTTACTACTAGCATCCATTACGATGTGGGTATGTGGAATGTTATTAACTAAACAAGTTATTAAGGTTTTAAAAATACCAACATCCCTATTTATGCCAATAATTGCAGTACTTTGTGTAATTGGTTCATATGCACTTGGAATGAGAATTTTTAACCTATACTTAATGTTACCTATAGGAATAATAGCTTACTTATTATCCGAAATGAAATATCCAATTGCCCCACTAATAATTGGAGTAATACTTGGAGATATGTGTGACCAAAACCTTAGAAGAGCATTAATGGTTTCTAAAGGAAGTTTCATGCCAGTACTTACTAGGCCAGTGTCGTTAGTATTAGTAATAATAATTTTAGTACTAATTGCAGGACAGATTCCATTCTTTCAGAGATTACAGAAAACAATGAAAGATAAGTTTATGTCTATGTTTAGCAGAAAGGTTAAAACAGAAGAAGCTTAATACAACACAATAAAACTAAATTAAACAGAATATCTCAGGAGTAAATTATGAATAATAATGAAAAGACAATCGAGCTACGTCTAAAAGCTAAAGAGCTTCGAACAACAACATTAAAAATGATACATAAAGCTGGTTCAGGACATCCTGGAGGTTCTTTATCAGCTGCAGATTTTATGACTGCGTTATATTTTAATGAATTAAATATTAGACCAGAAGAGCCTAATTGGGCAGATAGAGATCGGTTTGTTCTATCAAAAGGTCATGTTTGCCCTATTTTATACTCTTCTTTGGCTCTAAAAGGATATTTCCCATATAAAACAATTTATACATTAAGGGTTCAAGGTTCCATTTTACAAGGTCACCCTGATATGAAAGTTTGTCCAGGTATTGATATTAGCACTGGGTCTTTAGGGCAAGGTTTATCAACTGCTGTAGGAATGGCATTAGCTGCTAAAAGAGATGGTAAAGATTATAGGGCATTCTGTGTAGTTGGGGATGGTGAGTGTAACGAAGGTCAGATTTGGGAAGCTGTTATGACTGCTGTTAAATACGAGTTAGATAACTTAGTTATTATTGTAGATAACAACAACTTACAAAATGATAATTCATGTGATGTTGTAATGCCTACAGGTGACCTTAAAGGTAAGTTTGAAGCCTTTGGATGTGAGTCTTTTGATATAGATGGTCATGATATGGCGGAAATATTGGATACATTAGATAAAATTAGAGCAAGCAAAGTAAAAGCTCCTAAATGTATTGTTGGTAAAACTGTAAAAGGTAAAGGTGTATCTTTTATGGAGAATGTTGTTGGATGGCATGGAATGGCTCCTAACGATGAGCAACTAGCAATAGCACTAAAAGAGATAAACGAGGTAGAAGTATGAGTGGAAAAGCAACTAGAGAAGCGTACGGTGAAGCGATATTAGAATTAGGAAAGGCAAATCCAGATATATATATAGTAGATGCAGATATTGGTAAATCATGTAAAACTACTGCATTTTTTGAGCAGTTACCTAGACAACATATAAACGTTGGAATTGCAGAGCAAAACTGTTGTGGTGTAGCCGCTGGTTTAGCAACAACAGGTAAAATTCCATTTGTAACTACATATGCAGTATTTGGTAGTATGAGAATGGTTGAACAAATAAGACAAGAAGTTTGTTATCCTAAATTAAATGTTAAAATAGCATGTTCACATGGCGGATTTACTCCTGCAAGTGATGGTGCAAGCCACCAAGCTATTGAAGATATGGGTATTTTAAGAACTATTCCAGGTATGACAGTTATTATGCCTGCAGACTACTACTCTGCTAAAAAATTAGTTCATGCTGCTGCGAAAATGCATGGTGCTGTTTATTTAAGATTTACTAGAGACCCAATACCATTTATCTACCCAGAAGATGCTGAGTTTGAAATTGGTAAAGCGGTTGAATTAAAGAAAGGTTCTGATCTTGCAATTATAGCTAATGGAGATATTATGTCTATTGCTGTTAAAGCTGCTGGAGAGCTAGAGAAACAAGGGGTATCAGTTAGAGTATTAGATATGCATACAATAAAACCACTAGATGAAGATGCTGTGAACAGAGCAATTGATGAGTGTGGTAAAATAATTACTGTTGAAGACCACAATATTTTAAATGGTTTAGGTAGTGCAGTATGCGAAATTGTAGCTGAACGTGGTAAAGGTAAAGTAAAACGTGTAGGAATCCAAGATAAATTTGGAGAGTCTGCACCATATGAGTATCTACTTGGTATTAATGGTATTACTATCGGGAATATAGTAAAATCTGCCCAAGAGATGCTTAAACAGAGAGGTAAACAGTGAAAATAGTAGTACTAGATGGTTATTCATTAAATCCTGGTGATCTATCCTGGGATGGATTTAAAAGCCTAGGAGATTTTGTCTGTTACGACAGAACAGAGATAAAAGATATATTAGCAAGAATTGGCAATGCTGAAATTGTAATTACAAATAAAACACCCTTAGGTGCAGAAATAATTTCAGCATGTCCAAAGCTAAAATACATTGGTGTTTTAGCAACAGGATATAATGTTGTTGATGTAAAAGCTGCAACAGATAATAGTGTAACGGTTTGTAACATCCCAACTTATGGTACAGCTGCAGTAGGGCAATTTGTTTTTGCTCTACTTCTAAATATTTGTCACCATGTACAAGATCATAGTGATGCTGTTAAAAAAGGACAGTGGACTAGTTCCCCTGATTTTTGCTTTTGGAATTATCCATTAACAGAGTTAGCAGGTAAAACTTTGGGTATAATTGGTTATGGTAGAATTGGGCAATCTACAGGTAAAATTGCTCAGGCTTTTGGTATGAATGTTATCGCATTCGATGCATATCATAATAAAGATTTAGTTTGCGATACAATGAAGTATGGAACATTAGATGATCTATTAAAACAATCTGATGTTATATCACTTCATTGTCCACTATTTGAATCTACGGTCGGTATAATAAACAAAGATAGCATAGCTAAAATGAAGGATGGAGTTATTATTATAAATACATCTAGAGGGCCTTTAATTGTAGAGGATGATTTAGCTGTAGCTCTTAAAAGTGGTAAAGTTAGAGCTGCTGGTTTAGATGTTGTATCAACTGAACCAATAACTTCTGAAAACGTACTACTTAATATAGAGAACTGTTTTATTACACCACATATTGCTTGGGCTCCTATTGAAGCTCGAGATAGACTAATGAACATAGCTGTAGATAATCTTAAATGTTTTATCGATGGTAATAATCAAAATAGTGTAAACTAATATAGATCAAAAATATCCTATGGAGGACTTGTTATAAACAAGTCCTCTTCTATTTATAACATAGTTATTTACATATAAAATAAAAAATTGTTTCAATTTTTCTATATTCAGTGTGATAATAGAAAACAGAAATTAAAGGATGTATTACTATGTATGATACTCGTAATGAAATATGGAATTCTACTTGGAACTCATATTATGATACTTTTTATCAAGAGTTATTAGCTGAAGAATTAGAAGTTAGATGGAAGCGATTTGATGACATATCTAGAATTCTTATAGCAATTACCGCATCAACCTCTGCTATATCTGGTTGGGCACTATGGAGTAATAAAGACTTCAAAATTATTTGGGTTTTTCTTGCAGCAATCGGCGCATTACTTTCTTTAGTTACGAAATCATTAGATATTCCCAGGAGAATATCCGATTGGAATGATTCAAAAAAATATTTCACAACACTTAGAATTGATTACCAAATTTTTTTAGATGAACTAGGGTTTAATCCCGAATTTTCTACTATCGATGCAACCGTAACAGTTCGTAATCTCAGACTAAGATATGCTGAAGGTTATAAGGAGATGCTTAATGATTCCTTCATAACTCAGAAACTTAAAATCATGATACAAGATAGTGTTAACAATAACATGAAACAATAGTATACTTATAGTAAGGAGTAATAAAATGGGAATCAAATCAGGACCACCAAAACCAAAGCCATCACCACCACCTAGACCAATGCCATCATCATCTAAATAAAAATCACAAAAACATCCTGCTCTAATTTTATATTAATGATAATAGAATATATAAAATAGGAACTGTATAAATTAAAGTACCCATTGTAAATAGCCAGGAAGTATTAGATAAGTCTATATCTAGATCGTAAACAGTTGGCGGAACTAAGGATGCAAACCCTGAAGGCATAGCTGATAAAATAAGTATAACTTTAATAACTAAGCCATTCTCCAAAGTATTTAATCCAAGTAACATTGCTATGGAAAATATTATAGTAGGAACCATTAAAGATTTAATTACAGCAATGGCAATACTATTTCTATAATGTCTTTTTATACTGGTAAAGTGAAACGCCATTCCTATTGATAACAGAAGCAAAACAGTTGCTCCAGTAATCAAGAAACTATTTAAAGATGCATACCATCCAGGCCTAACAGCTCCAGAAAAATTAAGAATAAGACCAATTGTAATCGCAGTTAACATAGACATGATAAAAGGATCTTTAAAAATAGCTTTTAGCCTACTCTCCTTCTCTCCAACATGATCAGAATATGATTTAGCAACTGGAAAGCCAATACCATAATTTACGAGCTCTTCAAATAGTTTATATAGTGGAACAATACTAAAACCAGGTTCTCCTAAAAAGAAAAATACAATAATCCCACCTACAGAACCTATATTAGTAAAAGCTCCAGAAGTTATTAACGAACCAGTCTGCTTTCGACCTATCCCCTTAGCTTTACAATATATAAAAGCTAAAAAACCACCAGTAATAATAGCTGTGGCTCCAACAAATGGGATACTTATTATTTTCAGATCTTTTAATGGAGTTATCCATACAGCACCTAAAAATGCTATAGGGTTTAATAACTGTAATGCTACTCTTTGTAATACGATTCTAATCTTTTTTAAGCTTCCGATTTTTTTATTGAAGATTCTACCAAATAAGTAACCAGCAACAAGACTTAAAAATATCAATAATAGTGGTGATAAAAATGATTTCATAATCAATTATATCCAGTACTAAATATTTTGTATACAGAATAATTTTACTATGTTCATAATTGAGTTTGAGATATAGAATATAAGGATGAATAGTAAATTACCAAGAATAGGAACAGGTGTTGTTGTTTTTAATAAACAGGGACAGATTTTAATGGGTAAAAGAACATATAAACCAATTGGTTATAGTCTACCTGGTGGACACCTTGAATTTGGAGAAACTCTAAAAGATTGTGCAAAGCGGGAAGTATTTGAAGAAGCTGGTGTAGAAATCGAAAATATTGAGATAATAACTATAGGCGAGAACCTGTTTCTAGATAAAAACTTTCATAGTATCTCTATATTTATATTTTCAACTATTAAAGATGACCAGATATTACAAAATCCAGAACCAGATAAATGTGATGGTTGGAACTGGATAAGTATAGATAATATTCCAAAAAATCTCTCTTTTAACTACGACCCAATATTTACTAATGATTTTAAGTTAATAAAAAATTACTTGCAGAGTCATTTTAAAAATTACTTGGAAAGTTATTAGAAAATCACTTGGAAAGTTATTTTAAAAATTACTCAAAAATAACTGTTTCTTCTAGTGATAATCTTTCAGAGTCATGCCTATTAGGGGATGTTGGGTTTTTAGCAGAGTAACCAAATTCCAGTAGGTTAACAATTTTATAGTTCTTAGGTATATCAAACTCTTCATAAAGAACTTCTGGATCAAACCAGTTCAACCATAATGAGTCTATTCCAAGGTTTTTAGCCATTAAAATCATATGTGTAGAGACAATTGAACAGTCTATATCGTTCATATCTCTATTATCGAATGGATTTATCCAACTATCTGGAGTATAACTACAAACAATCATTATTAAAGGTGCGTTATTAGTTCTTGCAGACAATGCTATTGATTCTATACCTGCCTTAGACTGTATAACAAAAATCCTTTGGGTCTGTCTATTTGCAGCGGTAGGGGCTACTCTTCCGGCTTCTAATATATAATCTAAGTCCTCTTTTTTTATTTCTGTATCTTTGTATTTCCTAGCTGAATATCTGGACTTCATTAGTTTTAATAGTTCCATTTCTTATTCCTTTTAAATATATTATAGAGTTAATTATAGTATACTTATATATAATTATGAATAAAGAATTAACATAAATTTTATTTGACCGACAGGTGGTTATGACCTAATATTCATGTTTAATTAATTCAAAATTACCTTCCTTAGATAGTTCATAGTTTTATTGTTTAATTTACAGGAACATTATGTTATTATAAATAAGAGAGGTTTTTATGATTAAAAAGATAAAGGTTAATGGTATGACCTGTGATGACTGCGTTAAAGCAGTAAGAAAAGCTATTGAAGGTATTAATGGAGTTGACACATGTAGTGTTAAAATTGGAAGTGCTACGATCGAAACATGTCTTTCTGGCCCTGAACAATTCCTTGAACTAGAAACATCCATAGTTTCTGCAATAAATGAAGCTGGTTATTCTGTAAAAAGTATTAAGTAATTGTTGGTATCTTATTTATAAGAATACAATTTTATCACATATCTTCTTTTCAATATCCTACTATTTAAATAGCATAAATTGAATAGGGATATTAATATCTACACTCAAAAAGGATTACAAACTCACTAGAGTTTATTGATCATCAAATTTTAGAATATTAAATATTTTTCTTCGAAAGAAGTATCATTTTAATAAGTCATGATAAAGAAAAACACACCCAATTATATCAGGTGTGTTTAAGTTTTTTAGGATATTTTTGTAAGGATTATTATGCCTTTAAAGCACTATCAAGGTCTGAAATTATATCATCTATATTCTCGATACCTATTGAAAGTCTAATTAAACCAGGTGTAATACCACCCTTCTTCTGAGCTTCTTCATTAAGCTGAGAATGTGTAGTACTTGATGGATGTACTGCTAAAGATTTTGCATCTCCAACATTTGCTACGTGGCTAAACAGTTTTAAAGAGTCAATTAATTTCTCTCCAGCTTCCTTTCCACCTTTAACTTCAAATACAACCATTCCACCTGCACCTTTAGTTAACTTCTCTTTTGCAAGATCGTAGGATTCATCACCCTCGAGACCAGGATAATTAACCCAATCCACGTTTTTATGACCTTGTAAGAACTTTGCAACTTTTAATGCATTTTCTGAATGTCTTTCCATTCTTAGGGCTAATGTCTCAATTCCCTGTAAAAACTGCCATGCGTTATCTGGAGATATTGCTGACCCTAAGTTTCTTAATGGAACTAATCGTAATCTAAGTGCGTAAGCTACTGGATTTAACGGTCCTAAATCGTGGGCAAATCGTATATTGTTGTAGCTAGCTTCTGGGTCATTTAAAAGTGGAAACTTCTCAGTTCCAAAGTTAAACTTACCAGAGTCTACAACAACACCACCAATTCCAATACCGTGTCCACCAATCCATTTTGTTAAAGAGTGAACAACAATATCTGCACCATCGTCAATTGGTCTATATAAATATGGAGTAGTAAAAGTACTATCAACAATTAAAGGAAGTCCATTTTCGTGGGCAATGTCTGCATATTTTCTAATATCAACAAAGTTAAGAGAAGGATTACCAATGGTTTCTGTATAAACAGCTTTTGTCTTTTCGTTAATTGCTGCTTTTAAACCTTCATAATCCCCGTTTTCAATAACATGAACTTTAATACCTAAGTCAGGTAAAATATTGTTAAACATTGTATAAGTTCCACCATATAGGTTACTAGTTGCTACAATTTCATCACCAGCTTTGGCAATATTAACAATTGAATAAAAAATAGCTGATGTTCCAGAAGCTAATGCAACTGCTGCTGCTCCACCTTCTAATGCTGCTAATCTCTGTTCAAGTACATCCTGAGTAGGGTTCATTAATCTTGTATAGATATTACCTAACTCTTTTAAGTGAAAAAGATCACTTGCATGTTTTGCATCTCTAAAATGGTATGCACTTGTTCTATTTAAAGGAACAGCACATGTTCCATCACCTTTTGTCTTATCATACCCTGCATGCAGTGCTAACGTTTCAAATTTCTGACTCATATTTTACCTCTTCACTCTATTGTATTATTTCACTCTATTGTATTTTTTAGTCTTCGTATAACCATGTACTTAAATATCTCTCACCTGATGATGGGGATATAGCCAATATTTTTTTACCTGCATACTCGTCTCGAGCTGCTAATTCTAAAGCTGCTTTTACCGCTGCACCAGATGAGATACCTAATAGTAGTCCCTCTTCTTTTGCAACTCTTCTAGAAGTTATACCAGAATCCTCTGATGATATCTGAATTACTTCATCATAAATGTCTGTATTTAATACTGCAGGAACAAACCCTGCACCGATACCTTGTATTTTATGTGGTCCAGCACTCTCTCCTGATAATACAGCAGACCCAACTGGTTCAACCGCAGCAATATGAATATTAGGCCACTTCTTTTTAAGAACTTCACTTGTTCCTGTTATAGTACCACCTGTACCAATTCCTGAAACAAAAGCATCTAATCCATCAGGGAAATCTTTAATAATTTCTAATGATGTAGTTAGTCTATGTGCTTCAGGATTTGAAGGATTTTCAAACTGTCTTAAAACATAAGATTTTTTATTCTCTCTTGAAATTTCTTCTGCTTTTTCAATTGCACCTTTCATTCCCTGAGCACCTGGAGTTAAAATTAGTTCAGCACCTAATGCTTTCAATAATTTTCTTCTCTCTAAACTCATAGTATCAGGCATAACTATAGCAACTTTATACCCTCTAGCTGCACCAACAAATGCAAGTCCAATACCTGTATTTCCACTAGTTGCTTCAATTAAAAGAGTATCTTTATCAATATCCCCTCTAGCTTCCGCATCTAAAATCATCTGTTTTGCTATTCTATCTTTTACACTAGAAAGTGGATTAGAACCTTCTAACTTTACATATACTTCGCCTTTTAAACCTTCTGTTACTTTATTAAGTTTAACTACTGGTGTATTTCCAACTAAATCTATTACTGAATTATATATCATCTTTATTCCCCTTAATTCCCATCTGATTAGTAGGTTAATCATTATTTTAATTAATGTCAACTATCGATATTCCTATTAGACCAGAATTTTATTTTGTGATTTAATTATTTACAGTATAACATATTTTTATTGATGATTTTGAGATACAAATTAGTGTTTATTATTGCTGGGATAAACTAAGAACTCGATTAATACAATAAACCACAAATATTGATCTATATCAAAATAATTAAATTAATCGAGTATTAGTAATAAAAACTAAATGTTTACATCATTAAATATAATTTCTGCTTTCCCCAAAATTTCATTGGCTTCAATTGCAGTCATAAATTGATCAAAATCGATATCTATAGAACTCTTTTTTGGAAGAGGTGATGGGAACTTTGCAAGGGCAAAAATAGTTATAACATACTCATGAGACCCTGCACTTGGGCTGCAAGGAGAAGTATATGATATTACTCTACCATCTTTATTTTGTCCCATAAACCTATTGCCACTACTTGCTTCACCATAAGAAATCTTTTTTGTAGTAGGATCTATACCCCACAATAATAGATAGGAATTAACACCTGTTTTATCTTCTTTATTTGGATAGTGATACATAACGATTGCAAGTGACTTTGTACCTTTAGGAATGTTATCCCAGTTAAGAGGAATAGACTTCTCTATTCCATCAACTTTCTCCTCGCACTTATATTTTTCTAGTAGTTCTCTATTTTTTATGGCTATACTATGAATTTTAAAGTCTGATGTACCATAATCTGTGGTTAGTGAAGAGTAAATTTTCCCACTACTCTTATTCTTATTTGGTGGGTTGTTTTTGGGATCTCCAGGTTTTCCAGGCTCTGCACCTTTTCCAGAACCTCCGGAACGAGTAGGTCGAGATAATAATTTTAATTCTTCAGGATCAAAACCTTCAGCTCGAATTAAATCATCAAGTGCAGGTCCATTTTTAAATCCAGCATCTTCAATAGCTTCCATTATTTCAACAGCACTATCTTTATTTAATGTAGAAGAATTATAATTTTTCAATATATCTTTTATACTATCCCTCGCATATAAGCTAATAATACACGACAGCAAAATTATTATTAGTAATGGCTTTTTTATATTCATAATATCTCCCAATAAACTTTATGGGATAATAATAATTCATTTTAATGAAATGTACTAAACTAATTTATTATATTTAGGTTATAATACAAAACTTAGGCCTCGTTGGTAAAATATCTCGGTTTCTATTCTAAAAGGACTTCTTTAAAACTGATCTGTTTTTAACATAACTAAAGTACAACCGATAACAACATCGATACCTTCATCTTTTAGACTTTTTATAGCATGAGCGGACTCTGTTCCAGGATTAAATATAACCCTTTTAGGTTTTAACCTAAAAATCCCATCAAGATTTGCATCTACATATTTTGGATTCAGATACAAACTTAAAGTATCAACTTTGTCTTTTATAGAATCCAGGTCAGAATAAACCTTAATCCCATCTATCTCTGAAATTGTTGGGTGCACAGGTAAAACATCATGTTTATAGGATGTCAAAAGCTTCACAGCCATATTTGAATACCTATCCTCTTTATTGCTTGCACCTAAAACTGCAACTGTTTCCATTAATTACTCCTTATTAGATCTACTAGCTCCTCATAATCTAGGTCTGGATGTATTCCAAGCCTAGAAAGAGCAAAATCCCACTTAACAGGATCATCTGGGTTTAAATTAGCAAACTCTTTAGTAATTTTAAGTACATTTGACATTGAATTGCTAGCAGATTTTGTAAAACCTAAAATTTTACTAATATTTGTCATGTGAATATCTAGGGGAATTATGAGTTTAGATGCAGGGAGACCCTTCCATAAACCTAAATCTACTCTGTCTTCCCTTACCATCCACCTAAAATATAGAGCCAATCTTTTAAATGCACTATTTCCTGAACTTTTAGGAATTAGTGGAGAGCTTAAATTAAACTCTGCGGACAATCTTTTAAAAAGTGGAAAAAATGTTTCATCATCTTTATTATAATTATCCATAACCCAATTTTCTAAAGATTCATATTTAACTACTACTTTTTTTATGTTTACAAAGAACTCTATTATATGAACATCTTTATAATACCTATAATAAAAACCCTTAAACTTTGTTTCTATATCCGGTTCAGAGCAATTTTTGAAAAAATCGTAGGGCCTGTTGCCCATCTGATCAAAAACTGACTTTAAAAACTTTAAAATCTGAAATACATTTCCTACTGCAAAAGAGGAAGCTATAAGTCCAACAATCTCCTGATCGTTTTTATTATTAAAGTTGCAAACCATCTCAAACGGGTCGGGATGTATATACTCTTTTTTATTGTATTTATCATATAACTTATCTAAGTCATTTATCACTTTCTATATCCTTATATATTATTGGTAGAATCGGTTCTAATTCTGGAATAGTAACAAATCCCTCTGAATTTACGCCTACTTTGAATGGTACTATTTTAACTACCTGAGCTACTCTCTTTAATGTAGTTGCAAATGTAGGGTCTGTTATATTATTAGGAGAAAAGCTTGTTGAATTAGGATTGAAAACAACTAAAATAACCATCGCCTTATATCCTTCAGCTATTGCTAGCTCTAACTCGTTCAGATGTTTTACTCCCCTGGTCGTAGGAGCGTCTGGGAAAATTGCTTCTAGGCCATTAAACAAAGTACATGATTTAACTTCTATAAATGTCTTTTCCCCACCGTCCTCAACTAAAAAATCAAACCGTGATTTTCCATAGGTAACTTCACTTCTAATTTCTGGTTTGTTAAAGAGTCTAGGAATTATTAACTTACCTGCAACATCGTTAGCCCTAGCCGATGTAATTGGAACTATTAAATTTTCTTTATATACTGCCACCACGCTATAGGCGGTTTTTCTATTTGGGTTTGTACTCTTTTCTAATATTAGTTTAACACCAGGAAATAGTAGTTCTTTCATCCGCCCTGTATTTGGACAGTGACAAATAACGACTTCCCCATCTATTAAAGCGTGGATTATAAACCTATTAGGTCTAACTCTGAATTCTGCAATCACATCGTTCTGGAATAACTTCATATATTAAATATAGGTATAATTATTATAATGTTCAAGTTTAACCCCTTCAAGATTTGACAATATAACGTTTTCTATATATATTACTTTGTATAAGAAATTGAAATTAGAGGTGAAAGAGATATGGACAATATATTAGATGGGAATGCCCCAATAGTAATCGATGTAAGATCAAGAGATGAGTATGCTGGAGGATCTTATCCAGGTGCTATTAACATTCCTGTAGACGAGATTGAGTCAAGAACTGGTGACTTAGGAAATAGAGACAGAGAGATCGTTTTATATTGTGCATCTGGTGGAAGAAGTTCATTTGCCCTTAGCATATTACAACGATATAGCTTCACAAACCTTAAAAATGGTGGTGGATTTATGCAAATGATGTCTACACTAAAATAAAACATTGACTTTTTTATGAGTAACGGCTACTTTAGTTAGTATAGGCTAACATAGGAGTTATTATGAATGTAATTTTTTACGATTCAAAACAGTATGATATAGACTCATTCACAAACGAAAACAGGGACTTTGGGTATAAATTAAAGTTCCTTGATTTTAAACTCACAATAGAATCAGCAGAACTTGCTAAAGGTTACGATGTTGTATGTGTATTTGTAAACGACATAGTTACTGAAGAAATTATTAGTAGGTTACATGAGCTAGGTGTAAAAATGATTGCTCTAAGATGTGCTGGTTATAATAATGTAGACTTTGAGAGTGCATTTGAAAAAGTTCATATCGCCAGAGTTCCAGCCTACTCCCCATATGCTGTAGCAGAACATGGTATGGCACTAATAATGACTCTAAATAGAAAAACTCATAAAGCATATAACAGAACCAAAGAGAGTAACTTTAACATTGGTGGTCTTGTTGGTTTTGATCTATATGGAAAAAACATTGGTGTTATTGGTACAGGTAAAATTGGACAAAAGTTCATAAACATTGCCAACGGTTTTGGTATGAATGTACTAGCCTACGACAAGTTTCCAAATAAAGATCTAGATGTAACATATACAGATTTAGATACACTGTATAAAGAGTCCGATATTATCTCTCTGCACTGTCCACTTTTAAAAGATACAGAACATTTAATAAACAAAGATAGTATAGATAAGATGAAAGATGGTGTAATGATAATAAATACTTCCCGGGGTGGTTTAATTAAAGCTAAAGATCTTATTCGAGGTTTAAAAACCAGGAAAATAGGTAGTGCTGGATTAGATGTATACGAAGAGGAAGCAAAATACTTTTTCGAAGACTTTTCAGATGACATGGTTAAGGACGATATTTTAGCTAGACTTTTATCATTTCCAAATGTATTAGTTACAAGTCATCAAGCTTTTTTAACAAAAGAAGCTCTAAAAAATATAGCTAATACAACATTAAATAATATTAAAAGTTTTAGTTTAGGCCAGGATGAGTACAATGAAATATGTTACAATTGCAAACACAAAGCAACCTGTCCTAAAAAAAATGGTAAAGGTTGTTTCTAGCAGTCTGTCGGACTTAATGTTTACAAGGATATTTGCAGAGATTTTTGTCCTATTTGAGACGAGAATGAGGAAAATATTTCCAATATTTGACAATTGAACAACGAAAAATAGGGCTAAAAGATCAAAAATAGACTGTAATTGATTGAGTCCAACTGACTGCTAGGGTAGATACCTCTCAACCACGTTACTCATGGAGTTAAATAGATTATCCCGTATAACATCTCCATGGGTATCTGCCATAGTTTGTATAACCTCTCTCATGTCCCGTCTTTTAGAATTATCTGCAAAACCACACTGACAAGTACACTTAGTAATATTCAGATGATCAGCCATTTTAATGATTTCGTGCTCTTTTACATAGGCTAAAGGTCTAACTATTGCTTGATCATATCTATCGTAGTCCAGTTTTGGTAACATAGTTGATATTTTACCCTTTAAGGTCATATTCATTAATAATGATTCAATAATATCATCCATATGATGTCCTAAAGCAATTTTATCGTATCCATTTTCAACAGCATACTTTAAAAGTTCAGTCCTTCTTTGTGTGGAACACCAATAACAGTTCATTTTTCTACCAGGTTTTAATCTCTTAATAACACCAATTTGTAATATCTCATAATCTACACCCCAACTAGTTAACAACGCTTCCATATTTTTCCGCTCTGCTTCATTACCAAACTCTGACTGTATATGTATAGCTTTAAATGAAAACTTAATAGGGAATCCTTTTATCTTTTGAGCTAGATAATAGGCTAATAACATAGAATCCTTACCACCTGAAACAGCAAGAAGTACCTTATCTCCTTCCTCTATCATTTCATATTTAAGTATTCCCTTAGTTATTTTTTTACCAATAAGTGTCTCTAATTTCTTCAAAAGCAATCCCCTTAAAAGGAATATATCAGAGTACCACGAATTATTGAAGTAACGCTTGTTCTTAAAACAACAACATACTAAAATAAATTATGGACATAACTATTAAATTACTACTTTTATTAACAATCTACATTTTAGGTTTTCTCGCAAATAGGTTAGAAGGTCATCTAAAACCTATAAATGTAACAAATCCAATTCTATTTAATCTAGGTAAAATAATCTCTTATTTCAGTGGAGGAATAATATTAGGACTCTTAGGTTTTTTAATTAAAATAAATGGATTTAATGGTGGGATTCTTCTTTATGTTTTTACAGTAGGGATAATAATTGTAGCAATATCCCACATCCCTGTATTCCCCAAAATAGTCATTATTGGGCTACATAGCCATCACCATCATTCTAGATCTTTTATAGCTGGAATGCTAAATATATTCTCTTCTTCAGCATCTTTACATATTATTATGGTTGCGGCATTAGCCCACGGTTATTTTATTGAAAGTGGGATAATCCTATTAGTTTTTTGCTTAGGAACTTTGTATATTCCAGGAGTTAATAAATTTAATCCAATTAAACTTTTTAAAATCCTACGAGGGGTTATATTTATTTTTTGCTCACTATTTATAGTAAATAAAGCTCTAATGTACTGTGAAACTTATCTGATTAGCCCTTTTGAAGACAGAAAAACTGCCATAGTTCCAGAAGTATTAAATAACGTGCAGTATCTAAAAACAAATATAAACCAACTGGAAAACAGAATACTTATAGGTAAAGAGTTAGAACTAAATTGGATGTTAGATGGTAATAAAAAAGGTGATCTATTATACATTCCAAGATACAGATATAGATCTGACCTAGGTGAGGATTCTCAATTTTTATCAATAAAAGCCAACAAAGCAGGAATAATATATTTAACAGGAAAGTTAGGCCGTGGAGACTATATAATTAAAGTTGTCGACAGTGTTAACAATGTATTTGAGTTACCATATAAGACTATTATGGACTCAGGTTACGGAGATGATATTCATGGTGAGGACTATGTAGCCCAGGAGAAGATTCCTGATATAACTGTTACTGATCCAGGAATAGCTAAGATAGTAGATAGCATACAATATGTTACCATTAATATAACTAAAAAAGGTTATACCCCATCGGTTGTAGTTCTTAAAACAGGAATGCCCGCTGTTATTAATTTTGTAGTTAAGGAATTAACAGAAGAGAACAAAAGAATCGTTATGCCTTCATATAACGAATACCTAAAGTTTTCCGAGGGAGAAAATCCTATAAATATACCAGACCCACTTATAGATTTTATTTTTTATAGCTGGAAGGGTGAGTTTGGTGGATACGTTCTGATTGTAGATGATCTACTTGGAATGACTAAAGAGAAAGCTGAAAGACAGATTAGAATGTTAAATATAAATGGCATTTAAATGAAAACATTATTAATAACTCCACCATTTTCTCAACTAAATACCCCCTACCCTGCGACCTGTTATCTAGCAGGATATCTAAGATCCAAAGATTATAATATTGATCAGAAGGATCTAGGTATTATTGTAATTAACCGTATATTTTCTAAAAAAGGTTTAATACGTATATTTAATGAAAAAAGTGTTGGCAGAATTGGAGCAATAAAAGATAGTTATATAAATACAATTGATCCTGTAATAAAATTTTTACAAGGAAATGACCCAACACTAGCCCACAGAATAGTAAAAACAGATTACCTACCTCAATCTGATCGTTTCGATAACCTAGATACAGAAAACTTTGGGGATATGGGAATTAATAACTTAGCTAGACATATGGCAACTCTATATATGAATGATATAGGGGATTATATAACTGTAAATATCGATAACAATTTTGGATTTAGTAGATATAGTGAACGTTTAGGTCTATCTCCTGGTAGTTTCGAAAGTGTGGAAAATGAGCTTCTAAATTGTAAAAACTTAATTACAGATTTTATATTAGAAGAGTGGGATAAAATACTAAAAAATAACTACGATGTTATAGGTATTACTATTCCATTTCCAGGGAATCTGATTTCGGCACTTCTAATTGCAGATAGAGCTAAAAAACTAAACCCAAAGGTTAAAATAATTATTGGTGGTGGTTGGGTTAATACTGAACTTAGAGACCTTACAGAAACAAAGTTATTTAACTACGTAGATTATGTAGTATTAGATGATGGAGAAGATCCTTTAGATCTTATTTTAAAATCTATTTTACATAAAGATTCATATATAAAACTTAATAGAACATATATTTTAGAAGATAATAAGGTTACCTATAAAACTGATAATCAGGCAGTTGATATACATCTTAATAATCTTCCAGCCCCAGATTATACAGGGCTAGATTTAAGCCTATATATTTCCTTATTAGATACACTAAACCCAATGCATTCACTATGGAATAGTGGTAGATGGAATAAAATGACCTTAGCCCACGGTTGTTACTGGAAACGTTGTGCATTCTGCGATACAACACTACCTTACATTGCAGAATTTCACCAATCTACAGCCTCAATATTAGTAGATAAAATTGAAAAAATAATAAAGGACACAGGAGAGAGTGGATTCCATTTTGTAGACGAAGCAGCCCCACCTGCTCTTCTTAAAGAGTTATCGTTAGAACTAATTCGCCGGGGGGTAACTATAACCTGGTGGACAAATATACGTTTTGAAAATAGGTTCAACCCAGGAATTGCAAAAATAATTGCTAAAGCTGGCTGTATTGGTGTATCTGGAGGTGTAGAAGTTGCATCTGATAGACTATTAAAACTTATGGATAAAGGTGTAACTGTAGACCAAGTTGCCAAAGTAACAGGAGATCTTGGATTAGAGGGGATAATGGTACATGCTTACTTAATGTATGGCTTCCCTACCCAAACAGCACAGGAGACCATCGATGCCCTGGAAGTTGTAAGACAGCTATTTAAGCTAGGTTTAATACAGTCTGCATACTGGCATCAATTTGCCTTAACAGCCCATAGTAGTGTTGGGCATAATCCAGGTGATTTTAATATAAAAATAACTGAGAAAAAGTTTGAAGGATTTGCAAGGAACGATTTAGAATTTAGCTCGGGGATGGAAGACCCAAATAGATACTCTGTTGGGCTTAAAACTTCACTATATAATTACATGGCTGGGAAAGGCTTAGATCAACCTCTATCTATATGGTTTAAATCTAAAGTACCTAAAACTAAGATAAAGAAAAACTACATAGAGACATTATTAGAAGGCAAAGAGTTAGAACTTAAAAATACAACCGAGATCATCTGGTTAGGTCCTGAAGTTGATATAAAGGAGAACATACTCTACCTATATGATAATGTTGCTCAGGAAAAAATTGAGTTAACAATTTCAGAATCAACTTTTATTAAAGAGTTAACTTCTATGGCAAGTTATAATAATCCTGAAAAGTTAACTTTAGCAGATATGGATATAATAGCTGAAAAATATAAAATAGACCCTGACTTATGGTTAAGCCAAGAGTCTGCTAATTTATTATATAGTTATGGGTTAATACTAATTTAAACGTATTTACCAAAGGTTTTTAACATAACAAAAGTTTCAGTATCTGTAATACCATCAACTGCTGATAAAGTTTCAGTTAAAAATTTAACAAGGCCTTTATTAGATTCAACTAATATTTCAATCATAATATCATATCGACCAGTAGAGACAGAAACAGATAAAACTTCTTCCATTGCAGCAATCTCTTCAGCCTTTAATTTTAACAAAGAGCTATCACTTAAAGTTGCAGCAATTAGAGCTAACATCTTATTTTCAAGAACATCAGGATTAATTAAACCACTAATTTTAACAACACCAGAGTCTTTTAGTTTTTTTAGTCTCTGTCGGATCATCCCCTCAGAAACACCTAACTCTCTTGCTATTGCGTTATTATTTTTATGCTCTTCACGGATATTTTCAATAATCTTCCAATCTATCTCATCTGGTTGCATATCTGATACTCCTTTAAGTACTATTTCTTTTTCTGCATTTTAGCCCATGAATCTTTTAGGGCTACAGTTCTATTAAAAATATAATTATCATCTGTTGAATCAATATCTTTACAAAAATAACCAATTCTCATAAATTGAACAACTTCACCTATAGTTCGATCTTTTATTGAAGGTTCAATATAAGCGTCGGTAATTACTTCTAGGCTCTCTTTATTAATATAATCGTTATATGATTTCCCTTCTTCCATTTTATTCATATCTTCTAAGGTAAATAGTTTATCATATAGTCTAACTTCTGCTTTTACTGCGTGTTTTACAGATACCCACTGTATTGTACCCTTAACTTTTCTTCCATCTGGAGTTTTTGCACATCTAGACTCTGGATCATAAGTACATAATAACTCTATAACATTACCATTATCATCTTTAATAACCTCGGTACATGTTACATAATATGCATGTTTTAACCTAACTTCCTGACCGACTGTCATCCTAAAAAACTTTCTAGGTGGTTCTTCAATAAAATCTGTCTGATCAATGTATAACTCTTTTGAAAAAGGAACCATTCTTGTTCCAGCTGTTTCACTATTTTGGTTATTATCAGCAACAAACTCTTCAACTTGGCCATCAGGGTAGTTTGTAATTGTCACTTTTAAAGGTTTAGTAACTGCCATAACTCTATCTGCACTTCTATTTAAGTCTTCCCGGATGATAAACTCTAAAAATGCATAATCCACTAAAGAGTTAACATTAGATAGACCAATTTGTGAACAAAAGTTTCTTATGGATTCAGGGGAGTAACCTCTTCTACGCATACCACTAATAGTAGGTAGTCTAGGGTCATCCCACCCTGTTACCATATTGGATTCAACAAGCTCTAAAAGATACCTTTTACTCATAACAGTATAACTTAAATTAAGTCTAGCAAACTCAATTTGTTTTGGTCTATATTCAAAATCTAGGTTATCTAGGAACCAGTTATATAACTCTCTGTGGTTAATAAATTCTAATGAACATAACGAGTGTGTAATTCCCTCAATTGCATCTTCTAAACAGTGAGCAAAATCGTACATAGGGTATATGCACCACGCATCTCCAGTTCTATGATGTTCTACTTTTCTAATTCTGTAAAGAAATGGATCCCTTAAATGAACATTTACATGGGCCATATCAATTTTAGCTCTTAGAGTACACTCTCCTTCGTTAAAATCTCCATTTCTCATTTTATTAAATAGTTCAATATTTTCTTCTATGCTTCTATCCCTAAATGGGCTATTTTTACCTGGTTTAGTTGGGCTTCCTCGAAACTCCCTAGACTGCTCTGGAGTTAAGTTATCAACATATGCTTTACCATCTTTTATTAATTTAATAGCAGAGTTATAAAATATTTCGTAATAATCAGACGCAAACTTTACGTCTTTGTCCCAAACGGCACCTAACCACTCTATATCTTTTTTTATAGCATCAACGTAACTAGTATCCTCTTTAACTGGGTTAGTATCATCAAACCTAAGGTTAAACTTTCCACCATACTCAGATGCAATACCATGGTTAACACAAATAGCTTTAGCATGACCTATATGAAGAAAACCATTTGGTTCTGGTGGAAATCTAGTATGTACTCTACTGTCATTCAAGTTGTTCTTTAAATCTTCATTTATTTGAGTTCTGATAAAATCTACTGTTTTAACTTCACTGTTATCCATTAGGCCCTACTTAATTATCAATTTATCTAAATAATTTTATAGAAAAAAATCTATTGTCACAATGGCAACAAAACAAATATTATATACTATGATTACAAAAAAAATTACATTGCTGTTACTACTTTTAATCTTAACATTTTTTAGCGTTTTTTCTGAAACGTCCCATTTTCCATTTGATCTGAATAATTGGGACTCAAAAGAGACATATACAAACCAAACATTTAACCTTGGTATCATACAAAGACACAATAAACATATACTTCAGAAATCATTTACAATGCCAAATAATATAAATGACAAAATCATATACTTAAATATAAAAAACCATACTGGTTTCTCAAAAATATATTTTAATAACCACCTGTTATCTACAATAGGTTCAATTTCAAATATTAAAGAGGGTCACTTAGAATATTATCAAGGAATAGTTCTTCCTATAACTACTAAAAAAAACAGTATTAAAATTATCAATTATTCTATAATAAATACTTTTAATACAGAATATAGCCTTAACCCTAAAATTCAACCCTCAATTATCTCTAGGTTTTACACTAAAATTACAAAAGTAATCCCTATAGCTTTTGCAATAATTACACTGCTTGTAATATTTACGTTCTTTTTTTTCAAGACAGTAGAAGATGGAAAAGGTATTTCATATGTAATATCTCTTACTCTTTTTCTTATCTATTTTTTAATATCAGCTATAAGTCCACACGATGTTTTGTCTAAACAACTATCTTTTGTTGCACCACCACTATACGGCCTAGCCTGGCTAATATTTATACTTTTTTATAATAAAAAATATGACATCTGGGATATTAAAAAAACTTCAATAGCAACATTTAGTATATTATCTCTCTTTCTATCAGTATTTATAATTTATCATTACAATATTATTTTTTTAGATATAAGGGTTGTATATAATATTTACTACTTAATACTTATTACAGTTTTAATGATATTAACCTTTAAAGGGCCCAAGCCTAACGAAAAACAATTTAGAATAGGTCTTATTGTTTCTATTACAATCCACAGTATTAATACAATTTTATTAATATTTTTTAGTTTCCCAACATATGGGATATTGGAAATGGGTACATTGGTGTTTATAATATCCTACGATTTTTCATTTTTAACTGCCATGGTTACAAAAATTAATAGTTCAGAAAACTATACACAAAAGCTATTAGATACTATTGAAAAGAGTAAAATTGAGATAGATAAAAAAGACAATAAAATAGCTGATTTAAAAACAACAAATGGAGAAATATTAAGAGAGAAATCACTCTTTTTCTCAACATTAAGTAGTAACCTAAGGGCTCCACTTAACAGTATTATTGGATATGGAGAAAACCTATATTCTACAGATAATATAGATGGTGTCCACGAATTAGTATCTGGGATTATTTTAGAGTCAGATAAAATATTCCAAGCAATAAATAATGTGACAGACTTCTCGGTAAAAGATTTCACAAATAACGACCTACAACTAAAAGATTTTAGAATGAAAGAGATATATGAAAATTCAGTTTATGACTCCCCTATAATATCAGCATATAAAAATAGGATTAACTATAAATCTTTAGATAACACGGATAAGATTCTAATATGTGGAAACCCTAATATTTACAAACAGATATTAACAAGTTTCTTTAACTATTTAATTACAAAAAGCCCTGAATCTATAGATTATTCAATCTCCCACTCTGAAATTATTGGAGACTATATGGAATTAAATGTCTCTTTAAAAGCAAACAATTTAAAAGAGACTGAGATCTCAATTATCTCCCCAAAAGAAAAGTATCGAGAGATATTTATTAAATATATAAAACTATACAACATTGGCTTCGAAGAGGAACTAAAGGATAGTAACTACTATATAAATATTAAATTTGAGTGTGGAGTATCTAAAAGTCAAAGTATAAGCAAAAGAGTACAGGAAATACCTTCAAATATAATGTTATCAAAAAATATAACAGTCCTTGTTGTAGAAGATTATATACCAAATCTTAAAATTGTTGAGATGCACTTAACAAAAATGGGATGTAATGTATTAACAGCCACCGATGGAGAGCAATCGATATCAATTTTTAATAATAATATTGTAGATGTTGTTTTAATGGATATAAAAATGCCAATAATGGATGGTTGGGAAGCTACAGAGAAAATAAGATCTACAGAAAAGGGATTAGATACTCTAATAATTGGTCTTACTGCAAGTTCTTTAGACTTAGATATTAGGCACTGCTTTGAATCAGGTATGGACGATGTACAGGTAAAACCGATACGTAAAAATCAGCTATATAATAAACTTAGAGCGTTAGAGACATTTGAACCGCTAGTCTTTCCAACCCCTAGTCAACTTAGAGCAGACTATGGCCTATCTAAGGTAGAAACTGATAAACTTTTCACATCATCTATAAAACAGATAGAGAAACAGATAGAAGTTATGGAAATGTTAGCATCAGCTGGGGATGATGGCGGACTAGATAAAGAGAGACCATCAATAATAAATGCTGCGGTATCAATAAATGCATTCTATTTTGTGCGGCTACTACGTAACTATTTTAATGCATATGAGAATAAAGAACCAATTAGACAAAATGATATTTTAATAAGATTAAAAGCTATAATAAAGGAGATAATTCAGACAAATGTTACACTATTCAGGGATTGATGAAGCTGGACTAGGACCTATCTTAGGACCATTTTGTGCGGCATCTACAACTTTTTATTCTCCAAGCCCACTAAAAGAACTTCTTGCAGACCAGCAAAAAAAACTATTTTATGTAGATGATAGTAAAAAAGTATATCAGGGTAAAAATGGATTATATAGATTGGAACTAAATATCTTAAGTTTTTATCTGTTATTACATGGGCAGATTCCTAAAGATACAATGTCATTTATTCCATCAATGAAAACTTTATGGAATTCAGATAATATAGAACTCCCTATAATTGCAAAACGAGAAGAGATCTATGAAAAAGCTGATAAAATAAAGGACGTTTTTGACCAGAGAGGTATTAGATTAATAGATATAAAAAGAACAGCAGTCTCTGCAGAAAACTTTAACAAGTTGATCGATATTTGGGATAATAAAAGTGTAGTTTGCCAAAAAATAATAAATCCACTAATTCTATCAACAACTAACATTCAAACAACACATCAGATGGTTATTGATAAACAGGGAGGCAGAAAGTTCTATAAGGAATATTTAGATACACTACTAAATAGTAGCGTTGAAATTATAAGAGAAGAACCAAACCACTCTCAATATAAAAAAGATAATATGGATATACATTTTAGAGCAAAAGCCGACTCCTCAAATTTTTGTGTTGCTCTATCATCTATGTTTGCAAAATATATGCGGGAGGTTTCAATGGCCGGTTTTAATAACTATTGGATAAGACAATACCCAGAGCTTAAAAGAACTGCTGGCTATTATACCGATGGAATCAGGTTTATAAACCAGTTAAAAGATAAAAATCTGGAACCACAAAACATAGATACTCTTATAAGAAAAAAATGACAGATGCCCAGTGGACATCTGCCAAAAAATAAGGAAGAAAAATATGAAATTATCCCTTTACAGCACCTGCGGAGAGCCCTTTTACGAACTGTTTTGCTAAAAGAAGATATATGATAATTACTGGAACAGAGGCTAAAGTAAGTACAGCAAATACAAGGTCAAACTTAGTATCAAACTGTCCAAATAGCTGTCCTGTTGCTAGTGGGATTGTATATAAATCCCTTGTTTTTATTAAAACTAAAGGGAACCAAAACTCATTCCAGTTAGGAATAAAACTAATTATAGCTGCAGCTGCAATTCCTGGTTTAACTAGTGGTGCTATAATTCTAAAGAAGATACCAGGTTCAGAACAACCATCAATTCTAGCAGCACTACTTAACTCGTCTGGTATCATTTTGATATAGTCGTATAAAATAAATACACTTAACGGAATAGCCATAGCAATATAAACAATAATCAGAGATGTATGAGTATCAAAGATTGTTAAATTAATCATTGTTTTCATAATATCAATAGTTCCTAACTTTATTGGAACAATTAAACCTACAATAAAAAATGAATATAGAGCTTTTTGAAACTTAAACTTATACTTAGATAGAGCAAAAGATGCTAATGAAGATATTGAAACCGCAATAGATAGAGAAACTACGGTAACAAAAACACTATTATAGAAATACCGCCCATAATTAGATTTACTAAAAAGTTTAATATAAGCGTCAAATTTAAATGCTGCAGGCAAACCCAAAGGGTTTGTAAAAATCTCAGCGTTGCTCTTAAAAGAGGTCATTACCATAATAAAAAGAGGTAAAATAATACTTAATGCATAAAATATCATTACAAGGTATAACCCTGTTTTAGCCAAAGGCTTTTTTAAGTCTTTCATTAGTTCAACGCCTCCTTTCTCTTGTTAAAGAACGCCATAAATCCAGTAACACCAACACAAACAATAACAAACATCATGGTTGCAACTGTAGCACCCATACCTGTTCCCCAACCTCCACGTTCAGGAGATGAGAATGTAGTTCTATAAAATAGAGAACCAAATATATCTGTACTATAACCAGGATCACCTTTTGTAGATGTCATGGCATAGATAATGTCAAATTGAGTAAAATCACCAATAAATATAAGTATTGTTACAATACCAACAATTGGTAAAACAGAAGGTATAATAATATAAATAATTTCGTGCCATAGATTAGCACCGTCAATTCTTGCAGCTTCCATTATTGAATCATCAATTCCATCTATACCAGAAGCATAAAACATAACTGACTCACCAAAGAACTGCCAACTAACAGCTACGGAAACTAAAACTAATGCTGTCCTTGGATCACCTAACCATGGTAAAACAAGTTTCCCTAATCCGATAGCTTCTAAAAAGTTATCAAAAACACCTGGGTATGGTTGAAGAATTAGTTTAAAAATAAAACCTACAACTAATACAGAAAGTGTTGTTGGTAAAAAACTTAATTTACGCATAAACTTAGAACCCGTAAAAGTTCTAGTAACTAAAACAGCCATAAAGAAACCAAAAACATTTTGTATTAATGTAACAATAATAAAAAATTGAATATTGTTTCCAAAGGCATTCCAAAATTTCGAATAGTATCTTTCCTCTGTAAAAAGTCTGATATAATTATCAAGACCTACAAACTCATCTAATATTAGACCATCTCCAGTAAACAGACTGTAACGCATGGAATTAAGAATAGGTAGTAGCATAAATATTGTATAAACAATAAATGCTGGAAAGATAAAAGCAAATAGAAACTTAAAATGTTTTTTATTAGCTTGTAGCATATAAAACTCCTTTATTAACTTTAATTACACTAATAGTATAACTAGTACTATAGGTTTCCCTAGGTACATCAGTACTAAAGTTAGTACTGTTTATTGGTATTAAATCTAATAAAAAAAGCCCCCGAAGGAGCTTTCTATTATTGTTATTGTTATTGTCTACTCATAGTACCAAGATAAACCATCGTCGATATACTTAGCAGCTTCGTCTACAGAATGAACATCTGCATACATTAACTGAATAGCTTCACCAACTAAAGCGTTACCACTAGGGTCTTGTGCAGATAATTTTTCCCAAACTGTTCTTACAGTAGGTACAGAATCTGCAACATAATCTTGCATCTGCTTAGCTAAATCGTTAGTTAAAGTATATTTTCCTGGAGTATAACTAAAGAAACCAGGTAACTCATCCATAAATAACTGAGCATATTCAGGAGATGCTAACCACTGCATATACAGTTTAGCTTCTTTTAAATGCTTAGTGTTTTTATTTAATGCAATACCAGCATCAACATGGAAACAGTACTGTAATGTATCTCCAGCTTTAGCAACAGGAGGTGCAAAATAACCAACATCTTCAAGACCACCTAAGTCCTCAAAAATACCAATTTCCCAGCTTCCACCCATAAACATAGCAGCGTTAGCAGTACCAAACATCTGTTGCATAGTTACATAGTCAACAGCTTGGTAACCTTTTGGAAAGTACTGTTGTAGTTCTTTCATTTTTTCTAAAGCTAATACAAAGTTATCGTCTGTCATTCTAGCTTCTTTTGTTAATAGTTTTTGTCTAGCAGCTTCACCACCATAGAAGTTAGCACCTAAACCAGCATACATTACTTCGTATAACATCCAGTTATCTTTAGTTCCCTGTGCAAATACAGTCTCACCAGCAGCTTTTAATGTATCACAAACAGTAATGAACTCATCCCAAGTTGCAGGAGGTGTTAAACCATGTTTTTCAAATATACTTTTTCTGTAGTAAACACCATGAACAACACCAGCTGAAGGAATACCATAACTAGCACCTTGTGGAGTAGCCCAAGCAGCTTTTGCAGCTGATGGAAAATCACTTAAACTAGGAATTATAGAATCTAATTCTAATAGTGAATCAGTTTTATAAATCTGATAACCAGAGTCATAAGATCTTAAGAATATAATATCAGCTCCAACACCAGCAGTTAAAGTTTGCTTTAACTGTGCGTCGTACTCTGTATCTTTTACAGGTTGAAAATCAATTTCAATGTTTGGATACTTTTTCGTAAAAGCTTCATTGATTCTATCCATTCGATCAATGTCCTCAGTTCTCCAACTTGTAAAAACAAGCTTAACCTTCTCTACTTTTGCTTCTTTAACTTCTGCAGGTGCACTTTCTGCAGCTTTCTTTTGACAGCCAGTAAACATTAAAGCAACTAGCATTACCGATAATAATAGGGCAATTTTTTTCAAAACAGTTCTCCTTTTTTTAATCCTAAGTTAAGGCTAAGCCCACTTTAAGCAGAACACAAGGTACTAAAGTACTGGAAATAGTACTGTTTTATATGAAAGGTATGGGTTTATTAGATATATTCAGATGCAATTTTAATAACTTCTCTTCTATCATGGGTATCAATTTTAGAATAAATTAGACTTACATGATTTTTTACAGTCTGTTCAGCAATAAAAAGTTCCTCGGCAATCTCTCTGTTATCTAGACCATTAACTATTAACTTTAAAACCTGTTTTTCTCTACGACTTAAGGATTTAAACCAGCCAGGTTTTATATTGTTTTTTGCCATTGGAATATTCTGAGTCAGATGTTTAGCAACAGATGGAGATATTAAAACCATACCATTACTAGCACCATGAATAGAAGAAATTAATTCTAGAGGAGGAGTATCTTTTAATAAAAACCCAGTAGCTCCAAAGTTTAGGGCATCTCTAATATATTCATCATCATCGAAGGTTGTTAACATAATAATTTTTATATCAGGGAATTTCAGATGGATTCTTTTTGTTGACTCTACACCATCCATTTTAGGCATTCTAATATCCATTAAAATAAGGTCTGGTTCATGTTTTTCTGCTAGTTCTATAGCCTCTAAACCATTAGTAGCCATAGCAACAACATTTATAAAATCGCTACGAATCTCTAATACAATTTTTAAACTCTCGGCAAACAGTGCTTGGTCATCAACTATTAGAATGTTTATTTTTTCCACTATGTTTCATCCTTCCAGGGTATCTCAACTTTAACAGAAAACCCACTTTTGGTACTTAAATATAAAAGTTTACCAGAGACTTCGTTAAGCCTCTCTTCCATACCTTTTAAACCGATACCTTCTTTGATGTCAATAGAACCGTTACCATCATCAATTAGATTTATGTAGATAATATCATCACTATATCTAAAATGTATATCAATATTTTTTGCTTCACCATGGGTTAAAGAATTTGTCATTCCTTCCTGTAAAAACCTGTATATTATATTGTTAATTTTGTCAGGTAGTACCCAGGGTAAATTTCCTAACTCAATCCTAACATCTATACCTGTAGAGTTCCTAAATACATCTACAAGGTTTCTAACAATCTCAATACTATTACCTTTTTTTACTTTAGTATTTCTTAAGACCCGTAAAGACTGACGCATATCTTTATGTCCATCTTTTATTAGTATAAGAGCTTTGTCTAATAACTCTTCTAATTTTTTTGGTTGCTTTCCTACAAGGTCAGTACTAGCCTCTATCATCATTAAAAGATTAGTCATTGTATAACCAACGGTATCGTGGATATCCCTAGTTAACCTCATTCTTTCCGAGGTTATACTCTTCTCTTCTGCTAGGTTTGCATATTTTTGAAATCCAGTATTGGCGCTAGATAGTTTTTTAATAATTAGATTCTGATCCAATAATACATCTCGTTGTCTTTTTAGAAGTATATATCCAGACTTTAATATAATACAAAAACTACACATCAAAACAGTTAACATCAGAAGGGCAATTTTTGTATCTAATGTTCTCTCGCTAACAATTACACCCCAATAGATATCGCTATGGCTTGTAAACACCGAAGTAAGGATCAGGGTAACAGAAAGTGAAACAATCTCTTTTATAGATAAAAAGATAACCCCTTCAAATAAAATTATAACTATAATCAAAAACTCAAACCAAATATTATTACTAAATGGTTTAGTTAGTAGATATTTGTAAATTAACTCTATAGCAAAAAAAAGAGCTAAAATAAGCCCTCTAGGTTTAAGTAAAAAAGCAATTATAGTTGTAATTAGAGATACCATAAGAATAATATAAAATTGTAACATCCAAGACCTAGGAAAGTGGTTCTCCCCATGTTTAAAGTAAAACAATAAAAACATAGTTAAGTAACAAAATGCTATCATACATAAAACAGCCCATTTACCTATTGTGGTTCCTTTTTTTAAAAGATTATTCTTCATAATACAATTAAAACAGAGAAAAGACGCAAAGTCAAACAAACTCTATTTACATTCCCTTAATCCCATGATATTTATATTAGAAACCCAGTTTAAAGGAAGTACCATGAGAGTAATTATACAAAACGACTATAATAAAGTATCTAAGTGGACTGCATCGTTCATTGCAAAAAAGATAAAAGATTCCAACCCAACCCAGGATAATCCATATGTATTAGGGCTTCCAACTGGATCTACTCCTCTAGGTGTATATAATGAACTAATCAGATTAAACAAAGAGGGATATGTTAGCTTTGAAAATGTTATTACATTTAACATGGACGAGTATGTAGGAATACCTAGAGACCACGAACAAAGCTATTATACTTTTATGTGGACAAACTTTTTTAACCATATAGATATTCAAGAAAAAAATGTAAACATATTAAACGGTAATGCTCCAGACTTAAATAAAGAGTGCCTTGAATACGAAGAAAAAATAACTTCTGTTGGTGGTATTGATCTATTTATGGGTGGTATTGGCCCTGATGGTCATATTGCATTTAATGAACCAGGTTCATCTTTAGAATCATTAACAAGAATTAAAACACTTACTCAGGATACTATAATAGCAAACAGTAGGTTTTTTAATAACGATGTTAATTTAGTACCTAAAACTGCTTTAACTGTTGGGGTTAAAACTGTTATGTCAGCAAAACATGTTGTTATTTTAGCAACTGGTTTTAATAAAGCACTGGCTCTTCATAAAGTAATTGAGGAAGGTATAAACCATATGTGGACAGTATCTGCTCTTCAGCTACATCGTAACGGAGTTGTTGTTTGTAACGATGAAGCTACAGTCGAGATGAAGGTAGGAACAGTAAACTACTTTAAAGATATAGAGATGGATAACTTAGATCCTAAAACTCAACTTTAATACCATAAAGCAAATATGTTCCCAGGGTCGTTTATCTCCTGGAGCATATTTAGTTCGCTAATAACTGCGGGTAACTTTACTTTATTAAACATGTTAGTAGTAAGACTCTCTAAAAGTGGTAACTCTTGTTCAATATCCACAAAACCGACATTTTTAACACCAAACTCTTTTATAAAGTAGTTTTTTACATCATCTAATCCACCAATATTATCAACTAACCCATTCTCTAACGCCTGCTGACCACTCCAAACTCTTCCACCTGCAATGTTTTTAAGTGTTTGTGTTTCAATTCCACGGCTAGAACTAACTAAATTCAAAAATCTTAAATAAGTATTTTCCACATTTAGCTGATATATCTTTGCTGATTCTGCAGATATATTTTTTGTAGGGCTTATATTATTATTAGAAGAAATTGTTGATATACCATCGTTATGTACACTTAAAAGTTCTTCTAGAGTTTCTTCTAACCCAAAAATCATAGCAAAAACACCAATAGAACCAGTTATAGTTGTCCTGTCTGCAAATATAATATCTCCAGCTGTAGCAATCCAATAACCACCAGATGCACACATATTACCCATTGAAATAACAACAGGAATACTTTGGGCTATGGCCTGGATCTTACGCCTTATAATTTCAGATGCATAAGCACTTCCACCACCACTATTAATTCTAATAACAAGACCTTCGTATTCATTTAAATCTATACTATCAAGCAGAGCTTCGGTTTCAACTGCATCGATAGTGTTATAACCTTCGGAATATACAATATTACCCTCTAATGTAACCACAGCAATTTTCATATTGTTAGTTCTATTTTTTTTACCTTCAAGATAGTCAGTAAAATAGTTCATTTCAGAAAATTGGTTAAAGAATTCACTTCTGGTTTCTAAAACATCAACATACCCTTCTTCCAGGGCTAACAGAGAATTATCTCCACTATATTTTTTTACTAAGCTAAGTTTATTATTTGTAAAGAGGTTAAAATTTTCTTCTGACAACCCAATATTAGTTCTAACTTTATTAGTATAATTATCCCACATATCATTCATCCAAACTAAATTTTGTCTTTTTACGTCACTAGACATCGAAGTGGATAAATATGGTTCAACATAGGATTTATACTCACCTGCTCTAAAAACCTGAACTTCAACATTGTATTTATCTAGAGTCTCTTTCCAATAATTTCTGTAAACACTAATACCTGTAAAAGATACCTCTCCAAATGGATCCATAGATATCTGGTCAGCAAAACTTGCTAAATAATAGTGCCCTTGTTTGTAAAATGATGAATAGGCATAAATCTGTTTTCCACTTATCTTAAATTCTTCTAAGGAATTTCCAATTTCTTCCATCTGTGCAAAACCGATAGTTGTTAAAAAATCCAGATCTAAAACAATTGCAGATATATCCGAGTCAGTTGCTGCTATATTTATTGATAGTAAAATATCTTTTAATAAAGTAGTTGCCGGAAGTTGCAAATCCCTCGATGACAACATTGATAGAATATCACCTTGACCTGGAGTCTCACTAATAGTACCACTAGGCTGAATAAGTAGAATATTTCCTGTAGACTTTGTTCCTGAATATCCAGAAAAAAGAATTATAGAGATAACAATGGCCCAAAAAACAGCATTAATTATCCCAATTCTTATTTTATTACTAACCTTAGAAATCTTCTTTATTATATTTATCATCTCTTCCCTTTTCCAAAAGCTTAACCTCTTTTATGTCCCTAGAAGATTGTTGCCAATGTGTATCAAGTAGAGCTTGGATATCGGTTCTATCATCGTTAAACATAGCAGTGGTCTTAACAATTTCATTGTATTTTTTAACTAAAACAGAAACATGAAAAGGATTATCATTATCGCACTCATCAACAATATTTCGCCGTAAGTTCTCATAATTTCTTTTTAAAAACTGTCCAACTCTAATTTTATGTAACTCTCTTAATTTTAAAATCTTATTTTTGATTATAAATTTATGCTCTTTTTCCAATATACTTTTACCAGTCATCTGTTCTTCTATAGAGGTAATATACCCATCTATTTTATCAGCTTCTTTAAAATCTTTTGCCTGGGTAATTAGTTTATGACCATCTTCTATTAGTTGTAAAATTCTATTTCTTTCTTTATCTTCAGGTGATATTCTACCTTTTAGTTCTTTAGTGACACTACTATATAATTTTAATAATTGTTCTCTATCAGAATTTTCGATATTAGCTTTTTTTATCTCATTTTCTAATTCAATTATTACTGAACTAGCCACTGAAAAGTTCTTCTTTAATGAGTTAATTTTTAAACCTAAATTTATAGCTCTATCTTTATTATCCAAAATGTTATTCTCCTGCATTGTTAATACCCAAAGTATACCCCAAGACAACTCTTTTTAATAGATGTTATATTTTAAGAGTTAAAGTGTTCTATTTCGTTTAATTATAAGTGATAATTACGTTATAGGGGCAAAATTAGACTACAAAAAGTGCTGCTTAACATTATTATAGGAGTTTACTATTAATAAAATGACCTACTCCTGTGCCAAAATATAGGAGAATATTATGACTAATAAAGAGTTAGAAGAGAAGCTATTATTAAAGAGAGAAAGTTCATGGATAACATACCCAGACGATGAGATTAAAGCTGCCTTTGATTTCTGCGAAGGGTATAAAACATATATTGATAATTCTAAAACAGAGAGACTTTGTGTTACCTACTCTGTAGAGATGTTAAAAGAGAGTGGATTCAAAGATATAAACTCATTTAAGAAGCTAAAAACTGGAGATAAGTTTTATAAAGTTTTAAAAGGTAGAGCACTATTTGCTGGTATTGTTGGTAAAGATCAAGATATTTTTAATATAGTTGGTGCCCACGTGGATTCTCCTAGGTTAGATACAAAACCAAACCCACTTTTTCAGGATTCAGATTTAGCACTTTTTAAAACTCATTATTACGGTGGAATAAAAAAATATCAGTGGGTAAATCAGCCACTTTCAATCCACGGTGTGGTTTATACTACAGACGGTAGAGAGATTTCTATATCTATAGGAGAAAAGGAAGATGAACCTAAATTTATTATTCCAGATCTTCTTATACATCTGTCCCAAGAGCAACTAAAAAAAGAGGGAGCTAAAGTAGTTGAAGCTGAACAATTAAATGTAATTGTTGGTAGTATCCCTGTAAACGATAAAGATATTAAAGAGCAGGTTAAGTTTGCTGTTTTAAAATATTTATATGAAGAATATAACTTTACAGAAGTGGATTTTAATAGTGCAGATATCTCTATTACTCCAGCTGGAAAGGCGATTGATATTGGTTTTGACCGTGGTCTAATTGCTGCATATGGTCACGATGACAGGATCTGTGCTTTCCCTGCATTAGAAGTAATTAGAGAATTAGATACACCACAAAAAACAGCTATAGTATTTTTATCAGACAAAGAAGAAGTAGGTTCAGCCGGTGATACTGGTGCCGATAGTAATGTTCTATTAAACCTAACAATTCAATATACAGAATTAACAGGAACAAAAACTAATCCACACCTAATTTTAGAAAAATCTGCTGCAATTTCTTCAGATGTGACAGCTGGTGTTAACCCTAACTTTAAAAATGCTCATGACTTAAACAATGCACCTATTCTTGGAAAAGGTGTTGGTATTGCAAAGTATACAGGTGCTAGAGGTAAATCTGGTGCCCACGATTCTGGTGCAGATTATGTAGGTTATATTAGAACAATTGCAAAAGAGAGTAATACAGCTATCCAATCTACAACTATGGGTAAGGTTGACTTAGGTGGTGGTGGAACTATTGCAAAGTACCTAGCTAAATATGGAATGAACGTAGTAGATGCAGGTCCAGCAGTACTTGGAATGCACTCTCCCTACGAAGTTGCATCTAAAGTAGATATATACTCTTGTTATAAGCTATACAAAGCATTTATGATCCGTTAAGATATTAAGAGCTACTATTTGGTAGCTCTTAATACAAGTTTAAGGAGATATTGTGGGAACTTGGGATATAGGTTTTTTTGATAACGACATGGCATGTGACTGGGAAAATGGTTTAGTTGAATCAAAATCTCTAGGTTATATAGAAGATGCAATTTCACCTGTTTTAACTGATACCGACGATACCTTAGATATAGATATTGCAAATAAAGCCCTTGCTGCTTCAGAAGCATTAGCACGACTTTTAGGTCACGATGGGGAGCATACCAGTTATACAGACCATATTGATAACTGGGTTAAAGAGTTTACAGATCCAATTCCAGAAGAACTACTACAAAAAGCTTTAGAATCTTTAGAAATAGTTCAGGGTAGTAACTCAGAAATTAAACAGTACTGGAAAATTAGAGGTGAACTGGATAATTGGCAGTCAAATATTCAAAACCTAAAAAACAGACTAGTTCCCAATAATGATTAAGAAGTTAGACAAATTCGCTATTAAAAACTTAACATTAATAATAATTATAGGTCAGATTCTAGTATATTTAGGTCTAAACTCAAAGATAATATCCTACGAGATGTTATACCTCTCTTACCCTCACATCTTTAGTGGTCAAATATGGCGGGTAATATCATTTATATTTATACCTCCAACCTCATCTCCAATATGGGCAGTATTAGCATGGTACTTCTTTTATCTAATAGGTAGCAGCTTAGAACATTTTTGGGGAGCACTACATTATAATATCTACATACTAATTGCAGTTGTTTTAACTAACATTGTAGCTTTTCTGTTTAATTTTCAGATAGGTTCAAACTACTACATACAAACATCCCTATTTTTAGCATTTGCATTTCTTAATCCTGAATACCAAATTAGACTTTTTTTTATAATTCCTATAAAGATTAAATGGATAGCAATATTAACTTGGATTCTATATTTAGGTGTAGTTTTATTTGGTTCTACAGGAGAAAAACTACTTTTAGCATCATCGATTATCAACTTTATTCTATATTTTAACAGAGACATTTATTTTAAACTTAAATATAGAGGGAAAAAAGTTAAGATAAAAATTGAAAAAAAGGTCACAGAAAATAGAGCGATTCATACATGTGCAAAGTGTGGAATAAATGATAAAGATAACCCTTATACAGATTTTAGGTACTGTAGCCAATGTACTCCAGAGCAATGTTATTGCCAGGAACATATTTTAGATCATGATCATTATCAGGGAGAATAGGTTCCCTTAAAAGATATAGTACTTTTTCTGTTAGATAGTTCATCAGAAATTTTTATATTCTCAATAACTTCTCCAGCTACACTTGGTATATAAGATACTTGAAAAGTTTGACTTTCTCCCCGTGCTAACTCTAAACTTCCTAGATCTGTAATAAATGAAGTAAACTCACTTGTTACAACTAAATCCATATCAAATGGTGAATTATTTGTTAAAACGAAGTCTTTAACAACTGGATCATTAGTCGCATAACTTCCAAAATCAATGTCCCCTATAAGTTCAGTCCCAACATCGTCATAAAGTGTACCTAAAACATGTTTACCAGCGTATAATGAAAAAAGGAATGTAGAATCTAAAGCATCAGTGTCTATATCTAAATCACTATCATTCACATTTGAGCTGTCAAAATTATATGTCAATTTAATTTCTTTCGTTTCATTTATACTTAAACTAAAATTTGTTCCGCTAACAATATTAATATCACCATTTGGATGTGTAATACTATTTATCTGAACATCTTCTAAACCTTCATTTTTAATAACTAATGTATGTTCACGGTTATCATCCCAATTCCCAAGATCATACTCTGTTAGCTCATTATCGTCGGAATCATACATTTTTAATGGTTGTCTATTAGAGGTAGCCCATAGAGTAAATGTAAATGGTCTATCATTTTCATCATAAAATACAACCTCTTTTGTTACTCTTGTTCCAGCATTTGCTGAAGTAAAGTCAAAAGTTGCTGCAAAAGTAAAACTTGTTCCAGAAGGTATATTTACCGACTCAAAGGCTTCAATTATAAAGTCCCCTGAAATTCCACCAAAGGCGTTTAGTGTAATACTACTCTCTTCGTTATTAGTTATAGTGCATTGAACCTCATGGTCTGATATATGGAACCCCATATTTACAGCTTGAAGATCATCTATATCCTGAACGCCTTCCCCGTCTAGTGTAAAATCAATAGGTGATCTTGATGCTATATCATCAATGTATTCTTGTAGTTCATCTTGAAACTCAACATCACAACTAAAGATTATTAAAAACAGTAATGCTAAAATGGAATATTTATTCATATCTACTAACTCCAAAGCCAAATTTTGGGATATAACTTACTTCAGAAAGGCCATCTTCATTTAAATACAAAGTATCCATACCACCTCTAATTTCTATATTTATACCACCAACTCTTATTAAATTAACAGTTAGATAAGTTTTTGAATTAATACCTAAATCTAAATTGTCTGTATATAATGGTGCAATTAAAAAATCGAAAGAGAGATCTAGCTTTAAGATTTTAAGGAATGAATACCCATTTATACCAATACCAATTGTTGGAGATGGTAACTCTAAAACTGCTACCGTTTCAAAATCATCACTATTAAATCCGTAATAATTATATAAAAAACCTGCTCTTAAAAATAGTGGGATATTATAAATTGACCGACCAAAAGAGAAAATTGCATCAGTAATAACCTGTCTCTCTTCATCTACAAAAAGGTCTTCGTAGGTTAAATTCCCAGTAAAATCTATTCTCCAGTTAAAAAATCCAGCTCCAGAACCTATTCCAAAATCTAAACCAAAACCGTCGCTATGGTTAAAATGCTCATCTCGGTCAAAATACCCATCGTAAACTTCCGAGGTGTAGTTTTTATACGAGATGGGATAAAAGTAGGTATTTGTTGTATATTTTATTTCATCTAATTCGTCAGTATATAAACTTGTAATACTTTCTAACTCTTTGCTTCTCTTTGCAATAGCCGCCATATATTCTTCAAACTGGAACATCTCTTCAGTTTCTTCATTAAAGATTGTAATCTCTTCTCTTTTAATATTAACAATCTCTTTTTCGACTTCAACCCTTTCTTTAATCTCAATGTTTTTGTTTATAAGAATAACATAGAGATTCTGAGCATCCTCGTTTTCCAGATTAAGATATAAAATAGTTTCAGTTAATAAAAGTGGATAGGTTAGATCATTACTCTCTGCCAATTTTGATGCATAATCTAATATGTAATCTTCAAAATCTTCATAACTAGGATGCTCTATAGTAATGTCGTTTAGAATAGTATCTAAGTTATTATCTTGATTCTCTAAACTAGTATCAATTAGACTATATATTTCCTTATCGGTCATGACGATTTCGTCAGTTTCCTCAGAGACAAGGGAAAACATAGTAAAGATGTAAACAATAAGTATAATTTTTTTCACAAAAACCCCTACCCTTCTACTTCAATTCTAGTAGACTTAAAAAGTAGGGGCAATATAAAAACAATAAAAACTAATTAAAAATTAACATTTTGATAGTCTATGTTAGCTCCAATTTGATATAATGTATCATCTGTACCATTTATAGTCATATATACAACTAATATAACGAACAGTATAATAGGGACACAAAACCCTCCAAGTAGGACTTTATTACTTAATTTCATTTTTTACTCCTTTTAAATACTCCTGGTAATATAACTTTAAAGCATCTGGATCAATACCATATAACGAACTCTCTTTAAATATAGTTGGTAGTTCTTCTTTTACAAAGCTGCTCTTTTTAAGTTTTAGTACCATATCTTTTGCACCTTCACAAATAAAATAACCTATACCTCTTTTATTAAATATTATTCCCTCGTCTTGTAAAAAGCTAAATGCACGCATTACAGTATTAGGGTTAACTTCTAACTCTACAGCCAAGTCTCTAACGGACTGTATTCTATCTTCCTCTTTAAACTTCTCTAATAGTATATTTTCACATATTAGATCTGAGATCTGATTGTATATCGATTTTTTACTGTTAAATTCCACCTTTGACCTCTTTCTCAGCCAACTTGAGATAACCCACAACATTAAAAAAGAGACTAAATGGTAAACCAATTATAGTTACCCACTTAAACATAAAGGGTGAAATAGTATCTGCATTTATGTACTGTTCAAAATATGGCTCAACCCAGTCAAAAGTTCTCATGTCCCAATTTTCATATAGACCAGTTTTAATAATAATAATTACTAATATTCCAATAATAAAAGAAATAATAGTTTGAATTACAGATGATGCTAATAGCGTCTTAATAAAAGCTGCTTTTTTGAATACAATGGAACCAACTAAAAACATTGGTTGTGTAAAAATGTATATTAAAATCAGAACAAATAAGTTTACACCAAATGAATCTGATGAATACTCTGAAACACCGCTATCTACTATTGTTCCAAATGTAAATGGGTTAAATATTTCCACACCAAAACCCATGATAAGTTTAGTTAAAATAGAAGAAATAACTGACGAAACAAAAAATGCAGCTATTAAAAACACAACATATCCAATAGTTGAAACTATGGCTCCTACCATATACTTTTCTAGTGTTGAACCCGGAACCGAGAACCACAGGGAACTAGTAAACTTATTATTTATTTCTGAAAATGTGAGGGAGGTTAAAATGTATCCTCCAATAAATAAAAACCCAGGAAACATATAGTTTAAAGTATATGGATCAAATTCAGCATTCCCTGGAAACAGTCTAAACAGTATAGCCATTAATAGTGCTATTCCTACATATATACCTACAATTGTAAAAAGGTAGATACTCCACATTTTATAATTTGAAATTACTTCGTTTTTACTCAGAAGACCAAATCGTCTTTTATTAAAATAATTATTCATCTGTCCCCTCCTTATTAAATGCCTTTGTTACCGCGGCAGGCTCAGATATTACTGCATTAAATAGAAGCTCTAGATCTACTGATCCCTCTTCTTTTGTACTATTTTTACTAACAACCTGATATCCACCTAATATTTCCTGAGCATAGATCTCAGAACCTGTTAAACTTGTAACTTGTTCCATAACAAGTTTGCTAGCAACATTAAAAGTTGGTTGGTTAAATATAATGTGCCCATCTTCTACAATAATAATTGGGTCAATTAAATTCTCTACATCCTTAACCTGATGGGTAGAAATTAAAATAGTTCTTTCATCGGTCATAGATTTTGCAATTATTCTTCTAAGTGTAGTTTTTGATGGAATATCCAAACCGTTTGTAGGTTCATCCATTATCATTAACTGTGTTTTAGTTGCTAAACCAAAAGAGAGTAAAAACTTCTTCTTCTGCCCAAAGGATAAAGTATTTAATATTGCATCCATTGGAAGATCAAAATCTAATAAATACTGATTAAATTGATCGTAATCGAAATTTGGGTAGAAAGGAGCTCTTAGCTTTAAAAAGAGCTCTCCTTTAATTGGTGGAAGAAAAAATTCTTCTGGTAGAAAAAATACATCTTCTAAAAAGCTAGGCTCTCTTTTAGTAACATCTGAATCGTTATAAAAACAAGTCCCACTGTTAGGGTATAATAACCCCCCCATAATTTTTAGTAATGTTGTTTTACCTGCACCATTTTTTCCAAGTAAACCATAAATATTCCCCGGTTCTAATTCTAAATTAAGTTCTTTAAATAGATCTTTTTTACCATACCGGAAGAAAACGCTGTTTAATTTTAACATACTGCCATCTCCTTATTAGTGTACTGCACCACTAATACACTAAGAATAAGTCTAGATTAAGAAGTTGTCAAGAACCTTAAAGTAACATATTGCACATTTTTACTAAATTCAGAGAATCGCTAAAACTTGCATTGCTCTTTTCTTGTCCAAGAATCTCACTACTAATTGATAATTGGTAGGGCATAGAGATATGTTCTGGAGTTTCAAAATTATATTCTGTAGTTTCATTATTAACTGTTACACTAAAGTTTTTTACAGATAGTCCGTCGTAGGTAATGTTACCTTTCTCCCCAATTATCTGTATTTCACTAAAGTGTCTATCAGCAACAAAACACCATGTACCAGTTCCAATAACTCCATTTTTAAACCTAAAATTGGTTAATACTGTATCGTTGGCAATATAATACCCACCTCTATTTTCTGCAATCCCAGTCATAGTTTCTAGTTCACCGAAATACCATATAAGACAGTCTAAGACATGGGTTCCCACATCTAAAAACTTTCCACCACCTGATATTTCTGGTATTACTCTCCAGGGTCTACTATATTCATGTTTTTCAACTTCTTCGACATTCATTAACTGTATAACATTTACAACTTTTACATCCCCAATTATTCCAGAGTCTAAAATCTCTTTTATCTTTATAAACTTCTCTAATCCTCTTCTGTAAAATGCAACATAGGGAGTAATATTTTTCTTTTTTGCAAGGGACTCTATAACCAGGGCATCCTTAATATTGGTTACCATAGGTTTCTCAATATATGGGATCTTTCCAGCTTCTAATACTTTAATAGTATATTCAAAATGACTATTTGGTGGGGTTGCAATATATACCACATCAATTAAAGAATCTGCTAATAGCTCATCCACACTGTTATATACTTGTTTCAATCCATGGCGTTTTACATAATCTTCTGCTTTGGCCAAAGTTCTATTAAAGACCCCAATTAGGTTAGAGTTATCAGCTTTATATAAACCTGGTCCACTTTTAACTTCTGTAACATCTCCACAGCCAATAATTGCCCAGTTAACACTTTTTTTTGTCATAGTTGCCTCTAAACTTATTATAGTACTATATTTTGTATTATTTTTTTCTTTTAACTCTATTTGTTGGTATTGCAGTATAGGGGTCAGTTGGCCAGTGGTGTTTTGGATAACGTCCCATTAGGTCTTTCTTAACTTCAGTATAAGTAGTTTCCCAAAAGCTTTTAAGGTCTTTAGTTATCTGTATTGGTCTAGATGCCGGGGATAATAGGTGTATTGTTATAGGCACTTTTCCATTTAATACTGTAGGAGTTTCTATTAATCCAAATAGCTCCTGTAATCTAACTTTTAAAACAGGCTCCCCTGTAGAATAATCTATAGGAATGTTTGATCCACTAGGAACTTTAAAGTGTGTAGGTGCCTCAGCTTCAACTCTTTTAAGATCATTCCACTGGAAAAAACCTTTAAGTGCCTCTAATAATGGTATTTCATCTAGTCTATTTTTTATTGTAATACCTGTAATATAAAATTTTAACCACTCTATAGATTTTGTTAAATTCCTATCAGAAAAATCTGGATACAACTCACTATTAAAACTATGTAAAAAGTTAATCCTATCCTTAAAACTTAGACACTCTTTAGTCCACTTTAGGTCAGCTAATCCACTCTTTTGTAAATAGTTTAGTAGAGCTACATGGAACTCTTCTTTCTGGATATTACTAGTTCTCTCTTCTCTTATTGTTATATATCCAAGTTTTAATCTATTTATTGCACTAAACTTGTTTTTATCTTTAATAAATTTAAGGTCCAAAACATTTTTTAGGTTGGATCTATTATATTTTAATATATCTTCTAATAACACAGGGTATGCCAGGTATATTTTATCTGTTTTACCTAAGCCACCAGAGTTTGTAACTATTAAGTAGTTACTAGAGTACAAACTATCAGTTTCTGGTAAAAACACTTCAGAACCGTTTACCATCTGGTAACGTCCATCTGTTATTTTTTTGGCAATCCGATCAGGAAAAGATGTTATTAGAAGTTCTGTAATATCATAGTTCTCATTTTTAGTTTTTATAGATTTAGATATCTCTTTAACCCTATTTAGAACTGTATAATTCTTTTTAGCAGATATTATACTTTTACCTTCAAGCGCCTCTAATCGATACCTAATATCACACCCGCTAGATCCATGTTGGAAGCTTAATATATCTTTTTCAGACAATAGTGCTGCTAAGTTTGCTGCAAACCTACTATTAGATGTTGTAATTATAGAACCAAGCCTTGGGTGAAGTGGTAATTTACTTAAAGCCTCACCTTTAGGTGTAATTCCACCTGCGTCAATTGCCCCTAACATCTGTAGTAGCTCTAAACTTTTTTTAAATATTGAGACATTAGGTTTTGTCAACCAATCTATGTCTTTTATATCTGTATAACCCCATTTAGCCATTGTTAATAGTGATGATGAAAAGTCGACATTCTCTATTTCTGGTGTATCAAAGTTATCCAGTTTTTTAAAGTTATCCCAAAGCCTATAACAGACTCCAGGTTCTACCCTACCAGCCCGTCCTGTTCTCTGATCCGCCGAGGCTTTAGATATTTGTAGTGTCTCTAGGCTATCCATCCCATTTTTAGGGTTAAACAGTGGTTTTCTAATTAGTCCAGAGTCTATTACAACTTTAACTCCATTTATAGTTATACTAGATTCAGCAATAGATGTTGATAAAACAACTTTTCTTTTACCTGGTGGTACAGCTTCAATAGCTCTCTCTTGTTCTGCTCTTGGCAGTCCACCAAATAGAGGCTGTATAATAATATCTTTTGGTAATTTAGCTAATAGTTCTTTCTCTACTCTTTTAATCTCTCCAACACCTGGTAGAAAAACTAATATACTACCAGTTTCTGAGTTTAGAGCTGTTATGACACTGTTTACAGTAAAAGATACTAGATTATAATCTGGGCTTCCTAAATATTTGACATCCACAGGAAAGCATTTCCCAAGGGAAGTAATAACTGGGGCATCATTTAGGTATTTTGATACTGGTTCAGCATCTAATGTTGCTGACATTACCAATATTTTTAAATCTTCTCTTAATACTTCCTGGGTCTCTTTAACTAAAGCTAAGGAGAGATCGGCATCCAGGCTTCTCTCATGGAATTCATCAAATATAACAACTGCGATACCTGCTAGTTCAGGGTCTTTTAACAGTCTGTTAATAAAGACACCTTCGGTTACTACTTCTAATATAGTATTTGAGGAAACCTTTTTATCTAGGTGTACTGAGTAACCAACTCTATTTCCAACTTGTTCTTTTATACTTTTTGCCATCCAGTATGCTGCACTTCTTGCTGCAATCCTTCTTGGTTCTAACATAATTATCTTTTTTCCGTCTAACCATGTCTGTTTTAACAGTTCTAGTGGAACACAGGTAGTTTTACCAGCTCCAGGAGGTGCCTGAAGTACTAATCGATTACTATTTTGTAGTTCATCTAATATCTGAGGTATAACTTCGTATATTGGTAGGGAAGATTTATCTGCCATAAGCTAGTTTACTATAGATTCTTATTAATAACCTGACTTAAGATGTAATGAATCATCGTTTTCTATCCATTCCTGAACTTTTATCAATCTAAAGGTCTCTCTGTTATCTCTAATTATTACTTCATCAATCCCTGCATTAATTATTAATCTTTTACACATCATACAGGAGTTAGAGTTTTCTATATAATTCCCGGAACTATACTCTTTACCTACCATGTACAGAGTTGAACCTAACATGTCTTTTCTAGGAGCTGATATAATTGCATTTGCTTCACTATGTAGGGATCTGCAAAGCTCATACATTGTTCCCCTAGGTACATTTGCTTTCTCTCTATGACATGTTCCAATATCAGTACAATTCTTTCTTCCCCTTGGGGCTCCAACATAACCTGTAGATACAATCTCATCATTTTTAACTATGACACTTCCATAACTTCTTCTAAGGCATGTACATCTTTCTAATACTGTTTCAGCAATGTCTAAATAGTAGTTTGTTTTATCTCTTCTCATATTGTTCCTTAGTCAACATTTTATAGTAAAACGATTAGGAATAAAACAGTTCTATTTCTTCCCAAAAGTTTGGGAATGATTTTGCAACACACTTACTACCATCAATTTCCTGCTTCTCTACTGCTAAACCAGCTATTGCAAATGACATAGCTATTCTATGGTCATTAAAAGAGTCTATTTTAGCTCCCTTTAATATCTCTTTATTACCTTCAATATATAAGTTGTCATCATCGTAGTGAGAATCTAGACCCATTCGTTTCAGACCAGAAACTACAGCTTCTAATCTATTACATTCTTTATATATTAATCTTCCAACTCCAGTTAACTTAGATGTTCCAGTAGCAAATGCACAAGCTATTGCTAAAGGTGGAACCAGATCTGGTGTATCAGTCATATCAACTGTAATAGCTGTTAAATCTTTGCCTTTTATTATTAGATCATCACTATCCCAACTAATATCACAACCCATAGCTTGTAGGTAGTTGATCATCTCTTTATCACCCTGTTTAGAGTCTCTGTTTAAACTTTTAATTCTCATCTCTAGTTTATTAATTGCAGCACCTAACATAAAAAACGAAGCACTACTAAAATCACCTTCTATAGTTACATCTGCAGACTTATACTTAGCTGTTTGTATGTTTATCTCTTTATAGTTATTGTTTGATAATTGTACTGAAAACTTATCCATCATATATTCTGTAATATCAAAGTATGGTTTTTCGGACATTGAGTCTGTACAAATTAGGGTAACATCGTTTTGTGCAAATGGTGCAACCATAGATATTCCGGAGAAGTACTGGGATGTTTTACTACCAGAAATATTAACTTTAGTTCCAGTTAATACTCCACTTTTAACTTTTACAGGAGGGAATCCCTCTTTATCTAAATATTCAACTTCTGCACCTAACTGCTCTATCCCAGATACAACTTCTTTTATTGGTCTAATTAATAATCCAGGATCACCAGTTATAATAATTTCCCCAGGTACAATAGAGCAAATAGGAGTTAGAACATTCATTGCAACACCAGATTCTCCACAGTTTAATACATTATTAACTGGTTTAAAGTTTCCATTTGTTCCCTCTATAATAAGGTGATCATCATTTACTTCAATTTTAACACCTAAGTTCTTAAAACACTGTATTAGGTTTAACTGATCTTGCCCTAATAACGGGTTAGTTATTTTACTTGTTCCACTAGCTAACGATGCTAATATTATTGCTCTAAGAGTATGTGCCTTAGCCGATGGTGCAGTAAAAACAATATCCTGCCGTTTTAATTCCTGAATTTTCATAACACCTCATATTATCTTCATCTTTATTTCAATTTTGCAAATATTATATGTTTAAACTTTAATTGTCCATGCCATATTAAAATATATTTTGCAGATCCAAATTTAACAATATATAATTCGTTAGAATAAACAATTAAAAGAGAATAGTTCTATAGGTAATTCAAGGTTTTACTCAATATATTTATGGTTTTTTATAGTAATTCTCATTAATCATTTGCCTAGATAATAACTATAAAGTTTTACCCCTGTATAAATTCAACAGCATCTTTAACTACATCATCCCAGTTTTCTGGAACATTGTGGCTGGCGTTTTTATTAATGACATAAACTGATGGTAAATTATGTTTCTTTGTTAATTCAAGTAACTCTGCATGAAATGGAACTGCCCCAGATAATTCCCCTTCTAAAAGAACTAATTTTAATCCTCGTTCAGCTGCTTTTTGTATGTTTTCTTCAGTACAATCAGGAACTTTATTTGGACATAGAGCCATTATTCCTTGAACAGGAAATAGATCATTCATAGCTACACTTAGAGATGCCATACTTCCTCCAGAGAAGCCACCTAAAATTACTTTTGACCTGTCTATAGGGTATTTTGAACACAGGATATCATAACAGATTGAAATATCATTTCTAGATTTTTCATAATCAGCTGTCCATGTAAAAAAGGATGTAGCTACTGGATTTGAAGACTGAATATAGGCCACTATAAAGTTATTTTTTAATAGAAAATCTGGTTTCCATTCGTAACTAAATTGTTCAAGATTTCCACCATCTCCATGTTGGATGCAAAACAGTGGATATTTTTTGTTTTGATCGTATCCCTGGGGGGTAAATACTTTATATTCCATTTTAGCAGTTTTAAGAGCTAGGTTTTTATTTTCGCTATTTTTCTTCTCAATTTCTGGCCATTCTGGATAACTTCTTAATGGGTCCCATTTATCCCATGTAAGTCCATAAAAGTGACCATCGTCTGTACCCTTTTTTAATAGTTCCAAACACTTAACATAGTATTTACCTTCTATATAACAATAAAGTGCGTATACATTTAGTTCCATATAAAAACCTGGTAACAGGTCATAAGAATCTTCTAATAACTTAGCTGCTTCTTCATATCTTTTCTCTTCATAGAGTTTATCAACTTTTCCATCAAGGGTTTTATATTCTTTATAGTTTAGTTCCATGTTTATTATTTTAACACTAAACAGTTAGAAAAACTATTCAGAAAATATTTCCTTTAAATGAAACTTAATTCCATCTAGATACATAGAATCATAATTGCATTTCATTTAAATTTTCTGATTAAGATAATACTTATAAGCAACATTAAACTTAAAAGGATTATTATACTTGTTATTACTTTTTTTCTGTTATTATCTTTTATTAGTTTAAGAGTAAAGTTTAATATTTCATCATTTCCTGATAAAACATCTTCAATAGAATCTACTATATAATAATCTGGAATAACTCCACGATTAAAAGGTATATCCTCCTGTTTAATAAAACCACTTCTAGTAGCTATCAATGGAATATTAAGTTCTATCCCTGTTTCTCCTAATCTAATTCTCGCAAAATCTAAACCATTCATGGTATAAAAATTACCACAACCTTCTTGTCCAACAATCTTACCTCTATTAAAATACTTAAAATATGATGAAAGTTTTACAGCTGCAGAACCTGTTAGTCCATTTGTTAAAATATACACATTACCTTTAAATCTGTGATTAGAAGGTATTATAAATTTAAAATTATCAGGATGAGTCTCTATATTCTGATAAAAACCTTGTTTCCCATCAAGTTCAATATAGTCTGAATATAAATGATCATTAATACTTAAATTTAACGAATAATTAAATGACTCATAGGCTTTATTACTGTTAACTTTTTTCTCTACTTCAGGATAAAATTGTTTTGATGCAAAAAGTGAATACAAGAAGTATGTATTCTCAATTTCTCCCCCCATATTATTCCTTAAGTCAAGAATGATAGTTTTACCTTTTAGTTTTGTATTCATATAAAAAGATAAGATCTCTTCCTTGTCTACACTTGATAATGTCATGCTTTTAACATTAAACAAAACAATATCATTGGACATCATCTCAAGACTATAAGGTTTGTAGTTTTTATCATCATGACTATTAAGCTTTATGACTTTATTATCTAATATATACTCTTCAGTTCTATTATTATTAAACTTAACCTTAATAACTTCCCCAGGATTCAACTCTTTATATAATATATAATTATTCCCAAATTGCTGTTTTAGTAGCTCGTCTTGCCAAGCATTAATATCCCCAGAAGCTATTGTCATTATTTTTTTTACATTATCAATTATATTTTGAACAGGTTCATTGTTTATTTCAATGATTTCTGTACCCCTTTCGATAGAGTGAACTGGATCATCCAAGATATAACATTTATTATTTATTATAGTTACTTCCAAAGGAAAATACCCTTTAGTCGTATAATTGTAAAAGTCATCATAATAATACTTTCTGCTTAAATAAGTATGATTATCTTTTATTTCCTGAATTAAAGGTACCAACCTTTTATAAAACTGATCTGATGTTAAGGGATCTTTAATTTCTTTTTTGATATTCTCATATATCTCTCTTAATTTTACTGTTGTTGTAAAATTATCTATAGCAGGGTGAATTTCTTCTAGTGAATCAATGACAATATCAAGGTTATTAATTAGATCTTCTGTAGAGTGCCTCTTATATTTATAATTCTCAGATTCTCCTTTTTTTAAAAAGAATGGGTTTTGAATTCTGGTCATCTTCTCTTGAAGATCAGCTAAACGACCATTTTTATCATAAGAGATATGGATACTAGGTTGATCTAATAATGGATAGTCAAATCCAATGGTTCCTATGATATCACCCTGTTTAACATTATCTCCAGTTTTAAGATTAATTTTATCATCAATATGTAGACCTGTGTACCACACCATTTCGTTGTTACTAATTTTCAAACCTATAGAGAAACTTATCCATTTTAAATTACCATCTTTTTTTAAAACATATTGTTTAATATCTTCATAATCATCGGAGCCATAAGAATATGCTGGTTTATCACTGTAGTGATAGTCATAATCATATATTATTCCATCAGCAACAGCTAATACAGCTGCACGTTCATCTCCACCAATATGATAATTAAAGTTCGGCTGATATATATTTCGAACACTGTTAAATACCTGATCTAAGGGTGACAAAATAGTATTTTCACCAGTATATGAATCCTTAATTGGCCATAAAAAATCAGGCTTTTTATTATTAATATTTTGCGAATATAAAACTGTTAATTGTATTATTAGTTGAATCATTATTATTACTTTTTTCATATTACTTTTTGTTATCCTTACTGATAAAACTATACTGTCTAAAGTTTATGATACTGTCAACTATTTTATATAAACCGCTTAAATACTCAGGATATTCCTAGACCTATTAGATAAACTTAGAATCCGATAGATCTAGAAAAACAAGACACACAATTAACTAGTGATATAACTGGTATATAGTTTTAATAAGTCATTTTTTGATACCTGTTTTTTAGTATCAGCAAGACTCAAATATTTACTATAAAACTTCTTTAACTCTAGTTTACTTAGATTAATACCTATTTCACCAAGAATGTGTTTAAGAGCATGTTTACCAGACCTTGCAGTTAAAATTATCTGATGTTTATTTAGACCAAGTAACTGGGGAGGAATTATCTCATAGGTATCAGACTGTTTTAATATCCCATCCTGATGGATTCCTGATGAGTGAGAAAAGGCATTTTTACCAACTATTGCTTTATTCGCCTGTATTGGTAGTTCCATCATTTCACTTACAAGTGCACTAGTTGGTAGTAGTTCAGAAAGGTCAATATTAGTACTCTTTCCATAGAAGTCTGATCGTCTATTAAGTAACATAACAACTTCTTCTAAAGATGCATTACCAGCCCTCTCTCCTATTCCATTCATTGTTACTTCTACCTGGCCTACTCCACTTTTTATAGCAGCCATAGTATTTGATGTAGCCATTCCTAAATCGTTATGGCAATGAACACTTATAACTGCCCTATCTGTTATTGGAACACGTTCTTTAAGTTTATAAATTAGAGATCCAAACTCATCAGGAATTGCCCAACCAACTGTATCTGGAATATTTACAACAGTAGCTCCTGCTTTAATAACGCTTTCTACGACATGGCAAAGGTAGTCAAAATCGCTTCTAGATGCGTCTTCAGTTGAGTATTCAACCTGATCTGTATATTGTTTTGCATGTTTTACCGCATCCACACCCCGGCGCAGGACTTCATCCCGAGTAGAACTAAACTTTCCAGAGATATGTTTGTCTGACGATCCAAGAACAATATGTATTCTACTCTGCTCAGCCTCTTTAATAGCTTCCCATAATCCGTCAATGTCACTTTTAACAGCTCTTGATAATCCTGCAATAACTGGACCACGGATCTCTTTAGATATGAGTTTAACAGCTTCCATATCCCCTGGGGATGATGCTGGAAATCCTGCTTCTATAACGTCTACTTTCAGCTTTTGTAACTGTTTAGCAATAGCGAGCTTCTGGAGTGAATTTAACCTAGTCCCTGCTGCTTGCTCTCCATCACGTAACGTAGTATCGAAAATCTCTACTTTTTCTGACCCAATTTCTTTCATCTTTTCCTCCGCTCTAACATGCAAATTAAAGTTAAGATTGATAAGATTCAAAAAAAAATGCCATGAACCTTATCAGTCCATGGCATGTAGATTTTAGTTATTTAGTTTATGAATAAATTTTACTAAACACTACACACATAGACAGTTTGCCTAATAAGAGTGCGAGTAAGTTCAGTTGTAAAAGTTCCAATTTATTCATTGATAAAGATATTAAATAAAATATTTTTCAGTGTCAACGAATTTTATACTGTTTTTTATTTATATACTTCTCTTAAACCTCTGCTTAATGTTCCAGGGATTACAGAGAGGTGGGATTCACTTTCAAATATATGTGTCGTTATCTCTAATTCCGGATAACTCCTATTTTCTAATCTTTCACTCATTATTTCTACATTTCTAACCATTTTTGCAAAAGCTGGTTCTTGTACTGCTTCAAGTTCTCCTACAGATAAAAATAATTTAGCTTTTGGTGGTATGTTTGACTTATTAGACTCTTCTTCTATTTTAAAGATGACCTCATTGTCCCAGTAAATTGAAGGACTACCAATAATGTAACGATTAAACAGATTTGATCTGTTAAATAACGTATACAGTGCAAAGAGACCACTGTAGGAATCACCAAACAGGGTTAAATCATGGGCCTTAGTCCTATAGTTCTCATTTATATGGGGTATTAGTTCTTCACTTAGATATGATAAAAATTTATTTGCCCCACCAGAGTTTATGGAATTTATATGATGTGTTGGTAGGTAATCTCTCTTTCTTAGTTCCATGTGTTTGTCATCTTCCACATATCCAACACCAACAATAATTAACTCTGGGATCTCTTTACCATATTCAAGCAGTCTTACAGTATCAACTGCTAATCCATAAAATATATTTGAGTCCATAACATATAAAACTGAGTAGTTTTTATCATTTTTATTATAGTTTTTTGGTAGTGCAACACTGATCTTAAACTTTGCATTTACAAAAGTAGATTCTTGTATAAAGACCTCTGTATTTCTAATAGTTGCAGCAATTTTCATGTATAACCTCTTTGTCAATTCTAATTATCTTTTTAAATCTATACAAATGGTCTATTATAAAAATATGAATTCAGCTGAAATAACTAGGTTTATTATTAATTCTGTCGCAATTTTTTCAGGGATATTTGCCCTTGGTGGTGTAACAATATTATATAAACAGTATAAAACCAGAATCTTGAAGTTAATTATTATATTTTTATTATCAATAGTATTAATTTCAAATAGGTTCTGGTTAGATTCTATATTTTCCAAGGAGTTTATAATTTCTGGTATTGCTTCATTTTTAGGTTGTGCTATGTGTATTATTATACTTCCTTATCTTACAACTAGCCTTTTATCCATAAAATTATCTCTAATGAAATTAAGAATTTTATGGGTTTGGAACCTATTGTATATTGGTTTAGCTCTCTCTTACTACTTATTACCTGAACAGGCACTATTATTAAACATAACAAGTCTGATGTTACTGTTATCAATTCTCTTTTGGGTAATATTTTTAATAATAAACAGTAAAAATATAAATGACCGCCGGTTAAAAAAGAGTTTAAATGGTTTTGCTCTACTCTCTTTTATATTTCTAATCTTTTTAACCCTAGATATGTTAATAACACTTCTTCCAATAGAGGTTTTATCCATCATAGATAACTTTAGTATTATGTTTTACTTTTGTGGAATAAATACAGGGATTTTCTTTTTTGCAGATGACTTTCTAAGTAGAGAAGCTTATATAGAAAAGGGTAAACTTTCTTCATCATTTTTAGAGAATTTTAAGTTAACTTTACGTGAGGGTGAGATTATTGAAAAAGTATATTCAGGTAGTACAAACAAAGAGGTTGGAGAGCAGTTATATATTTCTTCAAAAACTGTGGAAAATCATCTAACTAATATTTATCAGAAGTTACAAATAAAGAGTAGAACTAAACTTATTATTGAACTAAATACATGGCAAAAGTTATAGGGGGAACCCCCTAATTGTTATTTTGAGGGTAATTACCCATAGATATGTAGCAGATTCATATAATACTTTAATTAGGTAATACTAAAGGAGCTTATATGTATCAAAAAACTAGAATAGCTATAGCGACATTATCAATGATTTTATTCCCACTAACTTTTTACTACTTCTCCCCTTATTTATCTATTATGGGTGCTGCTGAAGGTATTGTCTCAGGTAGTATAATTGTTTTTATTATGCTTTTTCTATCAAGTATATTTCTTGGTCGGGCATTTTGTTCATGGGTATGTCCAGCCGGGGCAATTCAGGATCAACTGCTTAAGTCCAGAACTAAAAGAGTTAATGTTAAAAAGATTTCATGGATAAAGTATGTTATTTGGGTTCCATGGTTAATGACTATTCTGTTTATGTTTAAGAGAGCCGGTGGTGCAAAACAGGTAGACTTTTTATACCAAACTGAGATGGGTATATCTGTAACCAGTTTAGGTTCTGCTATAACTTTTACAATTGTAATCATGTTATTTTATTTAATCTCTCTGATTTTTGGACGTAGATCAGCTTGTCATACTATTTGTTGGATGGCACCTTTTATGGTTCTAGGTAAAAAACTAGGAGAACTATTACAGGTCCCATCTCTAAGATTAAAACGTGATCCTTCTAAATGCATCGAATGTAAAAAATGTAACTCTGTATGTCCTATGAGTCTAAATGTAGTAGATCTTTCAAGAAACAAAGATTTGTCAGATCATAACTGTATTTTATGTGGTAGATGTGTAGATGTATGTCTACAGGATGTTATTAAAATAGGTATTGGAAGAGGTTGAAATTTATAAAAAGTTGTATATTTTTTATAGTTTCCAATCAATAATCCTGTAATAGAGGTAAAAAAGTGTATAAAACAAAAAAATCAATTGTAGTTATTCTTTTCATTTTACTTCTATCTACAATAGGTTCTTTTTTTCTTTTTCAGTTCAAGCCTATAACATTAGGTTCTACTGGAATAGAGATGGTAAAGGTTAAAGCTGGTTCTTTTAATATGGGGTCTAACGAGGGTGATTCAGATGAAAAACCTGTTTTTAAGGTAACTATTATTAATGACTATTTTATAGGAAAATATGAGGTTACTCAGAAAGAGTGGAATATTATCATGGAAAAAAATCCATCCTCATTTTTAGGCGACGATCTGCCTGTAGATAGTGTTTCCTGGTTTGATGCCATAGATTTTTGTAATAAACTCAGTTTAAAAGAGGGTCTATCCCCTGCTTATTTTGTTAGTGGTTCAGATATTCAGATAATAACAGATTCCAATGGTTATAGACTTCCTACTGAGGCCCAGTGGGAGTTTGTTGCCCGTGGAGGTAATACCGAATTAGATTATAAATACTCTGGTAGTAATAAGGCTGGAGACATTGGTTGGTATGGTTCTAACAGCGGAAACAGATCCCATATTGTTGGAACAAAACAGCCTAATGATTTAGGTATATATGACTTAAGTGGTAATGTATGGGAGTGGTGTTGGGACTTGTACGGTTCATACAATAATGAAGCCCAGATAGATCCAATAGGTAGTTCCACGGGGCTTTTTAGAGTATTGCGTGGAGGTGGTTGGAGTAGTTATGCTGCCAGTTTGCGTTCATGTGACAGAATAAATAGCGGGGCTGATAGTAATATCCGTATTATAGGGTTCAGAATAGTTCTTCCAGTTAAATCACAACTGTAAATTTGATAAGTAATAAAAAAGTTGACTTGAACTAATTTGTATACTAATTTTAGAATACAAATTATATAAAAGGATTTAAATTATGAATTTTTCAATTGAACATCAAGAAGAGTATTCTCGAGGAGAATTACTTTTACGGACCTTCCTTGGATACTTTTACTTAGTACTCCCACATTCATTTATGCTTTTCTTTGTAAGTATTGGAGCTGCAGTACTAAGTTTTCTATCGTTCTGGGTTATTTTATTTACTGGAGAATATCCTATAAGTTGGTTCGAATTTCAAGTTAAATATATAAAATGGAATACTAGAGTTAGTGCATCAATGTTTAATATGGTAGATGGATACCCTGCATTTGGATTAGAAGCAGAACATGAAGGTGTTGAATTCGAAGTAGAATACCCTACCGAGTTAAGTCGAGTTAGTGTACTAGTTAGAGCTATATTTGGTTCTATATTTGTTATATTTCCACACTCCTTCTGTCTTTATTTTAGAATGATAGCAACTGGTGTATTATCAATGCTTGCGTGGTGGTCCGTTCTGTTTACTGGTTCATACCCTGAATCCTGGCATGCGTTTAATGTTGGAACTTTACGATGGAGCAATAAAGTATCTCTATATATGTTATATATGACTCAAGAATATCCTGAATTTAGTGGTCTAGAATAAACATGAAAGAGGAACTTAAATTAAATATTGGTACCGATGGTAAAGTAATTTTACCACAGCCAGCTGATTTATCTAAAAGAGAAAAAGAAGATAGTATGGGTGCATATTTAATGATGTTTGCAGCAATGGGAGCGGGGCTCCCTTTGCCATTACTAAATTTATTAGCATCATTTATCTATTATCAAATAAACAAAAAGAAATCTCGATATGTTGCATTTCACTCTTTCCAATCGTTAATAACTCAATTACCTATTTCTATAGTTAATGGTGGGTTAGTATTTTGGTTAATAAAAATATTGATCCAAGATTATCCAGATTTTACAAGTAAGTTTTTTACCTATTTAGCTTTTGCAGTTATTTGGAACTTATTGTATTTAGTTCTTTCTATAAGAGCGTGTATTTGTGCAAGAAGAGGACAACTTTATTATATGTTCTTATTTGGTGGTGTTTCTTTTAATAGATTCTACGGAGAAGATGCAAAGGATTTGAATACTGTTGAGACTGTCCCTGCAAACTCCCCTCCTCCTGGTTATTAAAATATATATGAATAAAAAACTATATAAAGATCTATTAATTCTAGTAATAGTAATTTTAGTTTCTGTTATAGGATTGTTTAGAGCAGTCGAGTTCTTTTCCCCTGATAAAATTATAGAGAAAAAAAGTCAGGGGTTAAGCATTCAGACTGAAAAGTCACTTGGGAAACTAGTAAAACAACAAATCCTTTTGGATGCAAATATTTCAACTGCACCAATAACAACAGAAGCTTTAAGTCTAATGAAAGAATATTTAACACCTAATAAATCGGACTTTAAGTTTGACATAGAAATAATATTAGTAAACTCAAATACTGTGAATGCTGTTGCACTTCCAGGGGGAACTATAATTGTCTATTCTGGGTTAATTAAAGCAGCAAATGATCAAAGAGAGGTTATGGCTGTTATTGCCCACGAGCTTGGTCATCTTTATTATAGGGATTCATATAACTCTGTTCTAAGATCAACAGGTATATCAATAATACTGTCTGTAATATCCGGGGGTGAAAGTGAAATTATATCAGATATAATAAATAATCTATTAGCACTTAAGTTTTCCAGGGATATCGAGTCTAGAGCCGATGATTACGCTATTAAATTATTATTAGAACAAGGTACCGATCCTATATATTTAGGTACTTTTTTTGAGGCGTTAGATAAGTTATATGATGTGAAGGAAGAGAACTCACCTCTCTCACGTTATTTTACTACCCATCCATTTTCTAAAGATCGTATATTAAAATCCAAAGAAGCAAGTACAAGCTATGTTAATACCAAAGATAACCCAGAATTCAATTGGGAAGCAATTAAGGATGAGCAACCGTCTTTTTTTTAGACAATGTCATAATATAGAATTCAATGTTGTCTTTTTCTCTTACAAAGCTATTAACAGTCTCAAAACCGAACTTTTTATATACTTTTATTGCTCTTTCATTAAATTTTGCAACTGTTAACCTAAAAGAACTTTTATGTAATGTATTTATAGCAAAGTTCAATCCTTCATTTAGAAACTTTTTGCCTTCTCCTTTATCAACAAACAGTGGGTTCATTCCAAGGCCTATGTCTAAGAGATTCTCTTCATATAATCCTTTAGCTTCTTTTATTGGTATTTGTGCGTTATTTCCAAAACAAAAGAAACCAATTACAGATTCATCTTCTTTCACCAAATAGTATGTTCCATCAAGAAGTTCAGATAGGCACTCTTTTGAATCTTCCATATTGTAGAAACTATATGGACTGGGATATGTCCATTTAAGCATAGCTTTGGCATCTAATTTGTTTAAGATTTCTATATTATAACTCATAGTTAATACTCCTAATTATTTAACTTTGTTAATTAGTATATAATAACATCTAACGAAGGAAATCGAAATGCAATTTGATATTGATATGGATTCAACCTATAAGGATCTTTTTATAGAAGCTAGAGAGTTATTATTATCACACAGTGGTATTATAGAGACTAAAAAACCACGAATTACTACGTACTCAAACAGTAATGGTGGTATCTGTCATATGAGGACAATGCCCTATGGTATCGACTTTGGTTTCCTTAAGGGTGCCAAAATGGAAGATAAACATGGTCTACTAACTGGTAAAGGTAAGGCAATTAGAGTTTTACCCCAAAAAGAGAGTTTAGACACAGAGATAATAGAATATTATATTAATGAAGCAATCAAAATAAACCAGGCTTTAAAGGGATAATCTATCTAGGTTGGAGGATTTTTAGAAGGTCTGTTCTAACTGTTAAGTTACTAAAAGGTGTAGTTATATATCCTTTAGCACCTTTTTTAATGTTTTTATCCATTCGTGTTTCTTTTTTTCTATTCACAATCATAATAACAATGGCACTACTATTATATTTAAGTATTTTATTTAAAGTAGTCAGTCCCCTATTTTTAGCATCATCAGAACCTAAAAACAGAATATCTACTTCTTCACTTTGTTTTGTATACTTCTCAAAACCTTCTTTGTTATCTAATACAACATCAATAATAATAAATCCTTCAGATTTTAATATACTTGTTAACTGATATTGTTCCTTCTCTGAGTTATTTATAATAAATGCTCGAAGTTTTATTCCATCTCTTGTAAACCCAGATAAGATCTTATATGAGGCTCCACTAACAGCATCAGCTTCCTGTGAATAAAGACCAAAAGAGATGATAAATAATATAGTTATTAAACTTAATTTATACATTCTGATATTCCTTATAAATAGTTATCAATTACATTTAATTATAAACCATCTGGATCATTATTGTTATATTTAGTGTTTTTCAATTTGATATTAATATCTCAAAGATAAATTATCTATAAATACTGTATCAGAACCACCATCAACTGAACTATCTTTACTATATTCCCATTTCAATTCATGCTCACCTTCCGATAATACATAGTTAAAATCAAGCCAATCTGATGTTCCAGAGGCACTTAAGATTTCTGAATCATCAATATAAAATTTGAAATAATCATAACCACTCTCAGAAGATACTTTATATTTGAAAGATATGGTTGTACTAATATCGATATCTGTATTGTAACTAATACTGCTTTCCTCGTTACTATCAATTATCGCGGCTCTTAAACTCGAATAACCTCCTGTATAACTATTAATATTATCTATGATCCAATCACCCTCTAAATCATCTGGAATAATATTGTTTTCAAAATCAAAATTAAAATCATTATAATAAGCTACACTACTGAATTCAATATAATCTAGCCAAGCTGAATCTGAACTTCGGTCACTACTTTTTGTATATTCCCATTTTACTGTATGCGTACCTGATGCTATTATAAATGAATATTTTGTCCAATCACTAATTTCATCTGATAATTCCTGTACTGCAGTTGTAGATTCATCTATATATACACTAAAATCTCCACCTGAGGATTTTTTTAAATAGTAGGAGACAACTGTTGCAGTTTCAAAAGTAATAGTGCTGCTCATACTACTTGTACCATAAGTAGTAGATATATCGAACTCAACAGCTTGAGATCCATCATATGTATTATCAGTTTGTATTATAGGTTCATAGGTTGCAGACAAGTCCCAAGTATTTAAACTAGAAAATGTATCACCAGTACTTTCAAAGGAGTCATAAACCTCTTTAGATATATAAACCATTCTATTAGAGCCCCAGCTTGACCATTCATCAGCTGAAAATTTAACTCTGGCTCTACAATAATAATCCCCTATTTCAGGTAGTGCTAAAGGTAAAATAAAAGCTAAGTTATCAGATGTTAATTCAGCACTATATAACGGATCTGAGTAAGTATCAGAACTACTAATCTCAAACTCATACAAAATTCCATTATCAACTGAATTAATACTAATATCAGGTAAATTTGTATAAGCAAAAACATAATCATCGTCAAATAATTCTGATGGGGTGAAATCATATTTAGTATCAATATAATCATCCTCATCTATGGGTAAAAAATCCATATCGCAGGAGAATAGTAATAGTAAAATAACAAAGTTTTTAATTATATTTTTCATTTAATTATCCTTAAATCGCAGTAGGTGTCATAAGAAAAGAGAATCCCAAAAATGTACCAGTTAAAGATAATAATAATCCAAGTCCAGCAGTTCCTAATGTAGCATATTTCATATTTGTATAATCTGTGTAGTTAGATGTATTATCCAAGGCAAAGCTATCTGAATTCATTAAAAGTCCACTAACAAGAAGAGCAATACCAGAACCTGCTAGAGATAAACCAGCTGTTCCTTTCATTTTTTTTTGTCTAATAGGGTCTTTATTGTAGTCAAGAATAATATCAAATGTATCGTTACCATCTACATAAAAAGAAGATAATATTGGGGAAAATTTGTTTTTTTCAATCAGTATATTATTTTCTCCAACAGGTACATTTAAAGTGGCATTCAAAATGTTAGTTGTAACATCCTCGCCATTTAGAGTTATTTTACTACCGGGAAGATATCCACTAAGATTAACTTTAGGATTGTACAGTTCAATATTTATAGGTAATTCCATACTGTTATTTATAGCTACAAAATCTTTATTAATTGTTTTAAAAGTCACATTTGTTATTGTTAATTCCCAATCACCTTCATATAAAGATATATGTTCATTGTCATTATAAGTAATAGTTTCTCCAGTTGATTTTTCTACAAATAAGATAGATGTACCTAACGGTATTTCTTTATCAAAACTAACCAGAATCGATTTTTTTAGAGCAACATTAAGCTCTAAGTTCTCTAATTTTCCAATTTGAACAGTATTTGAAACAGGATAATACCCTTCTTTAGTTATTAAAACTGTATGTAGACCACTATTCAGTTTTATAGGTTTATTAATTTCTGAAGTAAAAGGAATTCCATTTAAAGTCAAACTTAATCCAACTAAATAGTTAGCAAATATATTTAAATAACCATAATAGTCTCCAAAAACAGGAGATATATAAGTTACTTTTGTTATATCAGGGTTATATATTATTTCACCTTCATACATTTTATCTTTACTTTTTAATAGAATACTGGTGTTACTTTTAATATTGGATAAAAAAATTGGAGATTCTCCAATAAAAACATCATCAATAAATACCTCAGAACTCTCTATTGGTTGAATAAAAACTAAATTTCCAGTTTCAATTATATTGTCATCATCAGCAAATAGCATAACTGACAACATTGTTTTTAATAATATTAGCATAATTTTTTTTGTCATATTTTTTTATATCATGCATTATTAGTAATTACAAATGTTTTCTTGAATTTAATTCAAAACCGGATATAATATTCATATCTTAAAAACTCGTGGATGTACTATAAAAATGAAAATTAAAAAAAATATTATTCTATCTATCATTATACTTATTTTATTAACTGGATGTATCAGTACAGCAATTGATCCAGAAATACAAATGAACCTTGAAAAAGAACAAATTAGTAATATCTATAAAGGCTGGAGTACTATTTTAAATAATAAGTATGAAGACGCTTATGTAGATTTTAATGACATTATAAATAACGATGAGTTAAATTATTCTGAGCTTAGATCAAGTATGTATAGGGGTTTAGGTATTGCTTCATATGCTAAAAGTGATGACTTTGAAGCATTTGAGATGCTATATAAATCTATAGAACTAAATCCCAACAATCCTTATTCATTAGTTGCAGCGACTTTTATTAGAGATGAAACTCTATGGGATTTTACTAGATATAAAAAACTAATTGTTCTTTTAGAAGAGATTGTAAAAGATAAGAAAACATCTACCTGGCTAAAAAGAGAGTACCTATATTTTTTAGACGATTATTATCGTTATGACATTGGAGATTTTAAAAAAGCTGATGGTATAAAAGAAAAACTCAATATCATAACTAATTGGGAAATAATTGGTCCATATTCAAATATTTCTAAATCTGGATATAAAAATGATTACATTCTAATTGATGAAAAAGATCCCTCCGGATTAAAAAAAGCTAAAACTGGAATTAATAATTGGGCTATTAATACATTCACCCCTGAAATAAAAAACAGAGCTCTATATACCCCTATATCCTCTTATTTTGATTCAGAAAATTATACATCGATATATGCTTATAAAAATCTTTCAATAAAAGAGGAAGGCAACTACGAATTTGTATTAAGCAGATATGGAAGTATCGAAGTTTGGATTAACGATAAAAAGCATATAGAACAGTCAAGTGATACAGGTGGAAACAATAACTTCTATTTTACTGTAAAACTAAATGAAGGTGATAACAAAATACTAATAAAGAGTAATAAATTAGAGAGAAGTAATTCTTTTAATCTATCTTATGAAATAGCCAGCGAAGATCACAAATACAATAGAAACAAACTGTATTCTAATCTTTTCCCTGATGAGTCAGTTTTTGACCCACAGCTAAATAGTTTATGTGAACAAGTTACCCTAGATAAAAGTTCTCCTGAGGGATATATATGGCTTTCTTATGCTCTACTAGACAAAGGTTGGATAAAACAAGCCACAAAGGTTTTAACGGACTTAAAAGAATACAATTCTAATGGGGACTTATACCAATATTTTTCCGCATATCTATATAAATTAAATCAAGACTACCCTCTTTATAATAAAGAAATCATGAATCTAGCAGAGAAGAAAAAATCATTTGTTCCAATTCAGTTAAGAGCTGCTAAAAATTATCTTGCTATGGGACGGATTGGTAAAGCAGAAGCCTTTTTCAAAGAAAATTTTAAAGATCGTACAGAATGGTTTTATACTCTGTATTTAGATCTATTGATAAATATAAATAATAAGAATGATGATAAGGTATTAACAATATATAAAAAAATAAAATATCTATTTCCAGACATACCTTCAATAGATCTGACAATGGTTTATAACCAAAACAATATGACTGTAGCAGAAAAAAACAGTTATATTAGTAATTTATACAAAAGTGGAAATTATCGCTCAGCTCTCTATTTGGATTATACAATCAAGAGAAATCATGGAACATTTAGCCAAGCAAAAGAAAAATTGAAAAGTTATTTAGATTTTTATCCTCTAAACATTAACAATTGGATAGAATATATAGATCTTTTATATAATAGCAGCACTGCTGAATATAAAACTATTAAAGAAGTAATTGAATTGACCATGGGAACTTACCCTAATTCTTATGATCTATTATATATAGAGAAAGAGAACTCCAGAGCAACATGGACAATGATGGATAAATATTATTATGAAAATTTAGATGATTTTAATACTAATACTTCTAATGTAAAGACTTTCATGTCAGATATGGAGTCAGCTAAAGAAACTTATAAGAACTCTATGGAGCAGATTATAAAATATTATCCATACAGTCTTGAAATTAGAGATGAACTTCGTAGATTAAGTAATAAAAAAGAGTTTCTTGATAAAATAAAAATAAAAGACTCATATGATATAATTGATAAGTTTAAAAAGGCTGATTTTATACATAATCCATCAGATGCAACTATAGTATACGATTCACAACAAGAACTCTATTTTGGAGATGGAGCATCATCACAATTTCATCACTTTATAATTAGGGTAAATACACTCTCAGGAATTGAGGATAATAGATTCATAAATTTAGGTTTTTATCCAAATAATAAATACAATCATGTATACGATGCATTTACATTAAAGGATGATGGGACAAGAATAGAAGCAGATTTCTCAGGAAAAGAAGTTGCATATTCAAGACTTAGCCCAGGGGACTTTATAGTACTAAGTTATAGAACCGATCAGTACGAATCAGGGGAACTTAATAGTGAAATTTTTACTCAAGTAAACCTAGAGTCTACATATCCTATTCACTTTAAAGTATTGGATATTATCTATCCTAAAAAATTAAAACTAAATTATAAGTATATTAATATAGCTGAGGATGAGGTTGAACTTACTACAACCTCATTTGAAACTAGTTATACTAAAACAACGGTTAAGATAAATAATAAAGAGGCTAAAACATTTACAAATTTTACAGGTAAATGGAGAGATTATATTCCAAGTGTAGAAATATCTACTCTTAAAAGTTGGGATAACATTCTAGATTGGTATAAACCGTTATATGAAGGGCAAACAATTGCCTCTAAACTAGTTAAGCAAAAAGCTGAAGAGTTAACAACTGATGCAAAAAGTGATAACGAAAAGATTAAGGCAATTTTTAATTTTGTGGCAAATAAAATTGAGTACGAAGACTTATCATTCCAATATGACGGCTATATCCCACAGAGTGCTGATTCTATATTAAAAGAAGGGTATGGAGATTGTAAGGATCAGAGTGTACTGCTTATTTCAATGCTGAAATCCGTTGGTATAGAGTCTTACTTAACTCTTAATGCAACCTATTACAATGGATTAAATGTCTTTTTACCATCTCTGATATTTGATCATGCTATTGTTGCTGTAGAATCTGATGGGAATGTTTCTTATCTTGACCCTACACTTACATATTATACATATGGTGATATGCCAGCAGATAGAAATGGAACGTTCCTTTTAGATATAAAAGAAGGTGGAACATTTCATAGGGCAAATTACAACATAGAAAAACAGAAAAATTTCTCTATTCTTGAGATAAAAAATATTGATAGTATTACAAAGATTAATGGTTCAATGATATATCAAGGTAGTAGTGCATGGAATATAAGATCAACATACAAAGATATAACTGAAGATGAGAAACAAACGACATTTGAAGAGCATACTAATAGCTGGATTCCAGGTTTTAAATTAAACACATTTGATCTAGAAAATAGTGATGATATTTTTTATGACCCTAAAATTGAGTTTTCAGGTAGTATGAATGGAATAATAACAACTGTTGATAATAGCCTTGTTAAAATTAATTCTCCCTGGCGTGATTATTTAGATAATCAAACTCAGTATTGGTTAGGTGCAGATCCTGAAAGTAAAACTATTTCAATTCCTGGTTCAAGAGTATCTACGCCCAAAAACCAAGTGATAATAATTGATATTCCTAATAAATACAAAATCCATTCACTTCCTCAGGAGATTAAATTAACTTTTAAAAATAGTTATATTAATTTCAGTGCCCAAGAGATATCAGGCAAATTAGTTTTAAAGCGGGATATATTTATACCTGAACAGATTGTTGATCAGAATGAAATTGATGAATTTAAAATGTTTATAGAAAATGCACTTGAAGTAGAAAAGCAGGAAGTATATTTATCCATTAATTAGAACCTGTTTATTTTTCTAAATAAGTGCTGTTCTACCCCTAATACGAAACCTAGGGGTTGGCAGAGTTTTTACCTATTTGAATTATCTACAGGAGCGAAAATGAACAAAAAAAAATGTGTCATACTTCAATCAATATTTATTGCATCTTTAATAATTATCCTTACAGGTTGTGATTCTAAAACCATTGAGAAAGAAGTCGATTCTTACATTGAAACCTTTTCTGAATATAAGGCATTCCATGGATCCATTCTTATTGCCAGTGGAGATAATATTCTAGTTAGAAAGGGATATGGAATGGCTAATGTTGAACATGAAGTTAAAAACAATTCAAATACTAAATTCAGAATTGGCTCCATGACAAAACAATTTACAGCGATGGCTATATTAATACTGCAAGAAAAAGGATTACTTAATATTTCAGATAATATTGATCAATATATCCCTAATTGTCCTGAATCATGGAAGGAAATAACAATTCATCAGCTTCTTACACATACATCTGGGATTCCCAATTTCACCTCTTTTCCAGAATATATGGATGTAATGAAAAAAGAGCATTCAGTCTTACAAATCATGTCATTGTTTATGGATAAATCTTTAAAATATACTCCAGGGAAATTTTTCTCTTATTCAAATTCAGGATATATTGTACTTGGTTATATAATAGAAAAAGTTTCTAATAAAAAATATGAGGATTATCTCAACGAACATATATTTAAAAAGATTGGAATGAAAAACACAGGTTATGATCACAATAAAGAGATAATAAAAAATAGAGCTACTGGGTATTATTTCAATGGCACACAAAATGCTGATTATATTCATATGTCGGTTCCACATGCAGCAGGAGCACTTTACAGCACAGTTGAAGATCTCTATTTATGGGATCGGGCATTATATACTGATAAAATTGTTAATAAAAAATCATTAGATTCAATGTTTACAAATTATATTGGAAGCTATGGATATGGATGGAAAATTAATGAAACACAGAGCAATTCTAAACTAATTGAACATGACGGAATGATTAATGGTTTTTCTTCTTACATCGGTAGATATATTGATGATGATTTAGTTCTTATTATTCTTTCAAATGATGGAACGCAGGGACGTTTAATCCTTCCTAGCATAACTAAAATTGTTACAAACTATTTACCATAATGGATCAGGTATTTAACTGCAACCTCTGTAGCACATGCATATTCATCATTATCTATGGTGATTAATCTAGCTGTAAAGTTAAAATCAAAGGAAGAAAATACATATAAAGTGCTGCCAAATACAACCTAGAGTTCAATTGGGAAGACGTTAAACAAAAGCAACAATCTTTCTTCTAGGTTATCTTATTGTAACTTTAAAGATACTGAATTAAATATATTTAACGATTTAATTAGATTCCAAATAATTCTTGAAGTCTAAATTAATTTGTTTGAAATTTAACTCTGTCGGTACTAAAACTGGCTTAATTAGAGGTCTAATTAGAATACCTGAAAAATCCTCAATTTGTAATAATTTTGTAGTATTATCTCCTAAATCTTCAAAATGGAACTGATGGTGACCATCGAATAGACCATTAAACAATAGATGCCCAATCCACTCAAAACTTTTATTCTCTTCATTTTTTAAAAGAGTTGGATTCATAGTCATAGGTTTTTTACCATCCTGATATAAATCGACTTTAAATCTTTCTCCTACTTTTGTATTAGTATAATAAACCTTAAATCCTTTATTCCAATTTGTATGGTCCTTAAAGTCTACAAATTTACTCCAAACACTTTTTATTGGAGCGTTAATTATAATTTCTGTCTCTATTCTGTATTTCATAATATTACCTTATCCCTTTAATTATAGTTTCTATTAGTTCATCAATAAAAGTTTCATTCATAATTGCAAGCTCACCGTTATCAAAAAATATTTTGTTATGATATGGAAAACTTATACATGCCAATATATACAGATATGAAACATCAACAGATTTAATTTTAAATTCACCAGTGTCATTTGCAATTGTTAATTGATTTCTCAATTCATCCCAAAATGGTTGAATATATTGTTTTATATCTTTTAAACGACTACTTTTTAATATTATTTCACTGTGTAATATATCTATTAGTTCTGGGTCATTTTTCCTTAATATAAGTATTGTTTTTAACAGGTTTCTTAAATTCCCCTCAATATCAACCGAACTGTTTTTTATTTTTGTACTAGGAAAAAATTCATCGAATATACCAACTAATAATCCATTTTTACTACCGAAATAATATGAAATCATTGAACTGTTAACTTTCGATTTGTCTGAAATATCTCTTATTGATGTTTGTGCAAACCCTTTATTTGCAAATAGACTTTTACTTGCTAATAGTAGCTCAATTCTTTTGTTCATTCATCCTCTTTAAATCAATCAATCAATTGATTGATTTAAATATTAGCACTATAATTATTAAATAGCAAGTCTCTGAAAGCCGTATTAGATCAAATTAATGTTACTAGAGAAATACCATCAAGTTGTACAACCATTCCATAAGAACTACTGCTCTACCCCAAATACGAAACCTAGGGATAGGCAGTGTTTTAACCTAATTAATAATGTTCTTATAAAAATCTTTGTTACCAAACTTTGTATAAACTTCATCTCCTATTAGTACTTCATCCCTACCATAATGGATAAGGTATTTAATTGCATCGTCTGTAGCATATACATATTCATCGTTATGAATTATGTAATTTTTATCATCTACAATATGAACAGCTAAAATAAAATCTCCACTATTTGAGTCCCAAATTCTAAAAGAAGAATCCCAGGATGATGTATACAGGTACTTCCCATTATTACTAAAGGTTACATCGGTTAATTGGTATGTATGACCTAACAAGTTAGTTACAACACCGTTATCTAAGGTGATTAATGTAGCTGTGGTATTAAAATATGATATTGCTATACTGTTATTAGATCCATTATAATCGATGTTTCTTGGTCTTTTATTACCAGTTTCATACTCTGATAATTTCTCTCCACTTTCAATACTCCAGACAGTTACTGTTCCATCACTTTCAGCTGTAAACAGTGTCTTACCATCATCAGAAACTTTAATTGTAGCGTCACTATAATTATCTAAAACAATTGCTCTAATGGTCTCACCTGTTATTGCTGAAGCTATAATTACTGTATTCCGTTTATCTCCTATAGCTCCATAGGCTAAAATATCATTTTCTTGACTAACAGAGACGTTTATTCTCATTCTTTTAGATTCAATTTCAATTCTTTTTTTAATTTCACCTGTCACAGCATCATATATGTCAATAATTCCATTTTCATATCCACCTAATATAAGGTGTTTACCTTTATTATCCATCTCCAGGTCATAATATCTAACTTTATTTTTATTAAACCATAACTGTTTATTAGTTGTAAAATCTTCCCTATATAGATTGTAATCAGTTAAGACAATCACACTTTTATTATCAGGTAAAACCTTCATTTCATAAGCAGATGTATCATAATCACCAAAGCTTGTAAAATGTTCCATTTGATCTAAATCCCATACGATATTAGGGGAATTATGTTTGTATGGTGTAGCTGTCAGAACTTTGTCATCTAATATTGGTTCAACATCGTATATCTTTAACCACTCTTTTGGATGTTTAATCAGAATCTTTCTTTCATTAAAATCGTAGCTTACAAAGTTTGTAGGTATGTCATAAAAGACTTTACTATCACCCTCTACAAAATTAACCGCATAGGAGTATTCCTTATCTTTGTAGACTTCTTTTCCTTCGATCCAGTTTCTAATTGTTAAACCAGAGTTACAATATGCTAATAGCTCACCATTGTTTGATAGTTTTATATTCATAAAACCGTTGCCCTTAATTGTTTCAGATAAAGATACATTTCCAGTTACAAAGTCTATTATTTCAAGCTCTCCACTATAACTTCCTACTGCTAAATATTGTCCATTACCAGATAAGTTTACTGCCGATGGAGAGAACCTTAGATCAATATTTCTACTATTTAATCCTGTTTCAATATCATAGACCCTAAACTTATCCTCTGATCCATTTCTAAGTATGAACTCATTTGTAAAATCATTTACTGTTAAATAATATACATTTTTAGCGTCATCAATTGTCATAATCTTAATAAGTTCTTTAGTTACAAGATCAAATTGATAGATCATCCCATAACTTGAAGCAATTATTTGTGTTCCATTTTTAGCAAAATCATAGGACTGGAAATCCCTGTATTTTGTATGGTTATTTTTAATTACAAAATCAAGATTACCACTTTCTATATCCCAGAAGTAGATTCCTTTTCCTCTAACTAAGCATGTAACTTGTTTATTATCTGGAGTAATTTTAATTTTAACGTCTTCATTGATTAGTTTATTCCAAACAGGTTTCATATTACTTGTATCGTAAGCTATTAGTCCTGTGAGTTCAGTATGTGCTACTAAGTATTTCCCATCAGTAGAGACTTTTGATTCAAATGCTCTAGTTGGAAATACATTTTGCCCAAAACCTTCATAGTTCTTAGCTATTTCTAAACCTTGTCCCGGCATATACAAGGAACTGCTAACAGCCTCTTCTTTAATACTAGTTTTACTTTCAGTTTTATTTTCTGATGTAGTCTCTGTCGTAAGACAACTAAAACACAATGTTGTAATTAATAATAAAATAATCTTTTTCATAATAAATTTATTCTCCAATATATTTTGTAATATAGGATGCTCCTAACTAACCATCCTATTAGCTACAGTATTACATCTTTTCCAAATATGGGATATTTAAAAGATAAAAGATATTTTTTAATACCTGTAATACTACTTTAGATAGTTCTATTCTAGAAAAGTCTAAGTTTTTGTCTTCGTTATTTAATATCTGATTCTCATGATAAAACCGGGAGTAGGTTTTACATAAATTATATAAATATGTAGTTAATACCGATGGATTTAGGTCCTTAGCTGCCAATTCTATAACAGATGGATAGTTTGCAACTATTTTAATTAATTCCCAGGCTTCATCCGAAGTTAATAGCTGTGGTTTTAACTTATACCCTGCCGTATCCATAGTACTGAATTTATTTATTAATGTTGTTATTCTAGCTCCAGTATACTGCATGTATGGGCCTGTGTTACCAGAGAAAGCCAGAGACTCTTTTGGGTTAAACATAATATCTTTATAGGTAGAAATATGTAGTAGGTAATAATTTAAAGCAGCCAATACAATGTTATGTGCTGTCTCTTTAATATCGACCTTATCGTCTAATCTATCCCGACTATTAATTTCATCTATGGCAATTGTCTCTAAACTTTCAAGTAGAGTATCTGCATCAACAACTGTACCTTCCCGGGATTTCATCTTGCCATCAGGTAGTACAACCATTCCATAAGATAGATGGTGTAACATGTCTGCCCATTCATATCCCATTTTTTTTAATAGATGAAACAGTATTTTAAAGTGATAATCCTGCTCTGATGCAACGACGTATATTAATCTATTAAACTCAAAATCATCCCGTCGTTTTATAGCTGTTCCTAAATCTTGTGTTACATATACCGATGTTCCATCTGATCGTAGTAGTACTTTATTATCTAGGTCTATATCTTTTAGATCACATCGAATACTTCCATCTTCATCTTTATAAAATGTTCCATTTTCTAGACCTTCTAAAACAATTTCTTTACCAGCTAGATATGTTTCATCTTCATAATAATAGCTATCAAATGATATTCCAGTATTTTTATATGTCTGATTAACTCCTTCTAGTGTCCAGTTATTCATTTTCTTCCAAAGGTTTAATACTTCTGTGTCTCCAGCTTCCCATTGTTGTAACAGTTTTTGGGCTTTAACTTCTGCTGAGCTATCAGTCTTTGACCATTCATTATATTTTACGTAGTAGTTTCCAACAAAGTGGTCACCTTTTAATCCTGTGCTTTCTGGTGTTGTTCCATTTCCAAACTCCATGTATGCCAGCATTGATTTACATATATGGATTCCACGGTTATTAATTAGATTTACTTTTTTAACTTCTGCTCCATTGTTTTTTAATATCCGGGCATTACTTTCACCTAATATATCATTCCGCAGATGTCCTAAATGTAGTGGCTTATTTGTATTTGGGGATGAGAACTCGATCATAATCTTCTGACCTTTTAATGTCTCATTCTTACCATAATCACTTCCTAAAGTTAGAACATTATTGATAACGTCAGCAAAGAGTTTCTCTCTATCTATAAATATATTTATATATGCACCTTCTACTTTTATATTCCCGGAACCATTAATAAGCCCAGCAATTCCCTTAGCTAAACTAATTGGAGATTCTTTAAAATCCTTAGCAAATGGAAACATGGGAAAGCATAAGTCTCCCTGTGATGCATTAGGTGGTGTTTGTATCAATAACCTTTTCTCGATATCTACTATTTCTATAGATTGTTCTATAGCTCTCTCTTGTAGGGCTTCTATAATTATAGATTTCCACTCACTTTTCAATTCCAACATCTTTGTCTCCTAGGTTGCATCGGCGAGCAGAACCTTCGTTCGACCAGCCTTGGTTGCATAGGCGAGCAGTACTTTCGTCACACCAGCCTTTAATTTGGTAAATATTTTGTGCAAAAAAAAACGACCCCATTAGGAGTCGTCAAATTATATAAATATATCGTTTTAACAATATCTTATAATACCCCTATCCAAGCAAAAAGATTGTCTTCTCCTTGAGTTAACTGAGTTTATAGATCTGTTAAAAATTCTTGTATTGTTCATTATGTAATTAGCATAGTAATTAATATAATATTTATCAAGGGCTAGTAAATTTGTAGTACATTTAATAAAATTTATAGGTGTTGATGTAATAATATTGTTTTAACTGGTCCTCAAGGAACAATAATCCCAGTAATCTGTTCTTTATACTAATATCTCTATAAATGTATATGTCGTGTGTATATTTAGGGTCCTGTAAAAGTTACTTATATGTTGAAGTAAAGTGAGTATTCATTAGAATATACTCACAATAATTCTATAATTTGGGGAGTTTCCTCTATAATTTCCCAAAGTTTACTTTAGAGTTGAATTATTATACATTAAGAGTGAAACCGAAGTGGTGTTGCTTTTCTTAGTCTACAAGAAATGTAAAAAAAGGATAATCTAATTTAAGATTTTGATATATTCATTTAATTGTCAGCAATTTTATCAAAAAAGCTTTCTATGCGATCTACAAAAGAGACAAGTTTATCATTTCTTTCAAAAATTTCATATTTCAATGCATTATAACATCTTTTTAGTTCCTTACTTAATACGATATCTTCATATAGATCAGATTCTTCTATATAACTAATATATAGTATAAATATAGAGTACAAATATGGTTTACTTGTAAATTCCAAAGAGTTTTGAAGATATATCATATCAGTTATATCGTTCTTAATTTTTGATAATTCTTCACCTGAGAAATCTTGAGAAATCTCAAATAATCTTTTAATAAATGGTATAGTGAATTCTAAGTTTGTATCTTTTACATTATTACAAATAGTTCGAAGTATTTCATGCACATAATGCAAAAAACCCCTATTAATCATTTTCTTAGAATCAAATTCTATAAAATCTATTCTCAAAGTTAAATTAAATGATAATTCAATTACAGATGAATTATTATCGTTTATGGATAAAATGGAAAAAGCTTTAAAAAAATCTTTTACAATTGAGTTAATTCGCTCTTCAGAGTTATAGCTTTTTAATAAATCTTCCATTGCCCAATATATATTGCTTAGTAGTGATTTTATATTTTGAAGCAATATATCTGAGGAAGAAATTGTCTTGATTGTAGTCGTTAATGCTGCAACATTATCTCTAATTATTTGATAGTTCTTATCTAGTGCGGCAATTTTAATCTCATCTAATAGAAATTGCATGAGTCCATATAATATTGACTCATAGTCAATTCCAAGTTTTATATATTTCTTAATTTTTCTTGAGAATTTTTTTCTTTCTATATCATTTTCAAAACTTGCAATCCAGGTATTTTGCTTTAAGTTAGTACCACAAATTAATCTGAAGCAAATTTTATCTTTTATTTTTCTTATAGGCTTTGTCTTTATTTTAATAATTGTTAAATTACTTTCTAAAATACTACTACTCGTTAATGAGTAATCAGATCTAAATAAATCAAAATCTGATTCTTTTTCTAATATCTCAAGTTCATCATTAATTTTTTTCCATTTATAATTATTTTGAATCTCTAACATTTTTCTAAAAATGTACTGAAATAAAATATTAAATTTGTAAACATTAGAGTTTTTGTGAAAGTTGTAGTATTTGATATAAAAACTGATTATTCGTATATATATAATGATGATTACAATTATTATAATTATTTCTGGATATATTTGTTTCCCTATAAATAATGGTGAAACCTTTGATGGTATATTAAATATATCAATAATATAAGTTGACGTTAATAATAATACTGTAAATAAAATAATCCTAAAAATGCTGGCTAATTTTAAATAAAATTCAAAGAAGTAATTAGAATATTTATTTGTACCTTGAAAATAGACAATTGCAATAGGAATTATAATTCCAATAATTACGGACAAAAGACCAAATATCATATATTAAACACCACCTCAAATCAGAATTCACTTCTTATTTTATTCAATGTAATAAATATTTTTACCGAATAAAATACCACATAGGAGCGAACTCTCATTATTTTATTTCAGAGAGTATAACAAAAGGTTTGTCACTTCCAATATCTTACTCTATTTTATATTAAACGATAGTTAATTTTAATTTTCTTCTATCGAGTTTTCTTTGAATTTTTGTCATTGATATTTTACTACGCATCCAATTTCTTAAATTAAATGCTTTTTGCATATCTGACTCACTGGAATCATATTCATCACCAATAATCTCTTCAATAATTTCAAGAATATTATTTATTAGTTTTGTTATAGCTCCATTATCTAATAAATATTTACCATCAAGAATATGATTAACAATAGTTCTTTGACTAATTGAATCATGAAACCTATAAACATATCCTATTGCATAAATAATTTGCCATTTAGCCAACGTCGACTGATATCTTATTGAATCCTTATCTATTACCTTTTTTTCGTTTTTTAACATTTCTTGTAGATGAATCCATATAGTAATTATCGCAGCTACTTCTTTTGTTCTACATTTATCATAAAAATTTAATTCTTCATCATCTTCTCCAAATACTTTCCAATAAAGTCCTCCTAAATTAGAATCTGTTTCGTATAATAATGAAGATTTTGATTGAAAAGTAATAGGATCGAACATAAATGAATATAATAACTTTGCTAGAGTATCCATTTGCATAATTGATACATATTCATTTTTTCTTTTTTTATGATATCGTCGTTTTGGTTGATACAAAATTGATATATGTGGATTTTGTCCTTTATAGGAAAATTTTTGAAGTTCTTTTTCTAAAAATACTTGAATATCATCATTTGATCTAAAATCAGAGATTTTAATTGCTGTTTGATTATTATTTGCAGTAATTATTTCTCTATTTATTCCCTTTTTTTCAGATTTAAGATCACCTGCTTTTGTCAATCTCATAATTACTTGAACATCATTTAATTTACCTAGATATTCTTTTTCCATTTTTGCTATTGTAGATACTGTTTGAGCCCCATTAATTATTTGAAAGTTTTCACATTCTATACATGTATGAGGACCATCTTCTATCACCTCATAGCTAGTACATATTGCAGATATTCCATTGTTTAAATAATAAAATAGTTCAGGATGATTTATAATCGTATTCTTTATTTTTTTATTTACAGGTTTTGCTCCTAAATAACCACGAATATTATAAGTAAACAAACTTTCTCGATTATTATTGTACTCATAAATACTTTTAATCTGTGATCCTTTAATTATTAAAATGACTGTTTCGTAATCCGTTTCTTTAGCAACTAATTTTGTAATGTCTAAATATGCTTTATTATCTCTTGAAATTGTTTGAATAGGTATTTTAACTTTATCAGGTATTCCTTTAGACTGTGATATCGTATTTTTATATTCAATCCATATTTCATTTAAATCAACAAAGGAATAATCAATTTTCTCTGATTTAGTTTTTGTTTCTTTCAAATATTCATCAATATCAACATTGGTAACAAAATAGTAATATACAGATTTTTTAGAAGTAAAATCTTGTAGATGAAATTTTAACTCTTCGTTTCCGTGCTCTATCACGTAATTTTTATTTATTAAATTATCATGTAATAATTTGAATCCAGCAATTTCATCTCTATCAACGGTATGTTTTTTTCCTTTATACTTAAACTGAAAAATTAAATAATTATCATCTTTAATGAAAATGCAATCAGCACCTAGATCTCCTGCTCCATCAATATTCAGTCCATCTTCAATTTCTTCATCGGTTAAGTTAAATTTATTAGACAAAATTTCAGTTACATAGAAATATGCAAAAGCATAACCTTTATGTATGTTACTTGGTTCAATAATTCCTTTCTTTTTATAATAATCTTCCATTTTTTCTTTTATAATTGTTTTCATTTTATCTTTAGATATTTTCATTAAAACTCCTTATATTTAAATGATGAATGTATTGACCTTGTCGTATTCTTATATTTATTTTTTTTGGGTTCTATCCCACAATCAACCCCTTCTGTGGCAGCAAGTCCCTAAGAACGTATGTTCTGTATATTGATGCCGCTTGAAAGAACTTGTAGACGTGTTGTAGCTTTACTGTTTCTGATGGCATTATTTGTAGGTTTATTATGTCTTCGTTCCAGGGTCTGTAGGTTGGGATGTCTTCTTTTATGTGTTTGTATAATGACCCATCTATTCCTGCTGTTTGCCATGCTAAGATTCTTTTTGCTTTTGGTTCTTTTTGAGATAGTATATTGCTAACTGTCTCTTTAATATCGTCGAACTGTAGGTTTACATCTGGGTCTGTTAGATCTGGGCGTAGGTTTGCTATCTTCTTAAAATAGTTGAATAATCCTTCTGAACCTTCCATAAAGGTTTTATGATTATCTCTTATGTCTGATTGGTTATTACCATATTTAAAAGACCAGGAAAGGTATGGTCTATCAGGGTTAGTGTATACGCAGCCATGTCCAAGTGGTAGGAATCTTGTGAACCTAGTTAAGAACTTCTCTTTTTTCTTGTTTATATGGGCTAATATTTCTCCAACTACACCAAGTTTTATACTATCTGTATCAACTAAATTTATTTTATGATTAATCCCTGCAAAACCGTAATGGGCAAAAGTATCTGCATAAACATGGGCTATTACACCTACAAGTTCAACAAAGTACTCCTTGTCTACATTTTGATAAGCATAGTCTAATATTTTTAAAGCATTGGAACTATTCATCCTACAAACTAATCGATCGTAATAACTCTCGCCCTCATTCCCTGGTAAAAAATGAAAAGGAACCCAAACCTTTCTTTGATCCTTCTTATTTGCATTACTTATATTTGTTGCGTGGTGAGCAGTTGCAATGGTATGAATACACGAACCGTCTGATAAAATTATATCCTCATCTTTTGCATTGTCATCAACAAACTGTGCTGCTGTTGCAATGACTCTAACTATTTCTTTACTTAAACCTGCTGCCCTTGCTAAAGCAAAGGTCCCATAATAATGCATATCTATTTGCATGTAACATCCTTGTTTTAATTATCCTGTTAACTTTATTAATAATGTTATCAGGTTTATTGCACATGTCTATAAACCAAAAGTTATATTTTTGGCTATATTTTCATATTTCCTTATAGATTTGGCGCTATATTGTTGGGTTTTAACGTGTTTCTTGTTAATTGTTTGGGTTTTACTGCTTTTTTATGTTTATTTAATCTTAAATTAATATTTCTTTTATCTTTGTTTAATATTTGTTATTGGCATGTTGTTGCTTTAGTTTTAACTTTAGGCAATACTTAACGTAAGTATTAAATCGAGGAGCTATTGTGATATTAACTACTGGGAATGTACGGGATTTAAATAGAGAACTTATTCGGGATTTTCTTCGGACAAATAAATTTGGGGATAAAAACTCTATATCTAAAAGTACTGGGCTTAGTATCTCATCATGTCGGAATATATTAAATGATATGATTAAAACTGGAGAGATAACTGAAACTTCATCTGGGCTCTCTAATGGTGGAAGGCCTTATAAAAGGTTTTGTTATAATAAAGACTTCTCCTTTATTGGAGTTATATCTGTTCGTAATAGTGGAGATAAAATTTATCTCTATAACTCTGTAAATAATCTGTTTAAAGAGAGTATTCAAAGTTCACAGGATGAATTTTCATCTCTTAGTTATTCTGATATTGAAGCTGTTGTTACAGATATGGTTAGGGATTATCCCAAGCTAGAAGCTGTATCTATTGGTATCCCTGGAATTGTAATAGACGGTTATATAGATATGTGCGATGTTGAAGAATTAAGCCATATACACCTTAAGCAAAAATTAGAAGAGAAGTTCTCACTTACTATTGTTGTAGAAAACGATGTTAATGCTGCAGCTATTGGATATTACACAGAGAGTATTGATAAAGAAGTTGAGAGTTTTGTTTATATATATTTCCCTCATGATGGGATACTTGGAGCAGGAATAATTATTAACGGTAAGATTATTAGAGGTGCTACTAATTTTGCTGGAGAAGTTGGATCTCTATCCCTTAGTTATGAGTATGAAAAAAAGAAAAAGATACAGGATGATATGGATACTTTTTTAAACTATGTATCGGAAATTATTGTATCTGTTAATGCTGTATTAAACCCAAATGAGATTATAATTTCTTGGTCTAAAATGGAGGGCGATTTTATGTTTTTATTAGCTGAAAAAATGTTAGCCCGAGGGAATAAACAACACCTACCTAAACTAAATAGTAATAATAATTTACACACAGATTATATAAACGGACTTTTGTATTTAGGCATGAAAGAGATATCCTGTAAAATTGGAGTAACAGAACTATGATAACAACAATTCTTTTAATCATTATATATTTAGCTTTTATTAGTTTAGGACTACCTGATTCAATATTAGGTGTAACTATACCTAGTTTGATTGATAAAATGGGTATTTCACTATCAGCTGGTGGGGTTATTAGCATGGTAGTTGTTGGTGGATCTGTTATATCTAGTTTCTTTAGTGGCTATATTATTAAAAAAATTGATACTGGTAAAATTGTATTTATTAGTTGTCTAACTACAGGGTTAGCACTATTTGGATTCTCTATAGCACCATCGTATTTCTGGTTAATATTATTAGCCCTACCCCTTGGACTTGGTGGTGGAACTGTAGATGCAGCACTAAATAATTATATTGCTCTTCATTATAAAGCACATCATATGAACTGGTTACATGGCTTTTGGGGTGTAGGTGCAACACTTGGACCACTAATTATGTCATGGAACCTCTCTAATGGTGGAAGTTGGAGATTTGGGTATAAAACAATATCATTTCTCCAGTTATCTTTGGCCCTGTTTTTACTGCTTAGTATCTCTATATGGAGAAGGCATAAAGTCTTACATGCCCCTGTTTCCCAGGAGGTTCATTCCTCTGCTTATAGTGGGAATATCTTTAAGATGAAGGGACTAAAATATGCACTAATAACAGTACTTATATGCTGCGCCGTAGAACTTGGGGCAGGACTATGGGGAAGTAGTTACCTTGTAAGTATTAGGGGATTTAGTTTAGATAGTGCAGCTAGGTTTGTATCCTTGTATTATGCCGGAATAACTTTAGGCCGGTTTGTCTCTGGGTTTATATCATTTAAGTTAAATAACAGACAACTTATATTTTATGGAACAATAATATCCTTAGTTGGGGTTCTACTACTACTTCTTAACCTACCTAACCAGATAACAGGTGCTGCTTTAGTTTTAATAGGGATTGGTTTAGCTCCAATATTCCCATCTATGTTACACGAAACACCTAAACGGTTTGGTAAAAAATTATCCCAGAAGATTATTGGATACCAGATGGCATTTGCCTATATGGGTAGTGCAATTGTACCTGTGTTATTAGGAATAATGTTCGACTTTATAAATATAAGTTTACTGCCTATAGCACTGTTTATTTTATTAGGTTTCATGCTTTTCTCTACAAGTAAATTAAATAGAGTAACAGGAGAATCATATGAAGATTAATCATATAGCTTTCTGGGTAAAAGATTTAGAGAAAATGAAGGATTTTTATCAGAGGTTTTTTAATTGCACATCTGGTGATAAATATGTAAACAGTAAAAAGTTCTCTAGTTATTTTTTAACATTTGATTCTGGGGTTTCCATTGAACTCATGACAAAACCCTATATTTCTAATAAACAAGATTCTGCAGATGCCTATGATGTTTTTGGATATGCCCATATAGCTATTTCTGTCGGTTCTAAAGAAATTGTGAATTCTCTTACAGAGAGACTTAGGTCAGCTGAGTATGGGGTTGTAGGAGAAGTTAGAACAACTGGGGATGGTTATTATGAGAGTGTAATATTAGATCCAGAAGGTAACAAAATTGAGATTACTATTTAGGATATTAATTAACCTACAATTAGTCCATGTTTAGGTAATAACTCTTTAAGTACAAATGTTCTATATATAGATGCTGCTTGGAAAAACCTGTAGACATTTAATTTGTTTAATAGATCAGTTGTTAGTTCGTTAAAAAATCTTAAATCCTCATTCCATGATCTATAGTTTGGAATATCTTCCTTAACTGAACCAAGGAAGTCCCTGCTTTTTACTGAGTGTTTCCATGCCTCGATTCTTCCATCTAATGGTTTCTGCTGAGACAATATCTTGGCTACATCTTCTTTAATATGATTAAAAGTCAGATTGATATCAGGATCTGCAAACTCAGGCCGGAGTTCTCCTATTTTTTTGAAATAATTAAAAAGAGCTTCTGAACCTTCCATAAAAGTTTGATGATTATCCCGTCGATCTTTAACGTCATTACCAAACTCAAAAGACCAATAGAGATATGGTCTGTCAGGGTTAGTAAATACTCCACCATGACCAAGGGACAATGTATTTGCATAATTCACAAGGAACTTCTCTTTCTGTTTATCTAGATGTTTTAAAACATCACCTACTGAGCCAACTGTTATAGTCTCAGATTTAACACTGTTATTATGGTTTGTTATTCCAGAAAAGCCATAATGTGAAAAAGTATCAGCATATACATGGGCAACAATTCCAACTAGTTCAGCAAAATAATCTTTATCTTTATTAAAAAAAACATACTCTAGTACATCTTTGGCTGTTGGACTATTTTTTTTGCAAACTAATCGGTCGTAATATGTATCACCTTCATTCCCTGGTAAAAAATGAAAAGGAACCCATACTTTATGTTGGTCTTTCTTTTCAATATAACTTTTATTAACTGGGTGATGGGCTGTTACAACTGGGTTAACTGTAGCACCGTCTGGGAGCTCAATATCCTCGTGGTATGAGTTATCATTTACAAACTGGGATGCTGTTGCAATTACATGAACAATATCCTTTTTTAATCCTGCTGCTCTTGCTAGAGCATAGGTTCCATAATAATGCATATCTATCTGCATATAAAATCCTTGTATATCATACTAAATGTTATCAAATTTACTGGCATATCTATATATTCAAAAGTTATATTTTTGGCTAAATTTTCATATTTTCCTATAAATATGGGATTTCAAAGATAATTTTCCTTGTATTCCCCAAACATTATATAAATTTACAGATAAAATTTGGTGTTTTAATATGAAATTAATGTAAAGTTAATTTAAAGGCTTTAATGTTCTTATGTTTATATCATTATAAATTGAAAATTAAAAGACCTTAGCTTTCTGGCTGCCTTAAAAGAGTTCATCTTGATTATATGTAACTTTTAAATTATTATCTGTTAACTTAAATTCTTAATTCTTTATCTGTTAAAGAATTACAAAGGTCGTTTAATAAGTCTATGAAGATTGCAGTATTATTATCAGGTGGAGTAGATAGCTCCGTTGTTTTATTTAAATTATTAGAAGATGGTTATACAGATATAACAGCATATTATTTAAAAATATGGCTAGAAGATGAATTAGACTTCATGGGAGATTGCCCATGGGAAGAAGACCTATCTTATGCTCAGGCAGTTTGTGACAAAGCTGGAATTGAACTTAAAACAGTATCACTACAACAAGACTATTACGATAAAGTAGTATCCTATGTAATTGCAGAGTTAAAAGAGGGTAGAACTCCATCCCCAGATATATTTTGTAACCAAAGAATTAAGTTTGGTGCATTCTACGATAAAATCACAGAGAACTACGATAAAGTAGCAACTGGTCACTATGCTCAGATAAGAGAAGAAAACGGTATATTCTCAATGTATAGGTCACCAGATCTTATTAAAGATCAGACATACTTCTTAGCTCACCTATCCCAGGAACAGATATCAAAAGTAATGTTCCCTATTGGTGGATTAGAGAAAAATGAAGTAAGGGTATTAGCAGAGAAATACGACCTACCTAATAAAGCAAGAAAAGACAGCCAAGGAATTTGTTTCCTAGGGAAGATAAAATATAACGACTTTATTGGTCACTACCTTGGTAAAGAGGTTGGAGAGATCGTAAACAGGGAAACTTTAGAAGTTCTTGGTAAACATAACGGATTTTGGTACCACACAGTTGGGCAAAGAAGTGGCCTTGGCTTGAGTGGTGGACCATGGTTTGTAGTAGGAAAAGATACAAAAACAAATACTGTATATGTAAGTCATCAGAAAAATGATGAAAACAGAGAAAAACGTATATTTACAGTTAAAAACTTAAGTTGGTTAGGTAAAAAACCAACAGAAGATACACTAAGCATAAAGTTAAGACATGGCCCTAATATGGTTAAATGTTTTATTAATTGGTTAGAAGATGACAAAATTGAGATAACAATGGCAGAACCAGATAAAGGAGTTGCTCCTGGACAGTTTGCAATCTTCTACTCTGGAGAAAAATGTCTAGGATGTGGACGAATAGAATAAAAAAACTATAGAATTCGATTCCATATAGTTTTATAATTAAGATATGCAGCTAGCCTTACTTTAAAATAATAAAGGTAGCCTTTATGAAAAGTTTGGATAAAGTATTAGGAGAAAAGGTTTTAGGAGTTAGAGTTACGCCTCTAACACTAAAAATTGTTCTAATATTTGTATTATTATTATTAGTATCTAATTTCTCTTCAAACTACATTAACTTAACCCTAAATAAAGGTCAGCAATTAAAACTCATGAATCAGCTTCTTATCAAAGACTTAAAGGAGCTGCACATATTTGCAATGAATCAGTATGAAATATACTTTTTCACCCAGGATCTTGATACAACAATTCAAATAATAATTGATAATGCAAAAAAGCAACTACAAGGTGAAAAGTCAGTAGCTTTTGCAGTTAACCCTCAGGGGGAGATACTGTTCTACGCATCTAAAACCCCTACAATAACGACCTTAGAAGATAAAGATGCCCTAGAAGTAATAAATGCCAATGCACAGAACGACATAATCGAAAATACAATCGAGTTTAAAATAGGAAATGATGATTATTTTGGGATATATAAATATCATCCAAGGTGGGATTATTATTTTGTAAGAGGAGAAGAAAAGGTTGAATTCTACTCTGAAACCCAGTTAATATTTTATAGAATCTCCCTTATAATAATAGCATTAACTTTAATATGTACAATTCTTGGAGTCTATCTGATTAGGAGGATATTAAGATTTGTAAAAGTAATAACCCATGCAATTATGGAAATGCATAAAAGTAACAAAATGGGTTTAATAAACTTAGAAGGTGCCAGCCCAGACGAGATAACATATTTAGGGGCAGCACTAAATGCAACTTCTAGTACCATAGATACCTTAATGAACATATTTAAAAAGTTTGTAACAAAGGACGTTGCATTAAAAGCATATGAAGAGAAACAGATACGTCTCGAAGGATCAAAGTCAAATCTAACAATACTTTTTTCCGACATTAAAAGTTTCACATTTATAACAGAAGCCCTGGGAACCGACCTTATACAGCTATTAAATACCCACTATAACAATACCTTCAAACCAATTCATGATAACGATGGAATAATTGGTTCTATAATTGGGGATGCCTTACTGGCTGTTTTTGGAACCTATGGAAGTAAAGAAAACAAATCCTTACAAGCTATTAGATCAGGATTTGCAATACAGGAAGCTACAGAGGAACTACGGAGTGATATGAAAAGAATAAAGCTAGCCCGGGAAAAGGATGTAGGAACATTAACAGATATAGAAATAAAAGTATTTAAAGCTGTTTCCTTAGAAGTTGGTGTTGGTATAGATGGTGGTGAAGTTTTTTACGGAAACATTGGTTCTTTTAGTAGAATGGCAAATACTGTTATTGGAGATAATGTTAACTCATCCTCAAGACTAGAGGGACTAACAAGAATATATAAAATCCCAATAATCTGCTCAGAATATGTTAAAGATGAAGTAATATCATGTAGCGATAAATATGCATTTGAAGAAGTAGACCAAGTTTTTGTTAAGGGTAAAACCGAGGGTAAAAGAATCTACTGGCCTATAGAGAAAGATAAAATTGATTCAGAACTTAAAGAGTTTTTTAAATTATTTAAAATAGCTCGAGATCTCTATTATATAGGATATTGGGACGAATCTAAAAAATTATTTAATGAGTTAAACCATCCAATTTGTGATGAGTTTATAATCAGATTAAACCAGGAGAAGCCTGAAAATTGGAGTGGAGTATGGTCGATGACAAGCAAATAGTTCTAAATGATAAAAACCTTACCCACAATGCAACAACACTGTTTATACATGAAGAATCAGAACATAATATCCCGCCAAAGTTATATGACCTGGATCTGGAATTTTCTAATACTAAAAAGAATAAAAATAGGGTTACAGTTGTCTCTCTAATATTATTTACCCTAATTTTTATAGCTGCAGCATATTTTGTAACTAGGTATATAGAGAATCAAAACAGTCAGGTTCCAATTAGTATCGATGCATTTGAAGATGTTAACTTAAGGGAAATATTTGATAAAGCCAAACAATACAATAAAGAGATGAAAGATGCCCGACGAGAATTAAAGGATTTAATAACACAAAAAGAGGCTGGTATCTTAGATTTAGAAGATAGAGCATCAGGTCAAACCCAGATAATTAATACAGAGAACCCAATAAATAAAGCCTCTAAAATAAACAGTATTAAAGACAGTCTAGAAATTGATATAAAAAACCATACAGAATCATATGACAAGGCAATACTCCAACTAGAAAATAGAATTATTTCTATACAGGATAATATTGACTCCTACGATACAAGAATTGTAAAAAAAGCTCAGGAACAGGAAGAGTTAATAAACAATCAACAAAAAAGATTTGATATGGAGATGGAAAAATCTGTAGATTATTATGAAGGGAAAATTAAGGATCTGGAAAATACCCATAAACTTCAAGTTGAGAATATAGTATTAAATAATACTGAGTTAATAAAAACAATAAATAAGAATAACGATATATATGCAAAATCCTTAGAGGACAAATATAATCCAAAACTATTTCAAGATTATTTAACAAACGTTACTTTAAACAATATTAATATAGATACCTTAAGAAGTAATAATATTGGAGATACTATTTACGATGAAGGACTGCTAAATAGAGATAAAGTAGATATTCAGCTACAAAAGGTAATTAATGCAAAAGAGACATTTAATAACTTAAAAGATATTCCCTACTACAACTACCCAAAACAAGCCATAAACTATTTAGAAAATGTCTATCAGGGTACAGTAGGAGATTATACAGACCTAATAAAAATGGTTGGGCCAAAAATCAACTTTAAAAACAGTGTAATAAGGTCTAAGACATACGAAATTGATCAAATGGATTATTTTTTAACCAACTACGTAAAAACCAGTCGAGTTAATGGTGTAATCATCGATCCTAGAAACAGTGCCATAAAAGTATTTATGGACCCAATTTACAACATAAAAGAAGATACAACAGGTCTAGTTTTTAGAAACGACAGTGATTATATAGGTATGATTCAGTTTAAATATAGAAATGGTGTCTTAATTGCTAGAGTATTACAGCTTTCAGATGAAAATCGAGGAATAAACCCCTTCGATAAAATACTTATAAACCTTAAATAGGAGGAGTTTATGAAAAGGATATTTATATTATTATTGCTTAGCCCATATCTGTTCTCTATAGAGGATATAGATGTTACATCAAAGGAAGTTTTAAGTAGCCAACAGGAAGAGTTAGTTACCCGAACCTATGAGACATTTCATAATTGGCCAGAAATGTTGGTTAAAAAATCAAACCTAATATTTGAAGATGATAAATTAAGTATAATAATTGAACTGGATGAACTAAACTATAAAAATATTGAGATATCCCAGTACATGCCTTCTGGAATACAACTCTATTATAATACATTTTATGAATACGACTTTAGAATGTTTAAAGATGGTCTTTTTATGCGTCTAAGAGGTCAATATTTCTCAAAAGAAGAATTTCTAGAGGAACTATACAAGGCAGTTCAAGACCCTATATTATACATTAAAGTTCATGACCCATCATACTTTATTAAGCAGATAGACCTTATTAGGGAAGAAAATAAAGACCGGAATAAGGAACTACTTGAACTTATAGAAAATCTAACAGAGCAACATAATAAACTACAGGTCGATTACACTGAACTGTTAGATAAACACCAAAAATTAACTACAGGTGTTATATCACTTAATAACACAGGATTTTTAGGCTCTCTTGCGGAGTATGATACAACATACGTAGAGTTAGTAATAACTCATAAAACAGAGAACAGCAACTTAACTGTTAAAGAGCTAGCTAAGTTATTAAAGGATAGCGGAACACCGGTTCCAGAAAAAGTAATTGAGTCTATTTTTATTATATATTTTGAGGAGTTCTCACAAAACAAATAGTAATTGATATTAAACAGTTGACACTAAATAGTAAATTCTATAAATTACTAACTGTTATCGGGTCTATAGCTCAGTTGGTTAGAGTCCCTGACTCATAATCAGGTTGTCCTAAGTTCAAGTCTTAGTGGACCCATATAAAGCATCTTAATCTTAAGATGCTTTTTTTATTTATAACTCCTTAACTAACAAGAGATTGAATCATCCTCTAATAAATCCTAAAGTATCATTTGGTGGGCAGTTCCAACAATTTAAATTTCATGACAAGTGCGGCTGTGGCGATGTTCAAGTAAAAATAATTGTAAATATATTTACTCCATGATATTTTTAATAGGGAGCTAAAATGCATATCTATAAAAGTTTAAAACAGATAAAAGTAATATTTATTTTAAGTTTAATATTTTTTATGTGGGGTTGCGTAAGCTCTCCTAAAGAAGAAAGTCCAGAACAGCAGGAAAAGATTGTTTTAAACAACCGTTTGACTCTGAATAAACATACCATTTATCTTCCCTCTGACTGGGTATATGTACAAAATAGTCTTTATACTGGGACACTTTTTGATTTTAAGTCATCTAATGGAATTGAAGGTGGATTAGAACATATAACTTTTGATTTCGATATTGATACTATTAAACTTAAGAATTTTTATATAGATAATGTATTCGAATCTGATTCCAAAATTGAAACAGAGACCTTAAACTTCGTAGAATTAGGAGAGGTTGTTTCTTTTTCAGGACATTATAAAAACAGGAACTTATACAGCTTAATGTTTTATTCAGGGAACGATGTTACATTTCTACATTTCTCAAACCCATTAGAAGATTCAAAGGTTATTCTAAAAACATATGCAGATACAATACTTAATAGTTATGAATATAACGACAGATCAGGACTTTCTGTTAGGGAAAAAGAAGATTATCCTCTATTTTACGATGTAACTAATAATTGGATTTGGTATGACGACTTTAGAGATGGATTTTATATTGTTAAAAATAATGTTGAAGATTTAGGTGACCTTATTGCTGGCCTCTGGACTATTACTCCTGAAGAGTTAAATAATTTAGGAAATATTGAAGAATTTGATATAGAGCCATTTAGCTTTACTTTACGTATTAGAAACGAGAAAAAATTAGTCAATGTTTATGGAATTAGAAATGTTTCTGATAAAAGAAATTCAAGTGTGTATTACACCTTTAAATTAGACTCTAATATTTATTGTCTATACATAGCCGGAGCTCCTATTATTACAAATGTAGATATAAATAATAATATTTATAAAGATGAATTACAAAACCTATTTGATTACAATATTGTTTTTACAAGGGGAGAGTAAAATGAGAAAGATATATATTATAATACTGTTAAGTTTTACTTTTCTAATTAATGCAGAGACAAAACCGATAATCCAGGTTGATCAAATAATAAACCTATCAGAGGAAGAGTGGTTAGATGCACTTTGTTTAACTATTACCGATTCTATCTCTCTAACTCTAAGACTTCTTGGTAGGTATTCGGTTAAAAATGTAAACAGTGATATTACAAATGATGGGGAAATTGAAACCCTAAGAAAAAGGTCTGAGGATAATGGTTTTGATAATATAATCTATGGCTCATGTTCCTTTGAAAATGATGAATATATAATAACAATTAACGCCTACGATAGAGCCCAAAACAAGATAACCTACTCTGGTTCCAAATCCTTAGAGTCTATATTTGATTCTTTTGATGCAACAGATCAGATAATCGATGAGACAATAGAGGGATTTTCAGGAATACATGTAACTTACGGTAGTTTAAGGTTAATACCTCCTAAAACATCAGAACCTTTTAGTATTAAAATAGATGATTTTCCACTACAAAATGGAGAGTACTCTATTAAAAAGATACCATCTGGTAAACATAATCTTACAGTGATTCAAGAGAGGCCACTAGGGTTGTATAATAAAACAACAGACCTACTTGTAACAAAGGATATAGAGAATAGATCAGTTATCCCTATACCGTACATAACAAAAGAAGAGTCTGGGTTGTTAAATAGTGTAGATAGAGAGATTGCAACTAAAACTATAAATGGAGAGATTAATTTAGAATCTGTTTTAGATGATGCAAAAACATTAACAATGAGTTCATTTTTTAAGGATAATAGACAAGATCTAACTAATAAATATAATAATTGGTTAGACCACCTAACTATAAATTCTGTGGCCAAGAGTATTAAACCATTAATAAATAGAAATGTTACAACCATATGGGACAATGATAAAAATAAGGGAGTATATAAAAGAGATGTAAGTTTATCTGAAATATACTATACAGAGTCTAAGGCTAGGTATAAATCCAGATATCCAGATTTTAAAACTATTACAATAGATGGTAAAGCTGATGATTGGGACAATGTAAAATATATAATAAAAGATTTTCAAAATGACAGGTTGAAATCAAATATAACATCAATAAAAGGTTTAGAACTAACAGAAGCTAGAATTGCCTATGATACAGAATATCTTTATATAATGATTAAGACTAAAGACCAGAGTTATAATGATAAACGGGTACGTTATGCAGTACATTTAGATAATAAACCAGCAATCCGTTTTGGATTATTTTTTAATTTAGGAGAAGAGCTTAAATCTGACCAATTATACGTCTCAGCCCATATCCCAAACTCTAATGATCATGGTACAGAATTAAACCACATGAAAAATAAAACAAAATATAGGGCCAGCGAAGTATTTGAAATTGCAATTCCAATGATTGAACTATTAAAAATTAAAGAAATTGAACCTGGTTTTAATTTCTACATTGGTGCTGATATTATCGAATCTGATGATAGGGTCGATGAATTATATCATAACAATGAAACAAAAATACCTTTTATGAAAGTATCAATAGTTAAAACTAACTGAAGAGGATAGATATATAGAGAGCTCTCCACTATCCCGGTGTTCACTGGTTATTTTAAACTGCTCTTCTATAAAAACACATAGGCTCTCATCGGCAACATCGCATATAACAAGCCATAGATCTACAGAATCTAAAGTTTCAGCACTATCCAAATGTATAATAATATGATCTAGACTCTCGTGTTTTAAAGTGGAGAGTATAACCTTTGCAGTGGAATTTAAAACATCTACTTGTAACCATGAATCATCCATAGAGGAAGCCACTCCTACTGTTTTTGTAGATGTTCCACTGATTCCAAGGTTAACATAGTTAGGTGCAGGAACATTTAATTTATATCCTTCTGGCATAAAAATAGAAATAGTAAAGGTTTCTGCATGTAAAAAACTTCCTACACTCAGTATCAGAACCATAATAGCATTGTTTATTTTCATCTACATCTCCTTACATTTCTATTAATAGTATAATACAATTTAGATAAGAATGAGGTTTTAAGTGAAATATAGAACATTAGATTTTATACTCTTAACCACTACAACTCTACTATTCCTTTTTTCTAGTTGTACTAGTATAAATAGGGTTTCTAACCAAAATTCAGAGGGATTATCTACAAAACAGTCCATTAGTTGGCATGCAGTTCTTGTTGCTGGAGCTTATACCGACCATGATCTTCAAATCGATAATTGGGATAATGCCATGGAACGTATGGCTGATGTTCTCTTAAACGCAGGGGTGAATCCTCAGGATATTCGTATGCACAGCTCTAAACCCCAGAACATAGGTAAAACCTATTGGGGTGTAAACATAGAGCCATCGTGGAAACAGAGGATTATTAGCTCCATAAAGAGTTTTGATCTCCAAGAGAGTGATGGATTAATCCTATACTTTAGTAGTCATGGTAAGGATAACCGGGGATTATATTTAGAATCAGAAGAGGAGTTTAGGAATATTTTTAGTCCCAGTGAACTAGATGATGTTCTAGACTCTTTAGGGGATACTCTATTAGTCATTTTTATATCCTCATGTTATTCTGGGGATTTTATAACAGGTGAGGAAAATATAGTGAATGATAACCGGCTCATTTTAACTGCTTCTGCTGAAGATCGTAGCTCATTTGGTTGTGGAGCTGGTAATTATATGCCCCAGTGGGATGATACTCTACTCAAGGTTCTTAAAGAAGGAAGTGGTAATAAAACTTGGGAGCAGGTTATCTCTCGGATAGATGAGGAGATTTCCTTGAAAGAAGTGAATATTGCAGATACTAAAAAATCCCTACCACAACACAACCTACCAAGTCCATTAAATCCAGGATTCAATGATCTTCTTAATCAGATTTCCCATAATAGAAACTAAAATCTTTCCTTGAAAATGCCTTTTATAGGAATTAGAGTTATAAATAGAAAAACTTTTTAAAACTGTAAAAGGATGATCTATGATGCAAAAAAACATATTCAGACTAACAACACTGTTTACTATTTTTATGTTACTAAGCTGTGTAACCACCATGCCTACTCCTGACAAAGGAAAAGGAACCCTGGTTATCCTTCCATTGCAACATAATATTGAACACAGATTTGAACTTCATTTTGATTATTATGTACAAATTAACGATATTCAAACAGGTAAGAGAGTTTATAGTATAAAAATTCCTGATAACCGAAACTACATCTTTATTCGTTCCCTTAAACCTGGAGATTATTATGTGGCTGGATACAGGTGGCGAACAGATAATAAATCTGGAGATCTAATAAGTTTTAATCGTGAATTTTCACCATTTAGAGTTGAAAAGGGAGTTGTATCTCTAACTCCCTACGGATTTGGTTGGCACAAATACAAAGATGAAGAAAATGAAAATAGATACCGCTTCAACATACTAAAAAATAATGATGGTATCCTTCACAATGAAATTCTTAGAGAGCTAATGACAGAAAATCCAGAAGAGATGGCTTTGTGGAGTATACCAGAAATTCTGGACTCAACCATTCCAACACAGATAAAAACTGTTCTTAAGGATGCACCCATTCAACCCTTTGAACTAGATGTTATAGACTTACTAAGTGGCAAGAACATTTCTATGGAGGATCTAAGGGGTAAAGTGGTAGTAATCGATTTCTGGGCGACATGGTGTGGCCCTTGTGTAGCAGAGGTGCCCAAAATGCTTGAATTATACAAAAAATATAAATCGCAGGGAGTTGAGTTTATTGGTATTAGCCTCGATGAGAAGGGCTCTACAGTTGTTAAGTTCTGTGAAGAGAGGGGTATTACCTGGCCACAGTACTGTGAAGGTGGAAACGGGAATACAAAGTTTAGCCAGAAGTGGGGTATTAACTCCATTCCCAGGCTCTTTATTATTGATCAAAATGGAGATATATTTTCTAAAGAAGCCCGTGGGAAACTTCATACACTCATTCCAGAACTACTTGGTATATAAAAAAGAGAATCTATTTACTACACTTCTTTCAAACAAAACTAAGAAGAGTTAAATGATTTGACAGTTATGATTCAGAAAACATATAATTTATCCTGTATCTCTTTTCTATAATTCCAGAGTGATATAAAGGATTTTCTATGAAAAAAAAATTGACTTTAATCACTATTTTTTTACTAATAGCCACGGCAAACTTCAGTAAAGAACCAACAACAAAACCAATGCTGAGACAAAACACTCAAATTCACTCATCACCTATAAAACGTTTAGATACAGGCGGTAAATATTTAATAACAGCCTCACTTGATAAAACAGTAAAATTATGGAATGCAGAAACAGGAGAATATATCCGTACCTTTAGATTGCCAATCGATGAAGGAAATGAAGGGAAAGTATTTTCCTGTGCAATATCTCCAGATGGGAAAACCGTTGCAGTAGGTGGATGGACTGGTTGGAATTGGTACGGTGAAGCGGCAATTTACATATTCGATACAAATACTGGGATAATGAAAGATAAAGTAGACGGTATGAAGAGTGTAATACGAGATCTTGAATTTTCTAAAGATGGAAAATATTTAGGTGCTTCATTAGCAGCAAAAGCTGGTGTTCAGATAATAACAACAAATAATTGGAAGGTATACAAATCACTTGATGGTTATGGTTCAGATTCATACAATATTTCATTTGATAACAACGGGCACCTGGCAACTGTAAGTTTTGATGGGAATATCCGACTATATAGTAAAAATTTTGTATTATTAAAAAAAGTAAAATCAGCAGGAGGCAACAAACCTTTCAATATAGCATTCTCCCCTGATAATTCAAAATTAGCCATAGGTCATAATGATACATCAAATATACATATCTTGGACTCTAAAACTCTAAATCTGCTTTATTCTCCTGATATTACAGGTTTAAAAAGTTCAAAAAAGATTAGTGCTGTTTGTTGGTCAAAAGATGGCAAGTACCTCTTTGCAGGTGGAAATCATTCAAAAGTCATTGATGGGAAATGGTGGTTTTTAATTAGGAAATATAATTCTAAAGGCAGAGGAACATATACAGATTACAAAGCTAGCGCTAATACAATTATAGATATAAAACCTTTCTCAGAGGATATTATTTTTGCAGGAACCCATCCTGATCTTGGGAAAATGGATTATACCGGAAATTTAAGTTATTACAAAAATAGTGAAGGTCTTAGTTTTAGAAATGCAGCATTTAAATATTTAAAATTAACAAAAACAAGTATAACTTTCAAAGCAATGGGTAAAGAAAGTGTAATATTTGACCTTAAAGAGTTTATACTTAAAAATGGTGATAACAGTGGTAAAATTTATACGGATAATAAAAACGGAACATTAATTTCTGAATGGGAAGATTCATATGCACCCAAATTAGATAATAAACTAATAAGTTTTCTAAGAAAATATGAAATAAATAGATGTGTATCAATAACAGAAAACGGTTCTATACTATGGGGTACAGGTTGGAAAATATACTGTACAGATAAATCTGGAAAAGTTATCTGGAAGAAGCCTGCGCCTGGATCAGTATGGGCAGTAAATAGCATCGATGGTATTGTAACTGCTGCATACAGTGATGGAACTATTAGATGGTACAGATTATCAGATGGCCAAGAACTAATGGCATTGATGGTACATGATGATATGAAAAGATGGGTATTATGGACACCTGAAGGATATTATACTGCCTCTCCAGGAGGTCAGGATCTCATTGGATGGCACATCAATAATGGTTCAAGCATGGAGGCTGACTTCTTCTCTGCTGACAGATTTGCTGATAAATTTTACAGACCTGATGTATTGGAGTTGGTATTACAGGAAAAAGATACACAAATAGCCATTAGAAAAGCAAATATAATTAGGAACATCAAAGTAGTAGCAACAATAGAGGATAGTCTACCTCCTGTAGTTAAGATAATTACTCCTAAAAATGCAGAGACTACATATTCTAAAAAAGTAAATTTTAGTGTAAAAATTAAAACTCCCAATGATAACCCTGTAATAGAGACAAAAATATTATTAAATGGTCGATTATACGAAGGTGGAGAACGAGGACTCAATCTTGTATCAAGGCAAGGTACAGATAAGAAGTACAGTGTTAGTCTGGAAAAAGGTAAAAACAATGTATCATTTCTTGCAAGAAACTCTTCAGGTTGGAGTGAAGCATCTACTGTAGAAGTAAATTTCGTTTCATCTTCAATTGATGAAGATATGGGGTTTGTAATAAAACCTAAATTATATATTTTGGCAGTAGGAGTCTCAGATTACGAAGATTCAACCCTAAAATTAAAATATCCTGCCAAAGATGCTAATGACTTTTCTAATGTAATGAAGAAGCAAGAAGATAGAATATATAGGGAAGTAGAAACAAAATTATTAACAAATTCAAATGCCACAAAAGATAATATCCTTGATGGTCTCGACTGGATTCAAAAAGAGACAACATCTAAGGATGTAGCGATGATTTTTGTTGCAGGACATGGAATGAATGATGAGTCAGGTTATCTATATTATCTTCCTCAAGATGTAAATTTAGATAGGTTACGAAGGACTGGACTTCCTGCCGAAGAAATAACTAGAACGATCTCCTCTATAGCTGGTAAGGTCATTTATTTCATGGATACATGTCATAGTGGAAACTTAAGTGTCGAGGGACGTCGTGGAGGATTAGTAGATACCACCAAAGTTGTTATGGAACTAACCAGTGCTGAAAATGGTGCTGTTGTTTTTGCATCTTCTACAGGTAGACAGTATTCCCTAGAGCATGATAAATGGCAAAACGGAGCTTTTACAAAAGCCCTTGTTGAAGGACTTAGTGGAAAAGCTGACTATACAGGTAAAGGTAAAATATCTATTAATATGCTCGATCTGTATTTATCAGAAAGAGTTAAAGAGTTAACAAATGGTTCCCAGACCCCAACTACCGCAAAACCTGATACGATAAGGGACTTTCCTTTAGCAATTAAATAACTAAATAAAATTCCCCTTATATTAGTTCATATCAGTAACGATCTCTATTAAGTCATCCTCTGACCAATCCTCTTCTTTTCGAGATTGGTAGTTTTTTACACCACTATAATAAATTACTCCATGTATCCACCTTTTATAGCTGAGACTGCAGTACTTTTATAAATTCCTAATATTCCCTTACTTTTAACTCTAGGCTCTGGTTTAAATGTCGCTCTTCTTTCTTCTAAAATTTTATCAACTTCTGATATGGTCATTTTTTCACCTTTAAAACCTATAATATTAATTGATCTTTCCTTAATATTAATTTCAACTAAATCATTTTTCTCTAGTAATGCAATTGCTCCACCTTCTACTGCTTCTGGTGATACATGGCCAATGGCAGGCCCTCTTGTTGCGCCTGAGAATCTACCATCAGTTATTAATGCAGTTGTATTGGATAATTTTTCATCTGCGGCAATAGCTTCAGTTGTATAATACATTTCTGGCATTCCACTTCCTTTTGGACCTTCATATCTAATGATAACTGCATCTCCTGGTTTAATCTTATTGTTAATAACTGCGCTAAATGCTTCTTCCTCTGAATCAAATGGTTGAGCTTTAAGAACTACATGGGTTAAAGATTCGTCTAGAGCAGAGTGTTTAATAACTGCACCTTCAGGTGCTAAATTACCTTTTAAAATTGCAATAGCTCCATCTGACTTTATTGGTTTATTATAACTATATATAACATCATCTTTATTAAATTTTAGTGTATCAAAATAATTATTAAACTTACTATAGAAGCCAGCTTCTCTTAAGTCATCAAGATTCTCACCTAAAGTTTTACCTGTAATAGTCATAACATCTAAGTGTAGAAATTCTTTAATTTCTTCCATAACAGCGGGAACACCTCCAGCATACCAGAAATACTGACTTGGATATTCTCCACTTGGTCTAACATTAACTATAAATGGAATTTTTCGATGTATTCTGTCAAAATCCTCTGGAGACAATGTTATACCCACCTCTCTAGCAATAGTAGGAATATGCAGAAGAGCATTTGAGGAGCCACCAATTGCAGCATGAATCATTATTGCATTTTCAAATGCTTTATATGTAAGAATATCAGATGGTTTAATGTTGTTTAGAACTAGATATTTTAACCTATTAGCTGCAATTTTTATATTTTCTTCAATTAAGTTATTATATGCAGGCATAACTGAGGAGCCAGGAAGTGATAGTCCCAAGGATTCAGACATTATTTGCATTGTAGCGGCTGTACCCATAAATGCACAGGCACCACATGAAGGACATGCACCCTCTTGGTATACTTTAAATTCCTTATCAGATAGTAGACCTTTTTTATTTAAGGCGCTAAATGTACCTATTTGCTCTAGTGTTAAATCACCATTACCAGCTTTCATGATTCCACCAGGTATAACAATTGATGGGAAATTTAATCTTGCAACAGCAATTAGATGGGCTGGTACACCTTTATCACAGCTACAAATAAATAGTCCACCATCAAAAGGTGTTGCACTTCCTTGAACTTCTATCATACCAGCTATGATCTCTCTAGATAATAAAGAATAGTTCATACCATCATGTCCCTGTGCTATTCCATCACATATATCTGTAACGGTATATTTTGCAGGCTTTATTCCAATATTAATTAACTCTTTTTCAGCAATTGAAACAAACTTATTTAAATGAACACTACCAGGATGACTATCTCCCCATGTACTTTGTATCATTATTTGCATTTTTGATAAATCATCAACTGACCATCCAGCACCAAGCTTAAGTGCATCCATTTCAACTGCAACATTTCTCATTTTTTGACTTCTTAATATCATAAATTCTCCAAGTAGTTAATTTGTAATTTTGGTTTGTAATAATTTAGTAATTCTTAATTTTATATTTTTGTTGTTATCTGTTTAATTTCATTTATTGTTCTTGTTAAATGCCTCTTCATAAATAATCCAGCCATTTCAGGATCTCTATTCTTTATAGCATCTAATATTTTTTCATGATCAATTATTCCACTATGGGATCCTAAATGTAAATTTAACTCTTTTTGATGATGTTTTAATAAATCAGTTAGAATTGTATTAATTTTAATTATCATTGAGTTGTGTGTACCTTTAGCAATACAGTAATGAAACTTAAAATCATTAAAATAGAACTTCTCTTTATCATCGATGAACTTTTTCATATTTTCATAACACTGTTCCAATTCTGTTAATAGGTCTTGATCACAATTTTCAGCACATAACTCAGCACTTTCAGTCTCAATTATTTTCCTAAAAACCAATATATCAAGAAGGTTATCAGAATCTATCAATATCATAGAGAGTAGTCCATTTAAATACATCGATGGTGAAAGATCATTTACAAAAGTACCACCACCTTTCTTTTTGGTTAAAACATTTAATGTCACGAGTTTTTCTATAGCCTCGCGAACTGAAACACGACTTATACCTAATTCTGTAACCATTTTATTTTCTGATGAGATTTTCATACCAGAAGTCCACTCGTTACTAAGAATCTTCTTTTCAATATATTCATATGCAATATTACTAATATTTTTTTTAGTTTCCAAATTAACCTCCATTATAGTTGTAATACAACTATGTATAAATATAGTTTGGCAATTTTAATTAATCAACTGCTTAAAAGCACCACACATGACCTTTGGGATAAAAAGAGTAATATTAAGAGTCGAAGTTGTCACACAACTTCGATGTAATGAATTTTATATTTTAATTAGATTAGAATCCAATATAATGAATATTCTTTGTAATTAATTCCTATGACATTGGGTATGAATCAGCAAAACTTGCTTTAAAGCATGTTTCAACAAAAATTTAGAAATTAATAAAGTGGTTTTACCCTATTTACTTATTGAACGTAAATCTTGTAGTAAAATAAAACTCAAGAAATAGTCTTAATTAAACTGTTTATAAAGTATAAACCTCCAGAATTACCTGGAGGTTTATAGCGGAAATAAAAATGTAACAATGATGATAATAGAATTCCTAGATTTTTTACATTTTGTGTTTAAAAATAAGCCATTCCGTACCAAGACTTTAACTCCATAGTTACAGTTCATGAATAGTTAATTGACCCCTACATTACAAATGTTAATAGAGGTCAAAGTGTTATACAAATGAATTCTTCTTTTTTTTAAAAATTATTCAAAAGTTGTAGTTAAATCTCTATTTCGATCTAATAATAGACACTTATTAATAAAGTCATCTACCTTAACATCATGAACAACAGTTCCATCTAAAGTTCTAATACTTACACTATCATTCTCTACTTCTTTTTCACCAATAGTTAAAATTACAGGTACCTGCATTAACTGAGCAGTTCTTACCTTCTTCTTTAAAGTTTCAGATCTTGCATCAACATCTGATTTTAAACCTGCTCTTTTTAACTTAATATTTAAAGCTTCAGCTGCAGGGTGGCAAGCGTCGTTAATTGTTAAAATCTGAATCTGTTGTGGAGCCAACCAGAATGGGAATCTACCACCATACTGCTCAATAAGTAGAGCCATAGTTCTTTCGTAACAACCAATAGAAGATCTATGAATAATTACTGGTCTCTTCTCTACTCCATCTTTATCAATATAAGTCATGTCAAAACGTTCAGCTAAGGCGTAGTCTAACTGTACAGTAATTACAGTATCCTCTTTACCCCAAACATTTTTCATCTGAATATCTAGTTTAGGACCATAGAATGCAGCCTCCCCTATCTCTTCAGTATATTCCATTCCAGATCGGTCTAATATTCTTTTTAATATAGTCTGGGACTCGTCCCATGCTGCTGGGTTATTAATATATTTATCAGTATTATTTGGGTCCCACTTACTAAATCTATAAGAATAATCCTTTAGATCAAGAGTTTTCATAAAGTATGAAATAAGGTCTAGTACCTTCTCAAATTCCTCTTCTATCTGTTCCGGCATACACATGATATGCCCTTCAGATAAAGTAAACTGTCTAATTCTAATTAACCCATGCATACTACCAGAAGCTTCGTTTCTAAAAAGAGTAGAAGTTTCTGCATATTTAACAGGCAGATCTTTATAAGTATGAGGTTTTCTGTTGTAGATAATATACTGGTGAGGACAAGTCATTGGTCTTAAAGCTAAAACCTCTTCTTTTGGATCCTCTTCCTCTTTATCACCTAAAATAAACATTCCATCTTTATACAGATCCCAATGCCCAGAAACCTGGTAAAGTTCCTTATTAGCCATAAATGGAGTTGTAGTATATTCGTAACCTCTTGATATCTCTTCATCTTCAACAAATCTAACAAGAGTTCTTTTTAAAGTTGCACCTCTTGGAGTCAACAATGGAAGTCCCTTACCTACTCTTTTATCAGTAACAAACAGGTCTAACTCTTTACCAACTTTATTATGATCGTTAGCTTCAGCTTTAGCTCTCATTTCAAGATACTCTTTTAGAAGTTTCTTATCGTTAAAAGCAGTTCCATAAACTCTTTGTAACATTTTATTATTAGAGTCACCTTTCCAATATGCACCGGCTAATCTAATAACTTTAAAAGCTTTAATAGAACCACTGTTTGGTAAGTGGGGTCCACGACATAGGTCAATTAAGTCCCCAGATTTATAATAAGAGATAATTTCATCGGCACCTAAATCGTTAATTCTTTCAATTTTATATGGTTCGTCTTTAAATATCTCTAAAGCTTCCTCTCTAGAAACTTCAAATCTATTAAATGTAACCTTCTCTTTTACAATCTTTTTAACTTCGGCTTCTATTCTAGCCATATCCACATCAGTCAGATGAATATCATCAAAGTCATAAAAGAAACCATCGTCAGTAGATGGCCCAAATGCTAATTTTGAATCAGGGAATAGTCTCTTAATAGCTAATGCCATAACATGGGCAGCAGAGTGTCTTAAAACATCTAATCCTTCTTTGTCTCTGAAAGTTATAATTGCAATTTCTGAATCTGTTGTTATAGGGGTAGTTAAATCTTGAGTAACACCATTTACTCTAATTGCTGCTGAACTTCTAGCCAGACCTTCTGAAATTGACAAAGCAACATCAAAACCTGTTGAGTTAACTTCGAACTCACTAATTTTTCCATCTGGAAATGTAATCTTCATTTAATACTCCTTGGTTGCATAGGCGAGCAGGAACATGTTCCGACCAGCCCTTGGTTGCATAGGTGAGCAGAAACTTGTCTCGAGAAGAACGGGTTCCGGCTAGCCATTATAATATAAAAAAAGCTCCAGTGTAGTACTGGAGCTCTATGGTTAAAAACTAACGATACAAAACTCCAGAAATTAATCTGTTGTGGTTTGAGTCGTTGTTGTTGTAGATTTAACATTTATAATCATGTCTAATATTATTAAGAAAATTCAACTACATGTCAACTGCATAAGAAATTAACTTTTTTTGAACCTTTCATCCCAATCTCTTTCTTTATTAAAAACTGTATCTTCCATTTTTCCAACTCTAGATTTTAAGTTATCAAATTCATTTTTAACATCTTCTACAGTTGCTCGACGTCTACTATCTGAACCTTTACGGCCACTACGTCTGCTCTCCTGATAATCATTTTTAAACTTATTAAATATAGATTCAGAACCTTCAGAACCCGCTGAACCTTCAGAGCTATAATCATCTATAGGTAAAATAATACCTAGAGCAACATATACAAAAATAAATACACCACCAGTTACAGAAGCTGCAATAATAAAACCAACTCTAACTAAACCAGTATCAACACGTAACCAGTTAGCAAGTCCACCACAAACTCCCATGATTTTACCATTAGGAACTCGATAAAGTTTTCCTTTATTCATTTTAATCCTCCCGATCCTTAGCATCTAAAATTGTTTCTAAGTTGCCAATTCTCTTACCAAGATCACTTAATCCATAATATATCTCGTCTAACATCTCACGGTCTTTGTTACTCTCTTCAGAATGTCCATGTTTACCATGTCTCTTTTTATCTTTTCTTGACGCTTTTGGCCCATGTATTAGGGTTACAATTGCACTACTAATAACAGGTATACCAACAACTATAAAAATTATAGCTAATACAAACTCAAATGGATCCATTACTTTTCACTCCCTTTTTTTAATTTCTTTTTTAACTCTTCAAGCTCGCTATCTACACTACCTGCACCTTCAAGCTTAGAGAATTCATCCTCTAAAGAACTAGAAGAAAATGAATCAATGTCGTATTTAGCTTCCATTCTATCAACCTGTCTTTCCATCTCACTTATTTTAGATGAAGAGTCATAATTATTGAATTTATTAGCTTCTTCTGCTTGTTTTGATCTGATTACAAGATCTTTATATTTAGATTTAACACTAATAAGTTTTTTTTCTAACTTAACAATATCTTCTCTTGATAAGTCTACATTTACTGTTAATGTCTCTAAATGTTTTGTAAGAGTGTTTACCTTATCAGTAAAATTTCTTTTTTCAATCAAAGCCTCTTTAGCCAAGTCTTCTCTATTTTTATCTAAAGCAAGTGCTGCTCTATCTGCCCACTGTTTTGTTTTGCCATCAGCATCATCTAACTGTCTATTTACAGTTTTCTTCTCAGCTAATTGGGCTGCACAAGAAGATTTAAGATCAATTATTGTATCCTCCATCTCCTGAATCATTAACCGCAACATCTTTGATGGGTCTTCAGCCTTATCAAGTAGAGAATTTATGTTAGCAGTTACTATGTCTTTAACTCGATTAAATACACCCATGAGTGCCCCCTTTGTTTAATTAATATAACACAATATATTGCAGCACAAAAGTGCTGGCTGCAATACTCTATTTTTTAGGTTTAAGTTTAGCTTTTAATGCAGCTAACTCATCGTCTATTTTACTATCTTGTTCCATATCTTCAAACTGGTTGTTTACACTAGAACCAAAAATCTCAGCTTCAGCTTCCATTCGCTCAATTTTAGATTCAAATCTAGAGAACTTTTCAAGTACATCTACACCACTAGCTTTATTTATTACTTCGTTGGTATAATTTTGCTCTTCTGCTCTCTCTGCTCTAGATAATAGTTCTTTTTTCTTATTAACCATCTCTACAAGTTTTTCTTCTAACTTTAAAACCTGCTCTTTACAAAGTTCAACATCTGTATCGATTCTTTTATAATCTGAATCAATCTGATTAAACTTAGACTCTGCAATCCCTCGCTCTCTTAGAGCTTCTTTAGCTAGATCATCTTTACCGTTTGTAACAGCAAGTTCTGCTCTCTCTATCCATCTTTTAACTTCAGACTTAAGCTCTTTAATCTGTCTTTCTAAAGTTTTCTTCTCTGCAAGCTTAGTAGTACAGCTACACTTTAAATCAGAAATAGCCACTTCTAACTCTCTAACTATCTGATTGATCATCGCTTCTGGATTCTCTGCTTTATCCAACATTGAATTTATATTAGCTGTGAAAATATCCTTTGCTCTCTTAAATACACCCATAGGTTCCTCCAAATTATTTCTTATATACAAACTCTAATGCAATGAGTGTGCCAACTTTCTAAATAGGTTATTTAGGCTTTTTAAACCACTAATAGATTAAAGTTCTGGTATATTTTACCATATAAAGGTATATTTTACCTATGAATAATCAAGTAAATGACGCAATAGGTGAATCAACATCTTTTTTAGATTTTCAGCAGGGTATTAGCCGTGTAGCTAAAATAGAGAGACCAGTTCTTTTTATAGGTGAACGTGGTTCAGGTAAAGAGCTAGCAGCGTCTAGACTTCACTATCTATCTAATAGATGGGATAAACCATTTGTAACATTAAACTGTGCGGCTTTAAATGCAAACCTTATTGAAACTGAACTATTTGGTCATACCCAGGGTGCTTATACAGGTGCAGGGACTAAAAGAAAAGGTCGTTTTGAAGAAGCAAACGGTGGAACTCTCTTTTTAGACGAGATAGGACTTTTACCAATGGAAGTTCAGGCTAAAATCTTAAGAGTTGTTGAGTATGGTGTATTTGAAATGGTTGGTAGTTCAAGCCCAATTCAAACTGATGTACGAATTATTGGTGCAACAAATGCTAATTTAAAACAGATGGCAGAGAAGGGAGATTTTAAACCCGATCTTTTAGATAGACTCTCCTTCGAAGTACTATTTTTACCTCCACTAAGAGAACGTAGACAAGATATTATGTTATTAGCTAGTCATTTTGCTAGTAGGATTGCAAGTGAACTGGATCTAGATGGAGTTATTGATTTTTCTGACCACGTAATCGGGCAGATTATGGACTATGACTGGCCTGGTAATATCCGGGAATTAAAAAATGTAATCGAGAGAGCAGTATACTCTGAAGATACAAACATAATTAATAATATTAAGTTAAATCCCTTTTTAAATCCTTATATCTCTTCTGAGGCTTTAACTGAGGAATCCAAGGAACTCTTTTTAGAGAATTTCAAAGATGATATTAAAGATAGAGAGATTGATTATTTAACAACCGCTCTTAAAACTGCAAACAACAGACAAAAAGAAGCAGCGGAACTTTTAAATATAACTTATGACCAATTTAGAGGCCTATATCGTAAATATAAAGAAATTATTATAAATAATTAATTTTTTTTAGTCTAAATAAGTAATTTATAGTTCCTTATTATTAAAGTAATAGCGGTTAAGGTCTTTTCTTGTACATAAATAAGACTTTGTCATTATTAAATAGGTATAGAATTACATCATTGTTTAAAAATATGGCTCCTGACAGAATTCAATAAATGTATATAATAAGCAATTTATAGTTAAAAGGCTTATTATCACTATGTTTTTCATCTTTTTACCAACACTTTATTAACCAATAATATAAAGATATAATCATTTTAGAATAAGGAGTTAATAATGGAATTAGAAAATAGACTAGCAGATAGAACTAAAAGTATGGGTGAGAATATTATTAGAGAGATTCTAAAGGTAGTTTCAATGCCGGGAATGGTCTCTTTAGCTGGTGGAATTCCATCACCTGATAGTTTTCCAACGGAACTTTTTTCTAAACTCCTTAGTAGTGCTCAAGAAAAGTACAAAACAGCTGCATTTCAGTACGGAGCCACAGAAGGATTTTATCCACTTAGGGAAGCCCTTGTTCCAATTTTACAAAAAGAGGGAATAGAGGCTACAGCTGAAAATATAATGATAACAAGTGGGTCCCAGGGTATTTTAGATGCACTTGGTAAGATCCTTATTAATAAAGGGGATAACATTGTTGTAGAGTCCCCTACATATTTAGGTGCACTTTCTGCATTTAATCCATACGAACCTAATTATATTGGAATAGATAGCGACGATGAAGGACTAATCCCTTCATCATTAGATGAAATATTAAGTCAAAATGATATGAAATTCATATATCTTATTCCTACTTTTCAGAATCCTACAGGAAAGACATTATCAGTAAAACGTAGATTAGAAGTTGCTGAAATAGTAAAAAAATACGACGTTTTATTAGTAGAAGATAACCCTTATAGTGGCCTTAGATACAGTGGTGATAATATTAAACCTATTGCAAGCCTGATCCCAGAGAAATCTGTATATTTAAGTACTTTATCAAAACTTTTTGCTCCAGGTCTTAGAATTGGGTACTTTGTAGCACCAGAATTAATTAGACACTGGTTAACATTAGCAAAACAGGGAATTGATCTGCATACTAGTTCTTTAAACCAGGCTTTAGCAGCTGAATATATAAGTGGTGGGTATTTAGAACCTCAGATCGCCAAAATTATAGATCTTTATAGACCAAAAAAAGAGGCGATGTTATCCGCACTAGAAAAATATATGCCAGAGGGTTTTAAGTGGTCGAAACCAGAAGGTGGAATGTTTGTATGGGTGGAAGGTCCAAAACATCTTAATATGAAAGAGATAAATCAAATAGCTATACAAAATGGAATTGCTTTTGTACCAGGAGAGGTTTTTTACTCCGATGATATCCAAGGTAAAAATACACTTAGGCTAAATTTTACAATGATTGAACCCGATGAGATTATAAAAGCGATAAAAAAGCTTGGATTTCTATTTAACAGTTTACCAACAGAGTAAATGGATTTACAATCTTACCCAAAGGAGTACTAATGACTTTACTTAAAGATTTAATAATCTCAGATTTTGGAAAAGCAGAGGATTACAACTGTGCTGAGAAAATACTATATGGAGCAAATAAAGCATACGATTTAGGCCTATCAGTTGAATCTCTAAAACTAAGCGCTGGATTTGGTGGCGGAATGGGTATAGAGAGTAGTTGTGGTGCATTAACTGCTGGAGTTATGGTATTAAGTCACCTAAATGTTGATAAAATTGCCCACGAAGGTACATTAATAAAAGAGAAATCCTCAGAATTTTTAAATAGTTTTATTAAAGAGATGAATTCTATAAACTGTTATAAGTTAAAAGAGATCTATAGAGACGATGAAAAACAGTGTGACGATATAATTATTAAAGCTGCAGAACTACTTGATGAAATCTGTGCAATAGAAATCTAGGAGACATTTATGGCTAATAAAATTAAAAAGGAACCACTTGGAGGTGTATCAATAATGGCACTTCTAGCAATTGCAGGAACTACAATTGTTTCATTAAATATATTTAGAGAACGACCAGTTCCTTTTAAATTTAATAGTACTTGGGTTGAAATTACAGACCTTGCATCAAATAGTTACAATGGTCCCTGGATAAAATTAATAACATACGAATTTATTTCAAATATTATTCTAGTTATTTTCGCCTTATTATTAATGATACAACTACTTCGAAAATCTAAATATTTTAAAATAACTCTTATTTCGTTTTTTATTACTAAAACAGTATTTTTAACCTTCACATTCTATTTCCAGACCATAATTAGAAACTTGGCAACACCTACAATACAAGAGTTAACAGGTACTGGATTTACAACACTATTGTTAGTTGGCTTGTGGATACCCTACTATATGTTGTCAGAAAAAATTGATGAGACCTTCATTTATTAGCTAATTTAACTTTACCATATATGACTCTCAATCTATAATACTCCTATGAAATCTATTATTAAGAAACATTCCATATATATTGGACTATTAGGATTATCAATTTTACTGTTCTCATTATCATTTCCAGGTTATTTTGTAAGAGATGGAATCGCCTTTTTGGCTTTCTTTGCATTAATACCAATGTTCTTAGTTATTTTTAAACTGAATTATATTGAAGGGATCATATATGGGTTTCTATTTGGAATGTTAAAGTACCAATCTTTTAACTTCTGGTTCAAAGACTTTGACCCAGCAGCATATGCTGTAGCCCCTGGTATTCATGGAATCTATTTTTTACTATTTTTTCCTTTAGCTATATTTTTTTACAGAACCCTACCTAAACGTGGTTATTTATTAATAACTGTAGCATGGTGGGCCTATGAAATATTTAAAAGTACAAATGTTGTGGGGTACTCTTATGGAGTTCTATCACAAACTATGTACCAAACTCATATTTTTACTGGGGTTGCTGATATTATAGGAAGTTATACACTATCTTTATTAATTATATTCCCATGTATATTAGCTACTTTTTTATTCTCCCAGAGAAAAAGAGGAGTTAACAGATTAGAATGGATAGTCCCTGGTTTGATCTACCTAATTATAATGGTTACATCAATAATTTATACAGCACATTCTAAAATTGATTATTCCAATACAAAAACTCTAAGGGTTTCTCTTGCACAACACAATTTAAACTGTTGGTTATCTAAAGAGAATGCAGAGATGTATGTACAGGCCTACGACCATCTAGAAGCTTTAAGTAGAGAGGCAGAAAAACTGAATACTGATGTTGTGATGTGGTCAGAAACTGCATTTGTTCCAGCAATTGAGTGGCATAAAGAGTACAGACCAAAAGACCAAAGAGAACGATACGATCTAATAATGAGAATGGAGAAATATCTAAGACAGACAAATGCTTTGTATATAATTGGTAATAACGAGACTTATAATTTAAATAGAGATATAACATATAATACAGCATATCTATACAATAAAGATCAGATAATACAAAGATATAGAAAGATGCAACTTGTTCCATTTACTGAGAGTTTCCCTTATCCAGAGAAGTTTCCATGGCTATATAATTATGTAAAAAAACTAGGTGCTACACAGTTAAATCCCGGGACAGAGCAGACATTATTTGACCTAAGGGGTGTAAAATCTACTATTTTAATCTGTTACGAGGATGCATTCCCAGATCTCTCAAGAAAAAGTGTTCTAAACGGAAGCCAGCTACTTGTAAATATTACAAATGATGCATGGACAGATTATCCAGCAACGGCACTTCAACACCTAGCAGCAGCATCACTTAGAACCATAGAAACTAGAAGAAGCTTAGTTAGGGCTGGAACAACTGGTTTTACAGGTGTAATTGATCCAAATGGTAAGATTGTAGCTTCACTACCTCTATTTACAAAAGATATATTAACATACGATGTACCAATATATAGTGAACACATAACATTTTATACACGTTTTGGTGAAATAATAGATTCATTAGCTTATTATATTTTAGCCTTCTTATTGGCTTTTACAATTGTAATAAAAATAGTTAAGAAGAAAAACAGTGATAAAAAAACACATTAAGTTTTTACTATTATCAGGAATAGGTATAGTTCTTTTTTCACTATCATTTCCTGGATATTTTAACGAAGATGGCTTATCAATGTTTGCATTTATAGCTATGTTACCTATGTTTTATATGATATCTGAAATGAACTATAAGGAATCTATATTTTATGGTTTCATTTATGGTGTTGGAACTTATCTAATGTTTAACTACTGGCTAAAAACATTTGATCCAGTAACATTCTCTGTTCTACCAACGATAATGGGAATATACCACATATTATTGTTTCTATTATGTAAATATATTTATAACAGTTTTAGTAGATTAGCTTACATCCCTTTAACTCTTGCTTGGTTGGCATACGAGGTATTTAAAGGTGAAAACTTTGTAGGTTATACATATGGGACATTAGCACACTCCATGTACCGAACCCATATATTTACAGGAATAGCTGATTTCACCGGAACCTATATAGTATCTTTACTTATAGTTTTTCCATCAGTTTTTGTCGCAGTTCTACTAGTAAATGGTGTTAAAAGTTTAAGTAAAAATCAACTTTTTACACCGATAATAACTTACAGTATAGTTATGATTTTTTCTATTCTATATACACAGATCCAGAAAATAGATTATTCAGATTCAAGAAAACTTAAAGTAGGGATTATCCAACATAATATAGATTCATGGGCAACTGGAGAGTCTGGAGCTAACTCACTATATAGGGATACATTAAATAATCTTCTGGAGTTAAGTACTGAGGCCCAAAAATCTGATCCAGATGTTGTTATTTGGTCAGAAACAGCCTTTGTTCCAGCTATAGAATGGCATAAAAAGAATAAATCCAACTTATTTAGGCTAAATCTAATTAAAGAGTTAGAAGCTTTTGTTAGTAAATTTGATGCTGACTATATAATCGGTTCAAATGAGACTATTGATTTTGATGAAGAACCAACTAAAAGATATAACTCTCTCTATCATTATGTTGGGAATCAGTCTGTATCTCGGTACAGAAAAATGAAATTAGTTCCATTCACTGAAATGTTTCCATTTCCAGAACTCATGCCTTGGTTATATACATATATAAAATCAATTGGCGGAAAAGATCTTAGCCCTGGAGAGATACAGATTAATTTTAATATAAAAGGTGTTAAAGCTACCCCATTAATTTGTTACGAAGATACATTTTCTTCTGTTGCCAGAGATGGTATAAAAAATGGTGGTGACTTAATAATAAACGCAACTAACGATGCCTGGAGTACAGAACCATCTTGTAGCAAACAACATCTTTCAGCATCAATCTTTAGAACAATAGAAAACAGACGATCTTTTGTTAGAGTTGGTACTGGTGGATATTCTGGGGTTATTGACCCTAATGGAAAAATATTAACTTCGTTGCCTGTATTAATTAGAGGGCAATTAAGCTACGATGTACCTATCTATAATGAAAAAACGACATTTTATACTAAATTTGGTGACATAATAGAAAAAATATTTTTAATTATTCTTTTAATATTTGTGGCTATTAGACCTTTTAAGTCCATTCGCCTTGCTCTACAACCAACGAAGATAGCAAAGTTAAGTCAGGAGTAATGAAATTACCATTAGAATCTAATTCTAATTTAACAACACCTTGTACAGCGTTAATTGGCAATTCTCCATAAACGTGAGGATAATTCTCATCCATATTAAATAGGTTTTCTAATTTAATTTCTGAATCAATTCTCTTTTCATTGATACAAAGAATAACAATATTACTCTGATTTTTGTAATAGGCATTTGCAATTTTAAGTATCTGATCTTCAAATGAACAATGAATATATCCTTCCACTGCTAATGATGTTGGTTGGTAAGTTAAACCTGTTTTAACTGTATTCCACTTTGTTTCTGTTAAAATGTGATAAATCATATTTTCCTCTTATTCAATAATTTTTAGAGACTCTAATACATTAATTATATCATTATTTACTTCAGTGTAAAATAAAATTAAAAATGATTTATTATTTTTATATTTAATAGGAAGAATTATGGCTTCTTTAAAGTTCTCTTTAGTCTCAAAAATGTCCTTGAAAGAAGTAGTATTAGTTTTATTCAAAACTATAGCATTACTACTTAAAACTGCTTCACCTAAGGCTCCTTGAGTCATTTCTGCCATTAATTTCTCTACAACAGAAAGTTCAACTGCTAGATTAACAATTACTTCGTTATCGTAAATGACAGCTGCTGCATGAGTATTAAACTCTTTAGTTATTTTTAACATACCTTTGTATAATTGAGCACTAGAAGTTGGAAATTGTTCTAAATACTGATCAAAATTATATCCATAGGTACCATATGATTCAGTTTCAAGTTCATCTTCTTCATTATCGCCTTCTTCATATAGCCCTAAATCAAAATCAGTGACACTTACAATACTCTCTTGTGAATCTTCTGAATCTTCCCCATCTGTAATTTCATCAAGAAGATGTGTTAATTCATCAGAGGAATATGTCTCGTTTATAAACTGACTTAAATCAATAATTTTTATCTCTTCAGTAGAAGTTTCCATCTCTATAGTATCTCTAATACGTTTCTCTTCTTCTTCTGGAGAATCAAACATATAGATGTCTTCAACTTCATCTAACTCTTCTAAAAAGCCTTCCTCATCGTTGACTTTATCAAACTCTTCGACTTCATCTAACTCTTCGACTTCATCTAACTCTTCGACTTCATCTAACTCTTCGACTTCATCTAACTCTTCGACTTCATCGAACTCTTCGACTTCATCTAACTCTTCGACTTCATCAAGCTCTTCGAGTTCATCAAATTCCTCGAGTGTATCTAACAAGCCTTCCTCGTCGTCGGATTGATCTATATCATGAATCTCTTCAATTTCATCAATACTATCGATATCTTCGAATTCAACAAGCTCTTCAGATGTGTGCACATTGTCATCAAGCTCTTCGATTTCATCAAGCTCTTCAGATGTGTGCACATTGTCATCAAGCTCTTCGATTTCATCAAGCTCTTCAAGTTCTTCGACTTCATCGAGCTCTTCAGATGTGTGCACATTGTCATAAAGCTCTTCAACTTCAATTGGCTTCATGTCAGAGAAATCATCACCATCATCCAACTCATCCAACTCATCAAGTTCATCAAGTTCATCAAGTTCATCAAGTTCATCAAGTTCATCAAGTTCATCAAGTTCATCAACTTCATCAACTTCATCAAGTTCTTCTAACAAACCTTCCTCGTCGTCGGCTTGATCAACTTCATCAAGCTCTTCGACTTCTTCAACGTCGATAGGTTTCATATTAGAGAAGTCATCTCCGTCATCTAATTCATCAACTTCTTCGACTTCAATCGGCTTCATATCAGAAAAATCATCTGGATCTTTTACGGCTTTTGCTTTACGTGTTGTAGTACCTTTCGAAGTAGGAACAGCTAGTCCCTTTTCAAAACCTTTAACTTTAACACCTTTGGATAAAACTCTTTCAAGTATTTCTTCTATTTGGTCAGCATCGATTTGTACACTTTCTTGTTTTTGTTCTTTAGGAATTTTTGAAGAAATAACTTCAATAATATCTTCCCAACCTGAGTTTATCAGTTTATCTACTTCTTCTTTATTTTTAGTACCATATGCTCCAAGATTTTTTAATAATTCAGAGTGAACTTGTTTTTTTCGGGCTTTAATTTCATCTTGCCAATGAGCCCAATCAAGATCACCTTTACTTTCTACATAATCCTGTAAAAATTTTATTTGGAACTTCTTAATTCGATTTAAAAGAATTACATTTTTATCCTGCTTAATATTAATTACAACAAAATTTACAAACAAAATTACAACAAATAAAGTGAGTAATAATAAGAACTTCATATAACTTGTAAGATTTAATTCAGATGCTCTAACAATTCGCCCAACTGCACCTATATCATCGATAGATTCTGTAAAAAGTATGTAGGAGTCATCATCACTAGCACTTATATATACTTGTTTCAAAGGGGATGTTTTATTCCAAATAGTATTAACATCATCTTTAATCAGGTCAAATTGACTCCTAGTTAAGTTGAAAATTACACCGCCAGACTTTGCAACAAATGCTTCTTCTGAAGAAGATATATAACCTTCTTGAGATAACATATACCTATACCCACTAATACTTACATAAAAAAGGGCGATCCCTTTAAATTGTTCATATTTATCTATAAAAGGAATTATATATAAAAATTGATTAGTATCTTCTAAATATTTAATTTCAAAACCAGTCTCATTTTCTAGTTCAACTGAAGTATAGAAATCGTTATCTTCAACCTGATTTATATTATAATAATTTCTTCTTTCACTATCTTCTGATCTAATATCTGTTGGAATTGTACTAAATTGGATTCTTTTTCCATCTATTGATAACACTCTAATTGAGTCAAATCCTGGAACCGATAAATGTAATTCATCAAAAACTTTATCTCTTTGGATTATAGTCTCTTTTGTAAATGTACTTTCAAATATATTATTAATATTTTCAGTTTTTAAAACTTCAGCTAATTTGTTTTGGTTATCAGAATGCATAACTTCTAACATAGTAATTGAACTTTGAAGAGAAGTAGAAATGTTTTGGGATATTCGTTTACTAAAAAAGTTAGTTTCAATATATTCAAAACCACCTGAAAAAGTAACATACAAAAAGGTTGTAAATATAATAAGTGAGGTAGTGATACTTATAGTAATCTTAGTTGTGGATTTCACGTTATATTAACCTCTAAATTTTAAATAAAAAAAGGAGACACATACGTATCTCCTCTAATTATCGTCTATTATATAGATAATATTAACTACTCATCACCATTTTTTTCAGCTGTTTTTTCAACAAGCTCAAGAATTACCATTTCAGCTGCATCACCTTGACGTTGACCAAGCTTTAATGTTCTTGTGTAACCACCAGGTCTTTCAGCAAATAATGGAGCAATATCAACAAATAATTTGTTTAATATTCCTTTATCCCACATTACTTTTGCAGCCATTCTTCTGTTATGTACAGAATCTATTTTTGCTCTAGTAATAAGCTTTTCAGCTGTTCTTTTGATTTCACCAGCTTTAGCTTTAGTTGTAGTAATTCTCTCGTGCTTAAATAATGAAGTCACCATATTTCTATGTAGAGCTTTTCTGTGACTTGATTTTCTTCCAAGTCTTTTAAATCCTACTCTATTATGCATAACTAATCTTCCTTATTCTTTTCAAGCTTAATTGTATTTTTAAGTACACTATAATCTGTCATACCTAATGTTAAATTCCAATCTTTAAGCTTATCTTTAATTTCTAAAAGAGACTTTTTACCAAAGTTTCTTGTTTTAGCAATTTCATCCTCAGTTTTCTGAGTTAATTCACCAATAGTTTTAATCTGAGCATTCTTAAGACAATTACTAGATCTAACTGAAAGTTCAAGTTCCTCAACAGCAGTAGCTAACAATTCGTTAATCTTCTCCTGCTCTTCGTCTCTCTCTTCTTCACCTTCGATACAATTCTCATCAAAATTGATAAAAACAGTAAATTGATCTTTAATAATTTTAGAAGCTTCAGCTATAGCATCTTCAGGTCTAATTGAACCGTCTGTCCATAACTCAAAAACTAATTTATCAAAGTCTGATCTATCACCAACTCTAGTATTCTCAATATTATATTGAACTTTTCTTATAGGAGAAAAATCCGAGTCCATAGGAATGGTCCCAACAACATCAATATATTTCTCATTTAACTCTGAAGGAACATAACCTCTACCTAATTCAACTTGTACTTCGATTTCGAAGTTAGCTTCTGGCATAGTGTTACATAACACAAGTTCTTTGTTAAAAATCTCAATACCATCTTTTTCAAGATCTGCTCCTGTAAGCTGACCTTCTCCAGTATATTCGACTAAAATTGTTATTTGTTCTACATCTTCTGGAAGACTTAATTGCAATCTTTTTAAATTAGCTAAAAAGATTGGAGTCTCTTCGACAACATGTGGAATTGATTCAAACTCACTAGCAATAACTTTAGAAGTTCCTTCATTATCAAAACTGGTTATACGTACTGATGTTACCGCATGCCCCTGTATTGAGGAAAGAAGAACTCTTCTTAAAGTATTACCAAGAGTCGCCCCATATCCCCTTTCAAACGGATAAGCAGTAAACTTTCCGTAATTAGGAGTTGTCTCTGAATGTTCAAATGATATACCTTTTGGTTTTTTTAAACCTTTAAGTAAAGATTTTCTAGCCATACATTCTCCTCTTTAGAATATGCTGTGCAACAGCCATCAACACATGCGAGCATGCGTTAAAAAAGTACTGCAAAAAAGCAGTACTTCTAGCATTAAACTCTCCGACTCTTTCTTGGTCTACAACCATTATGAGGTATTGGAGTAATATCAGTAATTGTTTTAACTCTTAAACCAAGTGTACCTAAAGTTCTAATTGCAGATTCTCTACCTACACCAGGACCTTTAACATACACATGAACTTCTTTCAAACCCATATCTATTGCTTTACTTACTGCAGTTTCAGCTGTAGTTTGTGCAGCATATGGAGTTGATTTTTTAGCACCTTTAAAACCTAAAGATCCAGCACTACTCCATGATAGAGCATTACCTTTTAAGTCTGTTACAGTAACAATCGTATTATTGAATGTTGCTTGAACATATACTTTACCTTCATATACGGTTTTTTTTTCTTTTCTTTTCTTAACCTTAGCCAACTAAATATCCCCCGCTACTACTTTTTCTTTCTAGCAACTGTTTTAGCTTTACCCTTACGAGTTCGAGCATTAGTTTTTGTTCTTTGCCCACGAACCGGAAGTTTTCTTCTATGTCGAAGACCTCTATAACACCCTATATCCATTAAACGTTTAATATTTAATGAAACTTCAGATCTTAATCTACCTTCAACTGTATATTCTTTCTCAATGATGTCTTTAATTTTACCTAAATCATCTTGAGTAAGGTCTGCTGTTCTTACATCGTGGGCTAAACCAGCTTCGTCACAAATTAGACATGCTGTAGTTCTACCGATTCCGTATATATATGTAAGAGCAATAGATAAATGCTTATTAGGTAAATCAATACCAGCTATTCGAGCCATTCTTCCTCCTACCCTTGTCTCTGCTTATGTTTAGGGCTTGCACTGCAAATAACCCTAACAATACCATGTCGTCTGATAATTTTACACTTATCACACATTGGTTTAACACTAACTCTAACTTTCATTATCTTCGTCCTCTAAAGTTTGCTTGATCTAAGCTTACCCTTTTTTACAAGTCCATCATGATGATGCATTTTTAAATGCCCTTCAATCTGACTCATTGTATCAAGATCAACACCTACCATAATTAGTAATGAAGTTCCTCCCATTAGATACGCAACTTGCTGTGGGAATTGAAACAAAATTATAATCAATGACGGTATTAGTGCTATAAGCGCCAGAAATAGGGAACCAGGAAGTAGTATTCTGTTGAGGATCCTACTTAAATGGCTTTCCATATGTTCTGCTCTAATACCAGGTATTGAACCACCATTCTCTCTTATATTCTTAGCAATTTCAAGAGGGTTAACAGTAACCTGTGTATAAAAATATGCAAAAAACACAATTAAAAGTGTTAATACAATTAAATAAGGAAAAGAGTGAGGTGCAAAAATCTCTGCGAATTTTGACCAGCCTGCACTTTTATTACCTAACATCTTAGCTAATTGTGGAATAATTGCTGTTATTGACGAAGCAAAAATTACCGGAATAACTCCAGATGGATTAACTTTGAAAGGGATATAGGTATTAGAACCTGCTCTCTTTGCATAGTTAATAGGAATTCTTCTTTGTCCTTGCTGCTCATAAATAACTGCTATAACAATTACAATAAATAACATTACTGTTATAAGAATAAATATTGGGTTTAAATTATCAGCTTTTACTTCTTCTATTAAAAGACTAAAAGCTCCCGGCATCTTAGATACAATACCTGAGAAAATAATTAAAGAAACTCCGTTACCTACACCTTTCTGAGTAATTTGCTCACCCATCCACAGTACAAACATCGTTCCGGCTGTTATTGTAATTAACGCTACAAAATAAAACATAGTAATTGAAAAAGAACTATTGATTACATCAATACTCTTTACCCATGTAATTGAAGCAAAACCTTGAACTAAACACAATAAAACAGTTCCATACCGAGTAATTTTGGTAATCTTCTTTCTACCACCGTCTTCTTCTTGAATCTTCTTCAAAGAAGGAAATACAATTAATAATAATTGCATAACAATAGACATTGTAATGTAAGGCATTACACCTAACATAAAGATTGAACTCTGTTTAAAAGCACCACCAGCAAAAAAGTTTAAGTATTCTACAATACCTAGACTGTTTCCAGTACTTGTCTGTTGCTCAAAGTAATTTTTTAATGCGTGTACATCGATCCCAGGGATCGGAAGTACAGAACCAAGTCTATAAACTAACAATATTCCTAGAGTATAAAGGATCCTCTTTCGAAGATCCTTTACTCTGAACATGTCAACTAGTGGATTTCCAGCCATAATTATTCCTGTTCAAATAGTTTTTTATAAAACTTTCCCGCCAGCTTTTTCTATTTTTTCTTTAGCACTAGCAGAAATTTTAACTGATTCAATTTCTAATTTCTTAGTAATATCACCAGCTGCGAGAATCTTAACAAGTTTCTCAGATCTTTTAATTAGACCATTTGCTACAAGAGTATCAAGATTAACTTTGTCACCATCGTTAAATCTTTCCTCAAGCTGATCTAAATTAACAGCTTGATACTCTTTCTTAAATGGATGGTTAGAAAAACCCCTTGAAGCGATTCTTCTAAAAAGTGGCATTTGACCACCCTCGAAACCTAATTTAGTTCCACCACCACTTCTTGAGTTCTGACCATTACTACCACGACCAGACGTTTTTCCAAGACCAGTTCCCCGACCTCTTCCAAGCATTTTTTTATTTTTATTAGCACCCTTTGGTGCATTTAAATTAAAATCACTCATATCAGCTGATCTCCTCAACCGTAACAAGGTGTGAAACTGTTCTAACCATGCCTAGTATAGCAGGATTTACAACTTTTTCAACTTTAGAATTTATTTTTTTCAAACCCAAAGCTTTTACAGTTTTAATTTGATTAGGTTTCTTACCGATTGAACTCTTTACAAGCGTAACTTTTATCTTTACAGAATCAGCTATTCTTGAGTCTAAATCTTTAAGTAACAAATTTAAAGCTTCACTCTTTTTTACTAGTGAAGTCTTCATTTTTTTATTTGGTGTAGGTAAATACCTATCACCTCTAACTCTACTAGACATTTTAACCCCACAACTCGTTAATAGACTTTCCTCTAGCATCTGCAACTTCTTTTGCATTTAATAGATTTGAAAGGCCATCGAATACTGCTTTTTCAATATTCATTGTGTTTTTAGAACCTAAAGACTTAGCAAGTACATCTTTTATACCTGCACACTCCATAACAGCTCTAACCGGTCCACCAGCAATAATTCCTGTACCAGGTGTAGCAGGTTTTAAAAGTACAGAAGCACTTTTAAAGTTACCTAATATCTGATGAGGAATGGTATCACCTTTTAAAGGAATAGTAATTAAGTTTTTCTTTGCATCAGCAACACTTTTTCTAATAGCTTCAGTAACGTCGTTTGCTTTACCAAAACCGTAACCAACTCGACCTTTCTGATCTCCTATTACCATAAGTGCAGAGAAAGAAAACCTTCTACCACCCTTTACTACTTTAGAAACACGATTTAACCGAATAAGTTTTTCAGTAAATTCTTTGTCAATATTTCGTTTTGAATCTCTTCTCATAAGAATCTCCCCTAGAACTTTATTCCGGCTTCTCTTGCAGCTTCAGCTATTGCCTTAACTACACCGTGATATTTATATCCATTTCTATCAAAAACAATAGACTCAATTTTGGCTTCTTTAATTCTAAGGCCAATTACTTGACCTATCTTAGTTCCACCAGCGATATTCGACTTAGTACCCTTTAGTTCTGCTTCTAATGTAGTTGCAGAAACTAAAGTGTGACCAGAAACATCATCAATTAACTGAAGACTTATGTTTTTATTACTTCTGAATACAGTTAATCTTGGTTTAGTCGCAGTACCGCTTAAAGTCTTTCGAATATGATTTTTTCTTTGAGCTCTACGCTTGTTCTTTTCTATTACTCTTTTCATGATTCGTTACCTACTTAACACCAGTCTTTCCAACTTTTCGTTGAATATGCTCATCAGAGTATTTAATCCCCTTACCTTTATAAGGTTCAGGAGGTCTAAGACTTCTGATTTCAGCTGCAGCTTGACCAACTTTAGCTTTATCAATTCCAGAAACTTCAACTACAGTGTTTTTAACGCACTCTACTTTAACACCTTCAGGAATAACATATTCAATTAGAGTTGAATAACCTAAACTAAAGATAACACTGTTACCTTGAGCTTCAGCTCTATAACCAACACCATTGATTTCAAGAGTTTTCTTAAAACCTTCTGATACACCAATAACCATATTGTTTAAAAGGTTTCTGTAAAGACCATGGAATGATTTTGCTGGCTTACTATCGTTAGTTCTATCAACATCTACAGAACCATCGCTAATTTTAAAATTAACTAAAGGTGAATAATCTTGAGTCATTTCACCTTTTGGTCCCTTTACTGTTAATAGCTCATTTTTAGCCGTTACAACAACACCCTTAGGAACAGTTACAGATTTTCTACCAATTCTAGACATATAACTCCCCCTACCAAACTTTACAGATAATCTCACCACCAACGTTTTGTTGTACTGCTTTTTTACCAGTAGTAACTCCGTTAGAAGATGAAACAATTACAGTTCCAAAACCGTTTAATACCCGTGGCATGTCTTTATATCCAGAGTAAACACGTCTACCTGGAGTTGAAACACTTTTAATACCATTGATAACAGCTTTTTGATTATCATCATATTTTAAGAATACTCGAATAGAAGGTTTCTCATCAATTGAAACTTTTTTGAAGTTCTTGATGTAACCTTCATTCTTTAATATCTTAATTATTTCCAGCTTAAGCTTAGAAGTTCGAATATCAACTTTTTCGAACTCAGCTGAGCTGGCATTTCTTATTATAGTTAGCATATCCGCTACTGGATCTGAAACACTCATTAATAAACTCCTACCAACTAGCCTTAGTTATACCAGGAATCATACCTTCGCTAGCTAACACTCTAAAACAAATTCTGCACATTTGAAACTTTCTCATGTACCCTCTAGGTCTTCCACACACTCTACATCTATTGTATCCACGTGTTTTGAACTTAGGAGTTCTCTGAGCTTTAACAATCATAGATTTTTTAGCCATCTAATAATCTCCTATTTCTTGAAAGGCATACCGAATAAAGTTAATAATGATTTTGCTTCTTCGTTTGTCTTTGCAGATGTAACGAAAGCAATATTCAGACCACTAACTTTTTCGATCTTATCGTATTCTATTTCAGGAAAGATAATCTGTTCCTTAATACCTAAAGAGTAGTTTCCGTTTCCGTCGAAAGCTTTATCGTTAACACCTTTAAAGTCTTTCTCCCGTGGAATTGCAACAGAAATTAGTCTTTCCATAAACTCATACATTTTATTACCACGTAGAGTTACTTTAGCACCAATTAACTGTCCTTCTCTTAGTTTAAAACCAGCAATAGATTTTCTTGCAGCAGTTTTAACCGGTTTTTGACCAGTTATCAATGCCATTTCAGTAACCATTGCATCCAAAAGCTTTTTATTATTTATTGCTTCACCAACACCGGCACTTACAACAATTTTTTCAAGTCTTGGAATTTGCATAACTGATTTATAACCAAATTCTTTATTTAATGCTTTTACAATAGTTTTATTGTAATCAGCTTTTAGTTTAGGTACATATGCCATTACAGTTTTTCCCCACACTTCTTACAAACACGAGTCTTTTCGTCAGCGTCAATTTTAACACCAACTCGTACAGGACCACATTTAGGACAAACAACTTTAACATTTGAAATTGCTAATGCTGCTTCTACTTCAACGATAGAACCTTTTTCACCAGTCTGAGGGTTTCCTTTTATTGTTTTCTTAACAATATTGATCCCCTCAACAATTACTCGGCCCTTTTCCTGGTCAACTTTTAAAACTTTCCCTGTTTTAGGGTTTTTCTTATTAAAGTCTTTTCCAGCAAGAATTTGTACTAGGTCGCCTTTTTTAATCTTATATTTTACAGCCATAAGTCCCCCTACAGTACCTCAGGAGCAAGTGAAACGATCTTCATTTGACCTACTTCTCTAAGCTCTCTGGCAACAGGTCCAAAAATACGTTTACCAACAGGTTCAAATTTATCGTCTAAAATTACACAAGCATTATCATCAAATCTGATATAAGTACCATCTTTTCTTCTATACTCTTTGTGTGTTCTAACAATAACTGCTTTTTTAACTTCACCCTTCTTAATTCCAGAATTTGGTAAAGCTTCTTTAACAGCTACAACGATAATATCACCTACAGTAGCAAACATTCTATGAGAACCACCTAATACTTTAATACACATTACCTTTTTTCCACCGCTATTATCAGCAACGTTAAGGTAAGTTTGCATTTGAATCATAATTTACCCCTATTTCGCTTTTTCAACGATTTCAGTCATAGTCCACTTTTTGTTTTTACTCATTGGTCTAGACTCAATAATTTTAACTGTATCACCCATACCAGCTTCACTATTTTCATCGTGAGCCATGTACTTCTTACTTCTAGTTACGTATTTCTTATAAAGAGGATGTAAAACTTTAGTTGTTACTCGAACAACTATTGTCTTTTCCATCTTGTTACTCTCTACGACACCTGTAAAAAGTTTTTTATTTGATTTTTTTTCCACAGTCTATCTCCTAAGCCTTTTTGATACCAAGCTCAATTTGACGAATAACAGTGTTCATACGAGCTATATCTCTTCTGATATTTCTCTTTGAAACTGGATTCTCAACATGACCTAAAACCATATTAAATCTTAAATCCTGTAACTCTTTTTTAAGCTCATCTTTCTTAGCAAGACACTCTTCTAAAGTAAGGTTAGTATTTTTTTTCATATCCTACCCCAGATTCCTTCTTTCTACGATCTTACATTTTACAGGAAGTTTACCTGCTGCAAGCTCTAATGCTCTTTTAGCAACCGCTAAATCAACACCACCAATTTCGAACATTACAGTTCCGTGTTTAACAGCCGCAACCCATTTCTCTACACCACCTTTACCTTTACCCTGACGAGTTTCAGCTGGTTTCTTTGTATAAGGAATATGTGGAAAGATTCGAATAAAAACCTTTCCTTCCCTTTTACAATGTCTTGTAGATGCAACTCTGGCTGCTTCAATCTGACGGCTTGTAATCCATTCGTTTTCAGTAGAAACAAGACCAACATCTCCAAAAGATATTTTATTACCTCTTGATGCAGATCCTTTAGGAATTGCTCTACCTCTATGAACTTTTCTATGTTTAACTCTTTTAGGACTTAACACGTTACTTGCTCCTTGAAGGACGGCTTTCCCGCTGTTTTTTAACTAAAAGTCCAGCATCATCTTTTTGCTCATTACCATATACTTCACCATTGAAAACCCAAACTTTAACACCAATGGCACCATAAGTTGTTTCGGCTCTTGCGAATCCGTAATCGATATTTGCTCTAAGAGTATGTAGTGGAGTTCTACCTTCTTTTACCAGTTGCGTTCTAGCCATTTCAGCACCACCGAGTCTACCAGAAATCTTGATCTTGATTCCTTGAGCCCCAGCACGCATAGCATTTTGCATAGTCATTTTCAAGACTCTTCTAAATGCAGCTCTACCTTTAAGCTGTTTTGCAACGTTTAATGCAATTATTTGAGCATCAATTTCAGGTTTTTTAATCTCTTTGATTTTTATTGAAATCTTTTGAGATGTATATTTCTGAAGTTCTTTACCCAACTTTTCAATATTCGCACCTTTAGAACCAATTATCACACCAGGTCTTGCTGTATGAACCATAATAGTTACTCTTTGAGGTTGTCTGATGATTTCAACATCTGAAATATCAGCACTTTTCCCTTCGTTACTATTTAATACAGCTGCTCTGATCTGTAAATCTTCATGTAAAGTGTTTGCATAATCTTTTGGATCTACATACCACTTTGACTTCCAAGTTTTATTGATTCCAAGTCTTAGTCCGTAAGGATGTACTTTTTGTCCCATCTACTTATTCCCCTGCAACTTTTTCTCATCCAACACAACGTAGATGTGAGCGGATCTTTTTATTAATCTATCAGCTCTACCTCGTGATCTTGGCCAAATTCTTTTCTGACTTGGTCCAGCATCAACAAGTAGCTCTTTAACATACAACATCTCTTCATCTAATTGATCATTCTGGAACATTGCGTTTGCTCCAGCAGATTGAAGAACTTTTCTTAGTAACTTTGCACTTTTGTTTGGCAATGCTTCTAATACTGCAACTGAATCAGTGTAAGATTTTCCTCTTACAAGATCAGCAACAGGTCGTATCTTAAAAGGAGACATTGGTAAACCTTTAGCTTTGGCGCTATAACCTTTTTTTGCTTCCATTTCTACCTAACCTATTTCTTAGACTTCTTGTCAGATCCAGCGTGACCTCTGTACATTCTTGTAGGAGCAAATTCACCGAATTTGTGCCCAACAAGATTCTCAGTTACATACACAGGAACCCAAGTTTTACCATTGTATACAGAAACAGTTAATCCAACCATATCTGGAACAATAGTTGATGTTCTAGAAAAAGTCTTGATCATCTTTTTATCGCCAGCTTTTGCAGCTTCAACTTTTTTATAAAGGCTTTTAGCGACAAATGGACCCTTTTTAATTGATCTTGACACGCTTTACTCCTATTTTCTTCGTTTGACAATAAATTTGTCAGTTTTGTTATGTTTCTTTCTTGTTTTGAAACCCTTCGTAGGCTGTCCCCAAGGAGAAACAGGATGTCTACCACCAGAAGTCTTACCTTCACCACCACCATGGGGATGATCTACAGGGTTCATTACAACACCCCTAACTTTTGGTCTTTT
>JAOPTT010000015.1:0-46207 GCA_051531975.1 Spirochaetaceae bacterium
GAGCTGATAGTTTAGATACTTACGAATTAGTTTATGCAATAGAGTCTGAAATGGATATTGAAGTTCCAGATGAAAAAGCAAATGAGTTTGAAAAAGTTTCTGACGCATTAGATTATATCAAATCACAAAAGAACTAAATTGAACATTTCTTTTTTAAAGAAATCAAAAAATAGTAAAATTATGATTGATACAAATAGGAAACTTGAACTATCAAGTTTTCTTAAAAATCTTAAAATAAGGTTCAGGGATTTAACACTTCTGAACCTTGCATTTACTCACCGATCCGTACCAAATTTTTCACAAACAATATATAACAATGAAAGATTAGAATTTTTAGGCGACTCTGTATTAGGTTTATCTGTAACTGATTATTTGTATAGTAAATTTCCAGATTTAAGAGAAGGAGATTTAGCAAAAATTAAGTCGTATGTTGTTAGTGAGGAAGTTTTATCTAAAATTGGACTTTCTATAGGTCTAGATCAAATACTTCTTGTTGGTAAAGGAGAAGAATATAGTGGTGGGAGACAAAAAAATGCAATCTTAGAAGATGCCTTAGAAGCACTGTTTGGAGCTTATTATTTAGATAGTGGTTATAAAAAATGTAAAAAGTTTGTATTAAGGTATCTAATTCCTGAAATTGATTTGGTTATCAAAGGTGATTATAGGAAGGACTATAAAACTATTTTACAAGAAGCTGTACAAAAAAAAGAAAAAGTGTGTCCTAAATACAAACTTTTAAGTAAAAATGGGCCTGATCATGCTATAGAATTTGTTTATCAAGTATTTGTTAAAAATACCATTATAGGGACAGGTTCAGGCAAAAATAGAAAAAGTGCTGAACAAAATGCTGCAAAACAAGGTCTTTCTAAATATCTTTAGATAATGTTATCAATTGTTCATGTGTATTTAATTCTGGGTTTTTTAATACCATTTCTAATAAACCTTCTAGCACCTTACCTAATTGTGGTCCTGGAAATAATTCCGTCTCTGTAATTAAATCTTTACCAGTTATTTTTAAATCCTTAATTACAAATGCACAGTTTTGTGTGATCTCAAGTTCTATTTTTTCAAAAAGGGAAGATAATATTACTTTATCTATATTCTGCATTCCTTGCCAAAGAACTTTTAAATCTTGTAAATCTATAATATTAACTGCAGCAATAAATTTACGAACTTGATATCTTGTTTCTATCTTTGTTATATCTGTATCTATAAACTTAAGAAGATGTAAAGTTGAGTTTATAAACTGGTTTGAGAGTTTTTGTATTTTTAATGTATCTAATCGTTTCTCATTAGGTGTAATTGAAAGTAGTCTAGAAAATCTAATAAAAGGTTTATCACTAATAATGGTATCCATATCCATTAATGCTTTATTAAAAGATATAATATCATTTTTACATGAGTTGTAAATATTAGGGAAAAGTATTTCTAACATACCACAATTGTAAAAATGTCTGAAACCGATTGATGGGTGATTACTGGATAATATTTTGACTAATTCATCACTTATTCTCTCTTTAGATACATCTTTTAATTTACCTAAAGTTTTTGACATTGCAATATAGGTTAATTTATCTATTGAGAAATTTAACTGAGAAGCAAATCTACAAGCTCTTACTAGTCTAAGAGCATCCTCATCGAACCTTTTTGATGGAATACCAATAGCACGAATTACATTGTCATTTAAATCTTCAATACCTCTATTTATATCCAACATTATATCATTATGGATGTTAAAAGCTATAGAGTTTATTGTGAAATCACGTCGTAACAGATCTTCTTCTATCGATGGAGTAAACTCAATTTTATCAGGTCGTCTTCCATCGCTGTATTTCCCATCAATTCTATATGTAGTAATTTCAAATCCATGAGATCCTATTAGAATTGTCACTGTGCCATGTTTTATTCCAGTAGGAATAACTCTTTTAAATAGAGACATTACTTCTTCAGGTTTAGCATTTGTAGCTAAATCATAATCTTTAGCTTTTTTCCCAAGAAGTTGATTTCTTATAGCTCCACCAACAAGATAACATTGGTATCCTGCATCATTCAAAACTGAGCTAATAGTTTTTATCTCTTCCGGTATAAATAAATCCATGTTTAGCAAATTATAACCTTGTCACTTAATTGTCAATGACTTTATAGTTAAAGAATGAATAGTATTTTGATTACAGGTGGTGAAATCCCTGATTATAACTTAGTAAAACATCTGTTTACAAATGTTTATGTCTGCGTCGCAGATTCTGGATATGATTGGGTGTTAGAAAATAATATTGATTTTGACTTTTTAGTTGGAGATATGGACTCTATTAAGGATACTGAAAATTTAAAATTAATCCCAAATGAAAAAATTGAACAATTTTCGACCCATAAAGATGATACCGATACAATAATCGGTCTTAAACACTTAAAAAAAATGGGTAGTAAAAGTGTTATTTTAATTGGAGGTGGAGGTGGTCGATTAGACCATTTATTAGGGGTGTTTTCACTGTTTGAAACAGACTTAGCACCAGACGTTTGGTTTACAAAACATGAAGTTGTCCACAAAGTCCATGGGAAATTATCATTAGGGCAATTTAACCAGTCATCAATTTCTATTTATCCTATTAATAAAGTAGATTGCAGTATTGCTTCATATGGTTTAAAATGGGATCTGATCCATGTTGATTGGACTTATAAGTCTATAGGCATTAGTAATTTTGTAGAAAAAAAAGATTCATGGATAGATACAGGGACTAACGTTTTTATAGTGATAGTTCCAATTATAGGAAAAGTATTTGAGTAGTAAAAAATTTGATGATCTAACAACAAATCTCTCAGAGTCAGAAAAAAAAGTTTTACTTAATCAGATTAATGAAAATCTCAGTGCAAATCCTATTAAACAAGATGAAAAATATAGCAATTTTAAAGAAAAAGAGAATAAAGACTTTCAAAAGAAGAGTATCTCAAAAGATATAGAAGGTTTAGGTTTTTTTCAGAAATTATTTCTTAATATTCGTAGTTTCATTATGGGGAAAGATATAAAAGAAGTTTATAACAATGACCTGTTATCTAGTCTGGAAAGAAGAATTTCTTTTACTGCACCAACTTTGGTATTATTAAAAAAGCGAAGATTTACAAGTATTCTAATCAATGATTTTATACGAATTAATTCTCTTGTTTCACCTTTTATCAACATATTTTCTGATGTATGGGAAAGTCCAATTGCTTTAGAAAAACTAATTGGAGCAATTTTATCTGAAAAATATAATTCAATAAAAAATACACTGTTTGATTTTATTCGTGAATCAGAGATAGATAAAAGTATAAGTGAAGGAGAAAGTTTAGAAGCTGTTAAAAAGGCTCTTTTAAAGTCAATTTATGATTATAGAAAAAAAATACCAGATTTTATCTTCCCCGAAGCTGAAGAAGAGTTTTTAGCAATAATATCACTTAAAAATATCGTTTTATATAATTTCATACCAATATTTAAATTAATGGGTATCAGTGGTAATGATAGTATTGAAAGTATTACTAATAAAAGTGTATCAATGAGCCTTGTTGTTAGGCATGTAGAAGACTTCTATAAGTTATTAATTCATTTTTCTGGGATTACTTTACAACAAAACAGTATTGCTTCATTGATAGCTCTTAAGACCATGGGGAATGAAGTCGAAGAGCAACAGCTCTGGGATAGTTATACAAAGCTTTCTGAAAAACTTAAAAGCCTAACAGTAGCTTATCCATTCGAGGACTTAATAAAGTTTTCAAAGGGTAATCCATTTTATAAAATTGATTTTTCAGTATCAAAAATTAATCTAGTTGAATTTTACTTTTCAACTTTGAAAAAAGAGATGTTAGCAGAATTAGCTAAAGTATATGGTATCAGAGAAAGAGCTGTAACTAATCAACTTTTTGTTCAAATGTTTAAGAATTTTGATAAAGTTAAACTCAATAATTATAGAGTCTATAAAGAATTTGACTATAAAAACCTAAAGTTAAAATATTTTAGATATATTGATACTTTATCAATACTAATAAATTTCTTAAAACATTATTATTCAAGAGATTTTAAAGATATTATATTTGTTCTTAGTAAACATATATATGAGAAAAATCACATGCTCCAGAGTAAATCTCTAGAAATTTCAATAGGAATTGAGACTCTTCAGGAACGTATTATAAAGTTTGATAGATCGATGTCTCCGGAAAGTGATGGTGGTAAAACAATGAAAACTTTATTTTCAGCTGTTGCTAGTAATCGGCAAAATTTAAGAATGTACAAAGCTTTTATTAAACAGAAGGATGAAGAAGTTTTAGAATTACTTAAATTAGGTTCGAGACTTTTTAAGGATCTTGAAAAGATTATGTTGCAAACCTTAAAAAGTCCATCTGATACAGTCAAATTGCAGGTTTCAGCGATTCACCCAACTATAAGCAGAAAACATACGTTTAAAGATATTTTAATTGAGAAAGGCAAGGTTCTTAAGAAGTTTATTGATATTTATAGTAAAAAGATTATTTTTGATTCGGAATAGGTAGAAGATCTTCGATTGTTGCCCTATCAAATACCATCTCTTTATCAATTTTTATATATTCAATCATTATTGGATATTGTGTAAATACCTCTCCATATTGTTTTAATAGTTCAAGTTTTAAAGATTCTTCATTTTTCTGTTTCAATATTTCAGCTAGATAGTTTTCTTCAGCTAAAGCTTTTTGGTTAAGATGTTTTAAATACCTATCTCTGCAACTTTCATATAGATCAATATCAGGTCTTTCTAAATTTATATAAATATTAGTAAATGTATAGTATGGGTATATTGAAGATATATATTTGATAGCAGAACTTGATAATTCTTCATTAAATAAATTATTCCTCATATATACTTTTAAAGCTTCTTTTATTTCTAAGATAGTATTGTTTTCCCATTCAATAAATGTATTTTCAGTAAAGATTCCACTATTTAGCTGGGATGTAAGCTCTGATGTATTGAAATTAATACTTCCAACTACTGAATAATTGTAGTTAAAGTTCTCTTTACTGATTTTGTTGAAATCGGCATAAAGATCCCCGGATGGTAATTTGTTATTAATGTTGAAATTTATAGATCTGTATTTAATTTGAAACTTGTGAATCGTATAATTTTTTGGAATAACTTTCTCAATACTCCAGTTAAATTTACCACTTTCGATTATATTATCATTCCAACCAGTTGTTTTAGTAAAAACAACACCGTAAGTACTCTCTTCTAATTGTAACTGTTCCCAGCCTAACCAGAATATAAATCCAATAAATGCAAATATAGTTAATAGTAGTATTGTATTAAACAGCGATTTTAGTTTCATTATTAATCCTTATTGTTTAAATATTTTATATATTTTATCATTAAAAAACAACATTTTTAAGTAAAAGGGGTTTATTTGTTTAATAAAAACAAAGAACTATGGGTTACTAAATTACTTTCAAAGTTAAGTTATACTTTTTTTTTAATGAGTATTATTAGTTTTTTATCCTATTTTGTTCTTTCAAAACAGGGCATAAATGAAAGTTCAGCTTATACAATGATAAATATAATAAGCATAGTTTCGTATATTTCAATAATTCTTTTATTTTTAAATTTAATTTTTTTTATTATAAATAAGAAAGTTTCATTTAAAAAAATTAAAAAGTGTATAAGTATTATTGTTTATATACTTATATCATTTAGTATTTTAATTTTAGTAAATACAATTTATATCATAAGTTTAGGAGTGTAGAGTAAATTATGGTTTTGGCAGTTCGAGGTGCAACTACAGTAGATCAAGATACAAAGGAACAAGTAATCCAAAGGGTTCAGGAAATGATAAATAAAATATTTTCTGATAACAATTTAAATGATAAATCTATAATTAGTATTTTATTTTCTATAACAGAAGATATAGTCTCTTTTAATCCTGCAGCAGCCTTAAGAGCAAATGGCGAATATAGTGGTATTCCTCTTTTTTGTTCAGCAGAACCTAGAAGCATAGGGGCTTTAAAACAAGCTGTTAGAGTAATTGTTACTTGGAATAGTGAAGACTCTGAATTGAACTTTGATACTAAACCAGTGTACCTACATAATGCAAAAATATTACGACCAGATCTTTTAAGTTAAATGGTAGTTTATCAAGTTTCTAGAGAATTTTATCCATTTGCAAATGCAGGTGGATTAAAGGAAGTTGTTACAGGTATAGGTGCGGCTCTTTCTAAAAAATCTCATGATAGTTCTGTATTTATTCCATGTTATGGTTTTATAGATAAAAATGAATTTGATAAGTTAGATTCTTTTAACCTCTTAGTCAAAGAAAAATATATCTGTATTGATGTTTATTATGGTGAATATAGGGGTGTAAAAGTATATTTATTTGATTTTCCAGATGTTTCAAACAAAAGTAATGTTTATACATATACATTAAAGGATGAACAGTTTAACCCACAATTTAAACATGGTGAAGGTTTTATTGATACTGATGAAATAAACATAATTTTTCAGTTGGCTTTTTTATATTATGTAAAAGATCATTTAATAGCCCCGGATATATTAAGTTTACACGATGCTCATACGGGTCTAATACCGATATTGATAAAATCAAATAAACATTTAATTGATAAGTTTCTCCATAGTAAAATATTTTTTACTATACATAATGCTGGTTATATTTATCATCAAAAAATAAATATATCTAAAATTAAAGATTATAATATCGTAAATGATGAGTTTTTGAATACTGATGGTATTGGTAAATATTTTGATCCACTTTTTTCCGCAACATACCACTCAATTCCCCTTACAGTTAGTCCATATTACGCAGATGAAATTATGAACCTTCAACATGAAAATTATACTGGAGATTTAGGTGGTTTTTGTAATAAGCATAATATTGTTGTAAAAGGTATTACTAATGGAGTTAGTCTGAAACACTACTCATCATTAGGAATAAACAGTTTACCTTTAAAAAAACAGATAAGAATATTTAGAAATAGTTTAAAAAATAAAATTACTGAAACACCTAGTGTTATAAAATGGGGATCAGTTGATTTTGAACAAAACAGACCAATATTTCTATTCCAAAATAGGATAACAGAACAAAAAGGGATTAATAAATTTATTGATTCTTTTAAAGATTATGTTTCATCTGGTGGAGAAGCTATTTTTGTCGTTATGGGGGAGGGTGAATCTACATACGAAAATATGTTAATTGAACTCTCTTCAATATATAATAATCAGTTTTGTTATCTACAAGGATATGATGAAGAGTTAGCTTTTAGATTGTTTTTGTCTTCTGATTTTTTTATCCTGACTTCTCTTTGGGAGCCTTGTGGTCTTACAGATTTTGAAGCTCAGTTAGCTGGATCTATACCGATAGTCCATAAAACTGGAGGATTACAAAAAGTTAGGCATGGTGAAACTGGTTTTGTATTCTCTGAATATAACGAATTGAAAGATCAATTATTAGAGTGTGAACAGCTATATTATAATAACGATGAATTGTTACAAAATATCAAGAAAAAGGCGTATAAACTAATCGTAGAGGAATATACATGGGAAAAAGTTGTTTTATCTAATTATATTCCTATGTTTAGTGATAAATAGATGGATCCTAAATTATTTGATATTGGTGAATTACAAGAAAGACTTTTTGATGAGTTAAATAAACTCGTTATTCCTAATAAAAATATTCTCTTCTTAAGTGACTTTGTTGATGATTTTTTTGAAAAAAACAGTATTTTTGTGATACCAGAAACTATACCCTTAACTATTAATATTAATAATATTGTATATCATGGGCAGCCTACAGATTACATTTTGTTATCAGGCGATATTATTTCTATTGATATATGTTTTTGTTGGGAAGGTGTTAAAATTGATGGGGCAAAAACCTTTATTGTTGGTGAGGGGAGTTTAAAATATAAAAATTTAATTTCTACAAATAAAGAAGCTTTAAAACAAGTATTAAAAATAATTGATGTAGGAACTAGTGTAAAAGATATCTTATTGTTTTTAAATGAATATATTGGGTTGCGAGGATATTATCTTTTTCCTGATGGTTTAGGTCATGGTATTGGGAAAGGATTACATGAATCTCCAATATTGTCCCTTAGTAATCTTACAGATTTTAAATATAAATTTAAAAAAGAAGACTTTTTTACAATTGAACCAATAATTTTTTTGTTTAAAGATGAAGTTTATCAAAATAGTATTGGTGAAGGGGTAATATCAGAAAGCAACGTTTCTTCACAGTTTGAAATATCAATTTATATTAAAGAACAGGGAGAAGTTGAAATTTTGAATATTGGTTTACTAAATTAATTACAAAAACTATTGACCTTTGTTTCTGTTTTGATTAAATTACCAATCGTGGTTGAAAAACCAATTAATGCCGTCTTAGCTCAGTGGTAGAGCAACGCACTTGTAATGCGTAGGTCATCAGTTCAACTCTGATAGACGGCTTTAATAATGGGGAGGTTCCCGAGTGGTCAAAGGGGGCAGACTGTAAATCTGTTACTTCGGTTTCGAAGGTTCAAATCCTTCTCTCCCCAATACTTTTTCTTTGAAAAAGTTTACGAATATTTTCTTTGGAAAATGTTCGTACCTTTTATCTGTTTAGGTTAAAACAGTTGTAGCGCCGTCTTAGCTCAGTGGTAGAGCAACGCACTTGTAATGCGTAGGTCATCAGTTCAACTCTGATAGACGGCTTAATAATGGGGAGGTTCCCGAGTGGTCAAAGGGGGCAGACTGTAAATCTGTTACTTCGGTTTCGAAGGTTCAAATCCTTCTCTCCCCATACTATTTTACTTGTAAAATAGTGTCTGATATAACTTTGTTTACAAGGTTTTAGAAGACAATACGTATACCTTTATCTGTTTAGGTTAAAACAGTTGTAGCGCCGTCTTAGCTCAGTGGTAGAGCAACGCACTTGTAATGCGTAGGTCATCAGTTCAACTCTGATAGACGGCTTTATTAATGGGGAGGTTCCCGAGTGGTCAAAGGGGGCAGACTGTAAATCTGTTACTTCGGTTTCGAAGGTTCAAATCCTTCTCTCCCCATACCTTTTACTTGCTTTTTGCAAGTTAATTCTTTAAACTTCCTATCTTGGAAGTTTTTTTTTGGAGAAAATTAAAAAATGAATGATTTTTATGAAGATGGTCTTAAGTTTACTTGTGAAAGATGTAGTGGATGTTGTAGGCATGAACCAGGGTATGTTTTCTTATCTGAAATTGATTTAACTAAAATGTATCAGGGATTAAACATATCAAGAAAAAAATTTATTAAAACTTATTGTAGTATTGTAGATCTTTTAGGTATAAAGCGTTTAACATTAATCGAGAAAAGTAATAACGATTGTATTTTTTGGGATAAAGGGTGTACTATTTATAATGATAGACCACTACAGTGTAGAAGTTTTCCATTTTGGGCACATAATTTAATAAATGAAGAGACGTGGGCTACTGTGGTAAATAGTTGTCCAGGTGCTGGTCAAGGTGAGGTTCGTTCTAAAAATCATATTGATAGATGGCTAGATCAGCGACTTGATGAACCCTTCATAAATCCCAAATAACTGTGAAGGATTTTAATAAAGAAGAAGTTCTTAGTTTATATTTTTTATTATCAGATATGGATAGCCTTCCAATATATTTAGATAGTGCTATGTTAAAGCTTGAAGAAGATATTTTTGAAAACTTTAATGTAAAAGAAATTGAAGAGTTTCGTGTTATATTTAGAGATAAGGATAAAAATTGAAAAAATTCCTAATAATTTTTTTAATACTCAGTATTATCACAATTTCATGTGGGATGTATTATGTTTATACAAATATGCAACCTATTTCTAGTAATAGTGAAGCTGTATCTTTTTTTGTAGGGAAAGGAGATAGCTTATCAACTATTTCAATGAATCTATATAATAATAATCTCATACGAAATAATACTATTTTTAAATATTACGGAGTTTATTATAAGTATGACCTTAAGTTAAAAGAAGGTGAATATAATATTTCTCAATCTTTAAGTATAAAAGAAATTTATGAGATTCTAATTGAAGGAAAACAGAACTTAATATCAGTAACCATACCAGAAGGTTATACTTCAAGAAAAATAGCAAAAATTCTTGATGATAGTGGTGTTGTAAAAAGCCAAGACTTTTTAGATGCAATTAGTAATAAAGAGTTATTAGAACTGTATAATATACCTTTTAATAGTGCAGAAGGTTTTTTATACCCTGATACATACTCATTTCAAGAAAATTATCCTGCTCTTTTAGTTGTTGAAAGTTTTTTAAAAAACTTCTTTAAGAATATCAAACAAATATATCCAAGTTATCAAAAATTAACTAGAAAACAATTAGCTAATAAAGTAATTTTGGCTTCAATAGTTGAAAGAGAATATAAAAGTAAATCTGAAGTTAAAACTATTGCATCTGTTTTTTATAATAGATTAGATAAAGAGATGATGCTTCAATCTTGTGCAACAGTTATGTATGTTATAACCGAAGAGTTAGGGCAGGAACATAGAAATCGATTACTTTTTGAAGATCTAGAAATTGATTCTATTTATAACACCTATCAGATTTTAGGATTGCCACCAGGAGCAATATCAAATCCAGGTTACAACGCATTAGATGCAGTTTTTTTTCCTGATGATAGTGATTTTATATATTTTGTTGTTGAGGATAGAGAGAAAGGTTTACATCGGTTTTCAAGAAAATATAGCGAACATGAACAGGCTAGTCTTGAATATCTAAGTGGTTTTGAGAGCAAGCAATAGTGAGAATACCAGAAAATACAATTCAGGAAATATCAGATAAAGCAAGTATTGTTAATATTGTAAGTGAATATACAGCTCTTAAATCGAAGGGTGATAAGTTTTGGGGATGTTGCCCTTTTCATAATGAAAAGACACCATCATTTACAGTAACAGAAGATAAAAATATGTTTTATTGTTTTGGCTGTCAAAAAGGTGGAAGTATATTTAACTTCATAATGGAAATTGAGCATATGTCATTTGTTGATTCTGTTATGCATTTAGCACAAAAAACTGGTGTTTCTGTTGAGTTGAATAGCAACTCTGAAAATATTGAACAAGTGACTAAGCGGGAATCACTTATAAAGTTATATGAAAAATGTTGTGGTAGTTTTTCTTACATATTTCAAAATGTAGAAAGTAGTAAAGCTGCTCGTGATTATGTTTATGGAAGGGGCTTTTCAAAAGATATTATTGAGACATTTAGGATTGGTTATGCCCCTAAAGGTGGAAACTGGTTATTTAATTTCTTAAAAAGCAAAAACTATTCAGAAGATTTTTTATTAGAATCAGGTTTTTTTTCTAAAAAAAATAGGAAAGTTTCAATTTTTTTTGATAGGGTTATGTTTCCCATTATTAATCATCATAATCAGGTTGTTGCATTTAGTGGACGTGCTTTGTCCGATTATGGTCCAAAATATATTAATTCTCCAGAGACTGTAATATATCATAAAGGTAGTATTTTATTTGGAATTAATCTTGCTATCAAAGAGATTCGTAAACAGAAGTCATTTATTTTATGTGAAGGTAACTTAGATGTTGTCGCTTTACATCAGGTTGGACTTTGTAATGCTGTAGCTCCATTAGGAACTGCATTTACAGAATCACAAGCAAAATTACTCAAAAGATATGCTGATAGTGGAACTATTTTGTTTGATGGAGACTCTGCTGGAATAAAGGCAACTGAAAAAGCTTGTATAATTTTAGAACGTGTTGGAATCTCCCCAAATGTAATATCTTTGCCTGATGGAATGGATCCCGCAGAAATTTTAAAAAAAAGTGGTGAAGAAGCATTGAAAAAAAGTTGTATATACACTATAACTAGCTTTGATTATCTACTTAAAAGACTAATAAACCAGTTTGGTAGTGAATCTCCGGAGAGTAAAGAAAGCGTTGCAAAAGGAATACTTCCATACATAAATAGTATAATCTCAGATATTAGGAAAGAAGCTTGCTTGGAAAAGTTATCTTCTGAACTAGGGGTTAGTACCGATTCAATATTAAAAGAGTTTTCAAATAGTAGGAAAACACAGTATGAGAAACGGGAACCAATTAAAGAGATTATAGACATTTATAAAGACAAGGAATTATACTTAATGTGTGCTTTGGTTGTTAATAGTAAATTTAATGAACATGTAAGGTTGTATGTAGATGAATTTGGCCTTATAAGTAATTATGCAATTACTGTATACAATGCTATCTCTAACTCATTGAAGGAAGGTGTAATTTCAGTTGAATCGATTTTAAGAAGAATTGATAATAATGAACTGAAACAGCTTATAATAAGCAAATGTACTTCAAATGAATTTGATGATAACCCGGGTAAAATTATTGTAGACTCTCTTGTATATTTAAAGAGAAAAACTCTTTTATTACAGATACAAGAGTTAGAAGGTAAAATTGGTGACCGAAGTCGACATAATGATATTACTTATGTTACTTCATTATTAAAAAAGAAGTCAGAATTAGACGAAAAACTTGGTAAAATTGAGGATTATTAAATGGAACAATTGGATAAGAATCCGGAAATAATTAAATTATTAGAATATGGTAGAAAGAAAAAAGTATTATCCTACGAGGAAGTAAATAATATGCTTCCTGAGGATCTTTTGAATTCTGATCAGATAGAAGAAGTTTTAACCTTAATTGAAAAAAATAATATACTGTTAGAAGATGATGATGGATCTGTTGTTGTTCCTGTAGGTCATGTTTTAGCTCCAGAACTGCCTGGTTCAAATTTAGAAAATTCTGAATCAGCAGCTCCAGATTCAGAAGACTCAGATTCAGAAGACCCAGATTCAGAACTTGAAGAGCCAGATATAGAAGATCCTAATTTTTCTATTGAAGAGGAAGAAGAAGAAGAAGAAGAGTTTGAAGCGGATGATGAGGACGATGCTGAGCCTGTAATTGATAGTAATGCTTTAGGATTTGAAGCTAGCGGTAATTTAGCTGGTGATGATGAATCTTTAGGTTTTAAAAGTAGCATGGAACAGCAAGAGGTTGATCCAACTATTGATGAAGATCTAGAGATTGAAAAAGTATCTGACGTTGATCTTCCTAAAAGTGTAGCTAAAAAATTAATTGTAGATGAAAAAGATTCTGTAATTGATGACCCTATACGATTATATCTTAGAGAAATAGGTAAAGAGAGCCTTTTAACAGCGGAACAAGAAGTTGAACTTTCAAAAAGTATGGAAGAAGGTGAACTAATTATTAAAGAGATTCTTCAAGGTAAAGGTATGATCGTTTCTGAATATCAGAGACTAATGGAAAAAGCCTCTTGTAAAGATGATCCTAGAGAGTTAGATCTTAGTAAAAAAGAAGTCTCTGAAATATTAGCTGCAAGAAGACGGTTAAATGCATTATATAAGGAACCTTTAAAAAAGATCCTTCCAAAATTAAAAAAATATATGGCTCTAAAAGAGAAAGTTACATCTACTGAAGGTGATCCTTTAACAGACCAGAGCGTTTTGGAAATGAAAACAACATTAGTTCATGATCTTTCTTTAGTAGAATTATATCAGGATGAAATAATAGAATTTTCTGACAAATATATTATTGCTGTTAGAATGATTAATAATTTAAGAAGAGAACAGTATTTACTACAACGAGATCTAAAAGTATCAAATCTGAGAGAAGTTAGAACCTTAGGTCGAAGTCTTGCTCAACAGAGTAAAAAGGCACAGATTGAAACTGACCTAGGATATACTGCTGATCAGTTAAAAGATAAGATCAGAACTTTACAGACTAATTATAGAGATCTTAGAAATATTGAGCTCGAATTTGAGAATAGTGCAGATGAAATACTAGTGATGGGTGATGATATTTCCCATGGTAAAAGTATGATGAAAACTGCAAAAGATAGACTTATTAAAGCAAACCTTAGATTAGTTGTTAGTATTGCAAAAAAATATACTAATAGAGGATTACATTTTTTTGACCTTGTTCAAGAAGGAAATATTGGTTTAATAAAAGCAGTAGAAAAATTTGAATATAGAAAAGGTTATAAGTTTTCTACATATGCAACTTGGTGGATTCGTCAGGCAATTACTAGATCTATTTCTGATCAGGCTAGAACTATAAGGGTTCCAGTTCATATGATCGAACAGATTAATAAGGTTGTTAGAGAATCTAGATTATTAATGCAAATTAAAGGTCGAGAACCTAGTGATGAAGAAATAGCTGAGAGATTAGGTTGGAACGTACAACGTGTAAAATCAGTTAAAAATGTTGCAAGAGAACCAATTTCTTTAGAAACTCCAATTGGTGAGGAAGAAGATTCCTTATTAGGAGATTTTATTGAAGATAAAGATGTTGAAAATCCAGCAAATCAGACAGCTTTTAAGGTTTTACAAGAACAGCTATCTGAGGTATTATCAACATTACCACCTCGTGAACAAGAAGTTTTAAAAATGAGGTTTGGTTTAGATGATGGTTATTCGTTAACATTAGAAGAAGTAGGTCTTTACTTTAATGTTACAAGGGAAAGAATTAGACAGATTGAAGCTAAAGCTTTAAGACGTTTAAGACATCCAAATAGAAGCGTAAAATTAAAAGATTATCTAGAGAATTAAGGGGATATATTAGGTGGAAAAAACTTTTGAGAAATTAAGACACTTACAGGAAGTGCTTTCGAAGAGAATTGAAATTGATAGGGAAATTGATGAAATTCCTAAAGCTTTAATAATAAAAGAAGAGCTTCTAAATCGGTTACAGAAATCTTTTATTGAGAAAAATGATAATAAAATTGCATCTGAAGATGAACTTTCTAGATTTAAGAAATTAATGAATGATGCAGAAAGAGCTCGTGAATTCAGTGAAAAAAGAATGGATGAAATCAGTACTCAACGTGAATATGAGGCTTTAGAGAGAGAAATAAAAGTATCTACCGAAGCTGAACAAGAATATAGAAGAGAAATCCAAAAAGTTGAAAAAACAATTGAAGTTTTAGCAGAGATGTTAACTTCTGAGGAAGAACTTCTTAATCAGCAGAAAGAAGAGATTACAGATGAAAAAGAACGAATTGTTTCAATTATATCTGAGAAAGAAACCACTAAAAATGGTATGCTTGCTGATGAAAAAGTCATAAGTCATGATATGGATTCAGAGATTCTTTTTAAATTTGAAAGAATTATAAAAAATAAATCTGGTTTAGGTATTGTTCCTGTAATTTCAGGAATCTGTTCTGGTTGTCATATGACACTTCCTGCACAATTTGCTAACGATGTTAGAAAAGGTGAGGAAATTTTATTCTGTCCTTATTGTTCTAGAATATTGTTTCACGAGGATAGCTCAACAGATCAAGTATTATCTGAAGCAGACGTTGATGAGAAGACAGAAAATGAAGCATCATTAGCTGACCTTATCGATGATGAATTTTTATTAGATTAAATTTTTTTCAGACTGAACTATCGCCTATACTCTATTGTATAGGAGGAAAGTCCGGGCTCCATAGAGAATAGTGCCGGGTAACACCCGGGCATCTATTTAATAGATGACAGATAGTGCCACAGAGATATACCGCCTCGGAGTAAATATTATTTACTCCCTGGTAAGGGTGAAAAGGTAGGGTAAGAGCCTACCGGGAAAGCAGTAATGTTTTTTGCTAGGTAAACCTCATTAGGAGCAAAGTCAAGCAGTAGTTTTTAGGTTTCTCGCCTTTATAGATTACGGGTAGACTGCTAGAACACAGAAGTAATTCTTTGTGTAGATAGATGATAGTTTAAACAGAACTCGGCTTATAGGTCTGATTTTTATTTTTACCGGAGGGAGTTTGTGTATAAAAACAGTAAAAGAAAGTTTTCTAAAAGAAAAAGTTCTATATATTTACTAATACTATTACTTCCTTTTTTATTTATTTTCATGACTTTTTTCCTAAATCAAGGGATAAGGTTTTATGGTAATAACTTAGTTAAAGCATTTGAAGAAGAAGATCTTAATAAGCTTTGGAATGAAAAAAAATATTCCCAAATTGTAACAATTTGCGAAGAAGTCTTAAATGAGAACTTTCTTGAGTTAAATTATCTATATTTTCATGGGATATCTAATTTTTATCTTGGAATATCACAAATTTCATTAGAAATGAAAATACCTCTTATAAACCAGTCTATAGTATCACTAAGAAAAGCATATATTTTATCCAGTGGTAAATTAAAAGGTGATATTACTTACGTTTTAGGTAAAGCATACTACTATAAAGGGCGAAATTACTCAGATCTTACAATTAAATACCTAGATATTGCTCTTGTAGAAGGATATTTAGGAAAAGATATTTACGAATTTAAAGGTTTGGCTTATTATGAGTTAGGTTTGTTTCCTGAAAGCATTAAGGAATTTGAATATCTTCCAGAAGAAAGACATTCACCAGAGATTAATTATATAATTTCTCAGGCATATAACCAAATAGGAAATTTTGAAAAACAAGAAGAGATGTTATTAGATATTCTCGGTAATTCGGGACAAAAAAACGTCAAGATTAATTCTCATGTAGAATTAGCTAAAATTTATTTTAATAGTAAAAGATATATTGAAGCTATCGAGCAAGTTAATGATATTTTACAATTGAGACCAGATGACTTTGAAGCTGGTTTTATATTAGGTAAATCTCTTTTTATTACGGGTAAAAAAGTAGAAGCAAATAAAATATTTAGAAAGTTATCTAAAATAAATAGCAATGATAAAGAACTTATTTCATGGCTAAAAAGATAAACTAAAGGGGATTTAATGGGATTTTTTAACGGTTTTGCATCTGATATAGGTATAGATTTAGGAACATGTAATACTCTTATATATGTTAAGGGTAAAGGTATAGTAAGTAGTGAACCTTCTGTTGTTGCAATTGAAAGAGGTAGCAAAAAAGTAGTTGCTGTAGGTGCTGATGCAAAAAGAATGTTATGGAAGACTCCTGGTAATATAATAGCAATTAGACCATTAAGAGATGGTGTTATCGCTGATTTAGAGACTACAGAGAAGATGATTCGATACTTTATTGCTAAAGTATTACCAAATAGAAGATTAATAAAACCTAGAATGACTATTGGTGTACCATCTTGTATCACAGAGGTTGAAAGACGTGCTGTAGAAGAGTGTGCATATAAAGCCGGAGCAAGAGATGTTAAAATTATAGATGAGTCACTTGCTGCTGCAATAGGAGCTGATATTCCTATATATGAACCTGCTGGACACATGATATGTGACATTGGAGGTGGAACTACAGAAATATCTGTAATTTCATTAGGTGGTATGGTTGTAACAAACGCAATTAGAATTGGTGGTGATGAATTTGATGCTGCAATAATTAAACATGTAAAAAAAGTACATAATTTAATTATTGGTGAGCAAACAGCTGAGAAGTTAAAAATGACTATTGGTAATGCTACACCGGAAACTAAGATCGAAAAGATGGAAATAAAAGGTACTGATGCTATTACTGGTCTACCTAGACGTTTAGAAATAGACTCTGTGGAAGTCCGAGAGGCTTTACAATCTCCTATATCTGCTGTTATCCAGGAAGTTAAAAGGACACTAGGTCAGACTCCTCCTGAACTTGCTGCAGATATTGTAGAAAGAGGTATCGTAATGACAGGTGGTGGTTCTAACTTAAAAGGATTACCAAAATTATTAGCAAAAGAAACTGGCGTACCAGTAATTTTAGCTGAAAATCCTCTATTATGTGTTGCTCTAGGTGCAGGACGATATTTTGATTTTGAAAAAGATGATTCTGATAATAAAAGAATTTACGATAGCATAAACTCATAAGGATTATTGTGCAGTTAAAGAAGAGGTTAAACAGATCTATTTATCTTTTTATTTTTTTAGTTATACTTTCTTCCTTAATGCTTTTATCAAACGAAAGTTTTAAAGCAACAAAGGAAGGAGCATTAACTTTTTTTTCCTTAATACAGAGAGGTCTAGATAGTACTATTAAATTTACTAGCTCATCAATTAATTCTGTTGGTGAACTTAGAAACCTTAAACATAGATATGATCTTTTAAGTACTGAATTAGATGATTATAGAGGGATTAATAGAGATTTTTTAGAATTACAAAGAGAGAATATTCAATTTAAACGTCTTTTAGATTTTAAAGATTCACTTTCTCATGATTCTATACCTTGTGAGATAATTGGAAAAGATCCTAGTAATTTAAGTTCTACAATCACTATTAGTAAAGGATCAAATCACGGTATTAAGAAAAATATGCCTGTTGTTGCACTCCAAGATGGTTTAGTTGGAGTCGTTGGTAAGGTTATTAATGTAAGTTCTCATTCAGCCTTGGTTCTTCCATTATTAGATCAAAGTAGTTATATTGCTGGTCGTTTATCATCCTCTAGATATGAAGGACTGGTAAAAGGTTTTGATTCTATTGAAGGTTATCTTAAAATTGATTATGTAAAAAAAATTGCTCTAGGTGATATTGGAGTCGGCGATTTAGTAGAAACAAGTGGAATGAACTCCTTATATCCAAAGGGTTACTACATTGGCCGTATAGTTGAAATAAAGCGAATTGAATATCAAACTTCTTTAAATATTACTCTTGAACCAATTATAGATTTTTCTAAACTTGAGTTTTTATCAGTATTAATTCCAATAGGAGAGTACAATGAATAAAAGAACCCTTTTTTATACAATTTCTATTGGAATCGTACTTTTAATTATTGTTGTACAAAGTGTTGTATTCCCAATTATATTTAAAAACGATTATATGCCTGATTTATCTCTCATAGCTATCATTTATTTTTCTATAAATTTTGGTAGAAATATAGGTCAAATTTTAGGTTTTTCTAGTGGACTTGTTTTAGATTCATTAAGTGGTGTTCCATTTGGTTTAAATACAATGGTTAAACTTATTATGGGATTTTTGTTAGGTTTTTTTGAAGGTAAGATTTTTTTAGACAAATTTATCCTTCCTTGTATAATTATTACATTATGTACTATTGCAAAATTTGCAATGTATTCTTTTGTAGCATTGATATTTCCAATAGATCTAAATATAAATTTCTTTTCATTTAGATACTTAATTGAGCTTGGTTTAAATATTGTATTAACTCCTTTTATTTTTATGTTATTTAATCTTTTAGCAAAAAAGCTTTATCCTGTAAGAGAAAGAGTTTAATGCAACATAGTGTTAATAAATTAAGAGTTTTAATTGTCTTGATAATTATTGTTCTTATATTTTCATATAACTTATTATATCTTTTTAAAATGCAGGTTCGGGATCAGAATCTTTATCAAAAAAAAGCTACAGCTGTATCAAGTCGGAGTACTTCTATAAGAGCACCAAGAGGTGAGATTTATGATAGGAATTATGATATTCCATACGTTGATAATACAGAATCTTTTAGTGTTTTAGTAAATCCTGCTTCTATACCTGAGGATAGTTATAAAGGCTTAATTTTAAAATTATCAGAGATACTTGATGTTGATACATCTTATATAGAGCGAAAGTTACCACATTATTTAAGATCTTCACATAAAAATATAGAAATACAAAGTTCTGTGCCTTATTATAAAATAACTCAATTAGCCGAAAATATAGATGAACTAAATGGGGTAAGTTGGGAAAGTATTCCTATGAGAAACTACCTCTTTGATGGTTCAATATCCCACATGTTAGGTTATGTAGGAAAAATATCTCAGAGTGAATTTCAGGTTTTATATAACGAAGGTTATACTGCAAATGATGATATTGGTAAAAATGGTGTAGAAAAACAGTATGACATCGTTTTAAAAGGTGAAAATGGCCTTAAGTATAAAACTGTTGATGTTCAAGGGCGTAAATTAGACAAAAAAAATATAAAGAAAGATATTGAACCTATTGCTGGTAAAAATTTAAAACTTACTATTGATAGAAATATTCAAACCCTTGCTGAGAAGGCTTTAGGTAATAGAAAAGGTTCTGTCGTTGTTCTAAAACCTGATTCAGGAGAGATTTTAGCCATGGTATCTTATCCATGGTATGAACCTAAAGAGTTTGACATCCCTGGAAATAATGCATATGGTCGTATTTTGTTAGACGATGATAAGCCTCTATTAAATAGAGCTATTCAAGGATATGCACCAGCCTCTACTTTTAAAGTTATTATGTCCGCAGCAGCTTTAGAAGAAAAAATTCCTCTAGATTTTACTGTAGAATGTACTGGACGAGTTTATTATGGTAATAGATTTTTTCATTGTTGGAACAGGGCTGGTCATGGAGAAATGGATTTGCAGGGTGCTTTAGAAAACTCTTGTAATATTTATTTTTATACTGCTGGCCGGGAATTTATTGGAATACAGAAAATAAATACTTATGCCAGGGATTTTGGATTTGGTGAAAAAACTGGGATTGACCTTCCAAATGAAGCAAGAGGACAGGTTCCTACTCCTGAATGGGTTAAGAGAAGGTATGACATAAAATGGACCCATGGAGATACAATGAATGTTTCAATTGGTCAAGGGAAAACATTAGCGTCTCCACTTCAAGTTGCCAATGAATTAGCTTTTGTTTTAAATGGTGGTGTTGCATATAAACCTCATGTTGTTAAAGAAATTATCGATCCATCAACTAACTTAGTTTCAGAAACCATCCCAAGAGAGATATTATTAAAAGTAAGTTATGCTCCTGACACATTTGATAAGATCAAAACATATATGAGAGGAGTTGTCACAGATGGTACTGCTAAAAATGCTCTATCAACTAGGGCAGTTCAAATAGCTGGAAAAACAGGTACTGGACAAGTTGGATATAAAGATAAGTTTCATGATTGGTTTATATCATATGGTCCATTTGATGCACCTGTAGAAGAGCAAATTGTAATGGTTGTTATGATTGAAGCATCTAATGACCTTGATAGATGGAGACCGTGGGCTCCTAAAGCTAGTAACCTTATATATCAAGGTATTTTTGCTAATCAAAACTACGAAGAGGTTGTTGATACATTAAAGCCATACTATTTAAGGGAGATAATTCAGTGAGAAGAAAAATTGAACTTGGAAAAACTCTATCTAGAATTGACTTCTTTATGTTAGCAGCAGTATTTTCCTTAATGTTTCTTGGCGTTATATTTATCTATTCTAGTGGAATATCTTCTGTTGGAATAAATATGTCTAATGAATATTTAAAGCAACTAGCAAGAATCTTTTCTGGAATGTTTGTTTTACTGTTTTTTTCCCTATATGATCTTGGTCGAATAAAAAATATATCATTGTTTGTATATTTAATACTTATAATTATATTAGTTTATACTAGAATTAATGGAACTATGGTTAATGGTGCCAGGTCTTGGTTATTTGGTTTTCAACCATCTGAATTTACTAAAATATCAACCATTCTATTTTTGGCAAAATATTTAGATGATAATAAAACTGATGTAAAGTCTTTAAAAGTTTTTACTACTGCATTTATTATTGTTGTAATTCCTTTTGGGTTAATATTAATACAACCTGACATGGGAACAGCATCAGTTTATATCCCTATATTTTTAGCTATGTTATTTATCGCAGGATGCAGAGTTAAACACATAATGTATCTAATTTTATTAGGTGCTTTTACAATAGTATTTACAATGTTACCTGGTTGGGAAGAGTTTATACTACAAAGCAAAAACCCATTTGTATCTGTTTTAACCGAACCACTACTTTTAACATACTTAATTGGGTCGTTTATTATTTCAACTATTCTTTCAATTATTGGACTTTTATATTTCAGAAAAGAGTATTTTTACTGGGTAATTTATTTCTTTTCAATAATTATTGTTTCATTAATAGTTTCTTATGTTGCTAGAGTTTATGTTCTTAAAGATTATCAAATTATGAGACTTATAGTTTTCATGAATCCACAGGTAGATCCACTTAATTTTGGATGGAATATTATTCAAGCTACCACAGCTGTAGGTTCTGGAGGATTGACAGGTAAAGGTTTATTACAAGGGACACAGTCACACTATCAATTTTTGCCAGAGCAGAGTACAGATTTTATCTTTTCTATTTTATCTGAAGAGTTAGGATTTGTAGGCGCAATATTAGTTTTTGGTTTTTTTCTCGTAATTTTAACAAGAGGATTATTAATATTAACATATGCGAAAGATAACTACTCTATAATTGTTGGTTCAGGTGTAATTGGTATGATTTTCTTTCATGTAGTCCTTAATATTGGTATGAATATTGGTTTGATGCCAATTACTGGTATTCCACTATTTTTTCTTTCATATGGAGGGTCATCACTATGGACAGCTTTAGCTGGAATAGGTATTCTACAGGGAATTTATCAACGACGTTATAGGAATTAATCATGAATAATATATTAAACAAGTTTAAATATGATCTTTTAAAGGTAAGAATGCCAGGAAGATACATCGGTGGAGAGTTTGGCTCTTTATACCCAACTGGGGATGAAATACTCAAGATAGCTGTTTCTTTTCCAGATTTATATGAAATATCTATGTCTAATCAGGCATTAAAAATATTATATAATCTATTTAATAGCGTAGAGGGTGTTAGTTGTGAGCGAGTTTTTGCTCCAGCTCCAGATTTTGAAGAGTTTTTAAGAGAGAAACAATTATCTCTGTTCACTTTAGAGACCGGCTCACCATTAAAAGATTTTGATATATTAGCATTCACTATAGGATATGAACTTTGTCTGACTAATTTATTAAATATGTTGGAACTATCCAATATTCCACTAAAAATTGAAGATAGATCAGAAAATGATCCCATAATAATTGTTGGAGGTCCTGCTACAACAAACCCATCTCCATTTGGGCAGATAGTAGATTTTGTTTTTATAGGTGAAGCTGAAGGTGCTTTTAATAAGCTTTTAGAAGAGATTGTTGATCTAAAAAAACAAGGGTTTAAACGTTCTGATATTTATAATCATATTAAAAAACAAGAATATATTTGGCATAAAGATAAAAAAGAGAGGGTAAAAAGAACTTTTTGGGCAGAATTTGGTTTGTCTGCTCAACAGAGAACACATTTACCAGTTGCATCTATAACTCCTGTTCAAGATCATGGTGTAGTAGAGATTATGCGTGGTTGCCCAAGTGGTTGCCGTTTTTGTCATGCCGGTGTTTATTATAAACCATTTAGACAAAAAGAATTTAAACACATTGTTAAAGAGGTTGAGGATTTAGTTGATAAATGTGGTTATAGAACTATAACATTATCATCCCTTTCTTCTGGAGACTATAACGGTATCTATGAGCTTGTTAGGGGATTAAACAGATTATTTAAAGATAGAGGTGTATCTTTCTCTCTACCATCCTTAAGAGTCAATTCTATAACTCTTCCATTAATAGAAGAACTTTCTGAGGTAAGAAAAAGTAGTTTAACTTTTGCACTTGAAACTCCAAAATTAGGTTGGCAAAGAGGGATTAATAAAGAAGTTCCTAAAGATAAAATAATTGAGATTCTATTAAAAGCGAAAGAGAGAGGTTGGAAATTAGCAAAATTTTACTTCATGCTTGGTCTTCCAGTCGCAGAGGGAGAAGATGAAGTTACCCCCATTATCGAGTTAATTAAAGAGTTACAAGCAGCTACAGGCCTGCGTTTCAATGTTAATATTGGTGTCTTTATTCCAAAACCTCATACAACTTATGAAAGATCATATCAGTTTACAGATGAGATCGGCTTTGAACAGTTAAAAGCTGTAAAAAGTGGTCTTAAAGGGCGTAATATTAAGGTTAGCTTCCACTCACCATTTTTATCATATTTAGAAGGTATTTTTACTAGAGGTGATGAGCGGGTTAATGATCTACTTATTAATGCATATAAAAAAGGTGCTCGTTTAGATGCATGGGATGAATATATAAATCGGGATATATGGCGTGAAGCAATTAGTGAATGTGATTGGGATGTTGAAAAAACAATCTGTAATAAAAGAGATCAGTCCCAGGAATTACCATGGGATAATATATCACTTTTAGAAACTTCAAAGTTTAGATGTGATGAGTTACAAAAATCTATAAATCAGGATTTAACACCTCACTGTTCAGATCCATGTGATCATAATTGTGGTGTTTGTAAAAATGATATAAAAATTAAAGAGGCTGATGTCTTTAATGATCTTGATAAATTAGTGCCTACAAATCCTGTTGATAAAACAAACTTCAGGAAAATTGTATTTAGATTTACTAAAACTGGTAGAGCAATTTTTGTTCCTCATTTAAGCACAATGACTATTATAGAGAGAGCATTTTTTAGAAGTGGTATAGAGGTTCGTTTTACTGAAGGTTTCAATCCTAAGCCAAAGCTGGAGTTTGCTCATCCATTATCTATGGGTCTTTCTTCTGATTATGAAATTTTTGGAATTGAGATATATAATGGACATGATGACTTAAATAAAACAATTGAAGCCTTAAATAAGAACCTTCCTGCTGGTTTTTTAGTAACAAAAGCTTACAAGATGAATAAAATTCAAGAGGGACGTTCACATAAATCTCTAATGGCACTATATGCAGGTTCTGACTACGAAGTTAATTGTGATAGAGCAAAATTAACTAATATTGAGTTGAAAGATGTAATATTAGATTTTATAAAAGATACTGATGTAAAAGATGATTATTCATTAACTGTTATAGATAATAATATTTTAAAGATTAAAGCTATGTTTAATAACCATAAGTGGAATAATTGTGTCAAAATGATATCTGAAGCTACAGGAGAATCAGCCTTAACTTCAGGATATGATTTTAATAGAACGACTTGTTATGCAAAATCAAAAAAGGGAACTATAATTCTATTTTCTGATATGAAATAGAGTCTAATAAAATTCCACCTTTATCGGAATTAATTACTATTTCAAAAGAATCCCATAGTAGACCTGCTATGGGAATTTCATAATTTTGAAAATGTGTCTCACTAGTTTTTTTAATTAAAAATATATCTGTTTTAAATATATTACTATTTATTTGAGGTTGTAATGTTAACTGCTTAATTAGCATCTTTTTCTCATCTTTATAAAATTCTATATTAATATTTTCTTTCATGTTTGATTTAGAACCAATAGATATATTAATATTTTTCATTTTTGTCTCAGGATTTGTATTATTAAAACTTACAGAACCATTTTTACTCCATTTTAATTCTAATACTCTATTTGCAAAGTGATAGATAATTGAACCTTCTATATTATTGAAAAATATTCCTTTTGTATTATTAAAATTATATAAGTTTGAAGTATTGTCATCATAAAAATCTACAATATAAGAAATATCTGGGAGTGTTGGTATCACTTTAGGATTTTTAATTATAGGTATTAAGTCAACTTTATCTTTTAGCTTAATATCAAAAAACAGAGAACTTAATTGTTTGGATATCTCTCTTTGATCTTCTGGTTTTACAGTATAGTTGCTCCCATAAAAGATTTGTCCTAAACCAGTAGAGTCAATTTTTCCCCAATCAGAATTAAAACCAGAATGATTAAGACCTTGGATATAATAGCTTAGTTTAAAATTATTTTCTTTATTACTAAAAGTGACTCGATTGTATTGAAATCTACCCTTAAAGCTCTCTAAATCACCATCATTAGCTCCACCAATAGTTAAATATGATATATTGTCTAATTTTATGATCTCTCTAAATTGGTAGTCTGTTGGAGCAATAGCCATTAGTGCTTTGATATTATATTTTTTGTTTTTATTTGCAGCTATACTTATAGCTTCTCCACCTCTAGAGTGACCTATAAGTCCTATATTTTCCATATCTATTTTTTTATACAATATTGATTTTGAACTATTATTAAATTTCTCAAATAGTTTTAGATGCTCTAATATTAGGTAACCCCTTGTATCGTTTTCTCTTGGTTGTCCAATACCTAAGTTTGTCCAGTTGCCATTTAAAAAATTCTGATCAATTGAGACTGCTATATATCCATTTTGAGCAAGATGTTTAAGTATGTAATCATAACCATGATGAGATCTGTCCTCAGCCATATGATTCCCATGTACAACTAACACAAGAGGGTATTTCCCATAGAGTTGTGGAAAATATACTTTTCCATTTAGAGGTAGATTTGTGGAAAACTTCCAATAATTTTTATCATACCAGTCTGAGAGACCACTGTTTCCATTATAATAAGATGATGAGTCAATTGAATATGTTTTTATATTAGTACCATTTCCATATTCGAAATGATCAATGTCCATAGACAAGCTAACTAAAGACTTTTCTAGATTTGAGTTATAATGTAATTTTTTTCCTTGCCACAAAATTAATATTATGAGAAATAAGGCAAGAATTAAACCAATTACCTTTAATGTTTTATATTTTAGTAACATTAGCAATCCGATAAGACTTGAAATTATCACTAATATTATAGATGTTTTTAAGCTAATACGTGCAAACTCACCAATAATTACTATACTCCCAAAGTTTAAAATAAAAATAAAAATAGGTAGACCTATCTTTTTATAATTTGTTTTAAACAGTTTTTTTATAATAAAATTAAATAATAGAAAGAGTATTGTTAATGTAGAAATAAATAATGGTCTTATATAATAAAGGGAACCAGATGGAACTAATGTTAAGATAAATACGATATAGATAATAAAATAACAAAGTAAAATAATAAGCATAAAGAAATTATATACATTTAGTAACTTAAATAAATAGTTGGGCATAAAAAAAGGGATAAGAAAATCTTATCCCTAAATTGTAACTTGGTCGGCAGGATTCGAACCTACGAATGCATGGATCAAAACCATGTGACTTACCGCTTGTCGACGACCAATTGCTTACGAAATGTATAATACATAATTATATTTTATTGGTCAATATAAAAGTAATATTTATTTAACTAAATATATCTAGGCTAGAAATTGCTTTTAAAATTGTATATGTTTTTAAAATGATACGTGATTTTCTAAAAGACAATATATTGTTAGCTGATGGAGCAATAGGAACATATTTTACTAAGTTTATAGATAATGAAAATTATAGGGTAGAACTTGCAAATATAAATGATCCGGATATTATTTTAAAAATACATTCTGAATATATAAAAAGTGGTGCAAAACTAATTAGAACCAATACTTTTTCTGCAAATACAAAGTCATTAAATATATCGACTGCTAAATTAAAAGAAGTAATTAAACATGGGTGTTTATTAGTAACAGAAGCAAAAGCTAATAATGATATTTTTATTGCCGCTAATATTGGACCAATACCTGAAACATCAGATGAAGGTCTTTTATACTCTAGAAAAGAATTATTAGACGAATATAAGTTTATCATTGATTGTTTTATTGAATGTGGGATTCTGATATTTAATTTTGAAACATTTAGTAATCTAGAATATTTACCAGAAATTATAAATTACATAAAATCTTTAAAAGAGTTAACATTTATAGCAGTACAATTTTCTGTTATGAAGTCAGGATATACAAGAAGTGGTATCTATATTGATGATATTGTATCGGAATCAAATATTCTTGATATAGATGTTTTAGGTTTTAACTGTGGGTCTGGGCCTGCACATCTAGTTGCAAATATAAAAAAATTGAAAAAATTAAATAATATTTTATCATCATACCCAAATTCAGGTTATCCAGAAATAATTAACAATAGAACCGTGTTTAATAATAATCCTAAGTATTTTGCTGATATTTTAGCTGAATCAATAAAGTATGGAGTAAAAATACTTGGAGGATGTTGTGGTACTACACCAGATCATATCTCTATGTTAAATAACATATTAAATGGAAAAAATGAGCCTTCGATTATTTCAAATTATGCAAAAAAAGAAAATAGTTCTATTACAATAAAAAAACCGGAAAAAGATTTTATTATTGCAGTAGAACTAGATCCTCCTTTTAAACCAGATTTAACAAAAATATTAAAAAGTGCAGCAGACCTTAAAAATATAGGTGTTGATTTTATTACCCTGGCTGATTCGCCATCGGGGCGTATGCGTCTTAATCCAATTACAGTGGCATCCAGAATTAAAAGAGATATAAATATTGACGTAATGCCACACATCTGCTGTAGAGATAGGAATCTAATTGCATTAGAGTCAGATATATTAGCTGCTCATACTGAAGGTATTAGACATTTACTTCTTGTCACTGGAGATCCTGTACCATTTGAAAAAAGGGATGATGTTAAAAAAGTATTTAATTGTAACTCCGTGACTTTAATGAAAAGGGTAAAGTTAATTAATAATACATTTCTAGATAAATCACCATTTCTGATTGCAGGTGCCCTTAATTTAAGTGTTAATAAATTAGAGAATGAGATTATTAAGATGGATAAAAAAAATGAAGCAGGAGCGACACTTTTTTTAACTCAGCCAATATATGATGATAGAACTATAGAATATCTGCTAAATATGAAAAATAGAGACGATACTAAGATTTTAGCTGGAATATTACCCATTGTAACATATAAAAATGCTCAATTTTTGAATAATGAGTTTCCGGGTATTTCAATTCCCAATAATATAATTTTTAGGTTTAATCCGGATATGGATAGAGATACTGCTGAAAAAATGGGTATTGATATTGCCGTTGAGACTGTGAATAAACTTAAATCGCGAGTAGATGGATTTTACTTCATAACTCCATTTTTAAGAACAAACATGATTAAAGAGATAATTAAAAGAACAAATATAAAGTAAAATAATATTCGAATTATTAAAATATATTTACTATAATTAAAATATGAGCGATTTAAAAAGAACATTAGGTGCATTAGATGTATTTGCAATCTCTACTGGAGCTATGATTAGTTCTGGTCTTTTTGTTTTACCAGCAATTGTTTATTTAAAAACTGGACCGTCTGTTGTTATTTCATATTTGATAGCAGCTATTATAATATTACCTGCAATGTTTGCTAAGGCCGAATTAACAACAGCTATGCCAAAATCAGGTGGTACTTATTTTTTTATTCAAAGAAGTTTAGGTTCTAGTGTTGGAACTTTTTCTGGTTTTGCATGTTGGTTATCCCTATCACTAAAAAGTGCCTTCGCATTAGTAGGTATTGGTCTTTTTACGAGCCCTTATATCTCAACACTCTTTAATATCTCACCACAACTCTCTGTTAAAATTGTCGCAGTATCTTTTACACTATTATTTGGAATTATAAACTGTGTTAGTGTTAAACATACAAGTCGATTCCAAGTAGTTTTAGTTCTTGTATTAATTGCTATTCTTTTAGTTTTTATTGCACTTAGTATAAATCAGATAGAGATGGACCGTTTTACACCTTTTGCTCCAAAGGGATATAAAAATATAATTATGGTCTCTGGTATGATATTTATATCATTTGGTGGATTAACAAAAATAGCTTCTGTTGCTGAAGAGGTTAAAAACCCTGGTAGAAATGTGCCACTTGGTATGTTTTCATCTTTTATAGTCGTAACTATTTTATACTTAGTTGTGATTTTTACTACTATAGGAATACTTGATTCAGATATATTATCATTAAGTGTAACTCCAATTTCATCAGCAGCGAATATCTCTATGGGCAAAGCTGGAATGGTTGCCCTATCAATAGCTGCTATAATTGCTTTTATCACTACTGGAAATGCTGGGATATTAGCAGCTAGCCGATACCCTATGGCTATGTCTAAAGATAATTTAATACCATCGATATTTTCAAAGATAAACTTAAAATTTAAAACTCCAATAATTTCGATAGTAACCACAGTTCTGTTTATGGCTTTAATAATAATATTTTTTGATTTAGAGCATCTTATTAAAGCTGCTTCAACAATGAAACTAATTCTTTTTGCATTTACATGTTTATCTGTCATTATTATGAGAGAGAGTGGTATTGCTCTATATAGACCAGAGTTTAAATCACCACTATATCCAGTAATACAAGTTCTAGGTTTTTTAATATACTTAGCACTTATATTTTCAATGGGTTCTTTTCCAGTAGTGATAGCTGGTTGTGTATTAGTTTTTTCACTTATCTGGTATCTATTATATACAAAGCGTAGAGATACTAAGGATTCAGCTATTATTCATATAGCAGAGAAGATTTCAAAAGGTAGAATTAAGGGGGGAGATCTCTCTAAAGAGTTAAAAGAGATTTTAAGGGAAAGAGATGATATTCAGGCAGATAGGTTTGATTCCTTAATTGAAGAGGCTGTTGTTATGGATATTAAAGGTTCAATTACAAAAGATGATCTGTTTAAAAAGATTGGCCATGTTTTCTCTAAAAACATGGATGAAAGTGAAGATGAAATTATATCATTACTTAATGAGAGAGAAGATGAATCGTCTACAATTATTCAAGCTGGACTGGCTATACCACATATTGTTGTGGGAGGTAGTCATAAGTTTGATATTGCAGTTATAAGGGCAAAAGAAGGTGTTGATTATGGTGATTCATCTAAGGTAAAAATGTTTTTTGCAATTGGTGGTAGTTTAGATGAGAGGAATTTCCATTTACAGGTACTAATGGCAATTGCTCAGATAGTACAAAATAAAAACTTCAAAGAACAATGGGAAAAAATGAAAACAGTAGATGATTTAAGAAATTTAGTGCTTTTAGCTGATAGAGTAAGGAAAGGTCGTATATAAACATAGTATTACATATTGAAGATTTAACATTAATTATGTATAAGTTGGTATGTATGTAGAATATTTTAATATAATTAAGAATGGTGCTCCTGGAAGCTCCATATTTATTACAATTGTTTTTCTGTTATTGGTATCAGTATTACTTTTTATCAGATTTAAAAATTCAAAAAAAAGTTTAGCAAAAGCAATCCCTTTTTTTACTATTTTTGGTTTAGTGGCGTTTGGTGCCTTAAATAGAAATTCAACTGCCAATTATAGAGAACTCAAACAAGTTTTAATTAATAAAGAACATAGCATGACACAGGGTATTGTTACAGATTATATCCAATTAAATGTTGATAGTGGTACTCCTGAATCTTTTACAATAGACGATATTAATTTTGCTTTTACGAATACAGATAGCGGTGCATTTAATGAAAGTGGTGTATTATATCAAGGAATTGATGTTCGAATATTCCATTATAATGGATATATCTTAAGTTTATGGATTAAAGAGTAATAGATGAAAATCTTAATTTCTCCCACAAAAAAACAGGTCATTAATTGTACGAACAATTCTGAAAATTATCCTTTTTTTATTGATAGTTCTACTGAACTGATAACACAATTGAGAAATTTAGATATAGAGGGTACTCAGAAACTTCTTAGAATAAGTGATGTTTTAGCTATAGAAAACTGGGAGAGATTAACAACATGGAATGCTAAACCAGTCAATAAAAGAGGTTCTACAGCGCTTTTCACATTTATAGGAGAAGCATTTAACTATCTTGAAGCAGCTAGTTTTTCTAATAACGACTTAGATTATGCAAATAAAAACTTGCTAATATTTAGTGGCTTATATGGGTTAATAAAACCATTAGATATTATCATGCCTTATAGATTAGATATTAAAGACCCTCTAAAAGTAAATTCCTGTAAATCTTTATATGAATATTGGTCAGAAAAACTTACTTGCTATTTAAAAAATGAAATTATTAAAGACGAGTGTAATCTGTTAATTGATTTAAGTTCAAAAGAATATTCTAAATCTATTAAATTTGCACAATTACCTATACAGACAATTGTTCCCGATTTTAAGACAGAGGTTAATGGAAAATTAAAAACTGTTGCTATTTGGTCAAAAAGAATGAGGGGTCTACTAGCAAAAGAAATTATTAAATATAAAATAAAAACTGAAGTAGAGTTACAGGATCTAACATTCCAGGATTATAAACTTGAAGAAATATCAAAAGGTAAGTACCTTTATATAAATAGATAGAAGTTTTTACAATTTGCAAAAAATGTTCTTAATTTAAAATAGGAGAATAAAAAATGAAAATATGGAAATATAACAGATGTGGTAGCTGTAGAAAGGCTATTAAATATTTAGATGAAAACAGTATATTATATACCCCGTTAGAAATGCTTGATAATCCTCCAAATGTAGAAGAATTAACAAAAATGTTAGGGTTATTAGATGGTAATATAAAAAAACTATTTAATACTTCCGGTGTAAGTTACCGTGAGGGAAACTATAAAGAGGTTATTAAAACTAAATCCGAATCTGAATTGTTAGAATTATTAGCATCAAATGGAGCACTAATTAAAAGACCATTTATTTTAGGTGATACAAAAGGAACCGTAGGTTTTAAAGAAGATATTTGGGATACACTATTTAAATAGTATATCCCAATACTTTAACTCTCTTTTTTAGATTCGTAATAATTATAGTCACCTTCGTAAGTATGTAGTTTCCCATGGTCTACTTCAAATACTCTTGTAACAAAGTGTCTTAAAAAGTATCTATCATGGCTAACTATCATTACAGTTCCTTTAAATTCTGTTAGCGCGTTTAGTAGTACTTCACGGCTTGCAATATCTAAGTGATTTGTAGGCTCATCTAAAATAATGAAATTATAAGGCTGAGAAAGAAGGCAAGCTAACATAACTCTACTTTTTTCTCCACCAGATAAGATAGAAATTGGCTTATCAATATCGTCACCACTAAATAAAAATGAACCTAGTAGATTTTTAATATAACCAACAGTTTCTTTTGGTAACATTGATGCAACTTCATCGTAAACTGTATTTTCAGGTTTTAACATATCCGAGGAGTACTGACTAAAATATCCAATTTCTGTACTTGGACCAACTAGTGCGTTTCCTGTTGTTGGGTCTGTTAAACCAGTGATTATTTTAAGAAGTGTAGATTTACCAGCTCCATTAATTCCGGTTACTGCTATTTTATCTAATCTATTCACAGTACCAGTAATTCCACTAAACACTGGATGTATATTACCATCTTTAAGTGGAAATTCTTTTGCTAAATCTTCAAGAGCAACTACAATATCACCTCCTCTTTTAATTTCTGGGAGGGTAAATTTCATAACTTTAGGAATTGGTGGAATTATAATTCTATCTATTTTTTCAATTGTTTTAACCCTAGACTGTACCTGGGCTGCATGGGATGCCCTAGCTGCAAACCTAGCAATAAACTCTTCTTCTTTAGCTAACATCGCATCTTGCTTTCTTTTAGAGGCAATTAGTTGATCACGTCTTAATACTCGTTCAGCCATATAAAAGTCGTAGTCACCAGAGTAGAGTGTTATACTTCCTGGAGCAACTTCTAATGTTCTATTACATAACCTAGTCATAAACTCTCTATCATGACTTGTCATTAAAACAGAGCCTTTAAAATTTTTAAGCCACTCTTCTAACCAAATAATAGTTTCAATGTCTAGATGATTTGTTGGCTCATCTATTAATAATAAATCTGGATTTAAAAGAAGAATTTTCGCTAATGCAATTCTCATTTTCCATCCACCTGAAAATGATTCAACAGGTTCGTCCCATCTAGATTCACCAATACCTAAACCAGTTAAAATCGTCTGAGCATTTGTTTCTAATTCATATCCACCTATATCTTGATATTCATGTTGAACTTTACCATACAAGTCCATTACCTTATCCATTTCGTCTGGTGTAAGGTTTGGATCGCACATTTGATGTTCGATATCTGTTAATTGCAGACCTAATTCAAATGCTTTTCCAGCACCAAATTGTGCTTCTTCAAGAGCTGTACGGCCACTCATTTCACCTACATCTTGTGAGAAATAACCTATAACAAAATTAGATGGAATCGTAACAGTTCCATCATCGGCTTTTTCTTCGCCAGATAATATTCTAAAAAGAGAAGTTTTTCCTGAACCATTTGGTCCTACTAAACCTATTTTATCTTGGGGTCTAATTATAAAACTTCCATTTTTGTAGAGGTTTCTACCACCGTAACTTAAAGCAATATTCGATACATTTACCATGGAAATAAATCTATATTATTAAAGTATTTACATCAATACTAATTTGATATTTGTACGTTTAATAACATATTAGTTTTGTTATCATCTGTATAAGTATAACTAACTACTTTCCCTGATATGTCAATATTTGATCCGGCTTGAAAACTATAATCTGAAGGTTCAGTATCAGATCTAGAACTATTGGTATAAAGATTAATTTTAATATTATCTAAAGGAAGTTCTAAGTCTATAATATTATATTCATCCCATCGATATTTACCAGTACCCTCTATATAACTGATTGACATAAGATTATAATATGATAGATCTTTTTTTGTAAAATTCTGTTTTTGGATGACACCATTAAAATTAAAATATTTATTACTAATTTCAAGAAAATCAGTGAAGTTGATTTCAGAAAAATTATTTAATATTGGATATTCCCAATCTGACTCTACATTTTTTAACATAGCATAATCTCTAAAATCATCTATTGAATTATCTATGCCATCAATTTCTGATGGATTTGATCTTTCAAAATCTAGATAATTTAATTCATTATTGGTCATGAATAAGTAGGGTATCACGGAAGCATCAGCAAACTCAAAAAAAACAAGCTTAATAGGAACATCCTTGCTGCTATATTCATATATCCATGTTGGTTTGTTATCTGAATTATAAAAATATCTAAAATAATTAAAAATATCAAAGTTTTTTAATTCTAACGGTTTAATCGTAATATTCCCATTTTTATTTAAATACCAAAGTTCTAATTTACGTTTACTAATTAATTTACATCCATAAAAAAGTTCTTCAATGTGGGAATCAACTGCTACATAATTTCCAAGATAATTTTCAATTATATCAGATTTACCTCCACAACTTAACATTATAATAAATACTATAAATATAATTATTTTTTTCATACTAAAAAATATCATAATTAATTACTTTGTAAAACTAGAGAAAATGTCTTTTCAATATTTTAACAAATGAGTATAAATTAAATAGTGAAAAAATTATATAAAATAATTCCAACTACTTTTATCATGATTTTGTTTGTGTTTTTACTCTCATCCATTCCTGATTTTATATCTGTAAGGCAGGGAGAGTTATATTTTGATTTTGTACAACCTATAAAACAGATCACAGGTTATTTTGAAACATTAAAAAACGGCGAAATTTTTAATTATCAAATTGGACATAGTAAAAGATCTTTTTTGCGTGTTTTCCCCAACTATTTTAAAACATCATTTTTTTATCTGATTATTTCACTTTTAATAAGTTTAATTATAGGTGTAACGAGTGGACTAATTTTATCAGGCAATAAATCTGTCCGTATAAGAAATACACTTAGTTTAATTGGACACATCCCGGACTTCATACTAATATTATTACTTCAATTAGCTGTAATATCCTTTAATAATTTTATAAATGTAAAACTGTTTAGAATTGCAAGTGCTGGAGATAATTATGCACTGTTATTACCTTTCTTTACTCTATCTTTATATCCTGCGATATATTTAATGAGAATTATATCTATACAAACATATTTTATAAGAGGTACAAATTATATTTTATACGCAAAAGCTAAAGGTCTTACAAAAAATGTCATATTTTATAGACATATCTTACCTGGAGTTATCCCTGTCGTATTAGCAGAAATACCTAGATTAACGAGTCTGTTGTTAACCAACCTATTCATTGCCGAAAGGTTATATAATATACCTGGAGTTACCAGATTTCTTTTTTATATTTTAGGACAGAATAGTAAACCATCCAGCTATGAATATCAGTTTTTTCAAGGCCATGTTGTAGTTAATACTCTCTTTGGATTCTTATTACTTTATATGCTATGTTATTTGACATTATTAATAATCATAAAAATATTTAAAAAGGTTAACTATAATGATTAGACTTCGTATCTCTATAGGACTGTTTTCAATTTTACTCTTCATCGCTATTTTTGGACCCCAATTAGCTCCATATTCTATAAATTATCAAGAAAATTTACGAATTAAAACTATAGATGACAAGGAAGTTTATTTATATAGTCCACATAAACCAGATACAGAACATGTCTGGGGTACAAATAATTGGGGTTACGATCTGTTAACAATTATTTTAACAGGTATTAGATATACCTTTATTATAGCATTAGCAGGGACAATTATTAGATTTCTTTTTGGTTTAGTTTTAGGTACTACATTAAGTATTAAAAAAGATATACCTCAAATTGATATTACAGCTTTTGGATCAATTCCTATATTTATTTTAGCTTACTTTTTTTTGTTTAGAATTTCTATGGTACCTTCTTTGTCAATTAATACTCTGCTAACTGTTCAAATACTCACAATTGCTCTCTTAGGAGTTCCATCAACAGTTACATCAATAAAAAAGCAGACTACTATAATATTAAATGAAGGTTTTATAGAAGCAGCATATTCCTGTGGAGCTAGTAAAAGAAGAATTATTTTTAAACATGTCTTACCATTATTATATGAAAAGTTAATGATTCTATTTTTAACAGAGATGATAAGTATATTAAATATAGTTGGTCAGTTTGGTATTTTTAATCTATTTATGGGGGGTACAGAAATTTCAAAAGACCCTTCAATGTACCACTCAAGGTCTAATGAATTAGCAGGTCTAATAGGGCAGTGGAGAAGTAACATACATAATTCCCAGTGGCTTCTTTTATATCCTTTAGCAGTTTACCTAATTATACTGTTTATTTTTCATTTTCTACTCTCAAGCATGGAAAATTACATTAGACATAAAAAATAGGCCATATAGATTTGACCCGTATCTCAGATTAAATTATAATGAAGTAAAGGTTTTGTTATTATAAGTTGTTATAATAATTAAAGGAGAATATCATGAAAAAAATAAGTATAGTTATATTGATGAGTATTTTATCATTTAATGTTCTATTTTCATTAGATTTAAGTCTTGATGGTTTAGAAACTCAGTTTGAATCATTAAGTGACAGTTTAGGTAGTGCAGTTACTTCAAACGCAACAACTGGTCTCACTTGGTCTGATTCAAATCTTGAGAGTTTCCCTCATTTTGGTGCTGGAATTTTTACTGGAGCAGCAATTATACCTCTAGATGGATTTGATGATCTAATTGAATTATTAACTCCAGGGGTTTCATTACCTGATGCAGTTAGTAGTATTGGAGGACTTCTACTACCAGTATTTGGAATTGATGCAAGAATTGGTGGATTTGTAATTCCTTTCGATGTTGGTATTAAGTATGGTGTAGTTAATGCATTTGAATTAGATGTAGTAACGTTTGATTATCAACTAATCGGTGCAGATTTTAGATATGCACTTCTAAAAGAAAACTTGGTTCTTCCAGGAATATCAGTTGGTGTAGGTGTAAATAGATTAACTACAGATATTTCTATTTCTGGTCTAATAGATGATCAAGAAATAAAGGATGGATCAACTACATTATTAACAATGAAGAGTCCTGATTTAAATTTTGGATGGGAAGCTACAGTAATTGAATTAAAAGCTCAGGTTAGTAAAAAAATATTATTCATTACACCTTATCTTGGAGTTAATGCGGCCTATGGTATGACTACTATTGGTGGTGGATTATCTACAGAGGTACTCGACCAAAATGGAGATACTATCACTCAATCTGAAATAGATTCACTATTAGAAACTGCAGGTTTACCTAGTATGACTATTACTGGTTTTGATACAACAACAGATTCAACAAGTTGGGGTGCAAAAGTTACAGGTGGTTTAAGTTTTGATATACTATTTGTAGCTAAGCTTGATATAAGTGTAAATTACGACTTGATTGCTAAAGTTTACGGTGGGCAATTAGGATTTAGATTACAACTTTAATAATTTACTCTTTATTAGAATCTTTAATCGGTTCTAATAAAGAGATTTAAAAATATAATATCCGTTTTGATAAACATGAAATCCTAAATAAATCTAATATAAAAAAATAAGTTAATTACAATACTTTAGTTGTTTGATATAATTAATTCTGGAGTAAATGATTATAATTAGCTAAATTAGTAATGTGTATAAAAATCTGATTATTATATAAGAAAAAACTCCAACGTTTATTGTCAAACTTTTAGTAGTATTAAATAATTATATATAAGTGAATGTAGGAGAACTAATGTTAAAAAGAAAAATAATTTTTATACTTTTAGCTCTATTTTTGTCAATAACCTTTGGTTTTAGTCAAGATATGATGAGTGTAACAGTTAAAGTGACCCAAGTGAGAACGTCACCATCTTTTTTAGGAAAAATTCTGTTTAAATTAAATTATACTGATAGAGTTCAAATTATTAAAAAAAGATCTGGGTGGGCATTAGTTGAATTTTCTGGGCAAAGCAAACAAGGTTGGATGAGTTTGTCAGCACTTACTGAAAAAAAGTTAGTGCTTAACTCAAATGCATCTGATATTGATGCAAATGCCACAGGTAGTGAGGTTTCACTTGCAGGTAAAGGTTTTAATAGTCAGGTTGAAAACGAATATAGAAGTTTAAATGATATCGATTATTCATGGGTTGATATTATGGAAACATATAATTATGAGGCCAGCGAACTTGTACTATTTATCGAGGAACTTTAAATGAAAATTAAAATAATTATAACCATATTTATATTAGTAATATTAACTTCTTGTAGTTCATTATTAAGAGCAGGTAATTTAGGTGGCTTTGATGTTGTTTCTTTTGTAAGTGATTTAGATGCAGATGATATTGATGCTATTACTGAAACAGTAGATGCAGGTAAAAATGCTCTAGAAGATATAACTCCAGAGCAAGAATATTATATTGGTCGTGCAGTTGGTGCTACAATATTAGCATCATACGATGTATATGAGGATTCAGTAGCGACTGAGTATATTAATAAAATAGGAACCATACTCTCCTATAATTCATCAAGACCAGAAACATTTGCAGGTTATCACTTTTTAATTTTAGATTCTGACGAAATAAATGCATTTGCATCACCTGGTGGTCATATTTTTATTTCAAAAGGCATGATAAGACTTGCTGAAAACGAAGATGAAATTGCTGCTATATTAGCTCATGAAATTGCCCATGTTGCTTTAAAACATGGTTTAGATGCGATTAAAAAGTCAAGAGTTACTAGTTTCTTAACAGTTTTAGGGACAAATTCACTAAAAGTATTTGGTTCCGAAGAGGTTAGTCAGTTAACTGAGGTATTTGAAGGTTCCATTGGAGATATTACGTCAACTTTAGTCAATTCTGGGTATTCAAGATCATTTGAAAAGAAAGCTGATGAAGAGACAATTTCAATACTTGAAGACACAGGTTATGATAAATTTGCATTAAATAGAATCTTATATAAAATGAGCGAAGTCTTAAATCCAAAAGGTTTAGATTTTGCAAAAACTCATCCTGATCCATTAGATAGAATAGATGATATAGAAAAATCTACTGGTGTTAGTGGAAGAGGTTATAAAAAGAGAGCATCTAAAAGATATATTAATAACTTGGATATTTAAATGAAAAAAATGATCTATCGTGGACTAATTATTGCGTTATTTTCTGTTTTAATATCTTCAGCTATATGGTTACTTAACATTATAGAACCATTTGAAAGAATATCTTGGGATGCTAGAGTTAAAAGTTTTGTTGATGATACATATAAACCTAATAATATTGTAGTTATTATGTTAGATCAGGACAGTTTAGATTGGGCAGAAGATGAACAAGGTTGGTCTTGGCCATGGCCTAGAGAAGTTTTAACTACATTAATTAATTTTGCTTCAAGAAATGGAGCAAAGACAATCGCATTTGATGTCGTCTATACAGAAGCATCTCTTTATAGCGTTTATGACGATGAAGCATTTGGTTACGCAATAGATGATTCCGATATTTTTATAGGTGCTTGTTTATTAGATGAAACTGGTGAAAATAGCTGGAATACAGAATTACCTGATCAAGAAATCATAATTGAAGGTTTAGAAGAATGGTTGAAATTAGATTCAACTGATATTGTAATAAATGGGCATTTAACATATCCAATTCCAGAAGTTAGTAAATATTCTAGTAGGTTAGCAAATGTAAGAGCAAAACCAGATGATGATGGAATTTATAGATCTGCAGATCTTTTTTATATTTACAATGACAGGATTTTTCCATCAATTGCATTAGCTTCTTATTTAACTGGAAGCGATAGCAAAAGTCAAATTTCAATCAAAAAAGGCCTACTCACAATAGATGGAAAACAGATACCAATAAATAATCAAGGACAGGTTATTCTAAACTATAAAACTGAATCTGATAATTTTACTAAAATTAAAGCGGCTAAAATTATAAATAGTGAAATCCAATATATCAGTGGGGAAGATATCACATTTGATTCATCAGTTTTTAATGATGCATACGTTATGTTTGGTTACGCAGCTACTGGTTTATTAGATTTAAGAGCAACTCCTTTAAGTGGAAATGATACAGGTGTAATGGTTCATGCTGTAACACTAGATAATTTAATAAATAATCAATATGTAAAAAAGCTAAACCCTATTATCTCAATTTTGATTACTCTTTTATTATCAATAGTTGCAGGAATATTATATACAAGATTCCAAGGTGGAGTAAAATCTGTCCTTTTTTATATATTGTTTATAGCACTTCCTATTATTATATCAGTTATATACTATTTTACAGGTATATGGTTTCCTCTGATATTTGTAGAACTATCAGTTTTATTAACTTTGATTATTGCAGGACTAGTAAATTATGCTACAGAAGGAAAGCAAAAGAGGTTTATTAAATCCGCATTTAAACAGTATTTAAGCCCCGACTTTATTGAACATATATTGACAGATCCCGATAAACTAAAATTAGGTGGAGAGAAAAAAGAAATATCTATCTTCTTTTCAGACTTAGAAGGATTTACTACTATTTCTGAAGGTCTTACTCCTGAAGAGTTAACTAAACTAATTAATGAATATCTAACAGCAATGACAGATATCATTTTAGATGAGGGTGGAACAATTGATAAATACGAAGGTGATGCTATCATTGCTTTCTGGAATGCACCAATTGATTATCCAGATCATGCTATAAGATCCGTTAGGGCAGCCCTAAGATGCCAAGATAAGTTAAAGGAAATGAGACCTTATTTTTTTAATAATGTCGGGCATAACCTTTTTATGAGAATAGGTATTAATACTGGAGATGCAGTTGTTGGGAACATGGGTTCAAATACTCGTTTTGATTATACTATGTTAGGTGATGCTGTAAATCTTGCGGCAAGATTAGAGGGTATAAATAAACAATTTGGAACATATACAATGATTTCTGAAAAAACTAAACTAGAAATTAATAGTTTTTATCCATCGAGAGAATTAGGAAAGGTTACAGTTGTTGGTAAAAACAAAGCAATTACTGTTTTTGAACCGATGTTGCAAGAAGAGTATTCTAATCGTGAAAATGATTTAAATAAATTTAATTTAGGTTTAGATGAGTTTTATAACGGTAGATTTAATGAAGCTATTAATATATTTGAATCTATTAATGATCCAGCTGCAAAAAAATATATAGATAAATGCAGAGAACTAAATAAAACATCAACTGAAAATTGGGATGGAGTTTGGAAAATGACTCAAAAATAGAAAGAAGTTTATATTTCTGTTGATGTTTAAAAATTATTAGTTGGTCCCGTTAAATTATTACAACAGTATTTACTAGTTTTACGGCTTTATTATTTTAATACCTAATTTCTAAAAAATCTAAAGTTTAAAAGGATCCTACAATGTCAAAAAATAATTCAAAGGTTTGTATTAAAGAATCTTTCTGTATAAATGAAGTCTCAGATGGCTTGGGAAATAAGTATTAATGAGTGCAGTTTATTTATCTGTATTTAATATTCAAAAAAAAGTATCATCTGCAGTTATAGTTTCAGGGATATGCTCATTAATATTGAATATAATTTATGCAATATCTGAAAATTATTCTTTTATAGAAATTATATTAAATCCTTCTATTTATGTAATATTCTCTAGTATTATTTTTATTGGTATATTTTATAATAGAAATAATGTAATAGTAAGATTTATTCATGTACTAATATTCTTTTTATCTGGAATAATATCAATTTTTGAAGAATATGACTCTTTCTATGGTATTGGTCTTATTATTATAGGTGTTATGCTTATGTACAAATATAATTTCTTTAATAAATATGCTCTAATAAAAATTTTAACCATGATAATTTTACTAATTGTTACTATCGAAATATCTTATCGAATAAATAATTTAGATAAAGAAGGTCAATCTGCCATGGTTTTATTCTTCTTAATATTCTTTATACTATTAATTTATCTAATCTTTACTGATGAATTAAATTCAATCTTTTTTAAAGAAAAACTACTCAATAAATCTATAGAGGATTTAGAGTCTGAAAAGAAAGAATCTGAGCATAATATAAATATATTAAAACGTAAGATTCTACTGTTAGAGATTAGAATTGATGAGATTCATGAAAAAGAATTAGATGTAAATGACTATAAACTTACTAGGAAAGAACTTCATACTTTGAGAGTTTTATGTAAAACTAATGGTTCAAATAAAGAAATAGCTAAAAAACTAAAAGTGGAAACTGGTACTGTAAAACAACATCTTACAAATATTTACTCTAAAACTGAGGCGAAATCCCGGATAAAACTAATTGAGATGTTTAGAAAGAACTTTATGTAATAGTTTTAATGAATAACTTTTAGTATATTTTTCAAGTTTTTTTAATTCCTCCTATAATAAATAATTATTCATGTTTTTTAGAACCTTTTTAAGACCATTTAATTATTTCTGAAACTCCGAGGATATAGACGTATATGAAAAATAGATATTTACTATTAGTATTACTTGCTTAATTTATAAAATAAGATATTGAAGTACATTGTTATATAATTCCGTAAGCTTTAATTAGGTTTTGTTAAATGGATGAATATATAGAATGTTGTTTGGTATTCAGATATTAATAAGTGGTAAGTTTGAAAAGATGGGTATATTTGTTCAATAATAACCTTTAAGAATTGTGATGATGCAAAATCATATGCACTTTTAATTGCAGAAAAAATGTACATCTGAATTTTTTGTCATGAATAAGGTAGGCCAAATACTTAACTATTTAAAATTCAATTAGTCATTATATTATTGACAGTTAAATCTAGAGTTGTTATTTTAAATTATGAAAAGTAGAAAGGTTATTATTTTAGATGCTGCAAATGAGCTTATTAGCAGAGTTGGTCTTAATGCCATGAGCTATAAACATTTAAGTGATATCGTTGGTATAAATAAATCTAGTATTCATCACCACTTTCCAAAGAAGGAAAAACTTGTCGAAGAGCTATTAGAAAGATGCCAGCATATTTATGGTTCTCGGTATAGAACAATTGTCTCCAGTTCAAATAGCCCAGCTCAAAAGCTCAAATTATTAGCAAATGTATTTGCTGATGGTTTAATTAATAATAAATTGTGTATGGTTGGTACGTTTAGTTCTGATAGGAATTCATTAAATGACTGTTCAAAAGGTATTCTAGAAGTTACAATTGAACAAACAGTATCAATTTATGCTGTAGTTTTTAAGCAAGGTAAGGATGATGGATCTTTAAAGTATACAGGAACTGATCAGCAGATTGCATATACATTCTTTTCTTTTTTGATAGGGTTACAAATATCAGCAAGAGCTTATGGTGGAATTGATTTATTTAATTCTAGTGTCGAAATTATGATTAATAGTTTATTAACATAATTTTTTTATATATCACCCGACCAACTAGTTGGTTAGTATGAGAAAATATTAAAGGATATAATTGATGAAAACAGATGAAATTCAAAAAACTGGTTTAATTTTAAAACTACCTAATACAAATGCAAAACAAAACAATAATCGTACATTATTAGAAGTTATAAATGATATTGATACAATTAAATACTTTGTTGATGGAATTGGAGAAATTCTAAATTCCCCTGTTAGAAGTAATAAAGGTAATTTTAACTCTTTAATAGTTCGCAATCCAAATCAAAATGAGATTTCACTTGAAACTACTATGAATTGGATGGGAACCGGAATGGAATCAATTATACTTGAACATAATGATTCAGTAAAAACAGAGAAAGATGAAGTTGAAAGAATTGTAAAACATCTTGAAAACTTATTACCAAATGTAAACATAGAAGTTAAGGTTTAAAATTATATTGTTTTTCTGTCTCAAGTATTAGTTTATTTGATATTGCTTCTTTTACTGCATTAGTTAGATCTTTTGTTTTTTTATAATTTGATGGATCGATTGGATCTAGAACAAACATTCTTAATGGGTGTCGTTTTGTCCAAATTACTCCTTTTTTAGGCATTGAGTAATTATTCCCAACCATACAAACAGGTAGTATTTTTTTATTAGTTTTTTTTGATAATAATGATGCTCCATCTTTAAACCTTAAAAGATCACCTGTTTTAGATCTAGTTCCTTCAGGGAAAATTGCTACTGAAACATTATTGTTTAAGTAATATTCACTTTTTTTCATCATTTTAAATTGACTTTTAGGGTCTCTTCTATTTAACAAAATGTATTTTGACATCCCCATTATCCAACCTATAAATGGAACATAAACTAACTCCTTTTTTGCAACATATTTATATTGAAGAGGTGCTAAAAATGTTAATAACATAATATCAGCTAATGATTGATGGTTAGATACAATAACATATGTTTCATTTTTATTATATTTTTCTAAGCCTTGTCCAGTAGTATTCCAAAATGGATTTAAAGTTATTATGCATTGTCCTACAAAACATGCAATTCTATGGTTTATTCTACGGTTTCTATCAAATGGAGTAGTTAGTATCCAAATTATTGATGCAAAAACACATGTGATTGTAAATAGTAAAATTAAAGATAAATAATAAAGAAGTGTTCCAAGAAAGTTAATAATAATCATTTTTATACTCCATAAATAGTAAAATTAGATTATTTATTTTCTTATGTAATAAGATTATTAGTCAAGTTTATTTTGTATTTTTTATCAATTCGTACAAAAAAAGTTAATAAATAAATCCCCCTAATTTAGAGGGATAATATAGATTATTTTACTATTGGTAGGGTAATTCCATAATGAAGACCAGAGTCTTTATTAATTTCCATTGATAGATTCATGTTTGATAATGGTTTAATAAATTTATATTTTTTGGATGTATCTTCACAGTAAAAAGATAGAACTAGCCCCTCTGTAGATGCTTCTACTTTAAAGTTTTCAATCACTGTTCCATTAAAATCATAAAATAAATTTCCACTACTATCTAATATTCGTATATTATTAGATTCAAATTCCCAAACTGCATCATAATTACTATCAATCCATTTTCCCGTTGGAAAATCGTCAAAATCAAACCCTTCTGCAGAAATAAAAGCAGTAGCTGTACATGTAAATAATAAAACCATAATTATTTTTTTCATTTTTTCTCCTATATAATAATATAAATTAATTTTAATACAAATATGTGTATAAGTGTAATTAAAAGTATAAAAATTATTAATACCTTTTGGTTTACAAATAGGCTAATATAGGATTGAATCAAATCAAACAATATGGCATACTACTTAAAAGATAATTTTATACCCATTGGGTAAAAAAGATCTAAGAGTTCAATTAATTAGAGGAGTTTATTAAATGGGAAAAATCAGAGTTGGTTTTAACGGAATGGGAAGAATTGGTAAAAACGTTATGCGTGTTATCACTTCAACTTTAGGCGATCAAATCGAAATTGTTGCAGGAAACGATTTAGTTTCAGCTGCAGATATTGCAAAAAGCTTACCAAAAGATTCTATTCACGGAAAATTTCCAGTAGAAGTTTCACTTTTAAGTGACAACGTAATCAAAATTGGTGATAACGAAGTTACTGTATATGCTGAAAAAGATGCTAATAACATCCCTTGGGGAAAGCATAACGTAGATATCGTATTTGAATGTACAGGTTTCTACTTAAGCCAAGAAAAATCACAAGCACACATCAATGCTGGTGCAAAGAAAGTAATTATTTCTGCTCCTTGTAAAGATGATACAAAAACTGTTGTAATCGGTGTTAACCATGAGACATTAACTGGTAAAGAAACTATCGTTTCTAATGCTAGTTGTACTACAAACTGTCTTGCACCAATGACACATGCTATTGATATGACTTATAAAGTAATCAGTGGTCTTATCTGTACTACACATGCTGCTACAGCTACACAAAACGTTGCTGATACATTTGGTGGTGGTAAAAACAGAGCTACATTAAATAACATTATTCCTGCAGGAACTGGTGCTGCTATTGCGGTAGGTAAAGTATTACCTCACTTAAATGGTAAATTAAACGGTACTGCTTTAAGAGTTCCAACTGATACAGGTTCTGT
>JAOPTT010000016.1:0-88830 GCA_051531975.1 Spirochaetaceae bacterium
TTATCTTCGAATATTTAAACTAAGCATTAAGATAGTCAAACATTTTCTAGTCGAGAAGTGGGCTAAACATTCTTTGATCAAGAAGTTTAGTGTTAGGGTTATTAAACTAGACTTTTTTATTTATAATGTCTTTCTAGAATCAATCAACATCATATTATTAATCCACTAACTCCGTACCATCGTTGCCATAGGTGTTATCTTCGAATATTTAAACTAAACTTTAAGATAGTCAAACATTTTCAACAGAAAAGTTTGATGTTAGTGGGAGAGTAGGCCCAAGGCAAACAGCAATACGTATATAAGCCACCCTATAGGTTTGGTTTTTGTATTTATAAACTGAAGTTACCATATTAATACGTATCACATGATATAATTTATCTTATAATAATATACTTCTACTAAAAATTGACTAAATAATATTAGATTAAGGGTCAGATAAACTATCTTTAATCAAAAAGTAGAGTTAACTTATATTTTTTTGGGTATATTAAAGGTATTTTTTGTACTGCTTCTAGAATTAATCATGCAAAACTTCACAACAAACTAAATATCATTATCATCAGTAGTTTATATCAAGTATTTTTATATAAAAATATCACATAAATTAAATTCATAATGGTGTAATCAAGAAGCTATTTATTTAGTAATGTGGTGGAGGTGTATTATCTATTGGTTCTTTAATATTCTCTTCAAGTAGTGATATTTTCTCTTTAAATACACGATGAGACTCAATTAATTGTTCGATTTTTTTATCTTGTTTTATCACAATTGCATTTAATTGCCCAATATAATCTTCTAAGTAGCTTATTTTAATCTCTAATTGTAAAAGTTCATCATTCATTCTTAGTTTATATCAGAAAATTGACTTTATTGACAGAACAAGCACAATTTTATATCTTTAACATATGACAGATGAAATGAATCAAACAGCACTATTAGAATTATCAACTACTTTATCAAAAATAGACGATATTGAATTATTACAAGAATTCTTAAAATGTTTACTAACAGATAGTGAAATTAGTGAAGTTATGTCTAGATGGACACTAGTTAGAAGAATAAAAAATGGACAAACCCAGCGTAGTATAGCTGCAGAACTAGGATTGAGCCTATGTAAAATTACACGTGGTTCAAAAGAATTAAAAAAAGAAGATTCAGCTTTTAATAAAGTTATAGAAATCTTTGATGAGTCTGTTAATTAAAATATAACATACCACTATTTTGGGCAAATAATAAAAAATCATTATCAATACTATTATCAATTTGTGAACAATTTAGATTACCATCAATTTTATTTATGAAATTCATAATCTGTTTTGGATAACATTCAAAAATTACATCCCCACCATTATTAAACCAGGCAATAGCTTTAGATTTCTTTGGCTTAGATATTTTTTTTATTGAAGATATTTCATAATAACCTTCATCAAATAGATCAAGAATAGGATAATTAAAATTTATATAACTTGCAGTGTTTGATAGTGTGGGGACTAAATTCTTCAAAGATAATTTTGCCTCTGTAGTTATATTTTTTTCTCCAAGTAGTGCTTTAGAATAAGAAGCGTGATAATTGATAATATCTTCAATCAAAGTTAAATTTTTTGGTTTATATTGAAACGATATAAACTTTTTAATTATTTCAACTTCATTTCCAACTTTTTTAGAACTATTATTATACCATTTTATAAACGTCTCAATAAAATCTATAGACGTAACATTTAATTCCTTAGTAACTTGCACAAACCATGCTGTACTTTTAGCTTTATTATAAATAAAATCGCATGCTTCTTTAAGATCATGAGATTTATTCATATCTTCTGCGGTATATGTATCTGATGTTAAAACAGTGTAAGGTGTAGAATCTAAATATTTAAGTTTCAATTTTTTAGCGTTATCCCACAATGTTGTACCTGGAAGAACTGCTAAAGGGAATATATCTATATGGTTTGGTTGTAAAGATAATACATATTCCATACTATCTTTAAAACCTTTATAATTATCACCTGGAAGTCCATAGATTAGGTCTAAGCCAAATATTGAACCACTATCATTTAGTAAACTAATTTTGTTAGTAAAAAGCTTCTTATTTAGTCTTCTATTAACTAGTTTTAGAATATCATCATGAGCACTTTGTATCCCAATTTGTAAAGATGCACCTATATCAGTAAACAATTGACAGATTTCATTGTCAAGAAATTCAGCACGTACTTCAAAATGAAAGTGGATATCAGTTTTTTTATCTTTAATAATTTTTAATATCTTTTTTGCCCTACTTAAATCTTTATTAAATGTAGGGTCTAGTACAAAAACTTGAGGAACTTTATTTTTAATTATAACATTTAATTCTTTTGAAATTCTTTCTAAAGAGTAATAACGAACACCTGCAAGTCCTCTGGATTCAAAACAAAAATCACAACTAAATGGACAGCCTCTTGATAATTCCCACAAATAACCATCATATTTAGTTAAGTCTAAATTTTTTGTTAAAATAGGCGAAGGTATTATATTTAAATCTTTAATGTATCTAGTTTTATCATCATTAATGCCATCAATTTTAGTACAATCTGTCCCATCTAATAGAGATGAAATAAATTCTGAGAATACTTCTTCACCTTCACCCTGAATAGTATAATCAATACCAAAATCAATTAAATTAGAGTAACTTGATCTAACTTCTGGACCACCTGCAACAATAATAATATTAGGATAAACTTTTTTTAACTCTTTACAAAGATTTATATAAAATTCTTTGTTCCATAAATAAATAGAAAACCCAATCAGATCGACTTTATACTTTGAAATTGTATTTAAAACCTTATTTAATGTGTCATCAATAGTAAATTCTTCAATTGATATATTAAAATCGTCTAATTTGTTATTATATTTTTCAATATAAGATTTTAAAAGGGCAGGTGCCAGTGGTATAGCATCTGGAGTATTAGATATGTGTACGGATGTTAAAACAATATTCAAAGTTACTCCTATCGTTTGTTAACAAAATAGTATAAGATAAATACATTTATTGCCAGTTAAATAGGGAGAATATAGTGCAAATACAGTGGTTTCCAGGTCATATGAATAAAACAATGCATATGATAAAGGATAACTTAGGGAAAGTAGATGTTATCATCGAGATATTAGATGCAAGGGTTCCCGTTTCTAGCAGTAATCCTATAATTACTGAACTAATTGGTGATAAACCTAGATTAGTAGTTTTAAATAAAAGTGACCTTTCAGATCCAGAAGTTACAGATAGATGGATGGATTATTATAGAAAATTAGATCATACATTACCAGTAAAGGTTTCTAGTAAAACATTTGATAATTTAGACTCTATTTCAAAAGGATGTAAAGAGTTATGCATTGGAGCAAAATGGGCTGATAGACGTGAAGTAAGGGGTATGGTAGTAGGTATACCAAATGTTGGTAAATCTACAATTATTAATGCACTTTCTGGAAAAAAGAAAGTTGCCGTTGGTAATAAACCAGGATTAACCCGTGATTTACAAAGAATTAATATAACAAACTCATTTCAAATATATGATACTCCTGGTATATTATGGCCAAAATTTGAAGATAGAATTGTTGGGTATAATTTAGCAGCACTTGGCTCAATAAAGGATACAATTCTTGACCTTATCGCAATTTCAATTGCAGCCATTGAATATTTTATAAAACGCTATCCAGATAGATTAATTAAAAGATATAATTTAGATGAATTATCAGAAGATCCATATGAAGTTTTAAATATAATTGGTAAAAAAAGAGGTTGTCTGCAAACAGGTGGTATTATCGATCTTGATCGAGCCGTAGCTTTTTTCTTAAAAGATTTACGTGACGGTAAATTAGGTTTAATTTCACTAGAAGAACCTGAAGATATGGAAGAAAGAATTAAAATTGCATTAGAAGAGAAAATAATACGTGATGAAAAATTAAGATTACGTGAAGATAAAAAGAAGAATAAAAAAAGGAAAAGATAATGAAAAAAGTAGCCTTTATTTTAATTTTATTTATACAATGTTTAAATATATTTCCTGATAATATTGTTAATATATGGGCTAATAATAATTCCCAATATATGGGTGTATCCCAAGAGAGATTATGGTTGAAGTCATATTTCTTATCCAACTTTGAATACTATTCAACCCTAGATACTGAAACAAAAAATGGAGTATTAACTGCTATTACAGCATCAAGGGATTTGTATTTTTTATTGGATGAATTATTAATGTTTGAAAAACAATTTGTTAAAGAAAGTATAACAATTACAAAAGAGGGTGGTATCTATCACTTTTTTGATAATAAGATATTTTTAGAATTCTCTTTTAGTTTAGAAAAGCCTGGAGAAAAAATCTTTAACATTATTAATGAAGTTTACAAAGATAATGAAAAAACTAAAACAATTGTTACAAATCATTACCTAGAGAGCTGGGTTATAAGAATATATTCTGCAGAAAATGTAATTTCTCCTGATATAAATACATTAGATTTCGACGATATTATTATAACTGCAACATTGATTGGAGAATCATCTCAGTGGTTATGGGGCATTCACGATGGTGTAGATTTAATATATAAATCTCTAAAATAACCCCATATAATTTATTCAGGTATAGCTTTTATTTGCCATTTACCATTATCAAATCCTATCATAAAAACTGCCATTCTAGTTTTTAATAATTCTTTACCAGTTTTTTTCATCATGTTACCTAAAAATAAGAAATCATTTTCACCTGGGATCCATTCTCTATTTTCTTCAATCCAATGGGGAAATAATTCAGAATATTCCTGGTAAGAAATAAGTTGAGGTTTATAATTATCTTGGTAAGTAGCCAATGTAATATAAGTATCTTTTGTTATTTCTTTAAGGTTATCATATAATGGGAAGTTACTTTTATAATATACTGTACCATTTTCTAATGAATAACATTTATCAGAAAGTAACTCTATAAACTCAGCACTGTCTTTGTTAAAAATTGTAGACATTACTTGATAAGCAAAATCAGTTGCTTGATCTTTTGTTTTTATCTTATTTTTTTTGGATAATTTAGAGAACAAATTTGTTCCTGGAAGAGTTCTTCCAGCAGCGGTTTTTGTCTTAGCGCTTTCAGACAATTTATCCCATGCCTGTAATTCTATAGCAAATATCTTTCCTGTATTCGCAGTAGTTGGTGGAGATATAATTCTAGCATATAAAGATGCATCACCATTGTATATTCTGTCTTTACTACCATCTTCAAACTGGAACCAACCAGAAAATCCTTCTAACATTCCATTATATCCTAATGGTCTAGTAAAATTAAAAAGTGGTTTTTTAAATGTTGATGTCATAAATTTAAACTGGAAACTAGTTTTTATTGATGGGTCAGAATCAGAGTAATTACTTCTAATTCTCCACTTTCTTATATAACCTGGAGCTGGTGGTGGGAAATCCTTAACAAATGGTTTTACAACATTATCAAGTTTTATCCATTTAGTGTTTGCTGTTAGATTAATATATTCATTTCCATCACTATTATAAATAACTTTATTATCTACTAATCGCCAATCAGATGTATCGTCAGTATATGCTACGTTTAATAGTATACAAAAAAATATACAAATACCTAATTTCTTCATTTAAAACTCCTAAAGTTATTATCGGTCTGTAGATTCAAAAGTTAATTTTTTTATCTTATTTATTGAGTAAAGTTGTGTTAATATTATTATATGAAATATTATTTGATACTATCGTTTTTTTTTGCTTCAACAATTCTATATGGTCAATATTATACTTCTCAAGATTTTCTTTTAAAAGGTAATGTAAATAGAGTTTCAGTTATCTGTTATGATATAGAACTTGAAGATGAACAGTTAATTGAAAGTTTTCCATATAGTACACAAAATAGATATAAAACAGATTTAAACCTTCATTATTTAGAGTTTAATAAAAAGGGTGAATTAACTAGATCAAAATTATTCTATCCAAGAGATTTTTACGGACAATTTACATGGTTAAAACCAGTTTTTAATCTAGAAAAATCTGACTTTGAGGGTAAAGTAAATTATTTAGCTCAAAAAAATAGGTATAATTACACCGATTTATTAGATGATAATAAAGGTATAAAAATAATTTCCGAAAATGGAACAGAGATCAATTTGATATTAGATAAAGATTATAATCTTATTGAGGATGAATATTATACATATTTAAAAACAGATGATGAATCTAAAATTATATTAACAAAAACTCGAAAAAACTCAGCTTATGGATATAGAAGAGTTGAAAAGTTTAAAACTAATGATACTAATATTGAAGAGGAATATATCAATAATCGTTTTTTAGTATCAAAACAATCTATAATAAAAAATGCAGATTCAAATGAGAGCATATTTATATCTCAAAGTCGAATTGAATTAAAAAAAGAAGAGTTCATAAATAATAACATCGTAAATAAACTCTACGTTAACTTAACATGGAGAAACAAATTTTTAAAATGGCCTGATATTAATTTTGATATTTCCCAGGGATATACAGAATTTCTTAAAAATTTAGAAAGGGAATCTGATCAGTATGCAGAAAAATTTGAATATGATAATAATGGTAACATTTCTATAAAATATAATTTTAGATATAAGAATAATCAAAAAGTGTTAATTATGGTTACAGAATATTTATATAATAGTGAAGGTTTACTATTAGAGGTTATGTTAACTCCAAAATCTCAAGATGAAACAGATATATTATACAAAGAGTATAAATATGATTCTGCTGAGAACTGGATTACTAAAATAATTGGTAAAATTATAAATGTAAAAGGTGAAGTAGTTAAGATCCCTACAAAAAAATATGTAAAAACCTTAATATATTGGGACTAATCCCAGTATTTTGTCATTCTTTTGTGTAGTTGTTTTTTGTATAAATCCCAATCTGTAATCGGGTATTTGGCAAGTCCCTCATAACAAGCTGCTTTTGCAACAGCAACACTTGCCCATTCTATAACCCGTGGATCAAATGGTTTTGGAACAATATAATTTTTACCAAAAGTAAAAGATTGACCATATGCATCAACTACTTCTTGTGGGACTTCCTCTTTTGCAAGTGCAGCTAATGCTTTTGCAGCAGCCATTTTCATACCTTCGGATATTTTAGTTGCTCTAACATCTAGGGCTCCTCTAAATATAAATGGAAAACCAAGAACATTATTTATTTGATTAGGAAAGTCACTTCTACCAGTAGCCATAATTACATCTGGTCTTGTTGAAACGGCTAGATTATAATCAATCTCTGGAGTTGGATTTGCCATAGCAAACACAATAGGGTTTTTAGCCATACCTTCTAAATATTGGGGCTTTAAAGCTCCTGCAGCACTTAAGCCAGCAAATACATCAGCATTTACTAATGCTTCTTCTAATGACCTTAGTTCAGTATCTCTTGCAAAAGGTTCTCTTTCTGGTGTTTGACTTTCTTTTGAACCTTTATATATAACTCCATTTATATCACATAAAATTAAGTTTGATTTTTTTACACCAGCTTTAACAAACATTCTTGAAACAGAAATTCCTGCTGCACCTGCTCCATTTACAACAACTTTTAAGTTCTCAATTTTTTTTCCAGCAACTTCTGATGCATTTATTAAGCCCGCTGTTGTAATTATTGCTGTACCGTGTTGATCATCATGAAAAACAGGAATATTACACTTTTCTATAAGCTCTTTTTCAATTCTAAAACATTCAGGGCTTTTTATATCCTCTAAATTAATACCACCAAAAGTTGGTTCCATCATCTTAACTGTTTCAATAATTTTATCAGGATCCATAGTATCTAATTCTATGTCAAAACAATCTATGTCAGCAAATCTTTTAAATAATACAGCTTTACCTTCCATAACTGGTTTACTTGCTAAAGCACCTCTATTACCAAGCCCTAATATTGCAGTTCCATTTGTAATAACTCCAACAAGGTTTCCTTTTGCTGTATAGTCATAGGCAGCTTCTGGATCTTTATCAATCTCTAATACAGGTTCTGCTACCCCTGGAGTATATGCAAGTGATAACTCTTCTGAACTACTGCAAGGTTTTGTCGGTACGACCTCTATTTTACCATGCATGCCTTCTTTATGATAATTCAAAGCTCTCTCTTTCAGGTTTTTCAAATTCTACTCCTACAAAAAATGTGATTCTATTATTACCTATATTTTACTTTTATTAAATAGAGATTCACTATCTATAATTGTTAATTATATTTTCTCGATTTCCTTTTTCTAACATTATTAAAAGTTGTAATATCTCTGGGTGGTTGGCTATAGTTGGATCACTTTTTATAAAACTATATTCTGCTGGTGTATCTCTGTTTAAAAGTTTTAAAATCATGACCCTATTAACATGCCGGCCAAGAGTTCTTTTCTCGTTTTGACTGGTTTTGGGCATAGATTCTAATTTATTTTCTATGTTTATAAGTGCAATTTCTAGAACTTCTTTGCTTTTAGTATTATCACCTTTTATCTCAAATAAAATACCTTGAACTATTCTATTATCTATATCTTCTGGTGATAATGTTATAAGAGTGTCTATGGTAGCAATCGCATCATCATATCGCCTTAATCTTATTTCTAATGAATATTTTTTTTCTTTTAAAGATTGGTGTTCTGGATAAATCTCTTCCATTACCTCTATCTCTTTAATAACTCTATCAACAAGATCTGGATCATTAGTTTTTAAAGCTAGATCTATATTATCTTCTACATTAAACAGTGACCTAATATTCTTTTTTTTATCTCCACAAGAGAGTAGAGTCAGTAAAATAATTAAAATACTAAATATCTTTTTCATATGCTTTCCTTTAATGGGTTTTGTATAGAGAATCTTTCAGATAACCCATAAATTATCTGCTCTAATGATTCAGGAATTGGACAACCTTTATCTTTTCTAAGTTGCCATGCTAGCCATTCTTTTTCTCCAGCAGAATAAATTCTATCTTGACCAGGAGCTTTTTGACTAGCTCTTAAATTACGTACGATAGAACCTGAAATTGATTTAAATAGCTCTTTTCCCATAAAAAAGTCAGGATTAATAACTATAAAAAAATGACCTAGAGGGTAGGGTTTGGGATTACCATCTTCGTCTTTACCTGTTAAGTCTTTCATAAACTTCCCATCTTGTAATGCCGAGGACAAAATTTCAACAATGGTTGCATAACCAAATCCTTTATATCCTCCTCCATCTTCACCCATACCACCTAATGGAGTTAGAGCAGCTTTTCCCTCAGTTAATTTAGTTAATACGTCCTGACTATCATTTAAAAAGTTGCCTTCTCTATCAATTACCCAATTATCAGGAATATCATTTCCTTCTCTAGCATAAACTTCAATTTTACCTCTCTGACTTATACTTGTTGCACAATCTAATACAAATGGAAACTCTTCATCAGTTGGCACCCCAAATGTTAAAGGATTTGTACCTAGCATGTTTTCAACACCAAAAGTAGGTGCAATACTTGGTCTAGCATTAGTTCCTGTTATCCCTATCATACCCTCCTTTATTGCCATTAAAGGGTAATAACCTGCAATTCCATAATGAGTTGAATTTCTAACTGTAACCATTGAAATCCCATATTCTTTAGCTTTTTTTATTGCTAATTCCATGGCTTTGTAAGAAACTACATGACCTAAACCGTTATTACCATCTAATATTGCAGTACCTTTATTATCTTTAATAATATCTATTTGGGTTATAGGATTTAAAATACCTTGATCTATTCTATCGATATAAATTGGCTTTAATCTGCCAATTCCATGAGAATCTATACCGCGTTTGTCAGATGTTATTAAAACATCAGTAACTATTTTAGCCTGTTCTACAGGAATACCCATTTTATTTAGACAAGTTGCCATAAAAGTTTCTAATTTATTAAATGATACCCATTTGCAATTTTTATATTTTTTTAAATCCATGTTAAATCCTCTACCCTATAGCTTTATTCATTGCACTTTTCCACTTTTTCATATTATTAGATCTATTAACTTCGGACATATTTGGTTTGAATCTTCTATCAGTATGTTTTAATGTTTTTAATTCATCTATATCTTTCCAAAATCCAATATTTAAACCAGCCATATAACCAGCCCCAAGAGCTGTAGATTCAGTATTCTGTGGTCTGATAATTTCAACACCTGATAACCCCGCTTGGAACTCCATAAGAAAGTTATTATTGCAAGCACCACCATCTACTTTTATTTCATTAATATTTATACCAGAATCATTTTCCATAGTAGTTATTACTTCCATAGATCTAAAAGCAATAGATTCTAGAGCGGCACGAACAATGTGAGCTTTTGTTGTTCCTCTAGAAATTCCTGTAATCTCAGCTTTGACTTCACTTTTCCAATAGGGAGTTCCAACGCCCTGAAAAGTTGAAACAAACACTACACCATTACAATCTGATACTGAAAGTGCTAATTTTTCACTTTCAGAAGCCTCTTTTATTATACCTAGTTCATCTCGTAGCCATTGGATAACTGCTCCACCTACAAATACGCTACCTTCAACAGCATAATAGCAGCGACCCTTTATTTTCCAGGCTATAGTTGTAAGTAGTCCATTTTTACTAAAAATTGGTTTTTTACCTATGTTCATAAGAGTAAAACAACCTGTTCCATATGTATTTTTTATGTCCCCATTATTTGTGCATAGTTGGCCAAAAAGTGCAGATTGTTGGTCACCAATTATACTATTTATCGGTATTTCAGCTCCCAATATATTTTTGGAGATATTACCAAAAAAACCACTAGTTTCCATAACTTTTGGTAGAATTGAAATCGGAATATTAAACAACGATAGTAGTTCTTCATCCCACTTTTGACTATTTATATTATATATCATTGTTCTAGAAGCATTTGAATAATCGGTATAATGACATTTTTTATCTGTTAGATTCCATAACAGCCAAGAATCAACAGTCCCAAATAATATTTTACCTTCCCTAGCTAGTTTATTTACTCCAGGAACATTATCAAGAATCCATTTTATCTTTGTCCCAGAGAAATAAGGGTCTAATATTAATCCAGTTTTATTATGTATTTTATCCGACCAACCATCTATTTCTAAATTCTGGCACATTTCTTCTCCTCGTCTACATTGCCAAACTATAGCATTGTAAACAGGAACACCCGTTTCCTTATTCCATAGGATTGTGGTTTCTCTTTGGTTTGTTATACCAATTGATGCAATTTGTTCTGGTTTTAACCCATTACTTTTTATACACTCTTGCAACATTTTAACAATACTCGAATATATCTCTAAAGGGTCCTCTTCTACCCAACTTTGCTGAGGATAAATTTGTTTTATTTCTTGCTGACAAATATCTATAATTACACCTTCTTGGTCAATTAAAACAGCTCTAGAGCTGGTTGTTCCCTGATCTAGGGATATAATATATTTTTCCATATTTTTTATTATACATTAAATATCCTTATAGTGAATTTAATTTTTTTCTTGTTGTAAAAATATTGGTTAATACTCTATAATTAGTTCAATGAAAAAAATTGAAATAACAAACGGCATTTACTATCTAGAGGTACCAGAAGTCGGACTTCGAATACTTTGTGGTTGCCCAGAAAATAGTATAAAGTTTATAATGCAAAAAAAATTGACACCATCAGTTAAAGTAAATGACTTTAACTTAGTTGGTGGTCCCAATGCCATTTTGCTTAATGATATTTCAATAATGAATTCACATTTTCTAAACTTTTCAGAATTCCCTGTACTACATCAACAATACTTCCAAGGTGCTGCCTTTAATGGTTCAAATGAAAAATTTATTCTCATTGGGAATAAAAATATTGTAAATAATCAGTATGCATATATTAGACGAGGTTTACATGGATTATTAACAAAAGAAGAAGTTGAAGATGTATTACCATCGGAAGAAGAAGCAAATAGATTTATTGCTATAGCGAATTTCCATCGTGGAAAAGAAAAAAAATATGACATTATTAACAAAGTAAATATATTAGGTAAAACTCATATAAAGGAAGACTTATATCTGGAGAGAAAAGGTTTAAATATTTTCGAATTTACTTATAAAGATGAAAGTATAATTATAGATATAAATCTAGATCCTACAGCGAAAGGTGTTGGGCTACCATATAATTTAGATTATAAATTTGTTAAACATGAAGACTTTAGTATCACTACAATAGGTGATGGGAATGGTTGGAATTCAGAAGTTCCATGTATGGGATCTTTAATAAATGTGAGAGGAAAGAGATATCTAGTTGATTCTGGCCCCGGTTCTTTAGATTTAATTAATCATTTAGGTATTGCTCCATCTGAAATCGAAGGTGTTTTTGTGACTCATTCACATGATGATCATTTTGCTGGAATCCTATCATTATTAAATGTTGAAAATAAAATTAAATTCTTTTCATCGGGTATTGTCATTGCATCTGTTCAGAAGAAATTTTTAGCTCTAATTGATATTGAATTAGATGAACTAAAAAAATATATTGATTTTATAGAATTAAAAGAGAGTATATGGACAAATATTGGCGAAATGGAAGTAAAACCTAAATACTCTTTTCACACAATTGAGACCAATGTATTCTACTTTAGAACCAAAAATACCGATGGTGAATGGAAGACATATGGTCATATTACAGATATTATTTCAAAAAATGATTTAGAATATATGCTTGATAATGATAAAAGTGGGATTATAACTAGAGATTGGGCTTATGATTGGTTTAATGGTTATTTGGAAAAATGTGATTTAAAAAGAATTGATGCTGGTGGTGGTGTCGTTCACGGGAATTCTAATGATTTTAAAGATGATTTATCCACAAAGATTATACTAAGCCACCTAAATCATGACATAGATACTAGTGTAAGTTCCAATTTTTATCCACCAACAGATTTTGGTCATACTGAAGTCCTTATTTCATCAAGTAAAAATTATCCATTAATACATGCAGAGGAGATTTTAACAGATTTAGGATGTTTAAAGGCTAGAGAAGAATTTGCTTGCACTGAAATAGTTATTTATACGCCTGGAGATATCATATCTCATAAAGGTCAAAAAATAAGTGAAATTTTCCTTGTATTATCTGGGCTAGTTGAAGCTACTAATTTAGATGGATATAAAAGAAAATATATTAAAGGTGATTTTTTATATACTTTCAATAATGAAAAAAAATCTAATGTAGATTTCATCGCGACCAATTATTGTCAAATTATTAAAATTAAACCAAAAAGTTTTTACAATCATATAAAAGATATGAAACTTACAAAAGATTTTTTCTTTCTACGTAGCAGTAGATTTTTTAGTTATGGATTTTCATTTAAAAAGTTATTGGATTTTTCTAAAAAAATAAATAATGTAAAAGTTAAGAAGGGAGAAACAATCAATCTTGGTGAGTATGATTATTACTTTATAGAAAATGGTTCTGTTGAAATATTAGAGAATGATAAACAGATCAGAATTCTAAAAAAGGATGAAATAAATGTTTATCATAAAACGAACCCTAAATCTACAACAATAGCTATTGATAATTGTGTAATTGGCCTTTTTAAACAGAAAGATGCATATAAATTTACGTCGCTATTATGGTCTGTTTTTGAAGAAATGAAGAAGATAGATACTATTGTTGAAACAGGTATAATATAATATACTCCGACTATGTCACAACTAGAAGATGAAATAAAAAAAAGACTAACATTTGCTATTATTAGTCACCCGGATGCTGGTAAAACAACCATAACTGAAAAGTTATTACTTTTTGGTGGTGCTATTCACGCAGCAGGTGCAGTAAAGTCAAATAAAAATAATAGAGGTACTGTTTCTGACTTCATGAAAATGGAGCAAGAGCGTGGAATATCTATATCTACCTCAGTAATGGGCTTCGATTATAGAGGCCGAAGAATTAACTTATTAGACACACCAGGTCATGCTGATTTCTCAGAAGATACTTATCGAACATTAACAGCTGTAGATAGTGCTTTAATGGTTATAGACTCCGTAAAAGGGGTGGAAGAGAGAACTAGAAAGCTCTGTGAAATTTGTGCAATGAGAGATACCCCAATTATCACATTTTTAAATAAGATGGATAGAGAAGGTAAGGAACCTATCGAGTTATTAGATGAGGTTGAGTCTGAGCTAAAGATAAATGTATGTCCAATGAGTTGGCCAGTTGGTCAAGGTCGTAATTTTAAAGGTGTTTATAGTCTATACGAAAATAAATTAGTACTATTTGATCCAAACGGTATTCAGGATTCAGAAAGTACTCAGTTTTCAGATATAAATGATCCGAAGTTAGATGATTTAGTTGGTTCATCTGCACTAAAATTACGAGAAGATGTTGAACTTATAAGCGAAATATATCCTAAGTTTGATATGGATTCTTACCTTGAAGGAAAAATAACACCTCTATTTTTTGGTAGTGCAATTAATAACTTTGGGGTTAGAGAATTATTAGATTGTTTTGTGGATATAGCCCCTTCTCCAACATTTCGAGAAACTGATTTACGAATTGTAGAAGCTAATGAAAATAACTTTTCTGGTGTAATTTTTAAAATTCATGCAAACTTAGATCCTCGCCATAGAGATAGAATTGCATTCTTAAGGATTTGTAGTGGAATTTTTGAAAAAAACAAACAGTATAGTTTGGTTAGAACAGGTAAAAACTATAAAAGTGCTAATCCAACAGCTTTTATGGCTCAAGATCGAAATATTATTGATAAAGCTTACCCAGGTGATATCATAGGTCTACATGATACAGGAACACTAAAAATAGGGGATACACTTACTACTGGTGAAAAATTTACTTTTATAGGAATTCCAAGTTTTGCTCCACAAATATTTAGAGCTGTAATTAATACAGACCCACTAAAAGACAAACAATTTAAGAAGGGTCTAAATCAACTAGGTGAGGAAGGTGTAGTTCAAACTTTTACTAAACTTTCAACAAAGCAAAAACTCGTTGGTGTTGTAGGAGCTCTACAATTAGAAGTTATTAAAGCAAGAATGGAAGAAGAGTATAAAGCATCGTGTAAGTTTGAACCCGTTGATTTTACAACAGCATGCTGGATAGATAGTGAAAGTAAAGATGCATTAGATCATTTTATGTCATATTATGATAGTAAGATGGCTATTGATGTAAGAGGACAATATATATTTCTAGCTCAATCAAAATGGATGTTAGATCGTATTCTTGAAGAACATCCAAAGATTAAATTCTTTTTCACTTCAGACCTAAAGTAAAGAGTTTTTATTATTAAATAAGATTTCTGCATCACTTTTTCTTATATATGTAGGTCCTTGATCCTGTTCATCTGGGCCTACTGTATTAAACTTCTTATGACCTAGTTCTATTAGCGCTTTTCCATATTGTTCATCTGAATATCTTTTTAATATAAATCTTATATCACCATTTAAATTATTATAGATTAGATCCGAATCTGGGCCGGTTAATATAATTTCTGTCTCATCTTTTATCAATTGAAGTAAATCAGCTAAATTTACATCTAAATCTCTAGTTAATTTATTACCTTTTTTATACAAGGACGTATAATAACATTTTTTTCTAGCATCTATAACTGGTAACACTATTGATGTCTCATCTAAAAATATATACCCATAAGGGTCGAGAGTAGGTACAGAAACAAGAGGAATATTAAGACCAAGTGAGATTCCTTTTAAAGTTGACATTCCTATCCGAAGACCTGTAAATGAACCGGGCCCTTTAGTGCAAACCAATAAATCTATATCATCCATTTTAATTTTAGCTCTGTTTAGTAATGTATCAATAATTGGAATAAGTTTTTCAGAATGTGTAAAACCTTCATCAATAATACTATTAATTATCGAATTATTACATTTTAATGTAACAGAAAGAACTTTTGTAGATGTATCTACTGCTAATATATTTTTCATACGTTATATACCTCTAATTTGTATTTTTCTAGAATCATCAATACAGATCTCAATATCAATAGTTATAATATCTTGGGGAAGCTCTTCAATAATACGCTCACTCCATTCTATAAGTGTTATTCCATTTCCATAAACTAGATGATCAACACCAAGCATCTCAAATTCATCATAATCAGAGATACGATATAAGTCCATGTGATATAAAGGAATGTTACCATTGTATTCGCATACAATATTATATGTAGGGCTAGTTACATCTTCAATGATGTCTAGAGCAAGAGCTATACCTTTAGCTAATACTGTCTTTCCAGAACCTAATTTACCGTTAAGAGCAACTATATTACCAGGTTTTAATAATAACCCAATTTCTTTTCCAAAATTGAGAGATTCATCAGGAGATTTTGAATATTTAATCATCTTTAGGGTAGAAGTCCTTCTCTATCATAGTCTTTTATCATTTCTATAAGAACTTTTTTGATTGGAAGTGTAGGATATTCTATATTTTCAAACTCTTCTATACTATATTCTTTACCAGATATAGGAGTTACTTCAATTGCGAACTCTATTTTAATCTTATTAACACTGTTTTGCTGTAATTCTAATTCTGCAATTGCTGTATATTTATTTCTATAATAAAGAGGAACATCTTTTCTTACTATATCTATAATTTTAATGGCTTTCATTTCCAATCCTTTAACTTATTATAATTTATCCTAGAGAATAAATAAAGTTATTTATCATATTTAAGTTTTTAGCGCTGGCTCTTGTAAACTTTATATGGGTTATTTTTTTTCCTTTAGCTATTCGAACTTTAAGTATTTTACCTTGTAATTTTATACTACTACTTCCATCAAGGTCAAAGTCTAATTCAACAATACTATTCTCTAAAAAAGGTACCTTCATTGTTAATGCACAACCACCACTCGAAATATCTAAAACTTTACCAACTCGGCCACCATTTCTATTTGCTTTAAATAGATAACGTTTATTAGCTCTATCTATGATTTTTTCTACTGGATAGACATATGTCGATAATGATACATCTACTCTTTGTAATCCCCGAGCAACATTTTGAGTAGTTCTAATTGTATGTGCAATTATTAATGTATTATATCTACCAACATTTTTAATCCCTAAAGTTTTAGATACAAAATGGGACTCTTTATCATTTGCATCAAATGCAACAATTTTTACCCCAGAGCCTTTTTTCCATTTTATCTGATTACCAATTGAATCTGTTGGAACTTTTATACAGAAAAAGTTTTCATAATTACCAAGTACAGAAGTTGTATAAGATTTTTTATCAGTTCTTTCAATGACAATTCTAGCATCTTGTTTTAATTCATGTGTGCTATGTACTTGTGAACTTTTATGATACTTATCTAAATGATGTTTAATTCTATACATAGCAATTATCTTACTTTGTTTTTGAATTGGTGAAATTGATTCTTTTTTTACATCTCTAATCGCTTTTCTAAGTAGAGTATTTAAATTGGCAGGATGTGTTAATATCATTAAAGGTTTTCTTATATCTGAAACTTTTAAAAGAGTTACTAAAAGTTTTATCTGGTTTTTACTTAAGTTAAGTTCTTTAGCTTTTTTCTTAAATACCCGTTTATGTTGTTTTAAAGCACCGTTACTACCGGCAACCCTATTCATAATAATTAGTATAAGAAAAAATAAAATTACGCATCCTAGTGTAATCAACATTACTTTCGGATCTGTTTTCTGTTTGCTACCTAGTAAGTTTCCAGAAAATCTTAATTTTGATTGTAATAATGGTATTAGATAAATCAATGTTAACCCCTAGCTAAATATTTTTTTTAAAGTTTCAATTCTAGGTGATAACTCATACTCTAATATATCACCAATAAGTACAATATCTTGACTTTCGTAGCCTTCTAATAATTCAATTAATATCTCATCAAGTCCTTCTGTAAATTCATTTAAATTATTATCATTTACTATTTCATTATTTTTAAGATTAAAATTCAATAATCTTAGAATTTTATGAAATATATTTGTAAATTTAGTCATAATTATAGCAGCTTTATCCTCTTTACCGGATTGTAGATATGTAGCTACAGACTCTAATTCTTCTTTAAATGAAACAAGAACATCAATACTTGTAATTAATTCTTCTTTAGCATTATTATACTCATTTAATCTTTCATTTAATAAAACTATTATATTCTTAAAATATTGTATCACATATTCTTTATCTACGATTTCTTCTTTACAATTAAAATAGTTATATTTTTCTAAGATCTCAGTTATATTTTTTGAATGAATATTTTCTGGTTTTATATTATCTAATGATAATAGGGTAGGTATGTGAGTTATCATAAATGGTATTTCTGTTTTTACTTGTTTCAGTATTACAGAATCCCAGGTAGTTATTGCTTTGATTAAACGTTCAAAGAAGTATTTAACCCATGATATATTATGAATATTAAGATCTTTAAAACTTAACGTTTCTATATCGATAACATTTATATCGTCTAAGGATATCTCCAAGTCTTTTAATGAATAATCTTCATTGTTTATATACAGCTTTTCAATTATAAGCTGACTTTCACTTAGCCATGTATTTAAACTTTCAATAACTTCATTTAATTTTTTTTCATTATCAAGCGAAAAATCAATTCTCTTTTTGTCGATAGTTATAGTCATATTAATTATCCCCAGTATTTGTTAAGTTTTCTATGGCTTGCATACTACTGTTTAAACTACTCATAGTTGCATCCATTTTTCCATATTTTTGTCGTATTGTCTGCTCATATGAAATTAAATCATCTTTATAATCTGTAATGTTTTTTTCACTTCTTTTAATCTGTCCATCTATAGTTGTTATTCTTGAAGCAATTGTACCACCAGATCTAGTATATGGTTTAATTAGATCATCAACAACTTTAGCAACACCTGTATCTATTATAAAATCACTATTTGTATCGTTTCCAAATAGTTTTCTAACTGATTCAATATTATTATTAAGTGCTGCCTCTAATTCTTCAACATTTGCCTCAATATAGCCCCTAAGCTGGGAAGCACTAACACCTGATGTCCCTGAAGCATTTGTTGATATACCAATGGACTTTAGGAGCTTATAGCCATTTTCAGTATCAGAAGGGTAGACGTTAGTTACACTTCGCAATAAATTTTGTTTTATACTATTTAATGTTCTATCACCTTTTAGCAACCCTTGAATCTCTTCGGCTTTTTCTTTGTCAGAATCGGTAGTGAATTCAATTTCAGATAATATAGCTTTATCATCGTTAGTTAATAATAGTATTTTTTGAATTGATTCATTATAATTATACATAAAATCTAAAATTTGATCTCTAGCAAGTTCAGTATTAAAATCTATTTTTAAATTAACTTCTTCATCTGGATCAGAACTATGTAAGTATAATGTTGTTCCATCAATTAAATCATCAATGGTATTGCTTTCTCTCTCAATTTTCATTCCATTCATTGATATTGAAGCATTATTAGCAACTGTAATTGGTTTTACAGGAATATAATCACCATCTCCAGCACCTTTTTTTTGTAAAACTGAGTGTACTAGAAGAGTTTTTTCACTATTGTTATTTACTATGTTTATACTTTTAAGATTTTTTATGTCACTACCTAAAAAAGATACTATCTGTTTTTTGTTATCAATATTTACAATTGCATCAAGATCAATAATAAAATCTTCATCTGTTATTGAAACAATGTTCATATCTAATACAGGGGGTAAGTTACTCTCTTCTGGTGTATTAAATCTTTCTAAACCACCACCAGCAGCTCCATCTATTGTAATATTATCTAAGGATATACTTGCAACATTTATATCATCTATTAACTTGTTTTCATCCTCAACATTAGGTGTATATAAAAGTTCAACAGTAATTTCTATTATATCACTATCATTTATTTCTGAGTTTACTCTAAAACTTGCTTTTGTAGCGGGAGGTAATTTAAGATCTAGTTCAGTTTTTTTTACAGCACCTTTCGATGAAATAATGTCATCTACTTTTATCTGGTTATTTTCTATATTATTTTTTTTAATTATACCAAGATCAATTCCAAGTTTAATGGAATCTTCTTTAAATATTAAAGAGTTATCTTCACCTGTCACTAAACTTTCTATAAGTAAGACTTGAGTTTCTTTACTATTTTTTATTAATGAGGCTCGTATTTCATCTGGATTTTTTTTATTTATTTTAGTGACAAAATCTTCGAGTTTACCACCTCTGTATTTAAAAACAGTATCATTGTCCCCAATTGAAAAAGTATAATTTCCTCTTGGTATAGAAGTATCATTATTGATTTGTTTTGATACAAATTTATCTGAAGTTGCAATTTTATCAACGATAAAACTCATGTTTTCATCGATTGCATTTCTTTCACTTTCAGCTGTTAGAATTGTATCATTTGAACTATTAACAGTTTTTTCACTGAAAGGATTTTCAAAACCATACAACTTATTAGCTGAATCAGAAAGTTTTGAAAGAGTGACATTTAAATCCTGCCAAATACCTTTTAAATTAGTAAATTCCTCTTGTTTTATTTCCATTTTTTCAAGAGGAATACGTTTGGCCTTCATTAAGTTTTCGACTTGTTTCGCTGAATTACTATCGTTACTAAAACCAGGAATCGCAATATCAGACAATAAAAACCACCTTTAACCGTTATATCAGTTCATCAAAAAGAACTCCCATATGTGTTCTAAAATGTTCTCTTAAAACTTGTATTTCATGGGATGGAATCTCTTTAATGAGTTTATCGGTCTTTTTATCCATCACTTTAATGATAAAACCATTATCATTTTCATCAATAGTATATTTTATCTGTGTCTCTTTTAAAATATCGTTAAGATGAATTTTGATTTCAGGAAGTGTAAGTGTCTCTTCTCTTTTTACTTTTTCAGGTTGAACTTTTGCTGCATTTTGTTTTTGTTGTAGAGATACTCTACTCTCCCTAAGTTCTTGCCTTACAACACTTTCTGTAATAGTTGTCATAAGAACCTCCTTTTAGGATAGCGAATTAAGGGGAAGGACGCGTCTCCCCCTGAATCCTGAAATAAAAGATAACGTCCGGTTATCTCTTAAAATACGGAGTATTTAGTTTAATAAAGAAAGTACTGATTGTGTTTGAACATTTGCCTGTCCAAGCATTGCAGTACTTGCTTGAGATAAAATCTTATCTCTTGTTAAGCTTACAACTTCTGTTGCCATGTCAGTATCTCTTATTCTAGATTCTGCTGCTTGCATATTTTCCGATGCAATTGCTATGCCTTTAGCTGCAGTTTCAAATCTGTTTTGATAAGCACCAAGATTTGCTCTTTGAGCATTCACTTGTTTCATAGCATCGTCTAAAATACCTATAGCTTTGTTTGCTTCATCAGTACTAGCCAATGAAAGAGAACCGCCTGCTTCTTGCTCATTAGTTAATCCTAATGCACTAGCAGTCATGTTTCTTACTGCAATCGTTTCACTTTGGTCCATATTGGCACCAACTTGAATAGAAAGAGCGTTTCCACCTTCTTCTGAAAATCTCCCAGTTAACATATTCATACCGTTAAATTGTGCATGGGAAGCAATTCTATTCACTTCATCAACAAGTTGAGAAACCTCTACTTGAATCATAGCTCTATCTTCATCGCTATAGATTCCATTTGATGATTGAACAGAAAGCTCACGTACTCTTTGAAGTATGTCAGTTGTTTCGTTTAGGAATCCTTCTGTAGCCTGAATAAAGGAAACACCGTTTTGAATATTTCTTTCAGCTTGATTTAAACCTTTGATTTGGCTTCTCATTTTTTCAGAAACTGCTAAACCAGATGCGTCATCAGCTGCCTTATTTATTCTCATCCCAGAAGAAAGCTTTTCCATTGAATTGTTTGAAGCATTCTTAGCTAGTCCTAACTGTCTGTTTGAATTAACAGCAGCCATGTTGTGATTAATTATCATTATTCCCCTCCATGATACTAATTAATAGGCATCCTTTGCCTACATCATTTAATCATAGTGCACAACAAGGAGGATTCAGAAAAAAAAAGCGTCTTTCTGCTCCGTGTAATCTCCTGTGTCACTAAGATCTTTACCACATATGGTAAACATCCTAATGCTTGTTGTAATAAACGGGGTCGTATGTCAAAGATCAAATAATGATACTAGTACTATTAATACTAGTATCATCATAGAGTATAATACGTTATTGAAGAAGCTGCAACACTTGTTGTGGTGCAGATTTAGCTTGTGCAAGCATAGCATTACTTGCCTGACTAAGAATCTGATCCTTAGTAAGCTCAACAACTTCTTTAGCCATGTCAACGTCTCTAATTCTAGACTCCGCTGCTTGTAAGTTTTCAGCACCAATATCAATACCTTTAACAGCTGTTTCTAGTCTGTTTTGGTATGCACCTAAGTCTGCTCTTTGTTTATTAACTTTCTTAAGAGCTTCGTCTAGTACACCGATATTTTTGTTGGCATCATCAGCAGTTTCAATGCTCATGATATCATCAGTACCTAATTGTCTTACACCTAAAGATGCTGCAGTCATTGTTCCAATGTGCATTCTTTCTCTTTGATCCATGTTAGCTCCTACGTGTATCCACATAGAACCTGTCACAGTATTTTCACCTGTTTCTTCTGCAAATCTACCTGTTAGCATATTCATACCATTAAATTGAGCTTGCGAAGCAATTCTGTCAATTTCATCAACAAGTTGAGAAACCTCTACTTGAATTTGCATTCTATCTTCTGCAGTATAAATACCATTTGAAGATTGAACAGATAACTCTCTTAGTCTCTGTAAGATGTTAGTTGTAGACTCTAAGTGTCCTTCAGTTGCTTGAATAAAAGATATACCATCAGAAGCATTTCTAGATGCTTGATTTAAACCTCTTATCTGACTTCTCATCTTTTCTGAAACCGCTAAACCAGAAGCATCATCTGCTGCTTTGTTGATTCTTAGTCCAGAAGATAACTTAGCCATACTGTTCTGAATACCAGAAGTCTTTGTTCCACCAACTCTTAAAGAGTTCATTGCGCTCATATTGTGATTAATAACCATACTACATTCCTCCATGAATGATCGATAAATTTTTTATGGAACATCCTTGTTCCAAAATTGAGAAATACTTCTCATGTTAAATATATCGGAGTTGAGTAGGTATAAACTTTAAGGCTTTAGTAAAAAAAATTAAATTAGTTTTTCTAAATAGAGTTTTGCAATAGAATCTTCTGGTTCAAAAAGTAAAACTGTTTCAAAATATTTAATAGCCATCTCATTATTACCCATTTTCATCTGAATAATACCAAGATTTGATATTATTTTTACATCTTCAGGTGCAATCATAAGTGCTTTTTCTAAAGACTTTTGACTTTTTTCGAAATTACCAACTTCCATATAACAGATAGCTAATTCATTTTGAATATCTAAATCTTTATTATTTAATTCTGAAGCTTTCTCAAGTGACGTAATGGCATCTTGAAACTTTGATAATCTACGATATGCCCATCCTAATAGAAAAAGAGCATTCCAAATTGATTCATTTTGTTCTAGGTACTCATTCATTATTTCTATAGCTATATTTTCATTCTCATCTAAAATAGCATTATAGGCTTTATTAAATATATCTTCATTACTTAAAATATTTGTATAGTTATTTAAAACTTCTTTTGCTTTATTAATTTTTTCATCATCTTCACTATATTCTATAAAAGCATCAAAACAAGATTCTGCTTTATCAAAGTTTCTAATCTTGATAAAAAAATATCCCGCATTAAAATATGTATCTGTTAGTATAGAATCTTTGGATAGTAACTGTATGTATAATTGCTTTGCTTCTTCTAATGTCTCAGATTGTAATATCGCCTCACCATTGGATATGTGCCAATCAGACTTTTCTTCATAAAATACAGCTAGATTTAACAAAACTCTATCATCACCAGGTTCTAAGCCCTTTAGTGCAAGAAAAATTTCTTCTGATAAGTTAAAGTCTTTATTTTGTGATTTAACAATAGCTGAATCTGTTAATTCTTGTATTATCCCAGGTCTAACAGCTTTGATAAACTCTCTATAATAATCATTATTACTGCTATTGTCAGAACTGTAAGCTAAAAGTTTTAGCATAGCCGAAATAATTATTTCCCAGGTTAAAGTACTAGAATCCCAGGACTCAATTCCTTGGGTTTCAATTGGAAGTTTTATTTTCTTATCAAGTTTAAAAGATCCGATAGTATCTGCAAAATCTTCTGGTATATTAATATAATAGATATCTTTTAATGGATTATTGTTTGAGTTCATATATATTCTCCTGTAAATATTTGTTAATTATTTGGTACTTGCTCTTGCTGATTTAACTTAATGTTACTTTTAATCTTATTAACCACTTTTTGGGACTTAAGAAATTCATTTATCATTAAGTGATATTCTAATTGAATCTGGTTTATATCAAATTGAACTGCCATAGCTACAATATCTTTTCTATTTGCAAGTGCTTCTGATCTAATACTCTTTCCAAGTAATATTATTCTACCAAAATCTTTATGATGTAATTCAACTTTTATGGCCTTATTATTAAGAAATTTAGCATTTCCAGCTAGTAAGAATTTCATTCCATTAAAAGATAAATCCCTAATCATTCCTTGTCTCGGAATATTATCTATCATTATTTGAACAGCTGAAGTATTTAAACCAAGTTTTGAAATATTATTTTTATCGATAATAATTCTTTCATCAGCACGTTTTTTTGAGTTTCTTTTTGCTTCTAAAAGTCTTCCTAAAATTATGATTAAAGGCTCAGGAGGCTTTGATGTATACTTGAATTGTAAAATATAAAGATTTTGTTCTGGTTTATAGTCAGTTATCTCAGAAATTTTACATTTAATAAAGAAGAACAGTGAATCATTTTTTTTATCTTCATTATTTATTGCATATCTTAGATTTATAATGTTTTCATTTTTTACTTTCTGTAATATATCTTTTGGTAAATTAGCAATTACCTTTGCTTGTGTCATTGAAGAAGAGTAAACGATACAAGGTCTCTGTATATCTTTAAATTTAAAATAAATATGTTTTGGTTGAAAGCCAAAAAGCTGAGATATTTTTTTTGTAATTATTACTTCGTCACTTCTATATTTATCATAAAAATCGTCAATGTCTTGCTTTGTCAAAAGACCCATATTTTTCTATCTCTTTTAATATAATTTACCCAAAATGCCGTCCAGCAATTTATTCTCTTGAACTCTTTTGTTCAAGTGGGCTTCCTATATACACATCCTGTTTCACTATAAATAGTTAACAATTCAGTAATAAAGAGTAGGAATCCCTTAGATTAGTTTTGTAGAAAGAGAATATTACTGTACAAACGAACATCCCAGGCAGTTATTATTCTAATGCTTCATTTAGGTTTTGTACAAGTCTTTCGATGTGATTTTCTAATAAAATTGATGAACTATTTTTGGATTTCATTATATCATCTATTAAAAACAAAGATGTTAATAGAGAACATTTTATAGGATCTTTAATATTGAGTTTTTTTTTGGTGTCATTTGTTTTTTTTTCTAAAATTTCAATGATCTGTTCCATATATTCTCTACTCTCTTTTGATTTAAAAGTTATTTGAGTATCTAATATATTTATTTGGAACAGATCATCATTCATTAGAAGATTTCTAACATTGGAATAGTATAATTACTGTTTTTTTTCTTTGGTTTATCATCAGATTTTTTTGTTTCATCAATAGGTGCTGCATCAGAAGATGTCTCATCTGTTAATTCACTTTCAATAATATCCTCTGTTGTAGCTTGATTGTTTTCATCTATAGCTGTCTCAATTTCATCTACAATCTGTGTTTCAGTTTCTAATATATCGTCTTCGTTATTATCAACATCCTCAACTACAATTGATTCTTCAATTGCAATCGATTCCTCAACTACAATTGATTCTTCAACTGCAATAGATTCTTCAACTGCAATAGATTCTTCAACTGCAATAGATTCTTCAACTGCAATAGATTCTTCAACTGCAATAGATTCCTCAACTACAATAGATTCCTCAACTACAATAGATTCTTCAACTGCAATAGATTCTTCAACTGCAATAGATTCTTCAACTGCAATAGATTCTTCAACTGCAATAGATTCTTCAACTGCAAGAGTAACGGTATCATCTAATATAACATCGTCAGATTCAGTATTTACTTCGTCTGTTTCATCTTCTAACTCTAAAGTCAAAGAGTCTTCAGTACTGTTCTCAGCCTGCTCAGAATGATCGTCTTTTTGATTATTTTCTTCTACAACGATTTCAGTTTCTTCGCTAGGGGAAAGCCTTACTGAAGTTTCCTCTTTTTCTTTATTTTGTTCCACAATATCAAGATCATCTAATTTAGAAATAGCGTCCATAAGACCTAATTCAATTTTAGTCTGTCCATCCTCTAAGGATAAAACAATACTTTCAAGATCAGTAATCTTGTTTTCATAATCAGAAAGAGTGGATCGCAATTGAGCGTTTTCCTCTCTTAAAGTACTAATTAAACTAACAGCTTGTTTAATCTTTGCATCAAGTTTTTGTACCTGTTCAAGAGTTATCATTTATTATGCTCCTATAGCTTTTTTAGATGCAACAACAATTGCACTAAATGCTTTTGGATCTTCAATTGCTAGGTTAGATAATACTTTTCGGTCTAAAGCAATTTCAGCTTTTTTTAGTCCGTTGATGAATCTGGAATAATTCATACCTTCAGCTCTAACTGCTGCAGAAATTCTAGTAATCCAAAGTCTTCTAAACTCTCTCTTTCTTACTTTTCGGTCTCTGTAGGCGTACTTTCCTGCTTTAGCAACAGCATCTTTAGCTGTTCTAACACAATTTTTTCTTCGTCCCCAGTAACCTTTTGCTAACTTAAGAACTTTTTTTCTTCGATCTTTTCGTCTAGTTCCATCAACTGCTCTTGGCATTCTTGTCTCCTAATTTTACCCGTAAGGTAAAAGTCTTTTAATTCTTGGTACTTCACAATCACTTACAACAACACAATGTCGAAGCTTTCTTTTTCTTTTCGCGGATTTTTTCGTTAGAATATGACGAGTTCCCTGAGATTTATATTTTACTTTCCCAGTTCCTGTCATTTTGTATCTTTTCGCCGCGCTTTTTCTTGTTTTCATTTTAGGCATTTTTGATACATCCTTTGTATTTTATTTTTTTACTTTAGGACTTAATATCATTGACATAGTTCGGCCTTCCATCGCCGCTCTTTTATCTAAGATATAACACTCTTCAAGTAATACAAGTACTTTATCTAACACAACTTTTCCAAGCTCTGTATGTGCTAGTTCTCTTCCCCTAAATCTAATAGTAACTTTTACTTTGTTACCTTCTTCTAGGAAAGTTCTTACATGTTTTGTTTTAAAATCTAAATCATGTTTTTCTATTTTTGGTTGCATTCTAACTTCTTTTAGCTTTACAACCTTCTGATTCTTTTTTGCTTCTCTTTTTCTTTTTTCTAAATCAAACTTATATTTACCATAATTTAAGATTTTACACGCAGGTGGATTTGCTTGTGGTGCAACCTCTACAAGGTCTAACCCATTTTCTTGTGCAATCGATAGAGCTTCTGAAGTTAAAACTATACCACGTTGCTCTCCTTCATGATCAACTAAACGCACTTCCCGAACTCTTATGTTCTCATTGATTCTTAACTCTTTTTGTGCCAAATCATCTCCTTTGGTAATCAACTCAATTATTAGCTAAATGTAACTAATGTTTTAATTTAACCAGCAAAATATATCACTTCATTAAAATATAGTCAAACTAATGACTTTATTAAATGATAATTTATTAAAACTTGTATAAAAAATAATAAAATGCTATGTTTTTTTTATGTTATTATTTTCTATTGTCAGTTTACCATGTTTATATCTGTTAATAACTAATAAAAATAGTTATAAGGAACTTGTTATCTTTTTTAATGGTTGTATTATATCATCAATTGTATCGATAATAACATGGGCTTTTAGTACATTCTTACTTTTTGACTCAGATTCTTTAATAAATATAACAATTAAATTTATATTTATAATAATCGTGCCATTGATTTTTCTGTTTGGGTTTTATACTTATGCACATTTAAGTAAAAGAATATTTAAGAATATTCCTAAATCTTTTGTCTGTGGTTTCTTGTATTGGAACTTATTGTTTTCATTGCTATTAGATATCAGAGTAACAAGCAGTTTCAATTTATTGATTATGCCATTATATTATATGTTGCTATTCTATGTATTTTCTAAATTGGATAATGTCGAATTTAAAAAAAATAATAAGATCTATAAGATAATTTATATTATTTTAATTCCATTCATTATATTGATAATAAACACATTAACACTTTTGTCTGTATTTATTTCAATATTCGTTTTTATTATAATTTTAGTATTTATGTTAATGATTAAATTAAATATTTTGAATATAAAAAACAAGCTGTTCATAACATGAAGTTTTTTTATCTAGTTTTTGTGTTTTTGCTCTTATCGTGTACCAATAGTGTTAATAAAGCGGTGATTTTTGATGAATACTATCATCTCAACTTAGAGATTGATATTGAAGAGGGTTGGCTCTTTAACAGAATAAAACTTACAGATGAAAATTTTGAAGTTCTTTTTAATTATGATGAAGTGATTGTGTCTCCTCTAATATATGCTTTCTATAAAAAAAAGTGGGAACAATTTAAAGGCATTGTTCATGTCCTTGAAGCTGATAAACAGAATATAGGAAAATCTCATATAAAAATATTTGTAAACAAAAATAGGTCTTATCAGGAACTCGTATCTCAAATAAATAATTATGACAGAATTTCTGTTATTATAGAAAACAGTTCAAAATACAGTAATAAAGATATCGATTATCTAAAAAAACAATTAATAGAAAAAAATCTAATTTTTTTAATAATTACTGAGCAGACTAATAAAAAAGTAATTGATAATTTTATTTCAAATAATTCAGAAACAGAATTATGGATAATAGATAGTTCGGAATTAGGGTTTTATACTTATGAGAAAATACAAGATGGTAAAATTGTTCTTGCTGACGCTGGGGATCTCTATCGAATTAATTCTAATATAATATTTAGTTTTGAATTAGATGTCTCGAAAGAGATTTCTAAATATATAACAAGTCAAGTTGACTATGTCAGTTATAATTTAGAAGCTCATTTTTAAATTAAACAATGTATAAAATATTTTTTGATACAATATAATAATTTATTTAAGCTCTAACATGTCATAGAAAATATTGAAATCTTAAAAAAAATAATGCAAAATAATTGGAAATAATAGATTTTAATAAAAAAGTTATTTATTTTTAGCTCATATAAGACGATAAATAAAATGAGATTATGTTTGACAATAGATTCCTAACGAAATATAATTTCAAGGAATAAACGTGTATTTACTAAGTAAGGAGTTCTAGATGAGACAAAAAGGTCTGTGTTTATTGGTATTATTTATAATTATGCCTATAACAGTCTTTGCTGATAGCTTAATAACTAAAGAAGCAATTGTAGTTGAAACATTCGATGGTGAAGGTTTAACTAATAATCAAGGTACAGGAAATCCAGTTATATGGAAAGTTAGAGGTAGCAAATTTTCAACAGAGGGATACCCTAAAAAAGCATTTGCTAATGCATTTCCTGAGGATCTGTTTGGTAAAAACCCTGAGAATGCTGCAGATTTAAATAGTCTCGCTGTATTAGGAAGCTTTACAAGAAAAGGTTTTAATTATCTTGAAATGGTACCTGGAGAGGGTGAGGGTGAAGAGTGGAATGCTGAACCTTTAGTATTACCTGGAAAAATAGAGTATTTCGACTTATGGTTATGGGGATCTAATTATGATTATTCTCTTGAGTTGCATATAGTTGATTTCCAAGGAATAGTTCATGTTATTGAGATGGGTTCAATTAAACATATAGGCTGGAAACATATGTATGTTAAAATCCCTGCTCATATTAAGCAAACTAAACAATACTTACCTTTCTTTGAAGGTCTTAAGCTGACAAAGTTAGTTGTTAGAACTGATCCAAAGGAAAGAGTCGATCTTTTTTATCTTTATATAGATCAATTAAAAGTATTAACAGATACTCATATATTTAATTTTGATGGTGAAGACTTAACTAATAAAGCTAAGATTGATGAAATATGGGGAGGATCTAGCGATGATCAAGAATAGTAAAAAGATATTATTTATAGTAATTGCATTATTTATTTGCACATTGCATGGTTATACTGAAGAAGGAATTTCAGAACCAGATCCCGGTTTAATTGGAATCGAATCTGCCCAGCAGAGTCTAAGAGAAGTTTCCATCTCTAAATTTGAAGATGCAGCATTTTGGTATGCAAAAATAGGTGCTGATTCCGGTATTATTACTGTTAGAGATAAAAAAGGATCACCTACAGAAAAAGAAGCTATTGAAGGTGAAGAAGAAGCTGGAATTAGCGAAGACGATAATAACGTACTAGGTGTCCGTGTTGACTTCTTTAAACGTGGTATGGTTGATTTTACTATTAATCCTATTAGACCATTACCAATAGAAGGTATTACTAAAACTGTATCTTTATGGGTTGTTGGTCGTAATACTAGACATACTTTAAAATTAATTATTAAAGATCATTTTGGAAATTATGCTGAATTAACTATGGGACAATTAAACTTTTCTGGTTGGAAGAAGATGGTAGTAGCTATCCCTACAAATATAGTTCAAAGAGATTACCACTATAATGATAAAATGGGAATTCAAATTATTGGGTTTAAAGTTGAGTGTGATTTAGAAGAAACTTATGGTCAATACTATCTATATTTTGATGATCTAAGAGCTGTAACAGATCTGTTTGCAGAACAAAATAGAGATGCAGATGATGTCTCTGATGATTGGTAAACATTCTATTTATTAAAAAAATTGGTCCTGATAATAATCAGGACTTTTTTTTTATTTAGATATTATCTCATTACAAAATTTATAATAATGACTTTCTTTTGTTTTAGTTTCAAAGTTATGAATATATTCTTCGATTTGATAAGGTCTAATATTTGAACGTGATTGGTAAATTAAAAATAAGTTTTCTAAATCTTTATCATATTTTGAATCTGTTATTTTAATACTAATTAATTTAGACAAAGATACGATATCTAAAATATTTTGAAAAATCGAATGTGTATTAGTATTCATATATTTTCCAACAACTTCAATATGAACTTTAGGAAAGTCCCAAGATTTTAATAAATCAGATGCTACCTCATGATTATCTAAACCAAATTGGTCTACTTCTAATGCAGATAATTTACTTTTATATTGTTGATTAGTATATATAGAACTGTATTTATCATTTGAGAAATTATATAATAATGCTTGTCCTATATTATGGAGTATTCCAGCTGTAAATAGATCATCAGCAATAACGGATTTCCCCATGTCATTCGCAATTGCTTGAGCTATAAAAGCTGTATTTAATGATTCTCTCCAATAATCACTATAAAATTGATCATTTTGATTATTTATAATTTCAGAATTTATAATTAATAAGCATATTGCTTTAAGCTTGTTAATTCCTAGTAATGTAATACAATCCTTAATAGTTGTTATTTCATTTACTCTTGTATAATAAGAAGAGTTTGAAACCTTTAATAACCTAGTAGTTAAGCATGGATCAATTTTTATTATATCTTCTAGTGTTTTGGATGATAAATTATTATTTTGCATTCCAAGTATTTGAGACACTACTGTCGGGTTAACTGGAAGATCAAATATATATTTATTATATAGTCCTATCATGTACTTTCCTTTATTTTAAAAACTTCTCTTATATTTATATCTAGCTGACTCTTTAACGTATCAATACTAATACCGATACTTTGAGCAATAAAATTATACGTATGCACTATATTACATTGTGTATTTAATTTACCTCTTAACGGTTGTGGTGATAAGTATGGTGAATCTGTTTCAATTAACAACTTGTTTAAAGGTATATTGTTTATGCATTCTAACAAATTTGAATTATTCTTATAAGTTATATTTCCAGCAAAAGAAATATAAAAACCTAATTTTAGAAATTCGTCCATAAACTCAATGGTGGAACTAAAACAATGAATTATACCCGAAAGTTTGCCTTTATATTGTTTTAGAATATTTAATAAGTCATCAGAAGAATCTCTGTTGTGGATAATTATTGGTTTTCCACATTTTATTGCTAATTCTATATGCTGAATGAAAAATTCTTTTTGAATTTCTTTTTTAGTGTGTTCCCGGTAATAGTCTAATCCTGTTTCTCCAATTGCTACAATTTTAGGATTATCTAATTGATCTTCAATTTTTTTCATTCTTAAAGCTGTATCTCCAACAGCATAATTGGGATGAATTCCAACGGTATGCAAGATATAAGAGTTTTCTTTAGAATAGTTAAGTCTCTCATTTAGATGATTTTCATCAATTCCAACGTCAATTAAATATTTACCACTTTTATCGTGCCAATTTTTTATAGTTTGTGATACATCTATGTTTTTTTTCTTCATTTCTAATATGTGAAAATGTGAATCACTTAATAGGTCAAAATCTTGATTAATCATTCCTAATATAAACATATTTTAATATAAAAAAAAAGTGGAGGTTATAAATATTTATTATTTCTATGAACACTATTGACCATATTCATCTGTTTATATAATATTGCAATTGTTCCGCCGAAGTGGTGAAATTGGTAGACACAAGGGATTTAAAATCCCTCGGGCCTCGGCCTGTACCGGTTCAAGTCCGGTCTTCGGTATAAGCAACTCAATTGAGTTGCTTTTTTCTTGCCTATTGACCATTTTTAGGCATTTATGTAACATTTAAATAATTCTGCCGAAGTGGTGAAATTGGTAGACACAAGGGATTTAAAATCCCTCGGGCTTCGGCCTGTACCGGTTCAAGTCCGGTCTTCGGTATAAAGCAACTCTTTTGAGTTGCTTTTTTGTTTTATAATTGATTTTCATTGCACAAGCTTTAGTTAATATATCAAAATACCGACATATAAACAAAAGGCTTAAAGGGTATTTTGTGAAACGTAATGTTTTTGTGTGTATATTTTTAATATTTATTTCCAATTATATATTCTCTGATATTGTTCATACATTAAAAGAGGGTGAAACTATATATGGTTTAAGTAAAAAATATGATATTGCAGTAAAAGAGATAATTAAAAAAAATAATATTTATGATATCAATGCATTAATTGTTGGTACTGAATTATTTATTCCACAAATTGATCTCATAGATAAATTTTATACTGTAAAGAAAGGTGATACTTTATACAGCATCTCTCAAAAAAATAATATTCCACTTTCAGTATTTATGGAGTATAATGGATTAATTAGGAATGATTATATTTCTTTGGGGCAGATTTTAAAATTACCTAAAAAATATGGGACTAATAAAAAAGAGATAATAATTCCTAAAAGTCCTGAGATAACTGGTACTTCAATTCCTTATTGGCCATTAGAAGGTAATATCAGTAATTATTCAGGTAGAATACGTGGTGTACAAATTGATGGCAAATCGGGAGATTTTATTCAAGCTGTGTCATCTGGTAAAGTTATATGGTATGATTCATATAAAGGTATTGGGAAAGTTGTTTTGATTGAAGGTGAGAATGGTTATGATTACCTTTATGGGACGAAAGAAGATTTTAATGTTAGTATGGGAATCCAGGTACTTGCTGGTGAAAGGTTAGGGAGGTTAAAAGAAAGCAATACGAGTATTATTTTTTCAATTTTTAAAAATGGGAAACCTTTGAATGATTTATCAAAGGCGCCAAGATAATCAGTTAATACTGATAATATATTTATTATTAAATTTAAAAATAAAAAAGGGTTATTATGACAAAAAGAAAAACTATGAAGAGTGAAGTAGCACAAAATTTCGAGCCTGATTCTTTGGCAATATACTTAAAGAACGTATCTAAATACAAATTATTAAGTGTTGATGATGAGATAGAATTAAGTGAACGAATGGAATATATAAAGAAACAATTAAATCAGTTAGATGAGATGTTAGATAATGAAGAGCTCTCTTTCAAAGATCATTATGATAGAAAGAAAATTTACGAACAAGAATTAGCTGCAATTAAAGAAAAAATGATACAAGCAAATTTAAGATTAGTAGTTTCTATTGCAAAAAAATATCAGCATAGAGGTCTTTCTCTGCTTGATTTAATAAATGAAGGAAATATTGGTCTGATTGAAGCCGTAGAGCGGTTTGATTATACAAAAGGGTGTAGATTCTCTACTTATGGTACTTGGTGGATCAGGCAAGCTGTTATCAAGTCTATAGCAGATAAAGGTCGAGTTATTCGAATCCCTATTCATATGTTAAATACTATAAAAAAATGTTATTTTGTTACAAAACATTTAACCCAAGAGTTTCAAAGAGATCCAACACCGGAAGAAATTAGTGATTATTTAAATATTTCACCTGAAAAAGTTAAGGAAATTTTAAGTTTATCTCAAGAAACTGCTTCTTTGGATTCTACAGTTGATGATGATAATGCAACAAAGTTGTCTGATCTTATTAGAGATACAAATACTTCAGAACCATTTGAAGCTGTGTATAAAAGTACATTAAAAGAAAGAATTAATCAGGTATTAGATGAACTTTCTGATCGTGAGAAAAAAATTATTCAGCTTAGATTTGGTTTAAGCGGAGAAGAAGCTTTAACCCTTGAAGAGACTGGACATATTATGGGTATAACAAGAGAAAGAGTTAGACAAATACAAGAAAAAGCAAAAAGCAAATTACGACATTTGAAAGTTATTAAGGATTTTGAAGAGCTACGTTAGGATTATTATGAAATTTTTAGTATTATTATTTTTATTTGTTATTTCTCTATCTTGCCAGTCAAATCTAACATATTCTGGTACTACAGGTTCAAGATATGGAATAGATCCATTTCCAACGATGAAAGAGTGGGTTGAATATACAAACAATGTCAACATTACTAATAAATCCAAAGATTCAATTCTTTGGATTGTTGGTTCTTATATCCCAGATGGTGTCAAAATGAGCTTTGAGGGTAAAGACTCCTCATCAAAAAATATCTATTTTAGTGAATTTGATTTTAACGAAAAATATCTTTCATATTTTGATGATTCTAAAATTGATGTTTTTTTGCTTTTAGAACCTGGTAAATCTTTAATTCCTTCGTCTATAAGCTATATATTAGAAAAATATAAGTCTCATAAATCAATTGTTGGTATTTGCATAGATCTAGAATGGTTAGATCCTAATAATGAATATATGATTACTAAGAGTAATATTGAAAAATGGATCGAAGTTATTAAAACCTTTGACCCCAAATATAAATTAATTCTTAAGCACTGGAATACAAATAATATCGAACACTATTTCAATGAAGATATTATATATGTTCAAAGTATGGAAGGAATTAACAATGAACAAGAATTAAGAAATAGACATGCTTTATGGTCAAGAAAATTTTATCCATCGCCAATAGGATTTGAATTTGGGTTTATCGAAGACAAGGAATATTGGTCGAGATATGATAATCCTATTACAGATATATATAACTTATTAATTGGAGAAAATACAACTGGTGAGTTTTCTTATTTTTGGAACGAATCTTCTCTATTAGATGTAACTACTGGTAATAATTAAAGATATTTTAATAAAAGATTGTCAGAATCTGCGAATTGATCATTTAAACTTTTTATCTCATCTAATTTAAACCATCTGAATTCATCATGTTCGTTGTTATGTATATCATCACTTAAAAGTTCAATATTATAGGCATAGAGTTGGAAGTTATGGTCAATTGATCTGAATTCTTGAGTAATTATTAATTCATTAACTTGTATTTCTACTCCTAATTCTTCGAGGAACTCTCTTTTTAGAGCATCCTCGAGGCTCTCATTGTTTTTTACTTTACCACCAGGGAATTCCCATTTTCCACCAATGGAACCACCCGGTTTTCTTTTACCTAGAAGGTATTGATTCTTTTTTTTAATTATACCCGCGACAGACTTATACATTATAATAATTCAACTGAAGGTGCGATAAAATGCACTAGTGCAATTGAAATAGAAATAAATCCTAGTAATACTCTATTTTTTAAGAATATGTTTTTTATGAATAAAATTATTACAGATTCATTATCTTCCTCTTGGGAAATGTATTCGATAAAAAGCGTTATTCCTGAAATAATTGCAATTATAGCCGGAATAAAGTCACCTAAAATTATCATATTTCCTTCGAATCTTAAAAATAAAGCCAATAAACCAACAATTGAACCAATACACCCAATAGTTACTTGTAGAAGTTCAGAAGAGAATAATTGTTCAATTCCAGAAAAACTTTCAAATTTTTCACTTAAGAAATTTTTTGCTAAGATTATACCCATTATTAAATTGCATAATACCAATAGAAAATAGATTTGTACCACTTTTTTACTCCTGTATCAGCGTTCTACCAATACTTTATACTCTTTTATATATTTTCCAGAAGAAAGATTCAAATGTAAATACTTAATACTCTTATCTTCATCAAATTTAAATGTTATAAACTCATCTTTACCTTTCTCCGAAGGCAAAAGATAATCAACTTCATCAATTTTAATATTTTCTTTAAGAATAACAACTTTAAGTGAATCTGTCGCTATTCTTTTATTAATCTTTTTAAATAGTTTGGTTATTTTTAAAGAAACTAGTATTTTATCTTCAAAAACAATGGCCTTACTCTCTACTTTGTAATCATCAAAACGTACATCTTTAGTTATTCTAACAAAAAAGGGAATTACTATTACTGCAAACAATAAAATAACAACTAAATCTATTAGTAAAATTCTAAGTTGTGGGTTTTTATTAAAAAATCCAATTTTTTTTCTTTGCTCATAAGCAAGCTTTGTTCCAGCTGAAGCTGATTTTAAACGTTCTTCTCTACTTGAATAAAAATCAAATTCCATCTATTTTGAGTCCTCTAAAATAATTTTGTCAGTACGCCACATACTTACTCCTCCGGCATATTCAGTACATAATAGTCCTGTTAGTATACCATCTGGAAAAGTTGTATAAAAACTACTAAAAATTATATTTGTATTATCAATTTGTAGATCATACTCTCCAATTATATACCCATTTTCATTTGTTATTGTTAAAAATTGTGATAATCCATCTAGGCTTTGAGATATAAAAAACAGGTATTTACCTTTTACGATATCTAATAATACATAATGTTTAGATGAAGATTCATTATCTTTTTTAGTATCAGGTATGTCCATCCAAGAGATGTAACTTTTAGTAAGTAGATCAAAATAAAAGACTCTAGACTTAATTGATTCCAGTGAAATTGTAGCCCCAGTTTTATCGTCAAATATTTTTCTATAGAATGTTAACTCTACTAATACCCTATCTTTTTCTCTATCGGGAATTATATTATTTATTTGAGTGATTATATCAGATTCATTTTCCAATTTTGGTAAATAATCTAACTCTATTATATTTTTATCTATAATATCTCCATCTTCTGTAAATCTGTATATACTCCAAAAAAAAGTAGTTTGTGTTATCACAATTAGCTCATTGTTTTTATTTGTATAAATATTATTGATAAAGGGAAATGGAGTACCATTTATACCATTTTGACCAATATAGCCAATATATTCTCCATCTAAATTGAAGTATGAGATTATTTTTTCATTTAAAATATGTTTTTCATCATCACTTTTATCTGAAGTTAAATCTCTAGTTTTATCTATATATTCTTCACTTTTATTTGAATCATAAGTTACTGTATCCTCAATGAATATGTGATTTTGTGTCGCAGCTATAACACCAGGTTTATTAAATTCCCAAGGTATACTATCTGTAAATTGGGTTTCTGAATTATCTTCTGAGGATATTTTTTTTAATAGATCTCCATAGGAACTGAACTTCATAATTTTTTTGCCATTACCGTTAGAGATAAGAAATATTCCATTAGACATATATATATCACTTTCTAATGAAAATGAGATTCCTTCCCTAGAAAAAAAATCCAATTCATTATCCATATTACCTATTGGTAGAGTAAATTTATCTTCTTTTTCTAATAAACTTGTATTCACTTCTTTATCACATGAGATAAAAGTTAAATTTATTAAAAAAATGACACAAAATCTTAATATAATTTTTTTTATATACATATTAAAAAGGTACACAACAGTTATCTATCGTGTCAACTTGACCACATAAAAAAAAGGAGGTACATTTTATTATATGATAGAAAAAGCTATAAACCTAATATTTGGTTCTGACAAAGAGAGAAACTTAAAAGAATTATTACCAATTCTTAATAAAATAAATTCCTATGAAAATTGGGCTATGAGTTTAAAAGAAGATGATTTCCCCCAAAAAACGATTGATTTTAAAGAAAGACTTAAAAATGGTGAGACTTTAGATGATATTTTACCTGAAGCATTTGCTTTAGCAAGAGAAGCTGCTAGAAGAAAGCTAGGTGAACGTGCATATGATGTACAATTATTAGGAGGGATAGCCCTTCACATGGGTAGAATCATGGAAATGAAGACTGGAGAGGGTAAAACGTTGTCTTCTGTAGCACCATCTTATTTAAACTCATTAGAAGGTAATGGTGTTCATATGATTACTGTAAATGATTATCTTGCTGGACGTGATGCAAAATGGATGACACCAGCCTTTGATTATCTTGGTTTAGAAGTAGGTTGTATTTTATCAAATATGGATCCTGAAACTCGTCAATTAGAATATGGAAAAGATATTACATATGGTACAAATAATGAGTTTGGTTTTGACTATTTAAGAGATAACATGAAATGGGACTCAGAAAAGAAAGCTCAAAAGAGTCATGTATACTGTATAATTGATGAAATTGACTCGATTTTAATTGATGAAGCAAGGACTCCACTAATAATTTCTGGTGCAGTTGATGAAGATATATCAAAATTTGATACTGTAAATCAGTTAGTTCAGTTTTTAAAAGAAGTTGAACTTGATACTGAAACAGGAGAATATCCTAAAGAAGATATTTTTAATCCTGTTGAAATTATAGGTGATTATAAGTTAGAAGAAAAAAATAAACGAGTTTCATTCACTAATGATGGTATGAATAAAATTGAAGAAGTATTAATAAAACGTGGTCTTATGGATGGATCACTATTTGATGAAGATAACTTTGAATATATTCATTATTTTACACAAGCAATGAAGGCACATCATCTGTTCCATTTAGATGTAGATTATGTTATTCAAGATGGATTAGTACAAATTGTTGATGAGTTTACAGGACGTGTACTCCATGGTAGGCGTTATTCTGAAGGTCTACATCAAGCGATTGAGTCCAAAGAAGGTATTAAAGTTGCCAAAAAGAATAAAACTTTAGCAAGTATTACATTTCAGAACTATTTTAGAATGTATGATAAAATTTCAGGTATGACTGGAACCGCTGATACAGAAGCTAGAGAATTTTCAAAAATATATAACTTAGATGTTGTTGTTATCCCAACAAATAGACCTATAGCTAGATTAGACCAAGATGATGTTATATATCTAAATAAAGAATTTAAATTAAAAGCTATAGCTGCTGAAGTTAAAGAAGCTAACGATAAAGGTCAACCAATTCTTATTGGAACTGTTTCTGTTGAGAGCTCTGAAGAAATATCTACTTATTTCAGAAAAATTGGTATTAGACATGAAATCTTAAATGCAAAAAATCATGGTAGAGAAGCATCAATCATTGCTGAAGCTGGTGCAAAAGGGTCTATTACTATTGCTACAAACATGGCAGGTAGGGGTACTGATATTAAGTTAGGAGGTAATCCTGAGCTTAGAGCACGTAGAATGGTTGGTACAGAAGCTACTCCAGAAGAATATCTCGAAGCATTTGAAAATGAACTTGAAAAATGGAGAGATGGCTACGAAGAAGTAAAATCTCTTGGTGGTTTATTTGTTATAGGGTCTGAAAGACATGAATCACGAAGGATTGATAATCAGTTAAGAGGGCGATCAGGTAGACAGGGTGATCCTGGACGAAGTCAGTTCTTTGTATCCTTAGATGATGACTTAATGAGACTTTTTGGTGGAGATAGATTTAAAAATACAATGTCTAAACTAGGAATGGAAGGTGGAGAACCTATTCAGCATAAACTAATAAGCAATTCCTTAGAAAGAGCCCAAAAGAAAGTTGAAGAAAGAAATTATGAAATAAGAAAACATCTATTAGATTATGATGATGTATTAAATAAACAAAGAATTTTTATATACAACCAGAGAGATGAAGTTTTAGATCATGAAGATCTAAGTGCTTATGTCTTTGAAACTGTTAATGAAATTGTTGAAATACTTTTAGAGGATTATACATCAGAATCTAGAGGAAACAAGCCAGAAGCCTTTACTAGATTATGTTTAAGGTTAAAAGAAAACTTCTTTTATGAATTAGATCCTGAATTAGATTTACCTAGGAAAGAATTGGAAGATAAAATTTTAGCTGATTTACTTGAGGATGTTAAAGAAAAAGCAGAAATTGCATCAAAAGAAGCTTTAAGTCAATTTTTGAAATATGAATATTTAAAAGCCCTAGATAATAAATGGCAAGACCATTTAGAAAGGCTTGATGCTTTAAGAGAAGAGGTTAATTTAAGAACCTATGCTCAAAAGAACCCATTAGTTGAGTATAAAAATGAGGGTTTTGCTATTTTCGAATCATTAATTGATGATATTAAAGTTGATGTTGCAAGAAAATTAACAAAAATAAAGATACATAAAGAACGTAGAACCCAAGGTATGCGTCAAGCTAAAAATGTTAATTCTAGTCATAGATCAATGGGGCAAATGGCTGCTGTAAATGGTCAACGAAGAGAAGCTTCTGGCCAAAATATCCAAGTTAAAAGAGTTGGCAAAAAAGTTGGAAGAAATGATGACTGTCCATGTGGTAGTGGCAAAAAATATAAAAAGTGTTGTGGTGAATAAATAATGTGCTCTTTCTAAGTGAAGAGCTTTAGTTTATGGGGATTTTATTCGATTATGTTTAAATGAATAAAGCTAAATCTTATAGAGTCCCCGATGTTATTGATAAAATATATAATGATATTGTTTATGGTCTCTTTACTCCATATGTTATGATCTCAAAAAAAAATAGAACCTCAATTATTAAGTGTAATTTAGCTTGTGAGATTTTATTAAATAGTAATAATACAGAGTTTAATATTGTAGAAAAGTTAGATTATCCATCTGTAGATGTTTTTAGAGATTCTTTTAAAGATTTTTTAGGTATACTACCCCTAGAGTTTAGGGATAGGTTTAGTGATTGATGATCTATTTACAAACAGATAAGACTGCGTAACTTGATGATAAATCCTCTCTTAAAACTAGGACATTTTCTGGTACTTTTAGCTTTTCATTAGTAAAGTTCCAAATTGCAGTTATACCAGCATCAATTAATGTGTTTGTAATCTTTTGAGCAAATTCTGAAGGTACAGTTAAAATAGCAATATCAACTACATTTTCTTTAATTATTTCAGTTAATGTTGATATATCATGGATTTTAACATCAAGAATTTTGCTCCCAACCTTATCAGAAGAAATATCAAAAGATGCTATTATATCCATACCACTTTGTCGGAAACCTGGATAACCAATTAAAGCTGCCCCTAAATTTCCTGTTCCTATTACAATTGCTTTATGTTTTTTATCCCAATTAAGAAACGATTCAATTGCAGTCTTTAACTCTTTTACATCGTATCCAACCCTAGGTTTTCCTACAATTCCTGTTACAGCAAGATCTTTTCGTACTTGTATTGGTTCTAACTCTAATTCTGAAGCAATTACTGTTCCAGATATTACTTTTAATCCCTGTTCTAAAGCCCTTCGAATAACATTTAAATATGATGGTAACCTTCTAATTGTGGGAACACTTGCATCAATTTGTGAAAATTTCTTATTTTTCATAACAACCCTTAAAAATGTGATAAAAATAAAGATATAAATATATCTATATAAAATATAACACATTTATTACAATTATGAAAATTACTATTAATATATTTTTATATCTTTTGTAGTATATAACCGTGAAGAAAAAGTTAATAACAATAGAAAAAGTAATAGCAGGTGGAGATGGCCTAGGATTTATTGATGGTAAGGCACATTTTGTTACAGGTGCACTTCCTGGAGAAATACTAGAAATAAATATTATTACAGAAAAAAAAGGATTTAATAGGTGTTCTATCTTAAAAATTGTAAAAGCCTCAGAATTTAGAGTTTTGCCTTTTTGTGATTATTATAATAGTTGTGGTGGGTGTAATTTACAATTCACAAGCTATGATCATCAAATTTCATTAAAAACTAACATGGTTAAAGATATATTTCTAAGAAATGGAAAAATAGAACTAAATGATTTTAATTTCATTACAAGTAAAGATCTGGGTTATAGAAATAGGGTTCAATTCCATATTTCTAATAATCGTAAGGGTTTCAAAAAAAGAAAAAGTAATGAAATTGTTAACATTGATTGCTGTCCGTTATTAGTTGATCCCTTAAATACATATATAAATGAACCTTTAAAGTCAGACGTTAATAAAATTAATGTTTTTGCTAATGATGAAAAATATTTTGTTGGAGGGCTGGATAAAGAAGCTTCAGTTTTAATTAACAATAAGGAAGTTTGTTTTAATCCCAATGGTTTCTTTCAGAGTAATTTATCAATACTTCCTAAATTAATTGAAACTGTTAATCAATTTATTTTAGGTTGCAATGTTATGGATCTTTACTGTGGTGTTGGTTTATTTAGTACATTTCTTCCAGAAAGTGTAAATAAAATAATTGCAGTTGAAATTGATCAAAGAGTTAAGCCATTTTTAGATAAGAATTTAGGTTCAAAAAATTACCTGTTTTATCCTATGAGTATAGAAACATATATTAGTAAAGGGCATCACGAAGTTAATGAAATAGATACTATAATTGTAGATCCACCTAGAGAAGGGCTTTCTAATATTGTAAGAAGCTTTTTAATTAATTCTAAGGTTAAAAGAATCATTTATATCTCTTGTGATCCTACAACAATGGCTAGAGACATATCAGAAATTAAAAATAATGGATATTCTTTTAGTTCCTTTTCATGTTTTGATTTCTACCCTCATACAACTCATATTGAAGCGTTGGGAATACTAGATCTTGAATAAATATATTTTAACATTTTTGATACTTAATATAGTATTTCCACTAATTTCAAACGAAACAATATTGTGGGAGTTAGCTCTACCTGGGAATGTTATATCTAATCCTATAGAAAATAAAAGTGGTGAAGTTATCTTAATATGTGAAGATAGGCGTCTTTATTCTATTAATAATCGATCTGGGAAAATTAATTGGAAAATAAAACCTGGTGGTAGATTAGAAAATCTTTTTCTATCACCTGACGGGTCAATTATTTTGAATGATGAAAATAGATTATATTCGATACATGCAAATGGAGAAGTTAGATGGTCAATTGATGTAGAACTAGGATTCCAAAGTAATATAGTTATTGGAGATAGGTCAGATATATTTTTTGTATCAAATAACATTTTATACCTTGTTGATAGATTTGGTATTAAAAATATAATAATAAAAGATATCTATACCTCAAATATATCTGTATTAAATAATTCTCTTATAGCTTTTACAAATAAAAATAAGTTAACAACTATATCTTTTAGCGGTAAATTGGCATGGGAACATCAAGTTCATTTATCGAGTTCTATTTTACAAAGTTCAGAAAATGGACTCTACTTGATTTATAATGATGGGACAGTGGATTCTTTTTCAAATAATGGTGATGTGATTAATTCCATAAATATTGATAATCGTGACTTTACTCATACTTCGTTAAATTTATCAGGAGATCTTATTCTTTACGGTTTAAATGGGGTTTCATTACTTAATAATGAGAAAGTAATCACTAAGAATAAAGATTATGACTTTGGTCTATATTACTCTGATGGTATACTTATAAAATCTTTTGATGACTGGACACTTAAAGGTATAGATAAGATCCAAGATAATAGTTTTTATCCATCGGGTTTGAAACAAAAAATTGGTAATACATTATCATTGTCAGGAAAGAGAGTATGGGGAGATGAAGTCAAGAGAGAATATTATATCAACTCTATATTAGGTGGTGATAGGGAACTTCAATATAGAACATTAAATTATATCGATGATCTTATTGGAACAAAGGACTTGTTAGATCAATTTCCTAACTTCTATGAAGTTTTATTAGTTGCTGGATCGACCCAAAATAAAAATCAAGATACTAGATCAGAAGCATATAGATTAATTGGTAAAAGTAAGGATATAAACTTTATACCATATTTATTTTCAGATTTAGAAGCAGAATCATCTTTTGAAATTATTTCATACATTTTTTATGCTATGGGTCAGATATCAGTTGATAGATCAGGTTATGTGTCTGAATTAATAAATAAAAGAATAGATGATTATTACGATGAAAAAATGGTAATAAATGGTCTATATGCACTGTATTATATAAATATGTATACTAATGCAGAGTATTTAAATAGTGTTTTTTTAGGAATAGAGAAAATTTTAAATGGTGGATACTCTAGGAATATAGAAAAACAATGTTATTATATATTAGAAAAATTAAAATAGGAGATTATTTTGAAAAAAGTATTATCTATAATAATATTTTTGGCTGTAATAATACCAATCAATTCATTAATGGTAGATAAACAGGTCATAACTTTAGAACAAGAGACTTCAGTTGAGTTTGAAAATTATGTTGGTCCTTATCTTTTTTATAACACTGTTGAAGAGATTCGTAATATAGGAGCTTATTTGGCTACTAAAATAACTACGGATTTAAAATCTGAAGGTAATTATTCAAATAAATATTTAATGTATCATAGACCTAAATTAGAATGGGAAAAGAATATAAATTCCTGTGATATTTTTGAAATTACATCATTTGCATTAATAGATAATATTGAAAATATTAAATTAATTCTCTCACAATATCTAATAGATACTTATGGATATACATTAGAAGATTCAAATTTACTAGCGGAATTACTTGTTATGTATAACGCTGTTTATAGAGGCGATACGGAGCATTTATCCCAAAAATATACATCCGAAGGTGCTATTGTCGATGATCCAAATAATATAGGGATTGATTTACATTATTATAATTGGCCAGGTAAAACTAATATGTATATTCCACTTTCAGATAACATATTAATTGGACAATTATCTAATATTGATACAGATAAGATCTTAGATGACAATGTAATTGATTTAATAACAGTGGAATTAGTTGATCAGATAGAATTAAGAGAAGATATCGTTGACTTCAAAGAACGTGAAGTTGATGAAGAAATAAAAAAAATTGAAGATACTAAAGAAAAGTTATTAGAAGAAAAAAGTGATATTATTGAGTTAATTAAAGATGATCCAGAAAATGAAGCATTAACTAATAAGCTAGAGGATACAAAAGAAAAAATAGACGATTTAAAAGTAATGGAAGAACTTATTGAAAATAAAGAAGATAAGATTTTAGAGCTGAGAGATGACTTAGCTGAGGATAAAAATGAACTAATAGTAAAAAAAGATGATGTCTCTACTTCTACTTCTGTATTCCCATATATCCTTAATAGAACAGACGGTGATATTAATTTTGGTACATTACTAAACATAACAGCTGATGGTACTATTAAAACAAAAGGTTTTGTTAATAGTATTAGAAACAATTCTTATAAAAGTGAAGGTAGTTATTTATATATAATAGCTGGTGGTGATAGTGAAAACCAAATTGTTACACTAGGCAAACTTAAACAGAATGATTTAACTGTCGTTACTTGGGGAAATGTCGAATGTTATGATAAATCTCCAATAATATTTTTAGGTGAAAAAATATATAGTACTATTATTGTTGATGGTAAATATTATATAGGAGAATTTGATTCTGATTTAAAGTTAATTAGAAGAACTACGGATAATTTACTAAAAGATAGCTACATTGTTCTTAAGGATGAAGTCTTTTATATACAAGGGGAATATAATAGTATAATATTGGTTAATTTGTCTGATTTTATTGAAATTACCGATTAATAGGGAGTCTTTATGGTTGATTTTACTAGTAGTTTTTACGGAAGAACTATTTCTGTTGTTCAAGACCTTACAATTGAAGAGCAACTATATTTATATAATAAAACTAAAGAGCTTAAATATGCAATAATTAACAACTTAGATACAAACCATTTTAAAATAAATGACACTGAGTTTGGTATATATCTTATGTTTTTTGAAAGCAGTACAAGAACTAAAGAATCTTTTAGAAACGCAGCAAAATTTCATAATGTTAAACTTAATAACTTTGATGTAACCAGTTCTTCATTTAACAAAAGTGAAAGCATTTTAGACACTATAAAAATGTTGTATGGATATTCTGGTAAATCTATGTTTATTATGCGAACTGCTCAAGAAGGTGTATGTACTTTTTTAGATGAAAAAATAAAAAACTATAGTAAGCTTACTGGTTTACCTAAAGCTGGTTTTATAAATGCAGGTGATGGAAAACATGAACATCCAACCCAAGAATTTTTGGATGAGTTTTCTTTTTTAGAACATAAGGATTGGGATCGAGAAGAGATTCATCTCGCACTTGTGGGGGACCTTTTCCACGGTAGAACAGCACACTCTAAAGCTAATGGACTTAAAATATTTAAGAAAGTTAAAATAGATCTAATTGCGCCTAAAGAACTAGCAATGCCAGAAGAATATATTGAAACTATGGAGTTAAATGGTTTTGAAATTAGATTCTTTTCATCAATTGAAGAGTATCTTGATAATAGTAGTATTTCAAACATTTGGTATTTCACTAGGCTTCAACTAGAGCGTATGGGAGATAAAGTTTTAGATAAAGCTAATGATTTAAGGGCCTCAGTGACCTTTAGAGAAGACTTTATAAGTTCACTACCTGAAGGTACAAAATTTTATCATCCATTGCCAAGACATAGTATCTATCCTGTAATTCCAAGTTTTTTAGATGAAACACCTCTAAACGGTTGGGATTTACAATCAATGAATGGTTATTATACTAGAATTATAGAAATTGCGTTATTAGGTGGAGCAATTGGAAATGATTTTAAACCCGACGTAGATCCTATTAAATTAAAACATGATAGTGATTTTATTCATGAGATTAAAATTAAAGGTAAATCCATGTTACATGATACATGGAAGGTTGGTATTAAGCCAGTAGATAATGGGTTAGTAATTGATCATATTGGCCGAGGTTTATCATTGGAAGAAATATGGGATCTCGTTGACCGAGTTCGAAGGGTTATGAAATTTAATTTAAGAAGTTCCCATGGTGTTTTTCATACTAAAGATACTTCAGTTTTTAAAGGGATAATTTCTATCCCTGGATTATTCGATTTAGATGAAAAACAAGTAAAGATGCTTTCGGCTATATCTCCAGGGTGTTCAGTTAATATTATTAAAGATTCATATGTTTTTAGAAAGTTTCGATTATCAATGCCACCTGCAATTTTTAACTTTGAAGAGATCTCTTGTAAAAATATTAATTGTATATCTAACAAAGATAATCATGAAAATATAGTGACTTATTTTTCTAAATCAACAAAGAATAAATTTGTGTGTAAATATTGTAACAAGAGTTACAGCTATAATGAAATTTGGTAACTTTTTTTAATATGGCAACTTTATATAAGAAGTTGCCTTTAATAAGATACCTTGTTCAATATTAATTGATCCATATACTATTATTTTTGATCCAATTTTTAAATTTATTCCTTGGCTTGAAATGATTTTTACAGTTATTTCCCCATTTATATAAATCTTTTTATCTACTTGTATTTTAAATTTGAATATATAATTTCCAAAAACATCTATATAATAATATGGGATTGAGGATACGACACCAAATATGTTATTCATAATAGCTTTATATAAAATTAGTTTCATGGTATTCAATTTAGGTTGTTTTTATTTAAAAAAATAGTATAGTTAGGGGAGTTTATGGCTATAAAAGAGAATATCAATAAAATAAATATAGAAATCACTAATGCAGAATTAAGGTTTGATAGAAAACAAGGCATAGTTAAATTATTAGCAGTTTCTAAAACAAAACCGATTGAACTACTAAAAGAAGCATATGAATGTGGACAAAGAATATTTGGAGAAAATAAAGTTCAAGAAGCTGAATTAAAATTTCCACAAATGCCTTCAGATACCGAATTTCATATGATAGGCCATTTGCAGAGCAATAAAGTATCTAAAGCCTGTAAGGTTTTTACCTGTATACAGTCAGTAGATTCTCTAAAGATTGCAAAAAAAATTAATAACTGTTGTAAAGAACTTGGTAAAACAATGTTTATATACCTTGATATTAATATCTCTACGGATGAAAACAAAACAGGCTTTGAAAATAATAATGACTTTTTAAATATATTTGAGGAGATTTTAAGTTTATCAAATATTGAGGTAAAAGGTTTAATGTGTATAGGTGCATATACTGATAATGTTGAGGTTATTAAAAAAAGTTTTACTGATCTTCGTGAGTTATTAGATCTTCTTCATTTAAAATTCCCATCATTTAAAGAAAAAGAGTTATCTATGGGCATGAGTAGTGATTATATAGAAGCAATTGAGATGGGTTCTACAATGGTTAGAGTTGGTAGTTCTATATTTGGACACAGAAATTAATGAGAAAAATTATTGCTATTTTATTGATATGTTCTACATTTTACTCATTTAGTGAAACAGATATAGATATTGATACACCGGAACCATATGAATTAAATGAATTTCATCCTATATTACTTGATGTTAGGAGAGCTTCTATAATTTTTTGTGGTGCTTTCCCATTGGGATATATGTATTCATCTTTAATTATAGATCCGTTATTAGAAGACTCAACAATATATGATGATCTTGATACTGATGAAAAAAGTAATAAAGAAATAGAAACAAAACTAATAAGTAGTCTAATATTTGCAGGTATAATAATGATAATAGACTTGATAATTGAAAAATTTTTTAGAAGGTAGCATTTTGGATAATTTAAGAGAATACATGGATTTAATAGTAGAATATGATGGTAAGATTCGTATCGACAGATATATATCAGAATCAGGAATACTTACTCGAAACCAATTAAAAGAGAGAGAGTTGGTAGTTGTTTATAAAGGCAAAGAGATCAAACACGCTAGCAAGGCCAAAAATGGTGAAACATATAGTATCAGCTGGTTAAAAGAAGTTGAAATTGATATTCAAGCTGAAGAATTACCACTTGATATAATTTATGAAGATTCAAATACAGTAGTAATTAATAAGGAGCAAGGAGTCGTTGTTCATCCAGCGTTAGGGAACTATTCAGGTACCTTAGTACAGGGGTTAATGTTCTATATTAAGAACCTGTCAAATGAATTTGAAGGAGATACCCAAAGACCAGGTATTGTTCATAGATTGGATAAAGATACATCGGGGATTATTATAACAGCTAAAAATACAGACTCATTAAACTTTTTAGCTACACAATTTAGAGATAGAACCAATGTAAAAGAATATCTAGCCATTATTAAAGGTAATCCAATTAAGAAAAGAGATACAATTAAAAGTTATCTAAAAAGAGACACTAAGGATCGAAAAAAATTCATGTCTAGCGATGATGAAACTATAGGTAAGTATGCAGAAACTGATTATGTAGTACTTAGTTCTAACGATAAATATTCTCTTGTAAAGTTGATTCTTAAAACTGGAAGAACTCATCAGATAAGAGTACATATGAAGCATCTTGGGCATCCTATAGTTGGAGATCCTATTTACTCTAGAACAGATAGTAACCATAGGGATGCAACACTAATGCTTCATTCATATCATTTAGGAATAAATCTATTTAATGAAGATTTTATGAGAGATTTTTATTGTCCCCTACCTGAACGTATGATTAAATTTATGGAAGTAGAAGAAATCTCAATGCCGGCTATTTTAGAGGAGCATAAAGATTAAACATCTTCTTTTCAGTTTCTAATATTGATGGAGGACCATGACCAGGAAACATTATGGCATGGTCTTCTAAGATTAATAACTTTTCTTCTATAGTATCTATTAACATTTCTTCTTGGTATTTACTATCTGTGCGACCTAAAAGCCCAGCTGAAATTACATCTCCAACAAAAACCATATTACCAATTTTATATACAAGTGAATCTGAAGAGTGCCCAGGGATAAAAATCGCTTCAACATTGTATCCAGATAACTTTAAAGTCTCACCATCAACAATACTATTAGAATCAAAATCACCAACATGGGAATAGAAAGAGTAGATTTGTGCATCATATATTTTTTTTATTGTTCTTAATGCTTCATAATGATGAATATGAGTATGGGTTATTAAAATATGCTTTATATAAAAATTGTTTTTTTCAATAAGATCTAACATATGAATATCCATAATTCCTGGATCGATTAAAATAGCATCTCCACCTGCATCAGGACCAACAATATAACTATTTGCTTTACCAAACATAGAAAAATGTTTAAGAATCTTCATTAGTACTTCCTCTATTAAAAAATGCTTCTTCTATATTTGATAATTTAAAGGAAACTTTATTATTAATATAATCTGAAAAGTCTACTCGTTTCAAATTACAATCGATAAATTGACTTTGATCTATAAAACTTCCAATAAATCTAGAAAGATATAGATCCGAATTGTTAAATATACATTTAAATATTGTGGAGATATTAAAATTATTATTTAGTATCTCACAATCAGAAAAATCTGTATTTTTTAATACAGAATCAGAAAATATAGAATCAACTATAATGCTTTTTCCAAGGTTACACTGGTTAAAACTAGATTTATTAAAAAAACACATATTAATTTTGCTGTTTCTCAAATAAGTTTGATTAAATGATGTATTGTTAAATTGGCAAAAGTGAAAACTCTTATTTGATAAATCTAGATTATCAAATGATAAACTAGAGAAATTATCCTTATAAAAAGACTGTTTAGAATTAATATAATCTATGACTTTTTGCATATAACAAAGGTTAAGTTGAATATTAATAATTATCAAGCAATAAATTAAAATAGCTTTAGTATCATTTACTTAATAACAACACTGATTTATACTAATTTCATGTTAAAGAAATATATAATAATGAAGGTTTCTTTTAATGGATAAACCTATTGTTTTTTATGATTCCGGAATTGGAGGAATACCATATCTTACTTATCTTAGAGATCAGATTCCTTATGAAGATTTTATTTATGTAGCTGATAATAATAATTTCCCATATGGTGATAAACCGGAAGAAGTGATATTGGAAATAATAACAAATATAATAAAAAGAATAGTAAAGACATTTAGTCCTAAAGTTATTGTTATAGCTTGTAATACCGCTACAGTTACAGCATTAGATGTTTTACGAACTATAATAGATATTCCACTTGTAGGTGTTGTTCCAGCAATAAAAACTGCCGCTTCAGTGACAAAAAACAATAAAATAGGAATTTTAGCTACAAATAGAACGGTTAATGGTTCTTATTTAAAACAATTGATAGATAATTTTTCATCAGATAAAGAAGTATTCTTAGTGGGCGCTTCTGAACTAGTTCAATTTGTTGAAGATAAATATTATAATTCTTCAACTAAAAATATAGATAGATTTATATCAAAATCAGTTTCAAAATTAAAAATATATGATGTTGATTCAGTTGTCTTGGGATGTACACATTTTATACATGTTGCTATTGAAATTAATAAAGCATTAGGAAAAAATGTTAATATAATAGATTCTAGAGAAGGGGTCTCTAATCAAGTTCTCAGAGTTATTACATCTAAAAAAAATAAAAACAACAGTGGATCAAGTCACTTCTATCTAACGAAAGAGATAGATCTTTGTAAAAATTATAGAAGTTTGTGTATGAAATCAAAGTTAAAATATATAGGAGAAATCAAAGTTTGTTAGAAGGTGTAGTTCTTTGGGGAATGAATAATATATTTACAGTATTAGTCAATGATAGAAAAATTGAATGCCGAATAAAAGGGAAAGTTTTAAAAGATAAAGTAAAAGCATATAATCCTTTAGCCAGTGGTGATAAAGTAATAATTGAGTTAGATCCTATATCAGAAAATCATGGAATGATTATTAGAAGGACTGACCGTTTAAATCATTTTTCTAGATGGAATAAAAAAAGAAATGCACCACAAATTATTGCGGCAAACATTGATATGGTTATATGTGTATGCTCTCCTGAATCACCACCATTTAGACCTAGGTTTATTGATAGAGCACTTATTTCAGCTGAAAATGGTGGAGTAACACCAGTTGTTGTATTAAATAAAATTGATCAGGAAATATCTGAAGAAGTTGAACAACGATTAAAAGGATATACTGACCTTGGTTATAAAGTTCTTAGGGTCTCAGCCCAAACCGGAGAGAATATTGAAGAATTAAGAGATTATATAAAAGGTAAAAAAACTGCTTTTGTAGGTCAATCTGGTGTAGGGAAATCCACAATACTTAATGCTCTTAATCCAGAATTGATGTTGAGAGTTGGTGAGATAAGTGAAAAATTTAATAGAGGTAAACACACCACATGTTTTGCTGTGATGGTACCTCTTCCTGATTATACTATTATTGATACCCCAGGTATAAGGGAACTTAATATTTATGGTGTAGATCCTAGAGTTTTATCACATTTTTTCCCAGAATTTGATGAATATTGGGGGGATTGTAAGTTTAAAGGTTGTACTCATACACATGAACCTGGTTGTGTCATAAAAGAAGCAATTATTAGAGGGGATATAGATGAGGATAGGTTTAAAGGGTATAATTCGATAATTCAAGAATTAGAAGATTCTTTGATAAAATTTTATTAAGCTCTATTGAAAGAGATTGCATGAGCGTATACAATGTGGCATGTTAATTTCCTCAAGATTAAAGTTTAATCAGTTATTTATAAAGCTTTTATTTCCCATGATTTTGTTAATGTTTAACTCATGTCTTACAATTGAGTCTGATATGAAATTAAATAGTAATGGAAGTGGAGAAATCGACATAAATTATATTTTAGACCAAGGATTAAAAGGTATCTCAAGCTTAGGATCGGATGATGACATTGTTCCTCTTAATCTTAGTGAGGATTATATACGTGAAATTTCGGCTAATAGAGATGATATTAGATATAAAAATTATGTAATAACTGAAGATGAATCATTTTATAACGTAAGTGTTACATTTGAGTTTGATTCAATTGAAGCTTTAAATAGTGTACTTCCAAAAGAGAATGCTATAAGTATTAAAAAAGAGGGGAATGAAACAGTTTTGTTTCAGAATCTTATTTCAGACAGTTCGGAAGAGTTGAATTCTGAAACACTTGGAATTTTTAAAGATATTTTCGCGGATCACTCTGTAACCTTTAAAATTAAAACTCCAAGTGAGATTATTAAAGTTGAAAATGGATCTAAAATTGGTACTAATATTGCTATTTATCAGGAAAGCTTTATTGATGTAATTAGTACTACAGAAAAAAAATCTTGGAGTATTAGATGGTGATATGCAGAGTTCACAATCAATAGAATGGGATCGACAGTTAAAAAAACTTTTTGATGATGTTGATGACTATTTAGAGGATAAATATGGAGACTTATATCCATTACATCCAAATAGAATGAAAAGAGGTTTGACATCTAATAAAGAAATGGATGGTCTTATCAATATAGGGGCATCTTTTTCTCCTGGATATGGTACCGAATTTGGAAGAGGCTACGTTATAGATTTACACTTATCAACATTAGTAGGTGTCGATTCTGAAACAAAGAATCAAATTGAGATAAACGCTATAAAAATGGTTGGTAAACTTCTGGATAAATATTTTCCTGGTAGGGCACTAGATATAAAAAAAGATGGAGTCATCTACAAAATTTGTGGTGATTTATCATTAGGTTCTTTATAGAACATTAAATTAGAAATTTTAAGCTGTGGAGGCTTGTTCATATGAATAAAAGAAAACAAACGAAAATTGTAGCAACAATTTCGGATTTAAATTGTAGTGTTGAATTTTTAACTACACTTTACAAAAATGGAATGAATGTTGTTAGGCTTAACACTGCTCATCAATCACACGATGGATCATTATTAGTTATTGATAATGTTAGGAAAGTTGCAAACGATATCCCTCTGTTAATTGATACTAAGGGACCAGAAGTTAGAACTTTTAACATTGGTAAAGAAGGTTTACCTGTAGAAGAAGGCGAGATTATAGCTATTGGAGCTGATCTTGGTGATGAGAAAGGATTCTTTACAAATTATGATGGATTTGTTGGTGACATTCCTGTTGGAGCTGATGTTCTAATTGACGATGGTGAAACAGCAATGGTTGTTGTTGAAAAAACTGATAAAAAACTTATGGTGAAGATTTTAAACAGTGGTGTTATTAAAAATAAGAAAAGTATTAACACACCTGGTGTTCATTTAGAGTTACCATCAATTTCTGAAAAAGATGCAGAATATATCAAGTTTGCTGCAGAGCATAATGTTGAATTTATTGCTCACTCTTTTGTTAGAAATGGTCAAGATGTTAAAGATGTTCAGGCACTTTTAGATGCTGCTGGTTCTGGTGCAAAAATCATTGCAAAAATTGAGAACCGTGAGGGTGTTGATAATTTAGAAGAAATTCTAGATGAGTGTTATGGAGTTATGATTGCAAGGGGTGACCTTGGAATTGAGATCCCAGCTCAAGAAGTACCAGCTATTCAAAAAGAGATGATTAGAGCATGTATTAGAAGAGCTAAGCCAGTTATTACTGCTACTCAGATGTTACATACAATGATTGATAATCCAAGACCTACTAGAGCGGAAGTAAGTGATGTTGCTAATGCAGTTTTTGACGGAACTGATGCTTTAATGTTAAGTGGTGAGACTGCATATGGTAAATATCCATTAGAATCAGTACAAACTATGAATAAAATTGCACTTGAAATTGAAGCACATACTCCAGATTTAAGTGATGCTCCAGTTATTAGTTCATTTAACCATGTGAGAAACTTCTTAGCTAAAAAAGCTGTAGAAGCTACTAGTGAGTTACCAATAAAGTCGACTATTGTTTGTGCAAAGACAGGTTCTTCTGCAAGAATAGTTGCGTCATATAGAGGTAAATTACCTACTTTTGTTAAATGTATGCACGAAGATGTAATGAAAACATTATCTCTTACATATGGTGTTTATGCATCAACAATTGAAGAGTGTGAACATAGAGATGAATTAGTTTCTAAAGCACTTCAATCTTTAATTGATTCAAAATCAATTGACCCAGAAGATGAAGTTGTTATTTTAGCTGGAACACCTGGAGATAATGACAAAGCACCTGAATTTATTCAGATTGCTATAGCAAAAGACTGTATTTAATTTTAAAAAATAGTTGCATTAATATTTGCCTCTACTTATTATTATGAGTAGAGGTAATATTTATGACTCAAGAGAAAGATAAATATTTAAAAATATTTAAAATAGAATTAACAAATCTTATCGATGACGTTTCTGCGTTGATTAATTATGAAAAAGAATTACATGAATCAAGAGCTCACTCAAATTTTGTCTACTTAGAGAATCTAGTAGTACTTAAAGACGAAATAATGGGGATTAACGGTATTTTAGGGCATATTGATGATATGGCTAATGAACTTGATGATACTAATTATATAGATGATCTATTAGTATCAATAGAGAGTTTTATACAAAAAAGGGGCTATCCTATGGCCGTCTTTGATCTAATTAAAGGGAAAGTAAAAAGAATAGAATCTATTAGAGATATTTATATCTAAGAATATCACTTGATATTAAACTTTTCTGGTATTAAAATGTTAATAATTTTAATGTATATCATTATACAAATATATATTATTTGAACTTATAATAGAAATTGGAGGAATTCATGGATGTTCAATTAAAAGAACTAATTGACAAAATAAAGATTGACGGTGTTAAAAGTGCCGAAGATAGTGCTAAAACTATAATTGCTGAAGCAGAAAAAAAAGCTGATCAAATTGTCAGTAATGCTGAAAAAAAAGCTAATGATGTTAAAGAAAGTGCTTTGGCAGAAGCTGAAGTTTCAAAGCAAGCTGGTATTAGTGCTGTTAAGCAATCTGCAAGAGATCTAGTTATTGATCTAAAGAAAGAAATTGAAGGTATTTTTGATAGTCTAATTAAGACTGAAACTACTGAATCTTTAAAAGGTGATGAATTGGCTAATGCCATAGTTGCTGTTCTAGGAAATTGGAATAAAGATGACGTTTCTGACTTAAAAGTTTTACTTCCTAGTTCAGAAGAAGAGAATGTTAAAAAATCAATTATAAAGAAATTTTCTGATGCAGTTAAAGCTGGACTTGAAATTAAACCTCAAGAGGGTTTAGATGCTGGTTTTAAATTATCTGAAAAAGATGGAAATGTTTATTATGATTTCACTGCAGAGGGTGTTGGTCAGATGATGGCTGAATATTTAAGTCCTCAGTTAGCTGAAATTGTTAAGGACGTAAAGGAGAGTTAGGATATGAGTCAGTATTATTTTACTGCAGCGTCATTACCTCTTTTGTCTATTGATAGTAAACCTAGTATTACTGTAGATTCATTTTTAAGTACTTGTGAATTACATCTTACTGATTCGGACTATAATATACTAAAAAATAGTAGTATTAGAGTTCCAGAAGATGAAGATGCACTTAGTGGTGTTTCAAAAGAATGTTGGGATTGGGAAAAATCTTTACGGAATGAGTTAGTAAAATTACGTGCCGGGAAAATGGAACTTTCTTCTGAAGCTTATTTAAGAGAAGGAGATCCAGCATTTGGTACAGGCAGAATTGCAGCTGAAGCTATAAAATGTGAATCGCCATTAGAAGCAGAAAATTTTTTAAATGCTTCAAGATTAGCTTTTTTAGATACACTTTCTGTTGGGCATTATTTTGATTTAACTTTCTTAGTAATTTACTATTTGAAACTTCAACTTTTTGATAGAGTTTCACTGTTTGATAGTGAAAAAGGTTTTGAAAAATATCAAGAAATATATAAAAATATACTTACAGCTTACGAAGCTGGGGGAACGGGGATATAGATGAAAAGTGCAGGAAAAGTCATTGGTGTTAATGGTAATATGGTTACAGTAGAAGTAACCGGAACTGTTTCCATGAATGAAGTAGGTTACATTCTTGTAGATGGAAAAAGACTAAAGTCTGAGGTTATTAGAATCTTGGGTAATAGTTGTCAAATGCAAGTTTTTGAGATGACAAAAGGAACTAGAATTGGTGATGAAGTAGAATTTTCAAACGAACTTCTAGCTGTTGAGTTAGGTCCCGGTTTATTAAAGCAGGTATATGATGGTTTACAAAACCCTCTACCTGAATTAGCTGAAGCGGCTGGATTCTTTTTAGAAAGAGGGATCTATTTAAAAGCCTTAGATCGTAAAGTAGAGTGGGAATTTACACCTATTTCAAGTATTGGTGACATTGTTGAAAAAGCTGATACTTTAGGAACTGTCCCTGAAGGACCATTTACACATCAAATAATGGTACCATTTAATTTATTAAAAAAATATAAAGTTAAAACAATTGTTTCTGCTGGTAAGTATAAAGTAGATGATGTTGTTGCAGAACTAGAAGATGATAAAGGTAATGTTATACCTGTAAAAATGTACTTCGAATGGCCTGTTAAAAGGGCTATTAAATGTTATGAAGAGCGACTAAAGCCTACTAAACCAATGATTACTAAAGTTCGACTTATTGATACTTTCTTACCTGTTGCTCTAGGTGGTACATATTGTATTCCTGGACCATTTGGTGCTGGTAAAACTGTTTTACAACAGGTTACAAGTAAAAATGCAGAAGTTGATATTGTAATAGTTGCAGCATGTGGTGAGCGTGCAGGTGAGGTTGTTGAAACACTTAAGGAATTCCCTGAGTTAATTGACCCTAAAACTGGTAAGTCCTTAATGGAAAGAACAGTTATTATTTGTAATACTTCTTCAATGCCGGTAGCATCAAGAGAAGCATCTGTATATACAGCTGTTACAATTGGTGAATACTATCGTCAGATGGGATTAAACGTATTACTTTTAGCTGACTCAACATCAAGATGGGCTCAAGCAATGAGAGAGATGTCTGGTCGTCTAGAAGAGATTCCTGGTGAAGAGGCATTCCCAGCATATTTAGAATCTGTTATTGCAGGTTTTTATGAAAGAGCTGGTATTGTTAGACTTAAAGGTGGAAAAGAAGGTTCTGTTACTATTGGTGGAACAGTATCTCCAGCTGGTGGTAACTTTGAGGAACCTGTAACACAAGCAACTTTAAAAGTTGTTGGTGCATTTCATGGTTTAAGCAGAGAGAGATCAGATGCTAGAAAGTATCCTGCAATTGACCCAATGGAATCTTGGAGTAAATATCCAAGTGTATTAAACGCTGCTGGTGTAGATTATGCTAGAAAGATTTTATTTAGAGGTGGCGAAATTGAATCAATGATGAAAGTTGTTGGTGAAGAGGGTACTGCTATAGATGATTATATTATCTATCTTAAATCTGACTTTTTAGATTCAGTTTATTTACAACAAAACTCATTTGATCCAATTGATGCTGCTGTAATAGTAGAAAGACAGAAACATATCTTTAAATATATATTAGAAATTATGGGCGCACAGTTCTCATTTGAGAGTAAGAACGAAGCAAGAACCTACTTTAACGCACTTAGACAGGCATTTATTGATTATAATGGTGTTGAATGGGAAACTGATGAATTCTTCAAACGTGAGAAAACTATGTTAGCGACCTTAAATGAGAAAAAAGTAGGTTTAGATAGTATTGCTGCTGAACTTATTCAGGAAGAGGTGTAGCTGATATGAGAAAAGTATATAGTAAAATAGAAACTATTGCCGGAAACGTTATTTCAGTAAAAGCTGAAGGTGTTCAATACGGTGAGTTAGCAAATGTATCTACAGCTTATGGTGATACTCTTGCTGAAGTTATTAAGTTAGATGGAGATTTAGTTTCCATGCAAGTTTTTGCTGGTGGTAGAGGTATCTCTACTGGTGATGAAGTACGATTTTTAGGTGATCCTATGAGGGTTTCATTTTCAGATAATCTTCAAGGTCGGATTTTTGACGGATCAGGTAAACCAAGAGATAATGGTCCTGAGTTAACAGATAACCTTATAACAATTGGTGGACCTTCTGTTAATCCTGCAAAAAGAATTATACCTAGAAATATGATTAGAACTGGTATTCCTATGATTGACCTTTTTAATACTTTGGTTGAGTCACAGAAATTACCTATATTTTCAGTTTCTGGAGAGCCTTATAATCAGTTACTTTCAAGAATTGCTATGCAAGCTGAAGTAGATCTAATTATATTAGGTGGAATGGGACTTAAATACGATGATTACCTTTTCTTTAAAGAAGAGTTAGAAAACGGTGGTGCCATGAGTAGAACAATTATGTTTGTTCATACTGCATCTGATCCAGTTGTAGAGTCGTTAATGGTTCCAGATATTTCATTGGCTGTTGCTGAAAAATTTGCCTTACAAGGGAAGAAAGTATTAGTTCTTTTGACTGATATGACAAACTTTGCTGATGCAATGAAAGAAATTGCTATTACTCAAGAGCAAGTTCCTTCAAACAGGGGTTATCCTGGAGATCTGTACTCTCAGTTAGCTTCAAGATATGAAAAAGCTGTAGACTTTGAAGGTGCAGGGTCAATAACCATATTAGGTGTTACTACAATGCCTGGTGATGATGTTACCCACCCAGTTCCAGATAATACAGGTTATATTACTGAGGGACAATACTATTTAAAGAACGGAAGAATTGAGCCATTTGGTTCTCTTTCTAGACTTAAGCAACAGGTTAATGACAAAACTAGAGATGATCATAGAGCAATAATGGATGGTATGATTAAATTATACGCTGCTTATAAATCTTCTCTTGAAAAGAAATCTATGGGTTTCAATATGTCAGCTTGGGATGAAAAACTACTTAAATATGGAGAGCAATTTGAAAAGGGTATGATGGATTTATCTGTTAATATTCCTTTAGAAAAAGCTTTAGATTTAGGTTGGGAAATAATGTCTTCTTGTTTTGAAAAAGAAGAAACAGGTCTTAAAACTGACTTAATTAATCAGTATTGGCCAAAGGATAAGTAGAGAATGGCTAAGGTAAAGCTTACTAAAAATGAGCAAAAAAAACAAAAAGATGCTCTTAAAATGTATTCGCGATATCTACCAACTCTTATTCTTAAAAAGCAACAGCTTCAGATGGAAATTAGAACTGTGGAGCTGAAAGTTAAAGATGTGGAGGAGAAAATCTCCGCAATTAACGAAGAGTTTAAAACATGGATAGGTGTTTTTGGTGAAGACGTTGGTCTTGACGGAGACCTTATTAGGGTTAAACGAATTGTTACAGAGAATGGTAATATTGCCGGTGTTAATATCCCCATTTTTAAAGGTGCAGAATTTGAAGATATTTCATACGATCTGTTTTTGATGCCACTTTGGGTAGATAAAGCGATTGAGAAATTGAAACAAGTTATGCTTTTAGATCTAGAGATTAAAGTTCTTAGAGAACAGGCTAAACTACTTGAGAAGGAACTTAGAATTACTACTCAGAGAGTTAACCTATTTGAGAAGGTAAAAATACCTGAAACTAAGAGTAATATTAAAAAAATTGCAGTATATCTTGGAGACCAACAGACAGCTTCTGTTGTCCGAGGTAAAATTGCAAAGAAAAAATTGGTAAAGGTGTCTTAGTATGATTGCTCCGATGAAGAAAGTGTCCATAGTATTATTGGATAAAGAAAAACAAGATTCATTAAAGCGTCTAAAAAAACTAGGTCTTGTCCACCTTAGTGAAAATTTTGGCTCTAGTGATGATGTAAAAGCTTTAGAAGAAAAGATAAAGAATATCGAATCTGTTTTAAGGTTTACAGACGAATCATTAGCTGATGAAACATTAAGTTTTGATGTTAATGAAATAGAATCTGTAATTGATAAGATTAGTGAAATTGGTAAAGGGGTAGCTCAACTAGAAGAGAAAGAATCTAAGTTTAATAGAGATATTGAAGTTTTAGAACCTTGGGGAGAGTTTAATCCGTCAGATATAAAAGTATTAGAAGAGAAAGGTGTTAAAATAACACTTCTTGAATTGTCTAAAAAAGAATTTTCTTCAATACCATCTGATGTTAATGTCTTTACTATAGATAAAAATAAAACCGCTACATTGGTAGCTGTTGTTGGTGATTGCCCTGACGGGTATACCGAATTTACTCTACCTGAACTTGGTTTGGAAGATACAATAGGATCTTTAGAACTTATTTTAGATGAAGTTGATCAAAAGAATATTGTTTTAAAAGAGTTATCTGTCAATCATAATCTTCTTTTAACATTTAAAGAATTAATTGAAGATCAGTTAGAGTTTGAGAAAGTTAAAGCTGGTATGGGTTATGATGATAAATTTTCAGTTTTAGATGGTTGGCTTCCAACTTCTAAAATTGATAAGTTTAAAAAACTTGCAGCAGATTCTGGTTGGGGTATAGCAATATCTGATCCAGTTAGTGGAGATGATACACCAACTCTTTTAAAAGGGAATAAAATTACATCAATGATTCACCCATTATTAGACTTTTTAGGAAATGTTCCAGGTTATTGGGAGAAGGATGTAAGTAGTTTTTTCCTTATATTTTTCACAATCTTCTTTGCCATGATTATTGGTGATGCAGGGTACGGAATTGTATTTATTGTTTTTACTTTCATTGCACAAATGAAAATGAAAAAAATAAACAATGCACTCCGACTCTTTTATGTTATCTCTGGTGCCACAGTATTGTGGGGTGCCGTAACAGGTAACTGGTTTGGTTCTAATATGATTAAAGGTATACCATTTTTTAATGGTTTTATTTTAAGTCAGCTAGATTCAGATAGGGAGATAATGGAACTTTGTTTTCATATAGCTGTAGTTCATCTAGTATTAGCTAGGTTTATAGCTTTTGTAAAAGATATGAAAGATGGTAAATTAAGTGGAATTGCAAACCTTGGTTGGTTAGCGATGATATGTGGTTTACTATTTATAGTTAAAAATCTGGTTATTAGTCCAGTAGACTTTCCAATTCCAACTTTTGCATTAATTGCGATAGCTGTAGGTTTTGGTATGGTTGTAATATTTGGAAACCAAGAGAAGGGTAAAAACTTTGCAAAAGGGGTAGGTGTTAGTTTAGCATTTAGTCCATTAACAGCATTAGATACTGTTGGAGCATTTGGTGATATTATATCATATGTTAGATTGTATGCTGTTGGTTTAGCAGGTTTCGCTGTAGCTCAAAGTTTTAATGGTATGGCTGCTCCATTACTTGAAGGTGGTGGGTTTGGTTATGTCGGAGGTGCACTAATATTGTTAGGTGGTCATGCGTTTAATATTGCAATGGCAGCGTTATCTGTATTAGTCCACGGTGTTAGACTAAATGTTCTGGAGTTCTCATCTCATGCAGATGTTAACTGGACTGGAAAGAAATTTAGCCCTTTTAGGGAAAAAGAAATTATATAAAGATAGGGTCAAGGAGAATAAAATGGATTTAAATTACGGATTTTTAGGATTTGCAGCTGCATTAAGTTTAGCAGGTGTTGGTTCAGCTTTTGGAATGGGTTATGCAGGTCAAGCAGCAATTGGTGCATGGAAGAAGTGTTTTGCAACTGGTAAACCTGCTCCATTTACACTAATTGTATTTGTTGGTGCGCCACTTACTCAGGTTTTCTACGGAATGATTCTTATGAATGCTATCTTAGCATCTAGTGTTGACCCTGCAAAAATGTTAGCAGCCGGTCTATTTGGTGGTTTAGCAATGGGTGCTTCAGCATTGATGCAAGGTAAAGCTGGAGCAAGTGCTGCAGATGCTTTAGCAGAGACTGGTAAAGGTTTTACTAACTATATCATGGTTGTTGGTCTTATTGAGACAGTTGCACTATTTGCAATGGTTTTCTTAATGGGTACAGTTTAATATTAATATAATTTAGTTTTATTAAGGTACAGGTTTTAACCTGTACCTTTTTTTTATTAATTTTTTATTAATTTGATTTATTTTGCAATATGACGGATAATAAATTATTAAGATTTAAAAATAATTGGAGAATAAAATGAAAGAGTTTAAAATTAATGTATTTATATCAGAGGGCTGTAGATTAACGCAGAGATCCTCAGAGAAATTAGTGACTAATGCCGAAGATATATTTATGAATAATGGTTTTAATGTATCATTCAAGATAGATAAAACAACTTATATAGAAAAGATTTTAGATAATGGTATTTCTATATTTGATTTTAATATGAATAAAGATTTAGATGATAATGATCTAGTTAGCGATGATCCTCATATTATATCAGTAGAAAAACATAAACAATTAAATCTATTTCCTCATAACGATACAATCAACTTAGTTTTAGTAAAAAGTTTACATGATTCAGGTATCGATTCATGGCCTCATACTGCTACTTTTAAAAATACTAATACTATATTTGTTTCTGAAAGTTGTTATGAGTCATCTCTTGCACATAGTTTACTTAATCATTTTGGAGTAAATGATCAGTATCACGATCCCAATTGTCTATCGTATGGTAGTGATTGTCTAAGAAAAGATACTTTGATGAGTGAAGACGAAAAGTTGATTTTGAGTGAAGAATTGACTGAAAACTTAACAACAGTATAAAAAAAAAGCTCCGTTAAGGAGCTTTTTTTTATTTAAGTAAAACTTCAATTAAGAAGTTGTATATTTTTTTGAATAAACTTCAATTAAGAAGTCTTTTTATAAAGAATAAACATCAATTTTATCTATTTTGTAATTGAAGACTCTTTCATTTATTTCAAAACTTAACTCTTCAGTAACTTCATGACCAAGTAGCTCCGAACCTAATGGTGACATATAAGAAATGATACTATTTGCAGGATCAGATTCCCAAGTTCCAAGAATTATATAATCTTCTTTTTCATTGGTATCAATATTATTTAGAACGACTACAGTACCAAATGAAACTTTATCATTGTTAATTGTTTCTGGATCAATTATTTTAGCTCTTCCAATTTCATCTTTAAGTCGACCAATAGCAATATTAAGGTTCTCTTGACGTTCTTTTCCAGCCTTATACTCTGCATTTTCTTTTAAGTCACCCATTTCAATTGCAATACCAATTTCTTTTGAGTTCTTAGGAATTTCTACATCAAGTATATGCTTAAGTTCTTTTTGCTTTTTAGCATAACTTGCTTCAAGACAATATAAACCACGAGCAGAAACTACAGTTAATTCTGTTTCTGAATCACCATAAAATTTCATTTTAGGGAACTTAAGAGAAACCTTATCTTTTAAAGAAAGTCTAACTGCAGGATCTAATTCTTTAACATCATTTAAGATACTAAACAATCTTGAAACTTCTTCTTGATTAAAGTTTTCAATAAACTGATCTACTCTGCCTTCTTTGAAAAGTAAGTTCAAGATTTGACGATTATACTTTCTATTATTTGCAGCATCTCGTTTGTTCTCAATATCTCTATATGTAACCCTTAAAAGTTGGATTAGATTAACTAATAATTCACTATAACTTATGCCTAACTTTTCATACCAATTTTCATCATCAGCATTTCTAGCAAGCCAGATTAAAGGTTCTCTAAATTCTCTGTAATGTGTAATAATATCTTTGAACATAGAAACTACACGTTCTTTATTTGAAGTATGTATTAATGTTTCCACAGTATGTTTACTTAAGTAATAAGGGAATAAGTTAACATAAATATCAACCCAGTCTTCACAATTAGTTCTAATTAAAGATAAAAAGTCTTTTTTATATTCTGCAAGATTAATATTAGCAAATAGATCTTCTAAATTCTCAATATCATCAAAAAGTTCGTTAAAAGTATAGTTAATACCAGGATTTAAAAAAGGATAAACTTTTATAATATTATTTACAAAAATATAACTTGTTACAACATATTCATTTATATTTGCAGCATTTAAAAATGAAGTAAAGTATGAAAACATCTCACCAAAAAATTCTGAATCAGGATCAGAGTTTTCTAAGAACTCAAGTATAACTTCTAATCTATTAAAATATTTAGAATCTGCTCTAAATTTATTATATGCTTTCTCTTCATAAGAGATAGGTTTATCTCGAACAATAAATTTATCTAAGTTATCTGGTAAATTTCCAAAGCTAGAATCAGTTTTTAATGTCTTTCTGGCTTCAGCTCCCCAAGTTGTCCATTCTCCTGGAGTTAAAACAGAAGGAACAAGTTCAGTTTTTATCTTTTTCATATCTGCAGCTTCAAAACTATTAATAATAGTAGTTAATGCCCATTTAACATCACCCTTTATTCGAGCTTTAAGTTTATCTTTTGCAATAGCACCTTTTAAAACCCATATGTGTTTTTTGTTTAAACTAGTTAATGAGTTTACAGCCATTTTTAATGACATTGAGTGGCCACGTTTTTTTACAAAATCAATAATAATATTATCGCCATCGATGCTTTTAATAACACCTATATCCCATGTTCTATGGAAAACAAAGTTACCTGCATCAAAAGATATATGTTTCTCAAAATCAGATATAGCATCGTGAACATGACGCCAAGTTTGAGTTAAATTAGAAAGACGTATATATTCATCTAAATGACTATTGTCAGAGTATCTATTTTTGTAACAATTTGTAATCTCTTTTCTAGCCCAGCCATATTTTGGATCTAAAATTAAGATTTTCTTCAATAATATAATACATGTATCCCAATTTTCTTGTTCCTGATATTTTGGATATAACTCCTCTAAAAGAATTATAGATTTTTCAGCACCAATTATTTTAGTATTTTTGTTTGCAACGTGAATAAAAAAATCAATATCTTCATGGCAAAACTCAACTAATTTACTCCAGATTTCACCAATGTTACCAACCATTTTTTTGTTGATATATCTATAAATAGCTTTCTTGTAATAGTTAATAGCATGTTCAATATCACCAGCTTCTTCTTTTGCAATAGCTAATTTTTTAATAATATCTGCTTCTTCATAATCTATTTTAATTAATCTTTCCCAGATAGCATACAAATTATCATTATCGTTTTCTTGAGTATAAAATTCAGCTAATGTTTTTAAAGCCTGTTTATTTTCTCCAAACTCTAGAATCTTGTCACATAAATACTTAACAATATTCCATTTTGAGTTTTTCACGAAAACATTAATCAAGATAATAAAACTAGTATCATCTACAAGTTGATCTTCTAGAGACATCATTCCTGAAAGATAAAGTGCAATAATACTATTCTTTGAGTTTTCTAAATGCTCATTGGTTAATTCAATAGCCTCTTCAGCTACTTCTTTTTCTGTAATTTCTTCTAATAAATCATTTAGGATATTAAAATTGCTTATGTTCCAAGACGCAATACCACTTCCAGTCCATTTCTCTTCCTTAAGCATATCGCCTAATTTATTAATAGTCTCACTCATCTTTTAAACACACCTCTATCTAATTTAAGTATAAGTTATAAATTTTACTGTCTAAAAGTTTTATATTTAATAAAACTTCATCAATTTCACTTTTTGATCCCTTTGCTGACACGAAGTGTTCAAGTAAACGGAAATAATGGTTAATTAATTTAGGAATAATAATTCCTTTATCAATATCACCAACTGAAAGTTGATTATTTAATGAATATATACTCTGTTTTAGTAATCCTACTTCAATAGGTTTTAATTCTTTTTTTACAGAAAAAAGACCTAGTACAGTACCATAAACAGGAATCCATTGTTTTAACTCCAGCAAAGAATAATTTTTATATTTTAACTCATCAATAATTTTATGAATAATTATTGACTCTAATGAGTCCAAATCTACTTCATCAGGGGATATGAAAAAAGCTTCCCTGAAAAACAATTTTGCATGTTTATCTTCATTAATTAATGAATAAACATCAGCTAATTGCGCCAAAATAGAAGAATTGTTTTTTTGTAAATTTACAGCTTCTTCTAATAATAATTGGGCTTGTTCATAATCACCCATTTTCTTTAAACAATAACCCTGTTTTAATAACAAACCAGGATCTTTTTCGTTACTTGTTAACTCTCCATATCTCATGAAGGAGTTGTATGCAGTATAAAACACCCAATGTTCAACACTTTTTACACCATGCAACCAATTTATATTGTGATTATTCACATAATCTTTTGCAAAAGAAGTGAACTCACGAAGTAGAAATTCCCCTTTTTCAAGGTGATCATCTAATGTTTCAAGTTTAACTTGTCGTTCTTTCCAAAAACCGGCTATCTTCATACCGTCTTTTGCTTCTGCACTTTCAAAGTTAACAGTTAAAGCGTCATGAAATGAATCCCAAGCTTCTTCTATGTTACCATGATATAAAAATTTTTTTGCAAAGTTTAAATGTTTTTCAAAACTCTTTTGATTAAAATCTTTTAACCTTTTGTTGCTCTTTAAACCACTCTGCATTTCTCTAAGATTACATCAGTTAGGGGTTGATAGTCAACAAACCTATATAAAATAATGAGTATTTGATTATAATAATAAAACGATGTTATTATATATGAATGATAAAAAATAAAAAATACGTACTTAGTGCTCCATCAGTTTTAAGCGCTAACTTTGCAAACATGGGTGATGGGATAAAGTTAATAGAAGATTCTAACGGAGATTGGGTTCATCTTGATGTTATGGACGGTAGTTTTGTTCCCGTTATAACATTTGGTCCTAAAATGATAAAAGACATTAGACCACTAACAAAAAAAGTTTTTGATGTTCATTTAATGATCAATAATCCAGGAAAACATATAGATAGTTTTGTTGATGCAGGTGCCGATTATATCACAATACATTATGAAGCAGAGCTACATATTAATAGAGTTTTACAGCAGATTAAACAAGCAGGTTGTAAATGTGGAATATCTATTGTTCCTTCTACACCAGTAAGTGTGTTGGAGAATATATTACCTTTTGTTGATCTTGTTTTAGTAATGTCCGTAAATCCAGGGTTTGGTGGCCAAAGCTTAATTGAAGATACCTTAAATAAAATAGAGACTCTTGTCGATATAAGAAGTAAGAAGGAATATGATTTCCTCATTTCTATCGATGGTGGGGTGAATAAAACTACTTCTTCTAAAGTAATTGCATCTGGAATTGATGTTTTTGTTGCAGGATCAGCTTTTTTTGGTGCTAAAAACCCTAAAGAAGAGTTAGAATTTATTAAAAATAGTTAATTATGGGTGGAGTGGTCTATGACCTTAAAAAAAATAGTTTATATTTTGGTTTTTATTTTATTTTCTACAATGGCTTATGGTAATGATTCTATAGATAAGAATATGGCAAAAGGAATGAAAGATTATAAAAACAGTAAATATATTGATTGTATTTATAATATGAACCTTGTTTTAGAAAAAAAGAATAACTTAACTTCTGAAGCTCTCTTTTGGAAAGCAAAGTCCTATTATGAATTAGGTTATTATAATGACTCCAAAAATAATGTAGAACTTTTTTTTAGAAAAGGTTCAATAACTTCTGAATATTATGAAGATGTAAGATTTTTATATTGTAAAGTTTATTTTAAATTAGAAAAATATGAGGATTCACTTTTACTTTTTAATCAATTCATTAGAAATAAATCCTTCAGTTTCTATGTTGATTCTGCTCTATTCTGGGTAGGAGAATGTTATTTACAGTTATCAGAGTTGAAATTAGCAAAAAATTCATACCTTCTATTTCTAGATAAAAACCCTAATAGTCTTATAGTTAAAAAAAGGATAGATCTGATTGATAAAATGTTGTCTCTTATTGAGAACATAAATACTAAAAAATTAACTATATTAGATAAGGCTAGCTGGTTTATAGATTATGTTGCTAAAGAACAAAAAGATATATCTAACAGTAATAATAAACACATAAGTGACATATTATCTACCATAGATACTCGAGAAGATTTTTACGCTTGGATAGATGATTATTATATCCAAAATAAGAAATTAAATAATGAATTAATTGAAATTGACTCTTTACTTCCAGATAGTACTATAATTAGTATAGATAAACCAATTGAAACTGAAGTACCTAAAAAGTATGAAGAGCCTATTGTTGTAGAAGAGCCAATTGTTGTAGAAGAGCCAATTGTTGTAGAAGAGCCAATTGTTGTAGAAGAATCAAATGATATTTTAAGTGCGCTTGAACTTGAGTTACTTAATAAGTTAGGAGAATAGAAATGAAAAATAAAATTGTAATATTATTTTTTCTCTTTTTTGTATTAAATACCATTTTTTCTGATGAACAAACACTTAATACTGATAATTATGGTATTTCTGAATCAAAAAAAGGCTTTCTTGACTTTTATATTATTTCTGATAATTCTGAAAAGTTAAATGTGATAGATAATGGTTATTATTTAAATTCTAGAATTTATATTAAAGATAGTGATAGACGGTTTTATCTTAGAGACCAAGGAAAATATGTAATTTCAGTACTTGATGATACCTTAACTATTAAGTGGCGGGTTTTAACATTAGATATTACTGAAAAATATAAAAAGTCTGCTACTGGATATATATACTCTATTGAGGTTAAGAATCGTACTGATAAAGATCGTAATGTTGGTGTTTATTTAATGTATGATACCATTTTAGGGGAAGATTCTGGAGATCACTTTCTAGTAGATGAATATAAAGTTATAAACAAAGAACGTTCTTATCAAAGAAAAAGTATTCCAAACTCTATTAGATCATTAAATGAATTAGGCCATGGAATTGAGTTTCGAGTAATGGATAATGAAGATTATAAACCTGATGAAGTCATATTAGGGAACTGGGATAGATTGGCTTATAGTAAAAAATGGCCATATAATGTTAAAGGTGGTAGTCTGTTTTCATATGGTTATTATTCAATCAATGATTCAGGTATAGGTATCTTCTATCCTGGAATAAATATTCCATCTGAACGATCAATAATTTATACATATAATATCAATTTTATTACTGATGAGGTTATTAAGCCACAAGTTCAAGATAATAGTACAAATGAGGATTCAAAAGATTGGGGTAATGATGTAGATGTTGAATCTTTAATAATTGAAGAGCCAGTTCTTATAGAAGAACCAATTGTAGTAGAGGAACCTTTAGTTATAGAAGAACCGATAGTTATAGTGGAACCGATAATTATAGAGGAACCAATAGTTCTAGTGGAACCAATAGTTATAGATGAACCAATAATTATAGATGAACCAATAATTATAGATGAACCAATAATTATAGACGAACCAATAATTATAGACGAACCAATAGATCCAGAAAGGGAAGAATTAAAAAGAATGTTAGAATATATTCAGAAAAAAAAGCGTGGGGAAGATGTTTCTGGGTATGATTTTGATGAAAATGATATATTAGAGAAGCTAAAAAACAGAGATGAGTAAAAAGCCTAAAGAGATAAGGAATGGATTACTTTACCTTGGTAGAGGTGAGTATTCTAGTGTGATAAGACTTTTAGAATCTAAAATACCTCTATTTCTTGAGAATAAAGAATTCTATGTAATTTTAGCGAAAGCATTTTATTATACCGGGGATAACGCCGGTGCAAAGCTCTATTTTGATCGTGGTCAAAAAATACACTGGGATGTAGATAGTGCACTTTATTTAGCAGCTTTAGGATTAAAAAGAAGAGATTATAATAGTTCACTTAGAATCTGGTTAGATATTTTAGATGAAGACCCAAACAATAAAATGGCAAAAAAAGGTTTAGCTTCATTAAAAAAATATTCAACAATGGATGAATTAGAATCTTTTATTCATTCCAAGAAGGTCGATCGATTAATACCTAGAAAAAAGATAAAACTTGCAGTAAGTACTATAATTACTCTTTATCTTCTTCTGTTTTTAGCTGCTGTAGCTTTCATTGGTATTAAAGCAAATTTTATAGGCAAATTTTTGGAAATAAAAAATGTTCAAGATAATACTGTTTTAGAAAACTCAAGAGAAGGTAATGATCAGTTTAAATTAGATGATTTAAATAGTGAATATTTAGATTTTTCAAATCAATCTATATTCTCTTTTAGTGGTTCCCAGATTGAAGACTATTTTAAAAGTGCATCATCTCTTTTTATGGAGAATAAAGATAATAAAGTACGTACTTACTTAAACCTCATCAAATATTCAAATGCAAGTGAACAAGTAAAACAAAAAGCTATCAAGTTAGAGTCTTATTTAGTAGAACCAAACTGGGTAAATTATTCTGATGAAATTACTTTCATGGATGTAAGTAGTAGTTTATATGAATATGAAAACTGTGTAGTTAAATGGAGAGGAATGTTGTCTAATCTTGAAATAAAAGATAGAAAGATTCATTTCTCATTTTTAGTTGGCTATGATAATGGAAAAATATTAGATGGAGTGGTCCCTGTTGAATTAAATGAAAATGTTAAATTACAGGAGAATCAACCTATAGAAGTATTAGGTCGTGTTGTTCGTCGGGATGATACTTTTTATCTTGAAGCATTAACAGTTATGCATTATGTAATTAGGAATAAATAGTGAAAGCTGTTGTACAGAGAGTTTTAGATGCAAGTGTAACTGTTGATAAAAAAATTACTGGATCTGTTTCTAAAGGTATTTTAGTATATGTTGGATTTGATGTTGAGGATACTGACAATGATATAACATGGATGATTAATAAATTACCTAATCTTAGAATCTTTAACGATGATGATGGTAAAATGAATAAATCTATATTAGATCTTGGTCTTGGAATGTTAGTTATATCTCAATTTACACTTTTAGCAAACTGTAAAAAAGGGCGTAGACCCTCGTATAATAGAGCTGCTAAACCAGAGATCGCTAAAAGGCAATATAATGATTTCCTTGATAAAATGAAAAAAAAGGACTTGTCAGTTGAGTCTGGGGTATTTCAGGCACATATGGATGTGAAATATACAAATGATGGCCCAATAACCATTATTTTGGATAGCAAAGAATAAAAAGTACTTAACATTATTTAAGTAGTGTGGTATTTTGAATTAATATAAATAAAAATTATATATGATTAGTTAGAGGTTGAAATGGCAAATAATGACAAAAAAGAAGACAAATTAAAAGCTTTAGAAGCTGCAAAATTACAAATCGATAAGCAGTATGGAAAAGGTTCATTAATGAGAATGGGAGAAGCAGAAAAACTTAAAATTGAAGTTATTCCATCTGGCTCAATACTTTTAGATGAGGCGATTGGTGTTGGTGGTTATCCTAAAGGTCGAATTATAGAAGTATATGGGCCAGAATCTTCTGGAAAGACAACTTTAGCCTTACATGCAATTGCTGAATGTCAAAAAATTGGTGGTATTGCTGCCTTTGTTGATGCAGAACATGCAATGGATCCTACATATGCACAAAACTTAGGTGTTGATGTCGACAATCTATGGATTTCTCAACCTGATACTGGTGAGCAAGCTTTAGAGATTGTAGAATCTTTAATTCGTTCAGGAGCTGTAGATATTATAGTTGTTGACTCTGTTGCAGCTTTAACACCACAAGCTGAGATTGATGGAGATATGGGTGACTCTCATATGGGTCTACAAGCAAGACTTATGAGCCAGGCTTTAAGAAAATTAACTGGAATTATTTCTAAATCTGGTTGTAGTTTAATTTTTATCAATCAGATAAGAATGAAAATTGGTGTAATGTTTGGTAACCCTGAAACTACAACAGGTGGTAATGCACTAAAATTTTATGCATCTTTAAGAATGGAAGTTCGTAAAATTGAGACAATGTCAAAAGGTCAAGAAGATGCTACTGGTAACAGAGTACGTGTTAAGATTGTAAAAAATAAAGTAGCACCTCCATTTAGAAAAGTAGAGTTAGAAATTATATTTGGTAAAGGTATTTCAGCAACAGCTAGTTTATTAGATGGTGCACTTAAATTCGATCTAATACAAAAAAGTGGGGCCTGGTATTCATATAATGAAGGAAAAATTGGTCAAGGTAGAGAAAATGTAAAAATCTACTTAGATGAACATCCTGAACTATATGCAATTTTAGATAAAGAAGTTAGGAAGAGAATCTTTGGTGATAAAAAAGAAGAAAAAGAGACAAAAGAGCCAAAAAAAGTAGCAGTTAAAAAGTAATAGGTTATTCTATAAGCAGTAGTAAATGACTCCAGTGGAGTCATTTACATTTTTTCTCCTAATTCTTCCCAGCGTTTATATTTAATAGTAAGGTCATCCTTTATTTTATTATATTCAATACTATTTTTACTTATTGTTTCTGAATCTAAATCTTGAGTAAAACTATTTTCCAATAGATCAATTCTTGTTTCTATAATTTCAATTTCTGTTTCTAAAGAATCAAATTCTTTTTGTTCATTAAAAGTTAATCCTTTTTTCACTTCTCTATTAATCTCTTTTGAACCCTTGGACTTATTCTTTTTTATTTCTCGTTGTAACTCTTTCCTATAGTCCTGATAGTCTGAATAGTTTCCAGCAAAGCCTTTTATATTACCTGTATTTTCAAATAAAAACAGAAAATCTACAACTTTATCAAGAAAGTATCTATCATGTGATACAACAATAAGGCAACCTGGGTAATCAATAAGAAAGTCTTCTAATAGTGCTAATGTTTGAATATCAAAATCATTAGTTGGTTCATCTAATATTAAGAAGTTAGGATTATTAAGTAAAATACTTATTAAATATAATCTCTTACCCTCACCACCAGATATATCTGAAATATTAGTATGGAATAGAGACTTAGGAAATAAAAATAGTTCTAAAAATTGAGTAGGTGTTAATCTCCTACCGTCTTCTAAAGTAATAATATTTGCTATCTCTTTTAAATATTCCATTACAGTTAAGTTTTTAGGTAGCTCTTTCCCCATTTGATCAAAATAACCAATATGGGTATTTATTCCTTTATCGACAGTTCCGGTATCAGTTTGTAATGTTTCTGTAAGTAAATTTAAAAAGGTTGTTTTACCTGAACCATTATCTCCAATAATTCCTATTTTTTCACCACGCTTAAATGTATAATTGAATGGTTTAATAACATTTTTAGAATCAAAGGATTTTGATATATTTTTTAATTCAAGAACTTTTTTACCCAATCTTCTATTGGAAATTGAAAAATCAGAAGATGTTACTTCTTGGCTTTTAACCTGATCCATCATATCGTATGCTCTATTTATTCTACCTCGATCTTTGCTTGTTCTTGCTTTAGGACCTCTAGATAACCACTCTTTTTCTCGTCTAAGTACATTAGTTAAACGATTTTGTGACTTCTCTTCAGATTCTTTTCTCTCTTGCTTTTTTCCAATGAAATATGTGTAATTTCCACTGTAGGAAAAAACCTTTTTCTCATCAATTTCGATAATTCTTGTTGTTATGTTGTCTAGAAAGTATCTATCATGTGTAACTAAAACTAATGCTTTTTTACTTTTAGATAAATAATTTTGCAACCATGTAATTGTATCAATATCTAAATGGTTTGTTGGCTCATCTAATAAAAGTAAATTGTAGTCTTGAACAAGAGCATGGGCTAAAGCTGCTTTTTTTAACATACCACCTGAAAGAGCTGACATTTTAATTGTTTCATCAGATATACCAAGTTCTCCAAGAATACTTTTAACCTGAGATTCAAGTTCCCAAGCATTTAAAATATCCATCTGGGATGAAAGAGTTTCAAAAAGTTCTGCTTCATCATTACCATGGCCCATTGAATCTAAGCAGTTATGATAGTTCTTAATACATTCCATAATTGAACCGTCTGAATCTAGTATGTGCTCAATTATTGAATGATCTGGGTTATATTTTATATTCTGATGTAGATAACTAATCTTTAGATCGTTATTTTTGGAGATTGTACCTGTATAGTCTTTTTTTATATTTGACAATACTCTTAGTAGTGTAGACTTACCACAACCATTAATTCCTACAAGTGCAATTTTATCCCCACTATCAATACCAAAGGATACATCTGTTATAAGTTCTTTATCACTTTCAATTAAAGAAAGCTTATCTATAGATAATAAATTCATAATTGACTTTAACATATCACAATAATTAATTAAACTAGATACATTAATATGTAGGGGTTTTAAATGAATCAGGATAGAGTTAAAGAAATTTTATTTGATCTAAACAGTAGTGTAGATGAATTTAGTGTAATTTTCACTGGAAAAGAGAGTACCAAGGTCGATGGACTCTATAATAGAGAAACTTGTGAAATTTTAATTCATAATAGAAACTTTAAAGATGATAACTCATTAATATATACAGCGATACATGAGTTTGCTCACCATATTCAGTTTACGCAGATTGATCCAGAGAGAAGTAGTCGTGCACATACTGTATCTTTTTGGAATACATTTCATGAACTGTTAGATTTGGCAGAACAAAAAAGTTATTATATAAATATTTTTAATTCAGATGATAAATTCTTAGATTTAACAAAACAGATTAAAGATAATTATCTAAGTGAGAATGGTCAATTAATGAAAAACTTTGGTAAGTTGTTAGTAGAAGCATACGATTTATGTCAAAGAAATCATGCAGAATTCGAGGATTATGTTGATAGGGCACTTTGTATGAATCGTTCTGCAGCTAAAAATATAATGAAAGTTTATGCTATGGATGTAGAACCAACACTTGGATTTGATAATATGAAAATTGTTGCAAATGTTAAAGATGATAATCAGAGGAAAAAAGCTGAAGAATCATTTAAACAAGGGCATAGTCCAAATGAAGTAAGAGCTGAAATTAAAGCAACTAAACCGGAATCTAAAGTTACTAAAAAGAAATTAGAATCTGAGAAAACTAGATTAGAGAAGTCAATTCACTCTCTACAAGTTAAACTAGCTGAATTGGAAGAGAAGATAGATGACTATGAGGGATAATAATAATAATAATAATATATCGTTTGTAGGTATTACAGGTGGTTCTGGATCAGGAAAGACCACAATTGTTAAAAAAATTGAAGAGATTGTATCTGACTTTGTATTTATACCACAAGACAATTATTACAAGAGCGCAACATATGTATCTAATTCAAATATAACGTCATTTAACTTTGACCATCCTGATGCTTTTGATTCAGAACTTTTATATCAGCATTTATTAGATTTAAAAGAAGGCAAATCTATAGATATGCCTGAGTATGATTTTGTTGCTCATAGCCGTAAAGAAGATCGTAAGAGGGTATCTGCTCATAAAGTTGTTATTGTTGAAGGTATTATGCTTTTTTGGGATAAAAAAGTTCGTGATATGTTAGACCTTAAAATATATGTAGATACTCCAGATGATATTAGATTTATAAGAAGATTAACTCGGGATGTCGAAGAGAGAGGTAGGACTATAGATTCTGTTATAACTCAGTATTTAGATATAGTACGACCTGGTTATTATGAGTTTATAGAACCAACAAAAAGACATGCTGATATTATAATACCTGAAGGTGGTTTTAATCCAAATGCACTCCAGGTTTTAGTTTCATATTTAAAAGATCTATCTTAAATTACCAACTACGTGGGTATCTGTTATTTTTTCTATCTAGTGCCCACTGGTATATTTCTAAATACTCTCTACAAGATCTGTCCCATGAAAAGTCCTGTACCATAGCATTTTGTTGCATATTTTTTATATGATGTCTTTTATTGTACCAAACCCATGTTGACCAAGCAACTGTATCATAGATTGCTCCAGGTGTTAGATCATTAAAAACAAACCCAGTACCACTACCATTTTTTTCGTTATAACAATCTACAGTATCAGCTAAACCACCTGTATTTCTTACTATAGGAAGTGTTCCATATTTTAGAGAGTAGATTTGATTTAATCCACATGGCTCATATTTACTTGGCATTAAAAAGAAGTCTGAACCAGCTTCTAACATATGGCTTAATTCATTGTTAAATGTATTTATAAAAGTAAAATTATCTAATTTTTCATCTAATTGTCGTAATTCTTTCTCACACCAATATTCCCCTGTACCAAGAATTATTACTTGTACTTTAAGCTCATGGCATATTTTAAAAAGACTACCATAAGATGGTCCACAAAGAGCACCAATACCTTTTTGATCTACAAGTCTAGTAATCACAGAATATAGAGGAATGGAACTGTCTACTTCTAAACCAGCCATCTCTTGAACTTTGCTTTTAATTATATCCTTTTTTGTAAGATCCTCATTGCTAAAATTATTAGGGGAGATACATTTATCAGTTTCTGGATTCCAAGTATCATAATCACAACCATTTAATATACCAAAAAGATCATTTCTACGACGATGTAGTAATGGATCTAAATTATGCCCGTACTCAGGTGTTAAGATCTCATCTGCATATGTTGGGCTAACAGTTGTTAAAACATCTGCTTTATTTAGTCCTATTCTAAGAAAATTAAAAATACCATCATTATGTGTATTAGTAGATAAATCTAAACCTGAGAAATTAATATCTCCAAATTTAAACCATCCTTGATAACCAAGATTATGAATTGTTAATACAGAAGCTGTATCATAGAATACTGGATCTACATCTTTATTATAAAGCAGTGCAGGAACTAATGCTGATTGCCAGTCATGACTGTGCATTATATTTGGTATCCAATCTAAATATTTACAAAACTGGAGGGCAGCCTTACACAGTACAGAAAAACGTCTAGAATTATCAGGATACTCCTCTGTAGGTGATGGTCCATATAAACCATCTCTCCCATAAAGTTCATGGTGATCAATAAAATATATTTTAGCATTTGAATCTGGTAGATTTGTATAGTATATCTTTACCCACTCTTCTCCATAATCCATATTAATGCACATTGGTTCTGAGTAACTTTTCAAGGACTCAATGTCGATGGAGTAGTACCTAGGTAGTATAATTTTTATATCATGACCTTCAGAGTCTAACCCTTGACTAAGAGCAGTAACAACATCTGCTAATCCACCACTTTTTGCGTAAGGGTAGGCTTCACTTGCTATCATTAATATTTTGAGTTTATCCATTTTAACTTCCTTAATGATTTAATTTTAGATTTGCATAACAAATAAGTCAAATATAATAATAGTTTATTTGATATTCTGTTGGGTTAATAAAGTCTAATTTCTTATATACGTGTATTGCAGAGGAATTATCTGACTTTACAAAGAGTGATGCTTTTAAGTTTTTAGATAGTTGGTCATTTAATAGAAATTTTAGTACGTTTGTAGAAAAGCCGCGGTTTCTAAATTCTTTCCAAGTAAAAACACCACCAATTAAAGTATAGTTTAGGCTTTTATATGAGGTTCCAGCCTTAGTTATTGGTAAATTATTAAATGTTGAATAATATATATCATCTGTTGCTATTTTATTTTTGAAATTTATCCCGGTAGCTTTTTTATTTAAATCAATGGCATTTAATAGTACTTCTTCTATTTGGTATTCAAATTCCAAGGGTAACAATTTATTATAATCTTTATTAGTAGCTTTAATATAATCTATTGAATTATCAAGAGTTAATAGATCTGTATTTTCTCGATGCATTATTAAATATTTATTTATTCCACGAAGTCTTTTAAAGATAATCTTATCAAAAAAATCAATATCCTCTTTTATTCCAATAATTGCATGAATTTTAACTTTAATAGAGCTAACAAGCTTTATTAGTTCCTCTTTATCAATCTGATTATTTATAATCTCTTTATTAAAAACAGGATATAATAATCCTTTGGAAGTAATTATTACAATTCCAGTAATTCGGTTTTGTTCTTTTTTTATAAGTGATAATACATTTTTATTATTGGGGAATACAGATTGATTATTATTAATAAAAAGAGAAATAGCTTGAACATGTTGCCACTCATTATATTTTAAGAAAATAATTATATCGTATAAATTTTTACTTGTTGCTATATTCCAGCTCAATAATTATTCCATAACATTAAAATCTAATGGAAAAGTTCCATCTGCTGGTATGAACCCTTTTAAAGCAGAAAATGATGCTCTCATTGATTCCTTGCCCTGTCCATAAGCAGCTATATAAGTTTCTACCCATGGTACTTCATCTAAATATACAGGTGTTAAAAAAGATAACACAATTAACTTTCCTTTGTAGTCTTTTAAACTTTTTAGTACTCTTAAGTTTGTTTTACTTGTAAGGCAAAATATAACTGTATCAAAATATCCTGCAGTCTTAGGTACATCTTTAAATGTATCAGGGTTTGTTATCCAAGTTCTTTTTGCCTCTGGATAAAACTCCCTTCCAATATTCATGAAATTAGTATAATTACTAATAAGTAAAATAGACTCTTTATTTTCATTTTTATATGGAAAGTTTTTTGTTTTAACAGCTGTTATACTCCGAGCTGCTTGGCTCTGAATAAATTCAGATGTACCCTGAAGTGGAATTGTTTTAATATCTTCAATTGTAGGGTAGAGAGGAACTCTATTTTCATCTTTTAGATACTTCAGCTTCATATATAATACTCTGCTTACTGCATCTTGGATTCTTTTCTTTAATTTATCATCAGTTTTCATATCCTTTAATAGCTTATTCCATATAAGAACATGCCCAGAGGCTGTTTTAGACACAAGTAAAAGATCGTTTCCTGCTAATATTGCTAGTTTACATTCATCTGCATAAGATAGACCATCTACTCTTGCCCCATGCATAAATAGGTCATCAGTAATTGCCACACCATTAAACCCCATTTTATTTTTTAATAGTTCCGAAACAAACTCTTTTGATAAAGAAGCGGCCTCTATCTCCTTGGTTATATTTGGGAAACCAAGATGTCCCATCATAACAGCAGGAATATTTTCATTAAATAAAAATTTATAAGGTACTAAATCTGTTTGGTATAGTTCTTCTAAAGTGCTTTTAATTATTGGTAAAGTACCATGTGAGTCTTTATCAGTATTTCCATGACCAGGAAAGTGTTTTGCTGTTGTAATAACTCTAGTTTCATCTAAACCTTTAAAATAGGCTACTGCTAGGTTAGCTGCTAATACGGGATCACTTGAAAAAGATCTAGGACCTATAACGTCAGCATTTTTATTAATATATACATCAACAGTTGGTGCAAAATTCATATTTATTCCTAAAGCTCGTAACTCATTCCCAATAAGTTTCCCAGTTTCATAACTATCAATAAGATTCCCTGTTGCTCCAAGACTTAGATTTCCAGCTGTAACTGATGTATTACCTCTAATATGTTGAACCCATCCACCTTCCTGATCGGTAGCAACAAGTAGAGGGATTTTAAATCTATGGTTATTAGCTTCTGTTTGTAATCTGGTTATTGTACGAACTAAATTATTTAAACTTCGGGCATTCCAGCCAAATATTTTTATAGCACCTAGACCTTTATCTTTTATCCAATATAAATTTTCAGCAGATACTTTATCTCCCTCGTAACTAAACATTAAAACTTGACCTAACAATTCTTCATCTGTCATTTGAGTTATAAGTTCTGGAACTAATTCTAAATCAGGTACATTAGAATAAAAATTAATATCCTCAGAAAAAACTGGTGTAATAATAAAAGTTAATAGAATGGCTACAATATTTAGTTTATTTGACATAATCCTACCTTAAATAAATATAAATCAAGTTAATATATCATATATTATTAAATAATTTATAGATTAGATTTTTTTTTAAGCATTTTTTTTAATATGCCGATGTTCATATTAGGAGAATATTAATGGATTCAGTTTATTTTAATGATCTTAAGGAAAATATGAACGGACAAATTGTCGTTTTTAATAAAGTTCTTGATATCAATATACAGTTTCAGGATTCTATAGTTGATAGAGATTGGTCAACTGTTAGTAGATGCATAGACAAATTAAATGAGTTATCTATAACTGTAAATAATTTAGATAGTACAAGAGTAGATCTGTTATTGGTTATAGTCAAAGCTCTTAGATCTAAAGAGAATGAGAATCTCTTTTCATTAATTAAAAAAGCTCCTAATGAAATAAAATTTGAACTTATTGATATTTTTTACAAGCTTAAAACTTCAATTATACAAGTACAAGGTGTATTTAAAGGTTTAAATAGTTTTGTAGAACACAAAAAAGAAGTATCAAAAGAGATTATAGATGTATTAGTTAAAGATGCTAAAGGTAATGTTTATAGTAAACCAGGTCGTCGAGATAATGATGGACAGGGTTTTTTAGTAAACAGACAGTTATAGGGAGGCTATATGGGATCTACATTTGCAGGAATAGAATTAGGAAAAAGAAGCTTAAATGCAAACACTACAGCACTTACTACTATTGGTCACAACCTTAGTAATTCAGCTACCGATGGTTATAGTCGCCAAAGGGTAAAACTAGGAACTGTTAATCCACTTACTGATCCAAGTTTTATGCGGGCAGAGAGACCAGGCCAAATTGGGCAAGGTGTTGAAGTTACATCAATTGAAAGAATAAAAGACAATTTATTAGAAAAAAGATTAATTTCAAGCGCTGATGAAGTTGGTTTTTGGAAAGCAAAAGACTCTTACTTATATATGGCAGAGAAGGTTTATAACGAAGTTGGTGATTCATCTGTAAGATCTCAGTTAGATGGATTTTGGGAATCATGGCAAGAATTATCTATAAATCCTGAACTTATGGCTTCTAAGCAAGTAGTTGTTAAAAGAGGTGAAACACTTTTAGGTTCAATAAATACAAGATTTACAGGATTACAAGAGATTCAAACCATGTTAAACGACGATGTAAAAGTTACAGTTGAGCAAGTAAATGGTCTGTTAAATAATATAAAAGATATAAATGAGCAAGTTGTTAAAGCTGAAGCAATGGGTGATAACCCAAATGATCTATTAGATAAAAGAGATCAGCTTGTAAAACAACTTTCTGAAAAAATAGATATTAGTGTTGATAATAGGGATCCTGATGAGTTTAGTATACATACAAAAGGTATGCACCTTATTCAGGGAGGAGTTGTCACTGGTTTAAAAGCTGAACCTAATCAGTTTAATGAAGGATATAGTGATATAACCTGGGAATATAATGGTGAAAAAGTATTGCCTAATAGTGGTAAGTTAGCTGCATTAATTGAACTTAGGGATGTAGATATTAAAAATGAAATTCAGCAACTTGATACAATGACAATAAACTTTGTAGATATGGTTAACGAGGTTCATAGGGAATCAACAAATCCTTTAGGTGAAAAGGGAGTAGACTTTTTTACAGAGAACCATTTCATAAATAACTTATCAGGTAACTATGACCAGAATGGCGATGGAGAGTATGATTCATCTTTTATATTTAGACTTAGAGGTGGAAATGCATTAGAAGCCAAGCAGCAAGTTGGATTAGAAGGTGTAATAAATCTACCTACAAGTAGTGGGACTACTGAAGTACAATATTACCCAACTGATACAGTTGATGATATTGTTACTAGAATTAATAATTCAGGTAGTGAAGTAACAGCATCTTTAAATAGAAATGGTCAACTTACATTTAAAGCAACAACAAGTTCAAATCCTGAAAACCCAGATTTTGTTATCAGAAGTTTAGAAGACTCAGGTGAATTTTTAGTTGGTTATGCTGGTTTGTTAGCAGAATCAGGTGCAGATGGAGCATATAATTGGGAACAAGCAGATGCTGTTTTAGCTTTAGCTGGAGGAGATACAGATTTTTCAGTATCACCACTTAATAATCCATCAGGTTGGGTAGAAATTAATTCAAGAATAAAAGCTGATCCTAATGTAATAGCATCTGGTTTTACTAAAGGTGATAAAGATGTAAATTCAGGGGATGGAAGAGCTGCTTTAGCAATTGCTAATTTACGAAATAATAATGTAATGATAGGAAAACATAAAAGTTTTGATGATTATTTTGCATCAACAACAGCAGAAATAGCATTAAAAGGTGAACAAGCAGGTATATCTGTAGAATCCCATGAACTAATTATGAAAGATTTAATTGCAATGCAACAATCTATTAGTGGTGTAAATATGGATGAAGAGATGTCAGAAATGATTAAGTTTCAACATGGATATAATGCAGCAGCTAAGTTTATTTCTCAGATGGATGAAATGCTTGATACAATTATAAATAGATTAGGAGTGTAGGAAAATGAGACGAATTAGTACAAATATGCCAAACCAAGATTTTAGGCATAGTATGAGTGTACGAAATAACCGTTTAAACAATATTAAAATGGGAATTTCAAGTCAAAGTAATATTAGTGATTTAAGAAATGATCCAATTGCTGCAGCTCACTCTACTAGATTAAAATCTAATATTAGACACATTGATAGATATGATAGAAATATTGCACATAGTCAGGCTAAATATGCTATAGCGGAAGGTTATATGTCTAGTGGTATTGATGTTATGCAACGTCTAAAAGAGCTTAATGTTCAAGCATCCCAGGGTACATATAATAAAGATGATTTAAAGATAATGGCCGGTGAAGTGGACCAGCTTTTAGGTGAACTAATTACTTTGGCTAATGGAAGAGATGCTGACGGAAGCACTATATTTTCTGGAGAAAAAACAAATATTGAACCATTTGAAACATTAATGGGACATGTAGAAGGAAAAGATGGTGTTTCAATAACAGAAGTAAATTATGTTGGTAGTTTAACAAAAAACCAGGTAGAAATATCCGAAAACTCTTATGTTAAAGATAACTTTCCTGGAAATGATGTATTTTGGGCTGAAAATCAGTCAGTTTATACCTCTGTTGATGCATCAACTTATATTGTAACTGAAGATTCAAATATCTCAATAAATGGAATTGATATAGCTTTAACTGAGGGTGATAATGTTCATACAATTATTGACAAAATTAATAGTTCTGATGTGGCAGTTAAAGCAAGTATAGACCCTGTATATAACTCATTAGTATTAAATACAACTTCACCACATCAGCTCATGATTGAAGATGAAGGTAATAGTTTAGAAGCATTAGGAGTATTAGCTCCAAATAAATTAGCACCACCAAATAACTATAGTAAAAGTGCTAATGTTTCTGGTGGATCACTATTTGATGTTGTAATAAATCTTAGAGACAATATGTTAAAAGGCGATGTAGATACAATCGGTTCGTTAAACTTAGGTCAGATGGAGTTAGCATTTAATAATTTAGTTGCAAGTCAAGCCGAACTTGGTAGTTTAGATGAAAGACTAAATATAAGAAGTGAGTCTTTAGCCTTAAGTAAAGAAAATTATACGAATTTTAATTCTGCACTAACAGATATAGATATGACTAAGGCTATTATTGAAATGAATATGCTTGATTTTGCTCAGAAAGCAAGTTTTCAAGTAGCTGGAAAAATGTTCAAAACATCTTTAATGGATTATATTAGGTAGAGGGTAAAATGATAATAGATAGTAAGGCTTATGGTAAAATAGCTGTAGACGAAAAACAAGTATTTCACTTTGAGGGTGGATTATTAGGTTTTGAAAGTATTAAAGATTTTGCATTAATTGATGCAAATCAACCACCATTTATGTGGTTACAATCCATCGAAGTTGCACACTTAGCTTTTGTTGTAATTGATCCAACGATTTTTAGGGACGATTATGATCCTGGAATAAGTTTAGAAGAATTTTCTATTATTGATATTACTGCTGAAAATAGTGATCAAAAATTAGTTTTATCAATTATTACAATACCAGAGAATCAAAATGACATGACTGCAAACTTACAAGGTCCAATAATAATTAATAAAGAAGCACTTTTAGGTAAACAATTCATATCCCCAGATGAAAAATGGGGAACTCGGCACCATGTAATGGATGAACTTGCTGGAAAGCGAGCTGCGACATGCTGATATTAGCTAGAAAAAGAAATGAGACAATTATTATAGACGAAAATATAGAAGTTTCTATTGTAGATATTAAAGGTGAAATTGTAAAAATTGGTATTAATGCTCCAAATAGTGTAAAAATATATAGAAGGGAAGTTTTTGATGCGATACAAAAAGAGAATAAGGCAGCACTTAACTCTGTTGTAACAAATCTTCCAACAAATATTTTTAATAAAGAATAGGGGTTTAGTATGAATAATGTTGAGATAATTGGTTATATTGCATCAATATTAGTTGCAATATCTTTAACAATGAGTCAAATTTTAAAATTACGAGTAATTAATACAGTAGGATGTGTAGCTTTTTCAATTTATGGTTATTTTGTAGGAGCATTTCCTGTAATGATTGTAAATGCATTTATAGCGTGTATTAATGTATATTACCTGATAAAAATGTATAAAAATAAAGATTCATTTAATATCTTAGATGGTAAAGATAATCTAAGTTATCTTGAAAATTTTTATTTGCATTATAAAAATGATATAAAAACTTTTTTTACTGAATTTACTGATGATCAATTAAATAATAACAAAGTATTTTTTATTTTAAGAAATATGAGACCTGTAAACTTAGTTGTATTTAACGAGCAAGATAATGGAATTATAGACATTATGTTAGATTATACTATTCCTGAGTATAGAGATTCATTAAATGGTAAATATCTACTTTCATTTTTTGAGAAAGTATATAATGCGGATCTAAAAAAACAATTAGTCGTAAAATCTAATAATAAAGAGCATATGAAATATCTTAAACGTCTAAAATTTAAGCAAAATGATGCAGGATTATTTGTCTTAAAATTATAAAATGGAGTAACTGTGAGTATCAATAATGTATATTTCCCCACATGGCACAATGGATTTGAAAAAGAATTATCTAAAGTACCATCTTATATAACACATATAACATTATCTTTTTTACGTCCTGAAGCAGTATTCATCGATTTAAATGAATCTATGGATACAGTTTTTTATGATGGGAAAATCACATTAAAAGAACTTAAATATATAATTTGTGAGTGTAGAGTTCATGGTGGAAAAGATAGAGTTATTTTAGCTTCCACAGGTGGAGAAATCGCTGGTAACTTTTTAAATGTGAATTACGATTCATTAGTGAATGTTGTTGAAGAATTGGGTTTAGATGGAATAGATATCGATTATGAACCGAACGGTGTGATGGCTGAAACCGACGAAGAGATTCTAAAATATACAGAGTTAATATCTGGTTTTAGAAGATGTTTTGACGCCAAAACAAAAGAGACTGGTAAAAAATATCTTATTAGTTGTGCTCCAACAGGTATTGGACTGTTTAATGATGACTGTTTTCCACTAATTGAGACAAAATATAAACATGTAATCGAAAGACTTAAGACTATTATTCCAATCTCAGAGCAAGACGAAGAGTTAAAAATTGGGGAAATAACGGATGATAATATTCTGAAACTACCCAAATTAAACGTAGGATCAGTTGGAAGTAGTTTTAATTTTACATCTGCTGGGAAAATGGATTTAGTATTTAAAACAAAGTGTGATAAAGAGTTTAAAGATAGATATAAATATATAGGTCAAATGGTTGATATAGTATTTTACCAAGCATATAACATCGGAAGTTGTAATATATTAGCAAGAATTTTATGTTATGAAAAACATAGAGAATTATCAGAATTTTTTAATGAAGAAAACAGAAGTTCAGGTTTTATTATTGGACATGGATCCCATGTTGGTAAAGAAGCATGGGCTCACTTTAGTTTTACAAAAAAGAGATTAAGTTATATTTATAGCTATATAAAGCAATATGGCCGAAATTGTGATGGAGCAAGTTTTTGGAGTTATTTTGCGAGTTTTGTAGATGATACCAAGAACGTACCATATTATGGTATGGGCTTCAAAAACAGAAGTGAAATTTTTAAACTCACTAGTCAGTTATTAGGAATTGTGAAGTAGAAAAGATTGTGTAATAGATAACTTTATATTATATTAAACAGATGAAAATTAAAAATATCCGAGCTCTTGGTAGAGTATTAATGTTTAATAGAATAAAAACAAATATTTTTTTCCATTATTTCCCCTACCTTTTCAAAAAGAAACTAGATTTACGTCATTATGCATTATTGATTAAGCGTATAAATTTGTTTTTAAAATCTTTGAAATTAAATAAAATATACAAAATTGGATTTCTAGTTAAAATTGATCAAGCTGTTCCATATTATGGTTCAGAGGTTTTTTATAAATATATGGATAGGTTCTTGAACTTTGATGGAAAATTAGCATGTTCTTCTGTACTGTTATCTGTGAGTAAAGATTGCTCATTTAATTGTAAACATTGTTATCAAAAACATGATAATGGGGATGATTTAGATCTTGAATCATTGCTAAACGTTACAAAAGAATTGATAGATCAAGGTGTGACAAATTACACAATAGAAGGTGGTGACCCTTTTATCAATTTTGATAGATTAAAATCAGTATGTGAAACTATAGGAAAAAAAGGTGATATTGCAATTAATAGTACTGGAGACGGTATTACATTAGAAAGGTTAAAATCTTTAAAAGATAGTAGCAATGTAAGATCTATAATTTTTTCTATAAACTCCCCAATTAAAGAGGATGTTAACTTTTTTATGGGACAGGATTATGCATGGAATACACTCATACATGGTTTAAAACTGTGTAGTATTGGATCAATACCTACATCTTTAAACTGTTGTCTTAATTCTGATCATTATGAAAATGGTAATTTTGAATACTTAATGGAAATTGCCAAAGATTTTGGTGTAGCACATGTAAAACTTATTCATCCTAAAGCTGCTGGAGCATGGTTACAAGGAAGTTTCCCCTCATTTACTGATGAAGAGTTACAACATATTAAGTTATTAGTAAAAAAATATAATAAGCAGTCTAAGTATAGAAAATATCCTAGTATTACAGCCCAGGTTATAGAAGAAGATAAAGAACATTATGGATGTGCTGCAGGTGGTACAGACAGATTTTATATAAACGGAAAAGGTGACGTTCAACCTTGTGAGTTCTTAAATGTAAGTTTTGGTAATATAAAAGAGGAAAAATTCTCAGATATATTTGACCGAATGAGAACTCAATTTGAGACTCCAGGTGTTGATTGGTTATGTGAAAAATATTCACAAAATATTGACGCTACTTTCAAAACAGAAGGTTCATTACCCTTAAGTGTAGAGAGTTCTAATCTACTATATAGAAAATGGGGAAGAGGAGAAGCAACTCCTTTGTTTCATAAAATTGAGAAAGAATTAGTTTAATAGAATAGTAAGAGTTACTGGAGAGAGTAATTTCAATAAAATACAGAATAAAAATTTCATTGTCTTTGTTGTTGGTGGGGTAGGTAGTTGGTGTGTAGAATCTTTAATTAGATCTGGAATTATTAATCTAGCAATTGTTGATTCTGATTTAGTATGTATTACTAATATTAATAGACTACTTCAGGCTACAACTAAAACAGTTTGGCAAATTAAAGTTAAAGCTTTAAAAACTAGACTACTTGAAATAAATCCTGATGTTAATATCAGCGATATTGAAAAATTATATACAGAAGAAATTAGGGATGAATTTAATTTAGAAGATTTTGATTATGTTATTGATGTTATAGACTCTTTTAGTTGCAAGATTGAATTGATAGCTAATACATTAAAATCTGATACTACACTTTATTCAAGTTTTGGTGCAGCTTCGAAACTAGATCCTACAAGAATACAGGTTAAACAAATTTGGAAAACTTATGGTTGTCCACTAGGAAGATTGGTGAGAAATGGTCTTAAAAATAGAATAATAATAGATATTTTTCTATTTGTTTTTAGCGACTAAGTATTGCCTAGACAAGATGCTCCACAAGTAAATGCAGAAAAAAGTATAAGAGGTGAATACAAAACCCATATAAATGAATCAGTAACGCATATTACAGGTATGTTTGGTTTTATTTTAGCAGGACTTGTAATTACAGATATCGTTAAGTAGACAAACATTTTCTCGTCAAAAGTAGACAAACATTTTCTC
>JAOPTT010000016.1:88926-192220 GCA_051531975.1 Spirochaetaceae bacterium
AAACATTTTCTCGTCGAAAAGTTTGTTATAAATAAAAAACCCACTTTTCAGTGGGCTTTTTTGGGTTCTAAGTATAACTACAGTCTAAATAATAGATCTTCATATGATGGGAAAGGCCACATATCTTTGTCTGTAATAGTTTCTAGTTTATCAGCATGAGATCTAACGATATCCATTGCTGGAAGTACTTCGTTTGCATAACATGTTGCTTGAGCAAATAGGTCTTCTTCTAAAGTTTCAGCTTTAGCATGAATAGCATCTAAAGATTCAACACTATTCATTAGTCCAGATAATTCTTCGCTTAATGTAGCAATCAATTTTTCTTGACCAGTTGTATTTGCGTTAGCTAATACAGCTTTTAACTCCATAACTGAGTTTGTTAATGTAGATAAATACTCAATAACTGCAGGAACAATAGATCTTGTAGCCATTTCTGATGTTATATTTGCTTCGATGTTAATCTGTTGTGAATATTGCTCTAAATAGATAGCTTTTCTGGCTTCTAGTTCAGGTTTAGTAAAAACGTTGTGCTTCTTAAATAACTCTACAGAGTAGTCTTTAGTTAATTCAGGTAATGAATCAACAGTAGTTCTTAAGTTAGCTAAACCTCGTTTTTCAGCTTCAGGTAACCACTCTGCACCATAACCATTACCATCAAATATAACTCTACCATGGTTTTTGTAACAGTCAGCAACAATAGCTGTAACTTCAGTGTTAACATCAGATGCTTTCTCTAATCGAGCAGAATATTTAGTTAATATCTCTGCAACAGTTGTATTTAAAATAACGTTTGGTCCAGCAATAGATTGACTTGAAGCAACCATTCTAAACTCAAACTTGTTAATAGTAAAAGCAAAAGGAGATGTTCTATTTCTATCAGTTGCATCTTTTGGAAGGTCTGGAAGAGCACTAACACCCATTTCAAACTTTTCACCTTTAGTATTCTGAATAACTTCACCTTTAGAAATCTTTTCCAGTACTTCAGTTAATTCTTTACCTAAGTAGATTGAGATTACAGCTGGAGGAGCTTCGTGTCCACCTAGTCTATGGTCATTCCCAGCATTTGCAGCACTCATTCTAAGTAGTGGTGCATATACATCTACAGCTTCAATAATTGCAGCTAAAAACAGCATAAACTGAGTGTTTTCTTGTGGGTTTGTTCCAGGGGAAAGCAAGTTTACGCCTTCATCAGTAGCTAATGACCAGTTATTATGTTTACCTGAACCGTTAACACCTGCAAATGGTTTTTCATGCATTAATGCAACCATGTTATGTCTCATTGCAATTTTTTTCATAGCTTCCATTGTTAATTGGTTTCTATCTGTTGCAACATTTGCACTATCATAAATTGGAGCTAACTCAAACTGGTTTGGAGCAACTTCGTTATGTTGTGTTTTAGCACTAATACCAAGTCTCCATAACTCATGGTTTAAATCTCTCATGAAATCAGCAACTCTATCTTTAATAACACCAAAGTAGTGGTCTGATAACTCTTGACCTTTAGCAGGCATTGCACCAAATACTGTTCTACCAGTTAATAATAAGTCAGGTCTTTTTTCAAAATATTCTTTATCAACTAAGAAGTATTCTTGCTCAGGACCAACTGATGCAGTTACTTTCTTTGCTGTATTGTTTCCTAATAAATTTAAAACCTTTAAAGAAGCAGTATTGATCGCTTCCATTGATTTTAATAGAGGAACTTTTTTATCTAAAGCTTCACCTGTATAAGAAAAGAAGGCAGTAGGAATACATAATGTAATACCTGTATTGTCCTCTTTTAAGAAAGCTGGAGATGAAACATCCCATGCAGTATAACCTCTAGCTTCATATGTATCTCTTAAGCCACCATTTGGAAAAGAAGATGCATCTGGCTCACCTTTTATAAGTTCACTACCAGAGAATTCCATAACTAATGAACCGTCAATACTTGGATCAATGAACGAATCATGCTTCTCTGCAGTTAACCCTGTTAATGGCTGGAACCAGTGAGTAAAGTGAGTAGCACCTTTAGATATTGCCCAGTCTTTCATAGCTGCTGCAACAACATCTGCTGTCTCTTTACTTAATTCTAATTCACCATTTTCAATTCTTAACATCTCTTTGTAGATTGTCTTAGGCAATTTATATTTCATTACTTTGTCACTAAAACAGTTTGATCCGTAGATCTCTTCAACATTTACATTACTCATATTTACTCCCAAAAAATTATTTCATATTTTAATAAAGATAAACCGGATGTGAATCCGGGTTTTTACCAAACATTGTTAAATCGTCCATTCGAGTTATCTTTTTACCATTTAACATCGCAAAAAGGCATCTCTCAATACCTAATCCACCACCCATTGTAGATGGGAACTGTGCCTTACCATTTTTATCCTTTGCATTTGCAGCAGCAAGGAAAGGGCCATAACCCTCTAGTTCTTCAATATTCTCAATTTGACCTTCGTCAAAAATTGGTTCAGATTTTATTATCTTGTTGTCAATTAACCTTTTAATAATAGGTTCGTATAACCACTCTCTGATTGCACCTGACATAACTTCGTATGCATCACCAAATGTTCCATCGGCCTGTATACTTTGAGCACAAAGATCATAGTTAAAAATATTCTCAGATTTAAACTCTTTAATAGCTTTTCTTGATCCATCTTTGTTAATATAAGGATAGATTAGGTCATAATTTTCTCTCATTAAACCTGTAATCCAGAAGAAAGGTGATTTTGCAACTTTTGCAACACTAGCTTCCATATTTTTTTTACCATATTTTTCTGCTACTTCATCTTTTGTATAACGTGGAAATGGTTTAGTTGGTATTTCCATTTTTACACCTAAATATTCTAGGTTTTCAGCGTTGTTTTCCTTAATAGTTGTTACAGCTGCTATCATCATATCTTCAAAAAAATCTATAGCACCGTTCATATCTTCTGTGCTTTTTCTAAAAACTTCATCATGATTATTTAAATAGTCATCATAGGTTATATAAGAATCTCTTCTCCACTCTATATCCATCTGTGAAAAGTCTATTAAATACTTTTTTCTTTTTTCTCCATTTGGTGATTCTAACTCAAGTCTTATGTTTGGTGAGTCAATAAAGATACCTTTCATTTTTGGATTAAAACAAGCCAAAAATTTAGAATAGATCATAGAGTGTGTAGTTCTATACGGTATACCTTTATAACTAATTGTAGGTGAATGTTCAATATCATGTGCTAATGGATCAGTAACTGGACTCATAGAGACACGTTCAAGATTAAATAAGCCTTTTTTTGTAAGGTAATTTTGCATTGAGTTAACAAGAGACGTTCTAATCGCCATTGCGTGATAAATAGTATCTCCTGTCCATTTATTAACATAAGTATCTTTAATAAATCCTTCAAGTGAATCTCCACCCTGTCCAAGCATTGCTTGAAAACCGTGTAATCCTTCTCCTATTTCTCTTTCCATGTTACAGTCTCCTTAATTATATATAAGCATTTTATGTGCCAATTTATTATTTAAAAGTAAAAAAAATACATTCAATCTATGTAATTCATTTCCTGGTATGAACTTATGGGAATATAATGAATTCGTATTATATATGTTCAATAAATTGCCCGTGAAATAAATCACTACTTTAACTACATATATGTAGTATTATGACATATAACATACAAAAATGTAAGAACTGAGTAAATACTTATCGTTTAAAGTAAATATATGAAATATATCTTACATAATTGTAGGTTTGTATCTATCTAGTCACATAATGTGAATCTTGCAGATTATATTTAGAAACTCTTGTTCCAATCTGACGTTCAGTTATACCTAAACTTCTTGCAGCTGCAGCCCTGTTCCCTTTTGTATTTTTTAAAGTTTCTATTAACATATCTTTTTCAAGAGCTTCTACAGCCTCTTTTAAAGTTGATGTGTTTTTTGTATTTGAAGAATCAGCTGACTGTAAACTTGGAGGTAGATGATATCCATGTATTACTTGATCTGAACTTAAAAGTACAGCTCTTTCAATACTGTTTTCAAGTTCTCTTACGTTTCCAGGCCAATGATAAGATGTAAATAGTTCAATGGCTCCGGAAGAGATTCTTTTAACAGTTTTGTTATTTTTTTTATTATATTTCTCAATGAAATGGTCACATAAAGATATAATATCAGTTCTTCTCTCTCTTATTGGTGGAATTATGATTGGGAATACATTTAATCTATAATAAAGGTCTTCTCTAAATATTCCATTTTCTATCTCGACTTCTAAATTCCTATTTGTTGCAGTAATTATTCGTACATCAACTTTAACCAAATTGGATCCACCAACTCTTTCTATTTCACGCTCTTGTAATACTCGTAAAAGTTTTACTTGAATCATTGGAGATAGTTCCCCAATTTCATCTAAAAAGATAGTTCCACCATCAGCTAATTCAAAACGGCCTTTTCTGCTAGAAAGTGCACCTGTAAATGCACCCTTTTCATGGCCAAAAAGTTCACTTTCAATAAGGTTTTCAGGTAGGGCCGCACAATTGACTTTAATAAAAGGTTTGGATGCTCTTAATGAGTTATAATGTATTGCATGAGCTACAAGCTCTTTACCTGTACCACTTTCTCCTCGGATCAAAACTGTAGCTTCTGATTTTGAAACTTGATTAATAAGAGTGAATACATCTTGCATCGCCTGGGATGACCCGATCATGTTAGTTGGCCGGTAGGATGCTTGTAACTCTTTTTGAAGTCGACTGTTTTCTTCCCGGAGGCGTTGATTTTTTTCTATTATACTCTGTCTTAAATGTACATATTTAGCGATCATTGAACATATAATTGCTAATAATTTCAGATCTTCATCGATATCTTCAATGTTTAGGTAAACTTTATCCATACTAAATGCACCAATTGTTTCGCTTCCATGAACAACTGGAACACAAATGAAAGAGACTCGACTACTACCTCTTGCTCTTTTTTGTCTAGTTTTATCTAAAAATTCTGGAGATTCTTTTATATCTTTAACAACTATAGGGTTTCCTGATTGAATTACAGCACCTGTGATACCTTCGCCTGGTTTATATGTTGTCCTTTTTTGCTGATTTTCAGTTAAGTGAACAGATGTTTCTATTGTTATTTCGTTAGTTTCTCTATTTAAAAGTGCTAAGGTACCGTGTCTCATACCTAGTCTATCTGATAATTTTTCTAAAATTGGTGTAATTATTTCATGTAACTCACGGCTTTCATCTAAAGTTTGGCTTATTTCAAAAAGCAGGGTTAATTCGTCAATTTTTTGTCTATAGTGGTGAGATTTTGTTGGCATAGTCGTTATTATGTGATTTTGCGGAAATAATTTCAATATCAATGAATTGATCGGTAATGTTTGTTGCATGTTTTCTCTCCTAAAAAAGCTATCCCTACACAAAAGTAGGGATAGCAAAAATACGTTTTATTTATATTCTTTTTTAAATTATGATTTATTAACCAATAGCGTCAGTACCTTCCTCGCCACTTCTAATTCTTATAGTTTTTTCAATTGGTAAGACAAATATTTTTCCATCACCAATTGCCCCTGTTCTAGCACCTCTAACAATTGCTGCAGTTGTTTTTTCTACAAAATCGTCATTTACTGCTATTTCAATTCTCATTTTGTCTAATAGATTTACTTCAGTTTCAACACCTCTGTAAGACTCAACAAAACCTTTTTGTTGTCCACAACCTTTTGAAGTAGTTATGGATATTTTATGAATATCATCTTTAAATAACTCTTGTTTAACTTCGTTTAACTTATACGGTTGTATATATGCAATTATCAATTTCATCTTTTAGCTCCCTTTTTATACGTTGTGGAATATCTGGAATCCAGGGTACGACTCAGTACCATGCTCTTCCATATCTAATCCTCTGATCTCTTCTTCTGGTTTAACCCTAAGACCCATTGTTAATTTAATAATTAAAAATAGTGCCCCAGCTGTTAATGTTACCCATAGAAATGCTATTACTACACCAAGTGCTTGTACACCTAATAGGTTCCAACCTCCACCATAAAATAGTCCAACTAAACCGTCTTCTGGTCTATTTGCAAACAGACCTACTGCTATTGTTCCAAATGCTCCACATACACCGTGTACTGATATTGCTCCAACTGGATCATCGATGTGTAATACTTTGTCAAAAAAGTTAACTGAAAATACTACTATGATACCTGCAAGTAAACCAATTATTATTGCAGCACCTGGAGTAACTGCATATGTACCTGCTGTTATACCAACAAGTCCTGCTAGTGCCCCATTTAATGACATTGATACATCTGGTTTACCCATTGTTATCCACATAGTAAACATTGCCGCAATTGCTCCAGCAGAAGCTGCTAAAGTTGTTGTAATTGCAATGTGTGCAATCGAAGTATCTGTTCCAGATAAAGTTGAACCACAGTTAAAACCGAACCAACCAAACCATAATATAAATACACCTAAAGCTGCTAATGGCAAGTTTGAACCAGGAATTGATTTAACCTGTATCTTTCCATCTTTCTTAATATACTTTCCAATTCTAGGTCCTAATATAATCGCACCCATTAAGGCTGCCCATCCACCAATTGAGTGAACAATTGTAGAACCTGCAAAGTCATGAAATCCCATTTCTGCTAAAAATCCACCACCCCAAGTTAAACTACCAAAGAATGGGTAGATAAGACCTGAAATTACTACTGAATAGATTAAATAAGCGTTAAACTTAGTTCTTTCAGCCATTGCTCCAGAAACAATAGTTGCTGCTGTTGCTGCAAATACTACCTGGAATATCCAATCTCTTAATACTGTAGAGTCTTCGGATTGTAAAAATGTATTGGATGCAAAACCACCGTATGATGTTCCATACATGATCGCCCAACCAACTGCCCAGAAGATTAGTGCTCCTCCGGCAAAATCCATTAAGTTTTTCATAATGATGTTTCCAGCATTTTTAGGTCTTGTTAATCCGATCTCAACAAGTGCAAATCCAGCTTGCATAAAAAATACTAATGCTGCAGCTATAACTAGCCAAATCATGTCCATAGAAGATGTCAGAAGTTCAATTGATTCTGCATTATCTGCAAAAGCAGTTCCGCTCATCCCCAGCAATAAAAAAATTGGTAAAATAATCTTTTTCATAAGATCCTCCGTTATATCTCTAGTAAAGCAAAGGACGTGCCAAAAAAATATTTATTACTAATTTGAGGTGATGATTAAGGACTTAACTCTTTGTATGGTATGAAGTTAAAATATATAATATTCTTTTTTTATGAAGTATGAGTATTGGATTTTAGATTTAAAGATGTTTGATAGGGTTACATTTATGTTGCTTGAAGGGCGTAGTATTACATTTTTGTATGGATTATTGGTAGGAAGGAAATGAGCTTGTAACGGTATCCGGACGTTTTTAACTACCGTTACAAGCTATAAACTTATTTTCGGTAATAAAAATAGTTACTTAACCATAACTTTTATTTTATTAATAGATTGTTCTAAATATTTTATGTGCAGCCTGCTGGTGTATGCTACTTTTTTGTATAATTCCCTAGATACTATAAGGGCGTCCAGTGCTGTACTATTTTCTGATTCATTTATCTCATCAATAAATGGTTCAATAATAAATGAGAGTGTCTGACTCTGGTTCAGACCTATAATCTTATTATCTAAATTAGTTAAAATATTTAAATCGTTATTAACATCGATGCCTCTATGAAAGTTCTTCTCAATTTTATGACACAGAGCTGTAGCTCTATTTGCTAATATTATTACCTTATCTAAACTTATTCTAAATTCTTCAGCAGCAGTTAATACCTCAGGTAAAAAGTGGTTCTCATCTCTATCTTTTAATACTTCTAAAACAGTACCTATAGAATCTGCACAATCAGGGTATTTTAGAAGTTCAGAAATATTTACATAATTCATTCCGGCAATTTTACAACCGTTTGGTGATAAATTAAAACAGTTAGTTATACTGTTAAGAGCAATTTTTTCTTTAAACCAATCGATATAAATACCCATTCTTTTATCAGAAACTATTTGATACCCACTATTAGATGTAACAGTCGTTGGGTATCCATTATATATATAGGCTAAAGAGAGTGTTTCTAATGGTTTAGTTTTAGTAGAACAAGTTAACATATTCTTTTCGAAATAACTATTTTTATAATGTGTAATTCCACCAGGAAAGCCAAGGTCTTGTCCTATAAAGAATATTTTAGATAACCCTAGTTTTAATGAAAAGTCCCATATGTTTGTACTTACAGAGCCACCAGAAGCAATTTTAGGAAAGGGTTCTCTTTTACTTTCGAAATATTGACCTAAAGGGAAAGTAGATTTAACAAAATATACTCTATCTTTAAATTCTCTTAATGCTGATGGTTGTATTGATGAGTCTGCAATTAATATTGTTTTTTTAGTGTTAATACCCTCTAGATGCCTTGCGTTCCAATATTGGGAATCGATGCTCATTACAAAATCAGGTTCAATACCTTCTTCTAATAGGGACTTCAATGCGGTATCAACAGCTAAAATTAGGAATTTATTTTGCAAGGTTTTTAAATGAGGTATTATTAACTCCATACTAGGCCCTGCTGAGATAATTATTCCAGGTATATTATTAAATTTATTAAAAACCCTAGAAATATCACCTTTATAACCCATTTTAGGAAGGTTTTTACTCTGATTTTTAACCCATAACTTTCCAAATTTTAGTAGAGTATTTCTATTTATTTTTAATCTAGCTAAGTAAATTCTAATGGATTCTTCTACTTTAGAAAACTGCTCCGAATCAATCTTAGTCCTATTAGGTAGAGGTATGTAGCTTATTGTTTTTATTAATCTTGGTATAAAAAAGTTTTTAATACTTTCTGGGTACTCTCCAACAATAAAATGGATATATGGGTTTAAAAACAGTTCTGTATAATCTCTAACTTCTAAAGCTTTAAGAAAAAGTTCTTTAGATGGCTCAAATATTACAATTGTAGACTGTTTTTTTAGATTACATAGTTCTACAATTTGGTACCCAAGACCAAAACCACCAAAAATATAAAGATCTGAATCAGGTTGACTACTAGATATCTTCTTAGCTTCCCTAATAGGATCATATTTTGAATGTAAAAATAGTCCATTTAAAGTAGCTGTTAACTCACCACCTCTGGTTTCTACTATTTTTAGTTCTAGTGGTTTTGTTAAAATATCCCTAGTAAAACCGGGATACCTATGTAAAAGTACTTCTAAATTTTTATCTAATATCATTCAAACTCTAATTCAACTATAGTTTTTTGTGTAATTTTTACACCTGGGGCAGGAACTTGATTAACTAAAAATCCAGTACCCTTAATGTTAAAAGATAACCCAGACTTATTTAGTATTGTTAATACATCTCGTTTAGAGAGTCCTGTTAAGTCAGGTATTTTATCTACTATTTTAACATTAGTATAGTCAGGAACATCTATGTTTGAACTCACTTTATGAATGGGAGATGAAACAGTAGATATGTTTAAGTAGTTAGTAAAATCATCAACCAACTTTTTTATTACAGGTACTGCAAGTCTACTACCATATATAGATGAACCTTTAGGATTCTCTATTACAACATATATAATAACTTGAGGATCCTCTGTTGGAAAAATTGCTAGAGCTGAAGCCATAAATTTGTCTTCCGAATAATTCCCTGTTTCAGGATCAATAATCTGAGATGTTCCTGTTTTAGTAGAGATATTAAGACCTTCTGTAAAGGTTCTAATACCTGTTCCTCTCTCGGTTGTCTCCTGCATCATTTCTAATACTAATTTTGCTACTTCTGGGGAGATAACCTCTTTAATAGGTTCACGGTAATACTCTTTTTTAATAGTTCCAGCCTGAGTTGTTATACGTTTAACAATATGTGGTTTAAGTAGAACTCCTCCGTTTGTTAATACTGTTGCAGCAGTTGCAACTTGCATTGCTGAGACACTTAATTCTTGCCCCATGGAGATCGTTGGTTTACTTCTAGCTGACCAAAATTCTGGTTGCCTTAATATTCCGTTACTCTCACCATTAAATGTTATTCCTGTTTGATTACCAAAACCAAAATTTCTAAGTGATTTATATAGTTCGTTTTTAGTTACGGTTTCAGAAGCTTGTGCTGTACCATCGTTACAAGAGTGTATTAATATTCCATTGGTATTTATATTGCCATGGACACCTAAACATTTAATTACAATATTATCGTTATCTGGATCTATATATTGCCCATCGCATGTGAACTCTGTATTTGGTCCAATTCCACCTAAGTTTAAAAATGAAGCAACGGAAAAGACTTTATATACCGAACCAGGTTCATAGGACTGCTGGGTTATCCTGTTTGATCTTTCGTTCTGGGTATATAGATTAAAATTATTAGGATCATAGGTTGGAAAAGATACATAACTTAAGATATCTCCATTTTTTGCATCCATTGTAATAACAGATACAGAGTCTGCGAAGTTACTTTCATAGGCTTCCATTGCAGCTGTTGCTGTAAAATATTGTAGATTAAGATCTATAGTCAGATGAACATTATGACCATATTCTTGTCTTGCTGAGGATTTAATCTGCTTAGGAGATAGAAGCTCATTCAGAGTATATTCGATACCGTCAAAACCAATGTTATCGTAACCTACATAACCAGTAATATGAGCTGTTAAATCACTCTCTGGGTAGGAACGTCCAAATTCCCTCTCAATTCTAATACCTTCTAATTTATTCTGGTTCAATAGATCAGTAATCTGTTGTGCTGCAGTATCTGTTATTTGCCGCTTTATATAAAAGTAACTACTATCTCTCTTTTTAATAAGATTTTTGTATATTACTTCTTCATCTAATTCTAAAATTGGAGATAATAACTTTGCACTTTCTCTCTCATTTTTTAGTTCTGTTACCCAACCTGCAACAGATGGGACCTCTTTTTGAAAAGCTAATATTCTACCATTTCTATCAACTATATTACCCCGAGCTATTTGTGGTATCTCTGGAGGTGTTGGACTTTTACCAAAAACCATAACTTTAAGAAAGCTTATAGATATAATAATAGCTAAACCTAATGCTAAAAATTTCAGTATATCTATACGTTTAAGTGGTAGTGTTTTCAAAAAAATCTCCTAATGACTTTTTTATATTAATATTTCTATCTGGTCTTGTCGATACTAAATTTCAGAGGAATGCATGGTAATATCATTAGAATCTCAGAATGTGAAAATTAAGAAATCAATTTATAAACCACAAATGAGAATTCCAAATATAGAATTTAATATCTCAAACCCTTTTAAAAAGTTGAAGAATGTAACAATCAATAACCGTTATATACCTTTTATAATAAGTTTGTTTATATTCTCTATTCTATTTTCCAGGGGATCAAGTCTTTTTATTCCTACATCAAAATTAAAAGTTGATATAAAAAATATTACCTTACCAGACCATACTGCAGATGTTATATCAAAGGATAGTATTCAAATTTACGAAAGCTCGGTACAAGATAGTTTATATACCAAAGCACTGCTTCATGCTGGAGAAACACTTTCTACTATATCTATACAGTATGGTGTATCTAGGCAGACAATTTTACAAGTTAATAATATAAGAGACATTAAAAAAATAGATACAATAGCTTTTTTAACTGTCCCACCAACTGATGGTTATCTGCATCAGTTATCAGCTAGAGATACATTGGACAGTTTGTCCTTAAAATATGATGTCCCAATTAAAGATATTTTTAGGTTAAATAACTTAAAATCAGAAAATATAAGCCATTTAGATACCATCTTTATTCCTGGAGTTGATCCATTATTACAAGGATGGCAATCTAATTTAGATCGTTTTTTTATATATCCAGTTGACGGTTTTATTTCTAAAAGATTTGGCTATCATACAAATTCTATTACCGGTATTACTTCCCTTTATCAAGGGTTAGATCTGATTCCATTAGAGGGGGACAAGGTTTACGCTAGTAAATCAGGTTATATTTCTAGAATTGGTTATAGCGCAAACTATGGGAAATATATTTATATTGATCATACTGGCGGTAGTAGAACACTTTATGCCCATCTGGATGAAGTTGAAATATCTATTCGCGATAGTGTAAAGCAGGGACAAGTTATAGGAACTGTTGGTAATAGTGGTTTTACGAGTAGAAACAAACTCTTTTTTAGTATGTTTATTAAAGAAGAGCCTATTAATCCGGAATTATATCTTAAATAAGGAGAGTTAAATGAAAAAGATAGTTTATGTCATAATATCATTAATGGCTTTAGTTGTACTTATAAACATAGGTACTATAGAAGATAACAAAACATTGAAAATTGAGGATGCGAATCAAGTTCTAGAGATAAATCCTTTCTATTAAAACAGCAAAAAATAACCCAAAAGTGGTTAAAAAACGGCTTTTGGACCTAAATTACCTAAAATATTAAAAAAAATATAATTCAGTAAATCATCCATTTTTAATCCAAAACAGCCCTATATATTAACCTTATTTTGTAAAAATCAAATATCCGTACAAAATTAAAAATTATCTCAATAAAATGTATACTGACAGAAGTAAAGAAATTGTCATAATAAAAAATATGTAGTATAGTATTCTTAATTGAAACAACAAACAGGAGTGATAAATGCGAGGTAAACCCGTAATTTTTACTGAAAAGTGCAAAGGCTGTGAGCTCTGTATATATGCGTGTCCTAAAGACATTTTAGTAATGTCCAAGGATACTAATAAAAAAGGTGTAAACTATTCAGTATGTATAGATGAATCTAAATGTATAGCTTGTAAAATGTGTGCAATTACTTGCCCAGACAACGTTATAGAGATAATTAAGTTTAAATAGGAAACAGATAATATGAGTAAAAAAATACTAATGAAAGGGAACGAAGCTGCTGCTGAAGCTGCTGTAATTGCAGGCTGTAGGTTCTACTTTGGTTACCCAATAACCCCACAAAATGAGATACCAGAATATATGGCTAAAAGATTACCAGAAGTTGGTGGAACTTTTATCCAAGCAGAAAGTGAAACAGCTGCAATAAATATGGTTTTTGGAGCAAGTGCCGCTGGTGCGAGAAGTATGACTAGTTCATCCTCTCCAGGTATAAGTCTAAAACAAGAGGGAATCTCTTATTTAGCTGCTGCTATGTTACCTTGTGTAATAATTGATATTACAAGAGGTGGGCCAGGGCTTGGAAACATTGCAGGAAGCCAGGGAGATTATTTTCAGGCGACCCGTGGTGGTGGACATGGAGATTATAGAAATATTGTATTAGCTCCTGCAAACTGTCAGGAGTTAGCAGATTTAACACTAAAAGCTTTTGATTTAGCAGACCAATATAGAATGGTTGTTATGATATTAGCCGATGGTTTTTTAGGGCAGATGTCAGAACCAGTTATTTTACCAGAACCTTCAGGTAAAACTTTTACTAAAGACTGGGCTGTAGGAATTGGTAAAAAAAATAAAGTTGCATCTCTTATTTTATCCCCAGAGGATGGATTAACGAAACATAACTACGCATTAAAAGCTATTTATGACAAAGTTGAAGAGAATGAAATACTATTTGAAGAGTATATGTTAGACGATGCTGATTATATGTTAGTAGCTTATGGTTCGTCTGCAAGGATTTGTAAACAAGCTGTTACATCATTAAGAGAGCAAGGTATTAAGGTTGGTTATTTTAGACCAATATCCTTATGGCCATTCCCATATAAAGAGTTAAAAAATGCCAGTGAAGGAAAGAAGAAGATCTTAACTGTAGAGATGAGTTTAGGACAGATGTTAGAAGATGTTAAATTATCTGTGTTAAGTTCAATTCCTGTTGATTTTTACGGAATACCAGGTGGTATGATCCCAACTTCTGAAGCTATTGTAGAGAGGGTATTAAGTTATGAGTAATGAAGAATTAATATATACAAAGTCTAAGACAATGACTGATAAAGAGTCACACTACTGTCTTGGTTGTACACATGGTGTTATACATAAACTTATAGCTGAGGCTTTAGACGAGATCGAGATGTCTGATGAAGCTATAATTGTTGCTCCTGTTGGTTGTGCTGTTTTAATTTACGACTACTTAAACATGGATGGTGTTGAGTCTGCCCATGGTAGAGCACCAGCTGTTGCAACTGGTTTAAAAAGAGTACATAAAGATAAAATTGTTATCTCGTATCAAGGGGATGGAGATCTACTTGCCATTGGTATGGGTGAAACTATTCATGCTGCAAATAGAGGAGAAAATATAACTGTAATTTTTGTAAATAATGCAATTTATGGAATGACTGGTGGACAAATGGCTCCAACAACAATGCCTGGTCAGCCAACTACAACAACACCTAATGGTAGAGATGCAGATGATATTGGAATGCCAATTAAAGCATGTGAAATGATAAATACACTGCATAAACCTGTTTATATTGAAAGAGTTAGTTGTCATAATGTTGCAAACATATTAAAAACAAAAAAAGCTATTAAAAAAGCACTATTAAATCAGAAAGAGGGTAGAGGTTACTCATTTGTAGAGGTCTTATCCACTTGTTCTACAAACTGGGGAATGTCTCCTAAAAAAGCTTATGACTGGTTAGAAGAGAATATGATTCCTTATTTCCCATTAGAAAAGTTTAGAGATACGGAGGTTTAGGATGTTATACGAAGAGATAATATTTGCAGGTTTTGGTGGACAGGGAGTAATTTCTGCTGGTAAGTTATTAGCAATTGCTTCTATGTTAGAAGGAAAAGAAGTTTCTCATATACCATCCTATGGTGCAGAGATGCGTGGTGGAACTGCAAACTGTTCAGTTGTTATCGCAGCGAATCCAATAGCATCTGCTATTGTTAATAATCCAACAATTTGTATTGTTTTAAATGAACCATCTTTAGATAAGTTTGAGCATAAGATTAAACCAGGTGGAATACTTATATATAACTCTTCTAAAATTCCTAGAAAACCAGTAAGAGATGATATTAAAACTTATGCTGTTCCATGTAATGAGTTATCAGAGAAAAACGGTTCTATTAGAGCTGCTAATATGGCAGCAATTGGAGCGTTATTAAAATTAAAACCTGAGCTTGCAAGCCTAGAAACCATGAAAACAGCATTAGATGAAGGGATTTCTGAAAGAAACAGAAAATTTAACCCTACAAATATGTTAGTTATGGAAGAAGCTTACAACTCTATTAAATAATTAACTAAAATCACGACCTATAGTTTCGTAAAATATATCTTCGAAACTATGGGTTTTATCTATTAAACCCAAGGCATAGATCATTTTTTGTGTAGCCGCATGTATACTTAAATCCCTACCAGATAAAGCCCCAGCAATCTTGGCATCGTAACCTGTTTTATACTGTTCTAAAATAGTTGAACCTTTAGCACAACTTGTAACGATTACTACTTTTTTACCAGCGTCTGTAAGTTTTTTTATTGTTTTAATAAATCTTTTTTGAATATTACCAGTTCCATAACCCTGAATTACAATACCTTTAATAGAGCTATCATTAATACAATACTCTAAGATATTACAATTACCCCCAGATACTTGTGTAAAAGCTACAACACCGGTTTCATATTTTTTAAAAAACTTAGGATTACCATTAAATCGCTTTATTCTATTTTCATTTAACTTTATATTAACCCCTAAATTTCCAACAAAGGGTGCTCTAGGTGAATCAAAGGCGTTAAAACCTTCAACATTATTTTTATAGGATCTATTACCTCTAATTATTCGATCTCCAAAACAGATAACAACTTCCCCTAAGTCATCTGTAGCAGCTTTAACCGAGTAAAACAGGTTATTTAGACCATCGGGACCTGGGGCGAACATTGGTAACTGAGCACCAGTAATAACTATTGGTTTACCAAGGTTTTGAACCATATAATTTAAGGCACAGGCTGTATCCGCCATAGTATCTGTACCATGTGTTATTACAAAGCCATCAAATATCTTATGTTTTTTCTCAATTACATTTACTATTTCTGCTCTTATCTCCTGTGTAATATCTGTACTATCTACCCGAGTAATAAGCTCATACTCTATATTTGCTATTTCCTTTAATCTAGGAACAATTTTTACAATATCTGCTACACCTGGAATTAAAGAGCCATTTTCACTTTTTTCTTGGCTAATTGTGCCACCAGTATCAATTATTAAGATTTTTTTAATATTTGTCATATTTTAAAATTACCATAAAAGATTATATAATGAATATAACAGGAGCATTATTATGAAAAGATATTTATCAATTGTATTTTTATTTACTTTATCATCAATTTTATTTGCAAATAATATGGATGTTTTAGATCGAGCAGTTAAAAAGATGGATTTTGATCAAAACCGTTTTAGTTATATGTCCAGCATCGAAACAATAAGTAAGGATAAATCTGATATAAAAATTGTATCCCATAATCCAAATAGTGATCCAGTAGAGACTTTAGTTAAAGTAAATGGAAACACTCCTACTAAAAAAGAGATAAAAAAATTCTATAAAAAGAATAAACCTGGTAAAAATGAAGATTCTAAAACAGAAGATATACTAGGTGAAACATATACTTTGGTTTCAGAAGACAATGGAATTGCTCATTATAAATATACCACTGATACTATGATACCCAAAATTGATGTAAATCTTTATGGTGAACTATGGTTAGATCTAGAAAATGAGATTATTACTAAAATTGTTATATCTAATAGAGAAAAACTTCCTGTAGCTATTGGAGTTAATTTAACAGAATTTTATATGGAGATAAATTTTGAAGCTTTTGATAAAAATACTTCAATTGCAAATAAAATGATTATGAAAATTGCTGGTAAAGCTATTGCATTTGTATTTGGTGAAGAGAGTATAAGTACTCTTTATGACTATACCCAAGTAAATTAAATGATAAAGGTAAAAATATCAGTTAGGGATCTAATATCCTTTAATTCCCAGGAAGGTAGTTTAGGTGGCACTATCTTAACTTCCTCAAGAGCGGTTATAGGAACTAAAGAACATAAACGAATCCAGGAATCCCGAGACGAAGACTATCTTAAAGAGTACTCACTAAAAACAATAATTGAGAGTAGTGGTATTACATTAGAAGTTTTTGGAAGAGCTGATGGTATTTATTCTAAAAAAAGTCCTCCTGTTATCGAGGAGATAAAGACAACTACAACAGAAAAAACTTCAGATGCCCATATGGCACAGGTAAAGTTATATGCATATCTATATTTAATAGAAAATAAGTTAAATGGTATTACACTCGATGAAATTGGGATTTCCCTTTTATATATCAACATAAATAATAAAGAAGAGAGAACTATAGAGCAGGTTTTATCTGATAATGAATTAAAGACATTTTTTAATAGCTTTGTAGAACCGTATCTCAAATATTTAACTGATAAGCAGGATTGGAGCCAAAAAAGAGATGACTCTTTAAAGGTATTAACTTTTCCGTTTAAACAGTTCCGGGAGGGGCAGAGGGAGTTTTCTGTAAATGTTTATAGGTCGGTTAGAGATTCAGAGACTCTATTTGCAAGAGCCCCAACTGGTACAGGGAAATCTATAGCTGCACTATTCCCAGCTTTAAAAGCCATGGGAGAAGGGGTAACAAATAAAATATTTTATCTAACTGCTAAAACTGTGGGAAGAATTACAGCCCGTGAAGCTGTAAATCAACTACGACATAATAATACTAAAATAAGATCCGTGGTTTTAACAGCTAAAGAAAAAATATGTATACATACCGAGTATAACTGCAACCCAGAAGTCTGCCCATTTGCAAGAGACTACTATAAAAAGTTAGCCAAAGCTTTAGAACACATAACATTAACCGACGATTTTTATCAAGATAACTTACAAGAGTTTGGTAGAACATATAATATATGTCCATTTGAACTATCTTTAGATATATCTGAGTATTCAGATGTTATTATTTGCGACTATAACTATGTTTTTGATCTAAGAGTTCACCTTAAAAGGTATTTTGACTCATCAAAACAGGACTTCACCCTATTAATAGACGAAGCACATAACTTACCTGATAGATTAAGAGGTTCGTATTCATGTTTAATAACAAGAGAGGACATTCCACCGTTAATAAACATAACAAAACATGTTTCAGATCGTGTAACTTCCCAGTTAGAGGCTATAAATGATCTGTTATTAGAGTATATAAAAGAAAACCCAAAAGAAGAGACTACTTTTAATAAGCCTCCAGAAATGTTAATTAAACTATTAAGAAAGTTTACAACTTTATCAGAACTAGATTTAGTTCAAAGTGAGTTTCAAGGTAAAGCACCACTTTTAGATTGGTATTTTAACGCTCTATTTTTTATTAAACTAAGTGAATTATACTCTGAAGGGCATATCTTTTTACAAGAGAATACCGGAGGCTTAGGTATCGATGTTGAGATCTTATGTAATGACCCAAGTTATCTTTTTACAAAGATGTTATTAAAATCAAAAAGCCACATATTTTTTAGTGCAACTCTTAATCCCCTAGATTATTACCATACTCTGCTATTAGAAGAGAGAGAGTTTAAGGCTATAGATATTCCATCCCCATATATAAAAGAGCACCTGAATGTTGTAATTAGGTCTGATATAAAAACGACATATAAAGAGCGGGGACGTTCATACCAACAAATTGCGGATTGTATTAATAGTGCGGTTGATTGTAAAGAGGGGAACTACTTAGTATTTTTTCCATCCTACAGTTACATGGAAGAAGTTAATAAATTGATGATATTAAGGGATGTTCATATTCAGAAACCAAAAATGGACGAAACTCAAAGAAAGGATTATATAGATAAATTTCACAATCATAAAAATGTAATTGCATTTGCAATAATGGGTGGTGTTTTTGGTGAGGGTATAGACCTTGTTGGGGATAAATTAATTGGGGTAATTGTTGTAGGTGTTGGACTTCCACAAATTTCCTTAAGAAATAACCTAATTAAAGAGTATTTTCAGAATAAAAGATTTAACGGGTATAATTATGCATATAACTATCCAGGCTTTAATAAAGTAATGCAGGCTGTTGGTAGGGTTATTAGACGGGAAGAGGATAAAGGTATTGCAATATTAATAGACGAGAGGTTTAATACACGTAACTACAGACCTCTTTTTCCTCCAGAGTGGGGTCACCATTTGATAATTAATAGTGATGATGATATGAAATTAAATATACAGAACTTCTGGAATTCACATACTGTTTCAAAAGAAAAATTTGACCATTAGTTAAAATAAACTTAGTTTTAAGTATAAGAGAAATAAATGAGGTATATATGAGTTGGTTTGGAAAAATAGCAGGTGGAACAATAGGTTTTATTATAGGTGGACCTTTAGGGGCTGCCGGTGGAGCATTTTTAGGGCATAAACTATTAGATAACGATCAGAACCTATCTAAACACGAAGAAATTCAAGCTAACTATTTTGTAGCTCTGTTTTCTATGTTAGGTAAAATGGCTAAATCCGATGGGTTAGTTACTGCAGACGAGGTACAAACAGTAGACTATATTATTACCCATAATTTAAGGCTAGGAGAATCACAACGTAAGTTTGCAATAAATGTATTTAACGAATCTAAAAGTAGCAGTTTTACATTCGAAGATTTTGCTAATAATTTTTACAGACTTAATAGTCATAGTCCTAGTATATTGTTTACAATGTTAAGTCTGCTGTTCGAAGTAGCAAAAGCCGATGGAAAGCTACACCCAAACGAAGAACGATTGTTAGAGAAAGCACAAAAAATATTTAACATATCTGATTCTGATTATCACAACTTAAAAACTCAGCATTTTCCAGCAGAAACCTCGGATAAATATTATGCAATTCTTAATTGTTCTGAAGCTGACTCGGATGCTGCACTAAAATCTAGTTATAGAAAGTTAGTTCGGGAATTTCATCCTGATAAGATTGCAAATAAAGGTATGCCAGATGAGTTTAATACCTACGCTAAAAATAAATTTCAGGAGATACAGGACGCTTTCGACTATATAAAAGAGATTAGAGAGATTTAAAATAATCTTTGCTTGTTTTAAACCATTCGTTTATACTAATAATTAGATTACTAAGAAGAAAATTGATGGTGTTTAATTCTTTATTTAAAGATTTTAACCGTATAATTTTCAATAATAGTCTTATTTAGTTAATAATAAACCAAATTGGGAAGTTTGAATGGATAATGTATCAATAAATGTTTTAAAAAAATGTCTAATTGTTAGTTTACCTGCTGTATTTTCACCTGGTACACTTAAAATATTAGCAGAAGAGGTTCCTAATTCCCTTATTGAATTTTCTTGTATTGGTATTATTTTCGACTTTTCCCAAGTTAATCAGATTAGTGATGACGAGTTCCAATCAATTTTAAATATATCAGAATCTTCTAAACTAATTGGTGCTAGTCCTGTATTTGTAGGTTTTAAACCCGGGGTTGTAGCAGCTATTATTAGGTTAGGTATTAATACAGATAATATAATGGCAAAACTTAATATTGAAGATGGTGTGGAGCATTTAATAAATGGTATTTGATATTGGTTCTAAAATAGTTACAGAGTACTTACTTTTTAATACTAGAGAGAAGGTTTCAACTTTAGAGAAAAATTTAAAATTTAGACAATACCACTGTTCTAGTTCTTCATCTATTTTATCCAGTCTGTTTAAAAGAATAATAGATGAATATTGTATGTTCACTATAGAAGTTAAAATTGATACAGGTAGTACAACACCATGTCTCTATTATGTCATTACGTATAAAGGAACTAAGAACTTCGATAACAGTTCCCTTGAAATCTACAACAATACAACTTTTTTAAAATATGATGACAGAGTTTCATTAACTATTGAGACAGAAATAGATAACGATATTGAACTTTACGAAGACAATATAAACAAAATCAGAAATACTTTTAATGAACTAAGTAAGGATGAACTTTTTAACCAGCTACAATTAGCAAAAGATGAAGCAGAGGCTGCAACTAAAGCAAAATCTGAGTTCTTAGCAAATATGAGTCATGAGATAAGAACTCCAATGAACGCAATAATAGGTCTATCCCATCTTATTAAAAAAACTGATCTTTCTGAACAGCAGGATGATTATATAAATAAAATAAACGGTTCTGCTCTTAACTTATTAGGTATTATAAATGATATTTTAGATTTCTCAAAAATAGAAGCTGGAAAATTAACTATAGAGGACATAGATTTTGATCTAAATGTAGTATTTGATAATTTAGCTAGCATGGTAGCTCAGAAGGCTCAAGATAATAATCTAGAACTAATATTTCATATTAATACAGATATTCCAACTAATTTAACTGGTGATCCATTAAGGATTGGTCAAATCCTACTAAACTTAGCTAATAATGCAGTAAAGTTCACAGAAAAAGGTGAGATTGTAGTTGAAGCTGGTCTAATTTCTAAGAAAGAAGATGAAGTTACACTAAAATTTTCTGTTAGAGATACGGGTATAGGTTTAACAGAGGAGCAACAAGGTAGACTTTTCCAATCTTTCTCTCAAGCTGATACTTCTACAACAAGAAAATATGGTGGTACAGGTTTAGGTCTTTCAATTAGTAAAAAACTATCAGAATTAATGGGTGGAACAATAGGTGTAGAGAGTGTCTACAATGAGGGTTCAACTTTCTTTTTTACTGGTACTTTTCCTACAAGATATGTAGATGATATAGATGTTCCAAAACTAAATAAAGAGATAAAGAACCTTGAAGTTCTAGTAGTAGATGATAGTGCAACTTCGAGAAAAGTAATATCAGACTACTTATCAAAAATAACAACAAATATAACAACAGCTAAAAATGGCTCAGAAGCAATTGATCTGTTTAAAAAAGATCCTGAGAAATACAAAGTAATTTTAATGGATTATAATATGCCAAAACTAAATGGTGTTGAAACTTTAAGCCAGATCCATGAGTTATTAGGAAACAAAACAAAACCAAAGGTTATATTAATAACTTCTATAGATAGAGATGAAATAATAAAAGGCAAAATAGAACCAGACGGTTTGATGTTAAAACCTATAAATCCAGTAACTCTTTTCAACTGTATGATGCAAGTTCTAGGTCAAAAAGAGTATAAAAAAGTAGTTGATGAGAATTCACTTTTCCCTGAAGACTTTGACTTAGTTCGTGGAGCTAATATCTTACTTGTTGAAGATAATATTATTAATCAGCAGGTTGCAGTTGAGATCCTAGAATCTGAGGCCTTCAATGTAGACATCGCTGACAACGGTAAGATATCTGTAGATATGGTTCAATCAAAACAATACGATATAGTTTTAATGGACTTACAAATGCCAATAATGGGTGGTGTAGAAGCCACTAAGTTAATAAGAAACCTATCAAAGGGAAACAACATACCAATAATTGCTATGACTGCCGACGCTATGTCCGGTGTAAGAGAGTCTGTAATAGAATCAGGTATGAACGACTACCTAACCAAACCAATAGAGATGGCACACTTATGGAAGGTATTAAGTACCTGGATAACAAAAAGAGAGAGAGAACTTCCTAACTGCAAAATCAACCAAACACAAAAAATAAAAAAAGCAATAAAAGAAGAATCAAAAGAAGAGTTACCAACAATATCTGGTATTAATATGCCTGAAGCAATAGCTAGGGTTTCAAATAACAAAGACCTTTTTTACAGACTACTATTAGACTTTTCAAAAACTTACTTAAACATAACAGATGAAATGAATACCCTATTAAAAGAAGAAAAATTAGAAGAAGCAATAAGACTAATACACTCCTTTAGAGGTGTCTGCGCTAACCTAAGTGTAATAGATCTTCAAAAGATAGCAACATCTATAGAGGTTGGTTTAAAAGATGGTAAAGACATGTCTACTGAAATAGAATCAATAAAAGAACCAATGACAGTTACATCAGAAGAGATAAACCAAAAACTAGAAAAAGATGATAAAAACATAAATACTAATGACATAGATTCAAAAGAAAAGTTACCAAAAAAACTACTGTTAGAGAACTTAAGCCAAATAGATGAATCCCTAAAAAAAAGAAAACCAAAGCCAGCTCTAGAAGCTCTAACTAACTTAACAACCTACTACATAGACCCAGTTCTACTAACACAACTTAACAAACTCCACGACTTCATTTCCAAATACAACATGAAGGGAGCAATAGTAGAATTAGAAAGTATTCTAGTGTCATTAAAATAATAAAAACAAACCACAATAAAACAATAACATTTAAAAAGAACTATAATATCAATAAGAGTATAGTCGTTACTAATATTTTAGGGGTTAATAATATGAGTAAGAATGATGGGGTTTTTCGGAAAAAAGAGAATTTACAATGGGAAATTGTTAATCCTTATTCAAAACTTATTGTTTTGATATCTGTATTAATTATACTCATTTCCTCAGCTTTAACATTTTATAATTCAATCCAGTTTATCAAAGAAGTTGAACTAGAAAGATCATCTAAAATATCTCAAGAAGTTTTATCTTTCTTAGATTTACCACTAAAAGCAGTAGAAGAAAATATAAACTTGTATAATATTGGAATCCTAGATGACCTTTCAGTAAATGAAATAAGAATTCTTTTTACAAATCAGTATCACTTATATACTGATCTTACACTAATAGGTATAGGGCTTGAAGATGGAACTTATATTGATGTTCAGTATTTTAGTAATAATAGCCTTTATTTTAGTGAAAGAGATTCAAGAACAGGTGATTATAAAGGTAGGATTATAAGCTATGATGCAGACATTTTATCTTTAAATAATGAAATGGTTTATGATCATAGATTAAGACCATGGTATCAGAACGTAATTAAAAATAATGATATAGAGCTAAAATGGACTCCAATTTATACATCAATAACTCCTAAAGCTCTATTTATAACTGCTACAAAACCAATCTTCAATGATATAAATAAATTTATGGGAGTCATGGTTTCCAGCTTAAGTTTAACTAGATTAACTAATATTTTATCATCTATAAAAAATATTGGAGATGCTAAGATCCTAATTGTTGAGAATAATGGAGATATTGTTGCTTCAACAGAGCATAAAGTGCCTTTTTCCCAGATAGATGATGAATTAAAAAGAATAAATATATCCAGCATAGATAATCAGTTATATAAAAAAATCTATAGTTTCATGGAAAAATCAGATCGTGATGTAGAGTTAGTCTGGAATAACTTAGAACTTTATTTTTTAGACTCGTATAACATAAATGATGATAGAGGTATTAATTGGGAAATGATTATCTTACATCCTATAGAAAGTATAATTAATCAAATTATCTTAAAAATTGTAATTATTGTTATAATAACTTTTTTTATTAACTTTATAGGAATTATTATTGGAAGAAATATAGCAAAGAACATTAGCGAACCTATCATTAGTATTAAAAATGCTGCGAACGATATTGTACATGGTAATCTAGATAGCAGGTCTAAGGTATTTAAAAATAATGAAGTTGGCCAGATGGCTATTTCATTTAATGTAATGGGAGATACAATCAATAGTCTTATTAATAATCTAGAAGAAAAAGTAAAGGAAAGATCTAGAGAACTAGAATTATCCCAAAAGAAACTTTCATTACATGTAGAAAATACCCCACTCGCTGTAATAGAATGGGATAATGATTTTAATATTACATCCTGGAATAAGAGTGCTGAAAATATTTTTGGTTATTCCGAAGCTGAAATAATTGGTATTCATAGTATCGAGTTATTACTGTCTAAAGAAAAAATAGTTGAAGAAAAAGTTAAAAGGGTACTAGATTCACTTAAAAAAAATGAAGGTGAAAAAAGAAGCATTAATATTAATATAACTAAAGATGGTCGTATAATTCATTGTGACTGGTATAATACTGCTCTAGTTGATAGTCACGGAATTGTATATGGTTCAGCATCATTAGTATTAGATATTACACATCAAGTTAAGTACCTAGAACAACAGGACAGAGAAAATCAGCAATTAGAGTATATGTCATATATAGATGGTTTAACAAATATAGCAAATAGAAGAAGTTTTGATTTATATATAGGAAAAGAGTTAGAAAGAGCTTTTAGGAATAAAACTAAAGTATCTCTAATTATGGCAGATATAGACTTTTTTAAAGATTTCAATGACAAAAATGGTCATGTAGATGGTGATGAATGTTTAAAAATGATTGCTGGGGCAATTAACAAATCTGCCAGAAGACCTGCTGATAAAGCGTTTAGGTATGGTGGCGAAGAGTTTACATTTGTTCTCCCTGAAACAGATATCGTTGGAGCTATGTTTGCAGCACAACAAATAAAAGAATCGGTTAAAGCTCTAAAAATACCACATGAAAAATCAAGTATTAGTGATATCGTTACTTTGAGTATGGGAGTCGCAAGTATAGTCCCCAATAAAGGATTTACTCCTGAAGATTTAATAAATCTTGCAGATAAAAGATTATATAAAGCTAAGGAAAGTGGTAGAGATTGTATAAAAGACAGTTAGTGTTGAGTTTTAAACTCTATTACAATTTTTTTATCTACTAAGAGATATACTACTCATACACTGATATTTTAATTTTTTAATTATCTGTGAACAGGGAGACAAAAAAGATATTTTCAAGTCTCCCTTGAAACTTATCTCAGATTAGAATCGCCCTTTAATTACTTGTTTTTCGGTGATAACATCAGCAGCAACAAGAGCTCTCTGATAGGAAGTGGATTCACGTGACATTCTCACTGTTGCACCTGATATTCCATCGGTAGAGTCCTGAGCTGTTTTGGTAGCTCCAGAAACAATATCCACACCAAAGAAATTATTATCATTGACTCCATTTTTAAATTTAGGAATAGACCAATCAATAAGTGAGTCAAGTTCTTTAACATTCTTTCCTACGATAAAATTTCCAACGGTTTTATAGTTTCCTGTCCATCCGCCAGATGAGAAAAATCCGTGTTCCACGCTCATTGTCTTAGGAATTCCATTATTAAATGATACACCAGCTTTTTCCATTAGTTCCTGAATGGAACTCTCTGAAGTTAGGCCCCTATAGGTACCTCTTGCGATGTAAACGTATTCATCTTCGTAAAATCCAAAAAGGTGAGTATTTTCATACTTTTCCCAATTTGTTGGTTTTATATATCCAGATCCTGATGTTCTAACCGTTGGAATTAACAATCCATTAGCAATGGTTATATCAGAAATTGGTCTAGAATAATCAAAATCTGATGTCAGTTTTAACTCAGACATATATCGGTGGAATGGGTCAACCATGACGAAAGCCAATGTGGAATCATCATTAACTGCAACTGCAAAAAATGACATTTTATCATTTGTTTTTATGTTGAACATAGAAGAACCGGCTGTATAATCCTGAGTGTCAGATTGAGGTTGAGCTAAAGATGGCTCTACTGAAAAATCTACTGTAACTGTGGATGATGGGTCATTTCTCAAATACCAAGATTCGCCAGACTTACTCAATTTCATAAAATCCATAGATGCCTCTAGGACATTACCTTTTTTATCTAATACCAATGTTGTCTCTATTTTCTGCGAAGCTTCTTCAAGAATGACACCCTTGAATTCTCCTTTCCATGAGTATCCGGTGTAGGTTCCAGAATAATCTTTTCCACAACTCATTAGTACTAGTACTGAAGTAAGGGCAAATAAGCTTTTTATAATATTTTTGTTCATAGGTTCTCCTTAATTATATTAGTGTTCATAATATTCAAGTATTGATAAATTAACAATAAGACATATGTCCCTGTTCCAGATACTGTGGCTAAATACATCAAGGAATTATTCCTATCTGCAAAGCACTATCGATACAGGGTGAGGTCTAATAAAATCACGAAAATTTAATAAAAAATGAATGACTTCAAAGAATTTTCAGTTTATTATTTAAATTAAATTATGATGGAGTTTAAATGAAAAGAAAATATTCAATTCTAATATTTTTAGTTGGGGTAATTTCAGCTTTTGGATATATTATATTTCACAATATAGCACCCTTAGCTGTAAATATGATATTTAAAACATTACCTTGTATTTCAATGTGTGTTTGGATGATTATAAAAAAATTAGATAAAATAAATTCCTTTATTTTTATAGGAATATTTCTATCTTTGGTTTGTGATATTTTTATGCTACTTGATTTAATTACAATAGGAATGGTTTTTAATATGATAGCATTAGTTTTTTACACTATCTACTTTGTTCGTTCAGATCCTAGTTTAGATATTTATAGAGTTATTCCATTTTTTATTATCCTGACAATTTTTTATATCATATTATATAAAACACTAGAGGATAATAAAATTCCAGTATTAATTTATTGTATTTTATATATTGTTTTTTTATGGAGATCCTCTGCAAGAATTGGAGAAAAGCATATCAGTAAACTGTCTCAATGGGTATGTTTCTTTGGAGTTCTACTTATCGCTGGTAGTGATTTTTTATTAAGCCTAATGTTATTTAGCGTAATATCTTATGCTAATATATTATATATGATAGTCATGATCTGTTGGTGGACTGGATTATTCTTCTTAATGATTACTGCTGAACTAAAAAAACAGGTATATTTAAAACTGAGCGTAGCTTTATAGATTCACTAAAATGTAATTTGCATCATCACTTCATTCCGAGCGTCGTTGATCAATAAAATATAATAGAACAATATACACAACAGCAACGGCAGATGTTATGGTTATGAACTTATAGAAAACATTTATACCATAATCATCAATCAGTAAACCTCCAAGGATATTAGCAAATAGTGAAGCAATACCAAAATAGGTTGAAGCACCAACAGTTTGTGCACTAGCTAATAGTGATAGTGGTGTTACTTTGGAGATATAGATTTTAAATGTAACAAGGAAGATACTAAATGCAAAACCTTGTAGTACGGATGTTATTAACACACCTATATAAGAACCTGATTGTGTTAGAAAATAGACACGGAAGAAAGAAGCTACAGCAACCCAGATCATGATAACTAGTGGGTTGTGTTTTTTTTGAAGTCTACTACCTAAGTAGAAGCCTAATATTTCGGTAAAGGCTGCTGCGGAAGCAGACATACCAATGAGTCCTTCATTACCACCAACATTTTGTACAACATATATATAGAAATTATTAATACCCATATGACCAATAAATATTAGAACACTAAAAAGTAAAAGACCCATATAACGAGGATTAGTTATAAGTTGCTTGACCTGCTTAAAGCCCATAGGTGATGGCACCTTTAGAGTCTTGGTTTTTGTAGTAATTGCGGTAATAAATAAAAGACAACCAGATATAATAAAGGCCATTATAGATACTTTAAATCCAAACCTAACTATTAACCCACCAAATATAATTGTAATAATAGAAAAACCGAAGGAGCCACTTGAACGGATAGTCCCATATCCAGAGTGGGGCAGGTCTTTTGTTGAAAATATCCAACTATCTAGAAGTGATTCAAGAGGCATCCACGTTATGTTGAAAAGAATCATAATACCGATGGCTAGGACACTGTACCTAGCAAAAAATATGAATAAAGCAACAGTACACATCATTGCCACTAATAGAGCTAGAAATATGGTTTTTATCTTAGATGTTAGGTCGCTGATATATCCAAAGAGGTACTGAGATATGATACCAATTAAAGTTGATAAAGTCAGACCTAAGGCAATAAACTTGCTAGAATAGCCAAGATCTTTCAGATAGGCTACATAAAATATGCCGAAGGTACCAAAAGTGAACCATAAAAGAAATTGCATTAACATGAAACGGTACTTTATCTGTTTTATTGTCATATGGTTCCTTCTAAAATCGAATAGCGGCATAGTTTATCTAAAGACAATGGAGAAACAATGGATTATTGATGTAACTATTGGGTTTTATGATAATATGTATATCAAAAATATTTTAGCATAAAACTATCCATAGACGCCACCAGTGTATGTGATACCATTTATATCGATATTAGAATATAGAAATTTATTTCTTAGTTATTATTGGTATATATAGATTAACATCAATTAATATCTAAAACTTCACCTCTAGTAGAGTTATGTATGAACCAGCTAAACCACATTTCATAATAGCCAGGCATAACCTCTTTATCTATTAAAACTTTTACTTGGCCTTTCTCATATTTAACCATAATATTTTTATTACTAGTATTATAAACATGATTGTTTTTATCTAAATCCTTTAATTTAAAAGTATATGATTTATTATTGTAGTCAAATACATACATTAATTCTTTTGGATGAAAGTCTTTATCAAATGGGCTTATTGGGAAATAGAATTTATCATTAGTGTCGTAATCACCGTAGGGATTATAACCATATTCTCTTTTAAACCCTGTATTAGTAGATAAGATAAGAGCTTTAGGGTAATTATCCATAACAGTCTTAAACTCAAGTATGTTAACCGGTATTTTTTCAAGTTTATATCCAGTATATTTACCTACAACTGATTCCCCCTTAGACTGGGACCACAAACTCTCTGTGCTAATGTCGTACATTAAAAGGTTAGACTCATATAACAAACCACTAACACCAAACTTATGAACCCTGTTTTTGAACTCTCTATTAAAAACTATTCCAGATCCACATAAAGGACAAAAAGTTACGGATATATAGTTATCTGATATTTTATCGTTAACTATTTCATGCCAGACTAGAATATTAAATGGGTAGAATTTTTGAATACCATCTATATCTAAAAATAGTCCTAAATCTGTATCTTCAAGATTACTTTTTGATATTGTATTAAAAACTGGTTTATTTATAGCAGGAATCCCATCTTTACCTGGGCCTCCTGATAATATTTTATTTAAATCTATAGATGATCTACTAGAATCTGTCTTAAATCCTTTTAAATCTAATGCTTCACTTGTAGTTGTGATTAAAAACAGAATAAATAGTTTAAATATTATCCTTTTCATAATGACTCCTAATATAATATTAGTTCATTTTACTATTGTTTTGTATTCAAATTATCAGCAAAGAAACCACCACATGAATTACTGCTTTAATCTCCACATCGAGGAAATAGAGCATATTTCTTTGTTTGTTTTGATATTGATAAAAGTATGATATCCCTTATTGTCTATAATTGTTGTTTTTAACCTTAGTTCATCGTTAAGGTATGTTTCACCTTTGTATGAAATGTTTACAAATGAAAGTTCCATCTGTTCTAAATAATCTTCCTGTAGATATGTGAACAACCAGGTTATATATTGGATATTACTTACATGGTTATTGATATCTAGATCACTTCTATTAACTAATATTATCTCTTCATGCTCTCCACTATGATCTAACTTCTCAGGTCTTCCTGGAATTATACCAGATAATATATCTTGATCATCTTCTGTTGCCATTCCAGATGCAACTGTCTCAATTTTAGTTGGTCTTTTAGTTTCAATGTTTAACAAAGCCCATATACTGCTACCATGTATTATATTTTTTCCATCATCATCAAAAACAGAATAATCTCTTAATGCTTTAAAGCCCTTAAGACTTTTTGCCCATGTATCAATTTTTACAGATCCTGGCCACACTGGGTAATTGTCGAACTTTAAAGCCATTCCTATTAAAACCCAGGTAAGCCCTTGTTCACTTATTAAAGATGGTGAGTCTAATTTGTAGGGTTCGCTGTGTCTTCCAGCTGATTCCTGTAAAAGATCTAATATTGATGAAGGTGTAATTCGTAAATTCTTATCACAATCGGATGTTCTTATTTTTAGTTTTTCAGTATATGGCATATTATCTCCAATCAATTTTACTTTTTTCAATATAATTTAGTGTTTATAATACGTATTTATCGAATTTATTGAAAGTACAAAAAAAAATTAAGTGTATAAAAAAGTATTTTACTGTTACTTAATGATAAAGTAAAATATTAGAAGTTATTAAGTTCTACAATGTATTTTAAAAGGAATCTTATGAGTAAAAAATGGGTAATAATTATAGTTGTTTTGATATCTCTAATAATAATCCCAATTGGTGCTAGTAGAAATGGTAATAGAATAATTGAAGTTAAAGCTAATAAAAATAAGGGTTTTTATACTAACTATTATCTATATATACCAAAGAGGATTGATAACGATAAAAACAGTGTATTGTTGGTAGAACCTAATAATACAGGTACAACAAGTGATAACCATAAACAACATGAATCTGCAGTAATAAATAAAATGGAATATGGAATTAGTGTTAAGATCGCTGAAGAATTAGGTATCCCACTGTTAGTACCAGTTTTTGATAGATTAGATAGTCACTGGCAGATGTATACACATTCATTAGATAGAGAATCGTTAAAAAACAATAAAGGATATTTAAAACGAATTGATTTGCAGTTAATCAATATGATAAAAGACTCAAAGGTTATATTAAAAGAATATGGAATAAATATAGCTGATGATGTACTACTTAATGGCTTTTCTGCATCTGGAAGTTTTGTGAATAGATTTACTGCTATACACCCCAAAAAGGTTAGGGCTGTAGTCGCCGGTGGTATAAATTGTATGCCGATATTGCCAATAGAGACTTTAGATAATAAAACTCTTATTTATCCAATTGGTATAGGAGACATTAAAGAACTGATTAATATTGAGTTTGACTTGCAAGAGTATACTAAAGTGCCACAATTCATCTATATGGGAAGCCTTGATGATAATGATACTTTACCTTATGACGATGCATTTGGTGAGGAAGAGCGTATCCTTATTAAATTAGTATTAGGAACCAAAATGTTGGACAGATGGAATAGATCAAAAATGATATATGAAGAACAAAAAATTAACGCAAAAATGGTAATGTATGAAGGTATCGGTCATACGATGAATGATGATGTAAAAAAAGATATAAAGAACTTTTTAAGAGATAATATATAGTAATAGTTTCTGTTAATACCTATATACATACATTAAATATCAAAAAATTGTAAAGTTTTATACTAATGATTCTCTATATAAATAATATTTCATTGTAGTTAAAAATAATTTTGTTTAACTGTTAGAATCTAATAAGTTTTATCCTCGATTGTATGGTATAATTAAGTATAAATACTGTTAATTATTGTTGTCCAAAGGCATGAGTTTCTAGATAAATTGAAATTTTAATTGGAGGGACCAATGAATCTATTTAAATGGGGAATTAAAGGAACAAAAAAGTTGGATGCATGGGATGTTTTTTGTATAAAAATATTCGCTTTTGCAGGGGCTTTATTATTTGCAAATCTATGGAGTCCAATACTATCTCTTGATTGGTATTGGTATCTAATTATAGTCTTACTTGCAATGATAAAACCGACTTTAAGTTTCTTCAAAAAGTAGTTATTTAAGAAATTATATTATTGATCAGCGTAAATACTAAGAACTAGCTTAGTTTGTGCTTCATTATAATTATCAAAGTTACCACTATCAGGATAGTTTTCCTGTATGTAATTAACTAAAGATTCCCATTCTTTATATACTATTGGTATCATTTTTTTCATCTTTATTCCTAAATAATGAAGGATTGCTATTTCTATATAGTTGTTATAGAGCTCTGGCTTATTATCAAATAGAGATTCTACAAATATTAAATATCCTACTACTAAAGCCTGATCAAAACGATTTTCACTTGATATTCGTAAATAGTTTAAAGTAACAGCTTCTACTAACTCCTCGTCTAAGTTAGAAATTTCATTTACTGTTGTTAATATCCCACTAAAAACTTGTTGATTATTCTCTTTCTGAGAGATTAAAATATCCCTTAATATTGCTTCGGATTTAACTCCAGGGAGTAAACTCAGTATTTGGTAACACGTCATTCTAACTAAAGGGAAATCATAGCCTGCATCAGTAACATCAGTTAATAAATATGATATTAATTCATAATGGTTATAATTATTTTCTATATTTTGCTCAATTTTAGATCCTAATATTTGCAGAGTATCGAATTGAACTTTTTCGTTCGATATTTCAGGATGAATTTGTGATTCCTTATATATTTCCAAAGCAGATGGAGTATTTTCATAAAGATTATTAACATCAGTCTCACTAAATACGAATAGACTGTTTATTAGAATTAACACAGATAACAAAAATATAATTTTCATAGTTCACCACCTCAGACAACAATACTTTAATAGTAATTAATTTTAATTGAAAGAATTAAAATATTAATTTATTGGAATCTATAAATATGACTCTTTTTTTTTAAGTTTTGTTGAATTATTACTAAGTATAAATAATAATTTAATTAGAGGAACAATGAAGATATACAATTGGACATTTTTATTATTATCTTTAATATTAGTTATGTCATGTAGACCAAAAAACAAAAAAAATGATGAAGAAAACCAATTAGAAAACTCTAAAAAAGTAGTAATTGTACATTCTTACCATGACAGTGTTGGTGGTGTTATCACAAAAAATGAAAGCCTTTTAGCTATATTAAATAGATATAATATTATATATGACATTATTTATTTGGATACCAGAAGAGTTACAGATGAAGATAAAAGACTAGAAATCTCAATTAATGCCTATAACAAAATATTAGAAATACAACCTGATTTGGTTATTACATTTGATGATAATGCTATGAAATACCTAGTAAAACCATATCTTAGAGATAGTGAAATACCTATAATTTTTGGTGGAATAGACTGGGACGCATCTGTATATGAACTTCCATATAAAAATACCACAGGAATAGTCTCTGTGGATCTTATAGAACCATTAATTAAAAATCTTAAGTCCTTAAGCAGTGGAGATAAAGTTGCATGGTTAGGATATGAAGATTTGACTTCCAGAAAAACTATAAAAGCTTATAAAGATGTATTAGATCTTAATATTGACCACTATTATGTTATATCCAACTCAGAGTTTAAATCTCAATTTATTAATATCCAAAAAGAATACGATATAGTTCTATTAAGTGGGTCACTAACAAATATTGTGGATTGGGACATCTTATCCATAACAGAGTTTATTCATAATAATATTAAAATCCCAACAGGTTCAGTAAACATAGAAGTATTTGACCTCTCATTAATATTAATTACTAAGAGCAAATATGAGTTAGGAAACTGGATTGGAAAAACTGCAATAAAAATATTACAGGGTGCGCCTGTTTCGGATATAGATATAACACTCACCACAGAAGCAAATTTATATCTAAATTTTGAATTAGCAGAACTATTAGATCTCTCTTTCCCTTCAGAACTTATTAAAAACATGCAAGAACTGGAAAATTAACTTAAGACATATTAAAAGTATATTATTACCATTATCAAAATAAAAAAAAAATTATATTTCTGCTGTTTATTGGGACATAATTTTATCAAAAAACAGTTATCAATTGACAAGTATTTATCGTTGTTATATTATCAATTGATAAGCATAGATGAGAAGATTAAGGAAGTATTCATGCGCACAGAACTATATTATTTTACAGGAACTGGGAATTCTCTATATTTAACAAAACAGATAGCAAATAAATTTGAGAATTCAAAGATAATTCCAATTACTAATCTAGATTTAACAAAAGATGTAATTTCATATGCAGAAAATATTGGAATCATTTTCCCAGTATATTGTCTTGATATACCTGAGATTGTGAAACAATTTATGAAAGTTCTAAAAACTAACAATAATAGTTATATCTTTATATATTACAGTTATGGTGGTTCATCAGGAAATACAGCTTTTAAATCATTTAAGATATTAAAAGATAATAATATAATACTTTCAAATTATTTTGGTGTAAAACTACCGGATAATAGCATTGTATATACTCCACCTAAAGAAAATATTAAGATTATATTTGATTCGGCATACAAAATTATTATTTCATCCATAGATAAAATTTGTGCTAAAGAAATCTCAAAAGCACCACCATATAATTATTTAAACAATATTTCAGGTGCTCTACTAAAAATAGGTGTTTGGTATCTTGGATTTGATAGGATGTATATAATTCCAGATAAATGTACTAACTGTAATTTATGCACCCGTATCTGCCCATTAAATAATATTGAGGAGAATGAATCTTTACCAATAATAAAGAAAAACTGTGAAATGTGTTTTGCATGTATTAATTTTTGTCCAAAAGAAGCTATTAGATATCATAGGATGAAAGATGATAATAATTTTCAATATAAAAATCCCCATGTTACATTTAGTGAAATCGAAAATATGAAGGTTTATTAATCTTCTAGATAGTTTAAAAGAAATACATCAAAAAAAATAATAACGAAATTCAAAAAGATTTATATTACAATTAATTAAACAAAAAGTTTAATAGTTACAAGAAACCTGTGAACTTAATTTAGCAAATTAACATAGAAATAAATTGTTAATATCGGAGGATGTATATGAAACAATCAAAATATCAATTTGCAATCCTGTTTATTGCTATTTTTGCTACATTGGGTATATTTCCCATATCCGTATATCTTTTTTCTAAATATTCAGATTATTTGCATAAAAGAGAAACTTATATAGCTGTTCAAAGAGAGTTACAGGAGCAGTTAGTTAGAAGTATTAATTACAACCATCTAGAGATAATTAAAGATTTGGAATTCATAATATACTCCTCTAATTTTCAGATGTATATAAATAGTGACATTATTACTAATCAACTTACAGATGATCTATTATTATTAAGTAGTTTGAATGGTAATTACGATCAGGTTAGGTATATAGACATAAACGGGGATGAGAAGATCAGAATAAACTATAATAATGGTGAACCGGTTATAGTTCCTAAAGGTGAGCTTCAAAATAAAAAAGACAGATATTATTTTAAAGATACTTTGTCCTTTAAGGAACCGACAATACTGATTTCAAAATTGGATTTAAATATAGAAAATGGAGAAATTGAGACTCCATATAAACCAATGTTAAGGTATTCTATACCAGTTTTTGATAATAAAGGTATAGTGAAAGGTGTATTAGTTTTAAATTATTATGCTGATGAATTAATTAACTCTTTAATAGAAGAGACTAAACTCCATGATAGCAATTTTATGATGTTAAATTCCGAAGGTTATTTTTTTCATGGTTTAAGTAATGACAAACTTTGGGGATTTATGTTTAAGGATGGAAAAGAGAACAATATTATAAATATAGAAAGTCTACCGGATGATTTTGAAAATGAAATAAGTTATATAGATAATAATATTTATATTCAAAGGAAAATAAAATTAAATAAAGAAATATGTATTAAAAATAGTTACGGTATTAAATATTATCAAGTTCACCAAATGGATGATTTTTGGGTAATTATTAGCGAAGGGAAAAATAAAGTTTACTTTAGTAATGATATTATATTTAAGATCTTTAGTTCTTTATGGCATGTCGAGGTATTATATCTTATTTTGTCTTTAATAACTTCTTATCTTTTAACATATTTAGTAAATAGGAATATTTCAATTAAAGACCAAAAAGAGACATTAAAACAGATAATGAATAAAGTTGTTAATGCTCTTGAAGCAACATCCTTATTAGACGATGACGATACGGGTTGCCATATAAAAAGAGTTTGTGAATATTCTTATATACTAGCAAAAAAATATGGACTTTCAGAGTCTGTTTCTAAAGAAATTAAAGAATTGGCATCACTGCATGATATAGGGAAGGTTGGTGTTCATGATAATATTCTCAAGAAACAGGGGAAGTTAAATAAAGATGAATGGGAGGAGATGAAAAGGCATGTTTTGTATGGAATGAAACTTGTAAGCAATCTTAACCTTAGTCCTGCAGCCCTAAATATAGTATTATATCATCATGAAAACTGGGATGGTTCAGGTTATACCAATAATTTAATTGGAGAATCTATCCCTCTAGAAGCCCGTATAGTTGCTTTAGCCGATGTATATGATGCATTAAGAAATACCAGAAGTTATAAACCGGCATTTTCACATAGTAAATCAGTTGAAATAATTAAGTCAGAAAGTGGTACAAAGTTTGATCCTGAGATTGTTAATTTGTTTTTATTAATTGCTGATAAATTTAATGAAATTTCTATCAGACTGAAATAACATTTAATCCATAATTTAATTCATGATAACAACACATCTACAAAACTCACAATCTCTCCTTTGCGGATAATATACATAATAAATCAGATTCTATACATATGTTTATACAATAATCAGGTGTATAAGCATATTATAGGAAAATAAATGAAAAGATATGGTCAAATAATTAAAGTTAAAGAAGATAAAATTCAGCGTTATAAAGAGCTTCATAGTGCTATATGGCCTAAAGTTGCCAAGATGATTACAGAGTGTAATATTAGAAATTATTCAATCTTTTTAAAAGAGAATACCTTATATGCTTATTTTGAATATATTGGTACGGATTTTACAAAAGACATGGAAAAAATGGCTGCAGATGATACAACACAAAAATGGTGGGCTGAATGTAATCCATGTCAGGAACCTATAGAAACAGCATTAAAAGAAGAGTGGTGGATCAATATGGAAGAAGTATTTCATCAGGATTAAAATATCGTAATACCGGAGTAAAACATGTTATTTGAAATAAATAGAACAACTGATGCAGTTAAGGAACTGATATCATTATGTATTGGATATCCTACAGATGAAAAAGTAGAAAATAAGTTAAACATATATTTAAACTCAGAAGAACATAGACTTTACCGAAATGCTGATTTCTCAGGGATTATTGGAATTAGACATAAATGTGATGACGTTATTGAAATTACAAGTATAGCGGTCTCTACTGATAAGAGAAAACAATACTTAGGAAAAAATCTTATTGATGATTTAATTAAAATGGAGAATTGTAAGTCAATATTTGCAGAAACTGATAACAGTACTGTTGGATTCTACCGTAAGTACGGTTTTTCTTTTGAAAATCTAGGAGAAAATTATCCAGGTTTTGTTAGGTATTTATGTAAGCTAGAATGTTCTAATTTAATAACCACCACTACTAATCTCTAAACTAGTTTAATGACTATTGTTATGTTAAAATTAGATCATGGTTCGACGATCAATATTAATCATATTAGCCCTTATTTCCACAACAGCATTTTCTGGCTCTCTAGAAGATGGAACAGAACTATTTAACAGTGGTACAGCATTTTATCAAAATGGTGATTATAAATCTGCATATGAAACTTTAAAAGAAAGTATAACTCAATTCAAAATGGTAGAAAATGAGGTCGCTGATGAGTGGCTTCTAAATTCATTTCTCTGGTCTGGAGCAGCAGCATATAATCTGGGGTACTTTGATGAGTCGGAAAGTTATTATCTAAAATCTTTAAAACTAGCGGAATACCATGAAAGTATTCAGTATCAGTCAAATATTGTAACTGCACTGGCTAACTTGAAATTTAGTTTAGCTGAATATTCAGAGGCAGGTAATTGGTATATTAAATCTTCGAAACTGTTAAAAACATTAGATTCAATTCCTGAATCTACCTGGGCATTAGAATATGGTGGATATAGCAAAGTTCTAGCTAAAGAATACAGTTTGGCCTATGAAATATATGAAGAAATTATAGAAAATTACTCATCTAGTAAACAGGATAATGAAATAGCTAATTTATATTCTATGTCAGGTAACTGCCTCTATTATATGATGGATTTAGAAGGTGCTTTAAGTTATTACCAACATGCGACTTCACTATTAGAACAGTATGGGTCCTCAATACCACTTTCACAATTTTATGGGTGGCTTGGTAAAATATATTTTGATTCATCAGAAAATGAAAATGCATTAAGGTATTTTAAACAATCCTTAAACATGGCTAAAGAACTAAACAGTCAAGAAGATGAATCGAGAATACTTGGATATTTAGGTTTTTTATATGCTAGTATTGGTGAATATACAAATGGAGTAAATTATTATAAAAAGTCACTTGAAGTTGCAATAAATATCGGACAAGCTCAGTTTATAGTTGCAGCATATGAAAGTCTTGCCTGGATATACGGTTTAAGCAAAGATGAAGATGAAATAATAGAGATTAAAAAGAGACTAATAGAACTATTTAAACAGACTAATGATGAACCAAAACTAGTACAAAATTTTAATGATTTAGGTTATATCTTTTATGAGAGAGAATTATATAAAGAATCAATACCACTCTTTGAAAGTTCTGTGAATCTATTAAGAAAAGCACCTGATAATGAAACGCTAAAAACAGTTCTAATTAACTTAGGAATGTCATATGAAAAAATAGGAAATAAGGCACTTTCAGAGAAATATCTAAATGAAAGTTTATCAATAAGTTTAAATGAAGGAGATACTTCTGGGGCTGAAGATATTCTAGGTCACTTCAATCTGATTTATTCAAATGATTCTGACTATTATAGTTTAATAGATTCGCTAAAAAGGTTTATCCCAATTTACAAATTGGAAAAGGACTATAAAAAACTTCTACATGTAACAAATAACATTGGTGTTGCATATTATGAAATAGACGAATATAACAAAGCTATTAAATATTATACTGATGCAAAAATACTTGCGACCCAGTTAGAGGATTATGAAGAACTGAGTATCTCTTTGCACAATATTGCTCAGTCAAAAGCTAAACTTGCACTATTTGACGAAGCGTTAGAAATAAATGAACAAGCCTTGGATATTGCAACAAAACATGGCTTATTAGATATAGAAGCTAATCTGTGGAACAGTCTTGGTGAACTTTATAGAGCCTGGGGTTGGTATGAAAAAAGTTTAACTTGTTACAATAATGCTTTTGTAATATTTGAACAAGAAAATAACATAGAAGGTATAGCGACTATAAATAATAATATAGGTCAAGCTCTTAGGGGTAGTGGACAAGCCCAGGCTTCAATCCCTTATTATATAGATGCCCTAGAATTAAGTATAAAAGTTAACGATAAAAAATTACAGGCAATAACACTTAGTAATTTAGGTGAAGCCTATAGAGATAATAATGAAAATGATAAGGCTATGGAATATTATTCTAAGGCTTTACAAACTGATATTGAAATTAAAAATCTAGAAGGTATTCATATAAGAAAAAATAATATAGCTCTTCTAGATCTTATTTCTGGGGATTACATAAAAGCACGGGATACTTTTGAGGTCGGTCTTAAATACTGGCAAAAAATAGGAGATAGGCGGGAAGAGTCTATAGCTTTAAAAAACCTATGGGCAGTTAATTTTCAAATGGATAAATATGAAACTGCAGCAGAATATTTAGTAGAAGTTGTAAGAATACAGGAACAATTAAGATTAACTGCTAAAGGAGCAATACGAAGAGAGTATCTTGATTCGCAGATAGAATCCTATAGAGATCTTGCAGCTACATATTATTACATGAAAGACCCTTTAAACGCTTTATATTTTATGGAACTCTCTAGGGGTAAATATCTTCTTGAACAGATGAATATAACTAATGATAGTGTCTATGATTGGAGTACATATACAGATTTTATTCAAAATATGAAACAAGGATCAGCACTTTTAACTTATTCAGTAACTGATAAAAATTTAATTCAGGCTATTTCAATAGAAAATGACAGGGTTTCAACGACTCTAATAAATATTGAAGAGCAGTTTCTAGATTCTATTTATGATGATTTTGGTTCTCTAATTAATAGATACGTAGATGGATCTACAAATAACCAATTTGAAACTATTCTTAAGTTCTACCGTATTTTACTTTCCCGTCCTATTCAGTCCAGATCTACAACTAAAGCTATTAATGATATCGGAGGATATCTATATTCAAAATTAATTACTCCATTCCATGATAATCTTAAAGGTATAAATCAGTTAATTATTGTCCCTGATGGTATTCTTGGAACTATCCCATTTGAAGTTTTAACCGATGAAAATAGTAAATATTTAATAGAAAGATATGATATAAGTTATTCACAATCTTTAGTTATTTCTCAGATAATAAATAATAGAGAATACAAAGAAGATCGAAATCCCATGCTTGCATTTGGTGGAGCTATTTATGAAGATAATATTAATGTTGTTAGTTCAGATAAAATAGTTGATCGTCAGGAAATATTAGAAATGATACGTTCAGGCCGGGATACTAGAAAGGCATATAATGGTATGGGGCTTGGATCTTGGCAAGACCTACCAGGAACATTGGAAGAGGTTAAAAAACTTTCTGAAATAGTTCCAAAATCAAAAATAATAACGGGTGCAGATGTAACAGAAGAGACAGTTTTTAATATATCAAATTCTGGGGATCTTGCTAACTATAAAGTTATACACTTCGCAACACATGGTATTGTTGTACCTGAGATTCCAGAGTTATCAGCTGTCGTTTTATCCCAGACTTCTAATAATAGCGGTGAAAATGATGGTTATTTAACAATGAGTGAAATTGCATCACTTAAAATAAAGGCAGATTTTGTAAATTTATCCGCTTGTGAAACAGGTCTTGGTAAAATATACCAAGGTGAAGGTGTTGTTGGTTTAACCCAAGCTTTTTTAATTGCTGGAGCCAATGCATTATCAGTTTCTCTTTGGCAAGTATCTGATGAATCGACTATGAAGTTCATGACAGGGGTATATACTTTAGTAGAAGAACAAGGTTTCAGTTATTCGGGGGCAATTTCTGAAATGAAAAGGGTCTTTCTAAAAGACGATTTGTATAAAAACCCATTTTATTGGGCACCATTTGTATTGTATGGTGATTATGAGGCAGGATTATGAAAAAATCACGTTTATGGATATCTTCATTCATTATTATCTTAGTTGTTTTTATTTCAGTTCTAAACTTTCCACTTTCAGGTATTTTAGAATTAAACACTCAAACCTTAAGAGCTAAAACCTTAGGGTATAATGAGGTCACTGCACCAATAGTTATTTTAGCTATAGACGACGCTTCATTTGAGAAAATTAACATTAGGTGGCCTTGGCCTAGACAGATTCTTGCAGAAGCTATAATCAAATTGAAAGATGATGGAGCAAAAGTAATCGGTCTTGATATTATGTTAGGAGAATCTGGTTATACATTAGAAGAAGATGAAGCTTTAACTAACGCAATAAAATATGCAGGTAATGTTGTTTTACCTTCTAAAAGAGATGAGAGGAAGTCGTCAGGCTATGTTATTGAATATTTTGATGAACCTATATCTTATTTCAGTGATAATGCCGTGACATCTGGTTATGTAAATCTCCTACTTGATAAAGATAAATATATCCGTCGATTATTACCTATAGATAGTTCTCTAGGTGAAACAAAACATAGTTTTTCGTTTAGCATTATAGAAACTTATGAAGGTCGTAATATCTCCACAAGTACTGGGAATATCAATATAGGAAAACATAAAATACCAACTGCCCATGATAATAGCTTCTTAATTAATTATGCCGATGTTGGTGGTTTCCCTGTAATTCCTTTTTATGAGCTTCTTGAAGGAAATATAAAAAAGGATATATTTAAGGATAAAATCGTACTTATAGGTGCATATTTTAAAGATTCTCACGATCAATTTTTAACTGTATCGGAAGATTTATCTGGTATATATGGTGTAGAAATACATGCCAATAGTATCAATACTGTTTTTTCTGGAAACTTTCTTACAGATAATTCTAGAAGTGTAGAACTGCTTATAATACTTCTATTAACTATAATTGGGTCATTTTTGTTTCTGAGACTAAAGCCACTAAAAGGTTTACTGTTTTTAGGGATTATAATCACTGTTTATCTAATTTTAGCTTCATACTTATATCTGAATAGAGGACTTATATTAGAAGTCTTTGATCCCATATTGGCTATTTCACTTACATGGTTATGTTCAGTTTTATATAACTATTTAATAGTTGAAAAAGAAAAAAAATATGTTAGAAATACATTTTCTAGGTTTGTATCTGCTGAAGTTGTTAATAATATTCTTGATAGTGAAAATGAGATAGAACTTGGTGGAGAGTTAAGAGATGTTGCTATATTTTTCTCTGATATATGTGGATTTACCTCAATTTCTGAAAATATGAAACCATCACAAATTGTTGAGATGTTGAATGAATATTTTACTGAGATGACGGATATAATATTCAAATACGATGGTACATTAAATAAGTATATTGGTGATGCAATTATGGCTATATTTGGTGCTCCTATTCAATCTGATAATAACTCTGAAAGAGCTGTTAGAGTAAGTCTTGAAATGAGAACGCAGCTGAACCTGTTAAATGAAAAAAGAATCATAGAAGGGAAAGCACCTATAAAAATTGGTATGGGACTTCATAAAGGAAAGGTTCTTGTTGGTAATATAGGTTCTACAAGACAAATGGAATATACTGTAATTGGAGATGCTGTTAATGTATGTTCTAGAATAGAGGGGTTAACCCGTATTTTTGATACGGATCTTCTAATTAGTGACGATTTATATAGGGAAGTTAAAGATCTTGTTAATATTACAACTTGTGAACCAATTGATGTAAAGGGTAAAAGTGAGAAAATCCTAGTACATAAAGTTATAAGCCTAAAAGGAGATTATAATGAATAATAAAATACGATATATAATAACATTTACAGTTTTAACGGTTTTAATTCCAACTTTTTTATATGCAAATGACGCAATTATACTTGAAAAAAGTGGGGTTGTGAGTATTCAAGACTCAGTAGAATTTTATGAGGCAGAGATTGGAACTAGTCTAAATTTTGGTGATATTATTTCAACAGGGAAAGCCAGTTCTGCTATAGTTATATTATCAGATGGTACCCGTATTGATCTCTTTTCAAGTAGTAAATTTGTTTTAACAGAACTAAATAACAGTAATAATAACAAAGTAACTGGAATTGGCAAATTGTGGAATAAGATTAAAAATAAATTTTCTGATGTAGAATATTCAAATGCTCAGGCTGGAAGTGTTGGAGCTATTAGAGGGTCTATTACTGATGAAGTAATTTTTAATGATGAAATGTCTGAAGATCAAAATATAGAACTATTAAAAACGATAGATTCAATTACAAATGAGTCCATACTAGATGAAACAAAATGGCAGCTAAAAGCTATTATCTTTGAGGAATATGGACAATTTATAGAGGCTGAAAAAATCTACTTACAACAAATCGAGTCAAATCCTACTGATCTTCTTATATATGATATGTTAATAGATCTATACTTTAAAGTTGATTTTTATGCCCATGCTTCAGAAATTATTAAGTTAAAAGAAAAATATAAAATATGAAAAAATTCACCAAGTAAAGAGTATATTTAGCGGGTATTATATAAAATAAGAATTTGGGATAGATCGATTGGATAAAAAACACTCAAGATTGTTATATGGTGACATTGGTGGCATTTTTTTAGGGAAAAACATTAAAACCAATTATCAATATAATAGACTATATACCATAATTTTATCTTTAAATAATGAATTAGAGTTATCAACTAAAAAGTTTGGAAATGAGATAACTCAATCAGTATTAATTCCTCCTAATTTAAAATTTCGAATTAATACAAAAGATGATGATTTAATTATATTTATCCATATAGATCCATATTCTAACTTAGGATTAAAACTACAAGATAACAGAGAAATAAATATTTTACCAAAAAACTGGTTCCAAAATCATAAAATAAAATTAAATGACTGTTATGCAAATAATCTTGAAATCAAAGAAGTTGATGATTTTATAAATGGAATTATTAACGACATTCCAAATAACTACTTTTCCCATAAAAATATTGATCATAGAATAATGGAATGTATAAACATATTGAATAACTCAGATATTGTAGATTTTAATGAATTAGCAGCACAATTTTCTCTTTCGTTAAGTCGACTTTCTCATTTATTCAAGGAAGAAACTAATATTACTCTTAAACAATATATACAACATCGTAAAATGATTAAGGCAATTGATGGAATTCACAAAAAATTTAGTTTAACTGAGGTCGCATTTTATGGAGGTTTTTCTGATCAGCCACATTTTAATAATGTTTTCAAAAAGATGTTTGGTATAAAACCATCAAAAACACAATAATAGCTGTTTGGTACAATTCTTAATTTTATTGATGAGTTACATTTTAATTACAAAAACAATCTTGGAGGATTAAAATGTTAAAAAAAGGACTAAAAAGTTTATTAGCAATTATTATTAGTGGATTAGGAATGTGGGTTATTGCAGGTCTTTGGCATAACTTGGTTTTACCAGCAGTTAATCAAAATGTAGATGCTCATCATGATGGGCTTTTATTGATGTTAATTTCATATTTTATATTAGCTGGGTTTATGACGTACTTTTATACAGTAATTAGTAAAAGTAATTTTATTTTATCAGGGCTTAAAGTAGGAATTCTAATTGGTGTTTTATGGGTTTTTCCCCATGGATTAACAATGGCTGGTATACATGATACTTCAGTTTTTTATGAGATAAAAAATACTTTGTGGCACTGTTTTGAACAAGGTGTAGGTGGTATTATAGTTTCTTTAATTATGAAGAATGAAAAGTTTATATAAATCATGTATTTTAAAATTATATTGTTTTGAATCGCAGGAATATAAAAAAGGTTTGATAGATACTAATAAAATGAATATTATATTTAATATTAAATGAGATGGGTAGTAAAGGAATAAAAGTTTTTGTCATGAGTAGAGTAAACAAAATTGGACTAATATGTCTATTAAATATAATTGTTATATCAGACGCATATTCTGAAAATAACCAAACCATACATATAAGTAGTGAAGTAAAATTAAATTCTATTTCAGATAATGTATGGATTTATATCTCAGATATAAAACTAGAAAAATGGGGTAAAGTATCGGCAAATGGTATGGCCATTATTACTAATAACCAACTGGTATTAATAGATACCCCATGGAATGATGAACAAACCAAATTATTGATTTTATGGTTTACAAATAATTATGATATTACTGAAATAAAAGTAATTGTTAGCCATTATCATGTTGATAATCTCGGTGGATTAAACTGGATTCATCAAAATGGAATAGAGTCATATTCTATTGGTAAAACACAAGAGATTTGTAAAAATAAAAATCTTTCTATACCAATAAATACTTTAAGTAATCCTTACATATTCGATTTTAGCGATACTATAATTGAAGTACATTTCCTAGGTGAGGGGCACACTGTTGATAGTGCTAGTGTATACCTGCCAAATGAGAAAATACTATTTGCAGGTTGCTCTGTTAAATCACTTAAAAATAGTACTCTCGGAAATGTAGCTGATGCTAATTTAAAGAATTGGCCGGTGACCCTACAAAATATGATGAGTTCATTTCCTGATGCTAAAATAATAATACCTGGACATGGGCTAGAAGGTTCTATGTCTTTAATAGATCACACACTTTCATTATTTAATTAGAATTAATATTATAGAAAAAGGATATAGCATATGGGATTTCAAATTAAATTTAACTGGGTATTACAAATTGATTGAGATAAAGAAATCAATAATAACCAAGAATATGACTTTATAAAGACAGGGAATCGAGCTTTCCCCCTAGATACACCTATTGATCTAATAAACCTAGAAAGAACAGCAATTGCTAAAATTAAGATTTTAGAGTTTTGTAATACTACAAATAAGACAGAAGGCAAGTTTATCGTATTAAAAATATATTCTGGAGAAGAGAAAAATATTTTAAGTAATTATTGGATAGAAAATCAGTAATACATTTATAAAGATGAGTGTTAACATTAAATAGTTGTAGATAATTAATTAATTAAAATACAAGGAACAGTTCCCAGTATTATAGTGTTATATTAATAAGTTTAAGATTTTTAAAAAGGAATAAAATGAATACTAAACTAAAAAACATACTACTTCTAGTCTTCTGGCTGGTTGTTATATTCATTGGGACTCAAATTACAATAGTTGCATTCTCCTTTATTACTAGATTTATACTAGTCCGACTTGGACTTTTTGATGAACTATCTGGATTTTTACCTAGGATTTTATCTATAGCAGTTATAATTACATTTGTATCAATCTATTTCAGATATGTAAAAAATGAAAATTTTAAAATTCACGCTTTTGGAAATCAAAAACTAATATTTCAAGACTCATTATTTGGAATCATAGGTACGATCATTGTACTAACATCAATTTATACTGTATTAACAATGAACAAATGGCTAATAGTGTCTGGTTGGATGATTGATCGTCTAACTTCACAGCAATTAATCCGTCCAGTAGCTCTAGCTCTTGTAACAAGTTTAACTGCTGCCGTTGGAGAGGAAGTTCTTTTTAGGGGATTTTTTCAAAAGCGATTAGAACAAATACTCAAAAAACCATTTAATGCATTCTGGATCTCAGCATCAATATTTTCATTAGTACATTTTTTTGTATCATCTTCCAATGAGGGTAATACTATAATACTTTTTATATGTATTTTGATTGCTGGTATGTTGTTTAGTTATTTATATTACAAAACTGAATCCTTAATTTTACCAATAGCTTTGCATTTCACATATGACTTTTTTGTTGAAGACTTTTTTAACCTTCCAGGAAAAAATATTGGACCAACTTTGTATGGAGCTATTACTGAGTCAACTCTGCCCAACTATATTACAGGAACTGAATACGGTATAGAAACAGGATTATGTGGTGTAGTAGTGTGGATTTTTTTATTTATACTTTTTACTAGATATACACGTTATCGGAGAAAAGGTATGAATCTGGAGATTAAATAAGGAGATGAGACCATTTAACTAATTTTTAATGAATGTTGCTTCCCTATATAAAATCATAGAAGAAATAATTACCTGAATATGAGCATGTTTTGTGGAATGAAGAAAAATTTGATACTACACTTTAGTTAAAAGAACTTGATTTATTATTAAGTTCTTTCAACTACATGCCAATATATAAATATTAATAAAGGATAATGAATGGAAATTACAAAATTTAAATTTGAAAATATCGAAGAAATACAAGAGTTATTTATCAAGACATTTTCAGATACTGAAGGCAAAGAAGAGGGACTGTTAATTGGAAAACTAGCTTTTGAATTAATGACTAAAACAGATAAAAAAGATTTGTATGTTTTTATTGCTATTGATGATAAAAAGATTATAGGAAGTATTCTTTTTTCTAGGTTGAAGTTTGAAGTTTGTGAGATTAATACATTTTTATTAGCTCCAGTAGCTATTCACTCCGGTTATCAAAAAAAGGGAATAGGACAGAAATTGATTAATTATGGGCATAATTATTTGAAGGACAACGGTGTAGAACAGGTCTTCACTTATGGTGATATTAATTTTTATTCTAAAGTGGGTTATCATGTAATATCAGAAAATATTGTGAAAGCTCCATTAAAACTAATGTACCCAGAAGGTTGGTTAGCACAGTCATTTATTAATGATGAAATTAAGCCAATTACAGATAATTCATTCTGTGTAGAAGCTATTAATAATCCTAAATACTGGTAATATTAAATATGCAGTCCTGATATCAGTCTCCAGAAAATAATGATCCCCATTAGTGAAATTATTAAAACCTGGGAAGAAGTAAATAACAATTTGCTTCGTTTTGTAAGTGATTTTGCTGATTTACTAAAACGGTAGACGATAAATAGATCTAGTGCTACCAGTATGTAAGGTAACATAAGTGTTACTCTAGCAAGTGGAGGAATTCCAAATGCGATGGCAGGGAATCCCTCTTTTTTATTCATAAGTATGGCAAGTGTCAATGGAGTGTAGAGAAGAAGTGAAGATATGGTTATTAATAACATAGAGAATACGCCACGACTTTTTCTATTTTTAATGATTGTAACTATAATTAAAATTATGGAAACAAAAGATAATAAAAAAACTATGAGAGTAGAAATAATCAGAAAGTCTGGATTTTCGATAAATGTTACTTTTTCGTAAGTTGAATGGTAACCTGCATCAGAAAACATATTTACAATTTTTCCGTTGTTGTCTTCTTCAAAATAAATATAGTGATTATTATCACTTCTCCTGAATAGATTTTTTGAAACTGGGATAAGCTCCGCATAATCTGGCATACCTCCCCAACCGTAGACATCTCCAGGGGCTTTTGTAGTTAATATAAGCTTGTTATTATTATTCATAGAAACCTGTGAGTACTCACCAGCTACAAGAAGTGCCAGTTTCATCACATTTCTGTGATACTGTATAATTCTGTAGTGACCTTTATATTTTTTTAGTTCAGATGGAATATAAACTTCAGTCTCTGCCTGATCTTCGCCATATAATATATTAAGAAGTTGTCTGGTAAAGATATCATGCATTTCTACCTCACCTTCATCTCTAATATTTTGAATATAAGTAAAACCGATATTATCTTCTGGTATTATTAGCATTTTAGAGAATATTCCTACTCCACTTCCAATTCTTTCCAGGATTTTTTTTCCGTTATAATAATATTCTAAGAATCCAAATGTAGAACCACCTATACCACTATTAGATGTCAGTTGAGTATCGAGCATATATGATAAAGATGATTCAGATAAAATTTGTTTTCCATCGTAGTATCCTGAATTTGTTAACATCTTTATGCTACTGGAAAAATCCTGGGATGTCATACTTGCACCTCCAGATGGGGGTGTTGTTAGGTATAGAAACGGACGGTTTATATATTCACCATCTTCTATAAAGTAAGTTGTTGCAAGAGATTGTTTCAAGTTTTTAGGAACGTTTTGGTTGAAGGTAGAATGATCCATATTCATAGGTATGAAAATAACCTGCTCTATGTAATCAGAATAACTCATTTTTGTAACTTCTTCTATAATCAGAGCAGCGACAACTGTCCCAAATCCTCCATATGTAATAGCATTTCCAGGGGTCATTATCGGTGACTTTAGCTCTTTGATCATTAGGTCTTTTATACTTTCAGAGATATCAGTTATTGAGAGTGAGTTAAGATCCCTAGATGAAAATCCCTCACTATGAGTTAAGATATGTTTTACTTGTAATTCTTTAAGAATCTTTTTTAGCTTCGGATTTGTTATATAATCAGATACATAAGCTTCGGGATTCATTTTATTCTCTTCTATAAGTTTAAGAACAGCCATAAATACATACAGTTTAGAGGATGAGGCTATTCTGAATACTGTTTTATCGGTAACTTTTGTGGCACTTTCAAGGTCTGAGTATCCATATTTAATATCATGGATAGTTTTTCCATCTTCAATCAATGTAAATGCAAAACCCGGAATCATTAGTTCCTTGGCAGATGCTTTTAAATCAGATTCAAACAGAACTAAATCAACATCTGAAATTGATGATGAAATGTAAACTGGTATAAATAGTGATAGTATAATAGCAATATAGAATCTTTTTAACATTTAGAACCCCTAAAAATTAATTCATCTTATCATTCTTTATTGTAGAAATAAAGAAATAATTGTTTTTGTACTTTCGTGGACTTTGATTTTATAATTTTTACTAACTATAATAAGTAGATAAAAAAAGGGTATATAAATGATTGAAATAGGGACAAAGAGATTAAAACTAAGGAAGTGGAGAATATCTGATTCACAAGATCTTTTTGAATATGGTAAAAATGAATTAGTTGGACCAAATGCAGGTTGGCCTCCTCACGAATCAGAAGAGACATCTAAAGAGATAATATCTATCTTTCTAGAAAATAATGATGTTTATGCTATAGAGTTAAAATCTGAAAAAAAAGTGATTGGTGGTATTGGTCTACATGAAAGAAAGCCTGATGAAAACAATAACTTAGGTAACCAACGTGAAATAGGTTATGTAATAAATCCTAGTTATTGGGGAAATGCATATGCTCCAGAGGCTGTTGAAGGGTTATTAGCATTAGGATTTAATGTTATGGGTTTAGATGTTGTATGGTGTGGACATTTTGAAGGTAATTCTAAATCTAAAAGAGTTATCGAGAAGAGTTGTTTTAATTACAAGTTTAAAAAAGACGAAATTAAACCTCTACTAAATGATAAAAAAGTAGTTACTCATTATTATTGTGTTACAAAAAAAGAATATTTTGATTTTATTCGTGAATAGTTCTTTTATATTTAAATTAACAATAAGAGAGGATATAAAGGTGAAAAGAAGAAGTAATAAAATAACATTTACTTTTATATATTTTGCTATAATCTCAATATTTGCATCTTGTGTAGGAACTTCTAATACTATTGATTATCAAATTAATAATACTGAAAGCGAGGGGCTTATATTTAAAAATGAGACAGGGCTAGAACTAAATGTTTCACAAATGGAAGATATTGCATTTGGATTTGTACATACAGGTGAATTTAGTCCCGATTATGAAGTTCAAATTAAAGCTGAAGAAATTGAATTTAACTCCTTTATATTAACTATCAAAACACAATCAAAAACTTATTCTATAGAGAGTCTTTCTGTTTCACCAATCAGTTTCTCTTGGTCTTCTTCCGGGAGATATGTGGTTATCCACAATATTGATTATTATGCAGGTGAAGGATCTACTGGAATAGTAGTTTTAAATGTTCAAACTGGACATTTTATAGAGATCAATAAAGACCAAATAATAGGTGGTCGTGAAATAGGAAAACGAGACAAACTGAATATTTACAATATTGTTTGGTTAGATTTAGACAGATTTTCTTTGGTTGCTAGTGTCGGTTATTTAGGTGAATCAGGTCACCCTGGTATCGATTCTAATAGAAAGACATATTTAGGAGAATTTTTTGGTAATAAAGATGATATTGTTCTTGTTGCTAATTGGGATATTAAAATATTAAACGATTAAATTCATGATATAAAACATAATTCTCTATTAGGTTCAATATAATCTTTTCCATTGACAAAAATGGTATATAAAGTATTCTTTTAATACAAATAAAAAAGGAAATTTAAAAAATTATGAAATTAATAAAAAGCATTATACTTATTTTATTTAGTCTATTTATAATTGGTGAACTATTTGCAGAAGATAAAGAGTACTCTGTTACAATATTAGAGAAAAATGTTGAATTCTATTACGAAGAAAACAATCTACAAAAATATACATTTCAGCAAAAGTATTTAATAAATAATCAAAAAGGTGCTGAATCATGGAATTATACATCCAGTAGTTGGAGTCCATGGTATCAAGAAAAACCAGTTATAACAGCCACAGTTACTAACCCTGATGGCCAAGTTTATGTATTAGATCAATCTACTTTAGTTGAAGTTGGAACAGAAGAAGATAATGATATATACAGTGATACTAAAAAATTAAAAGCACCTCTAGCATCTATTAAAATTGGTAGTATTGTTGACGAGAAAGTAGTTAAAGTAATGACAAAACCATACTTTAGTGGTGGTTATGATACTAGTTATTCATTTTTTAATAGTAAACCAATAAATAAAAATACAATAACAATCAATGTTCCCAAAGATATAGATATTATATTTAAAGAATTTATGATGGATTTTAATCCTAAAATTGAGATTAAAAATAACAGAAAAATATATACCATTTCTTTAGAAGACTTAGAAGCGTTAGACTCAAAACCTCTGCTTGTGGGAAGTGATTATAGACATTGGCCAAAACTGTATTGGACAACATCAAATAGTTGGAATAGTGTTGTAAAAGAGTATCAAAAGTTAATAACTCCACAACTAGTAATGGATAATAATGTAGAGAGCTTTTTAAAAAACGTTGATCTTACTGGAACAAAAGAAGAGATTATAATAAATATTTTAATGCATTTACATGAAGAAGTTAGATATACAGGATTAGAACTAGGAGAATCATCAATAGTTCCCCATACACCAAACGAAACAATAGAGAGAAAATATGGAGATTGCAAAGATAAAGCTGTTCTTTTACAATCAATACTTAAAGAAGTTGGTATAAAATCAAATATAGCCCTTCTTAAAGCTGGATATGGACCAGATGTTCCCACAGAAATTCCTGGTATTCGTCATTTTAATCATGCCATTGTATATCTTCCAAAACCATTTGATATATGGATAGATGCAACTTCTGAATTCTCCAGATTAGGAGAGCTTCCAGTATCTAGTTCTAATAGAAATGCCTTAGTTATAGACGATAAAACTACAACATTAAAAAAGACAACTTCTAAAAAAGAAAAAGACAATACAAGAATACTTACCCACAATGTCTACATGAACCAGTTAGGAGAAGCTAAGGTTGTAGAGAAGCTTGAGGTTTCTGGTTTTTTTGGTAGGGACAGAAGAAGCTATTTTAATAGTTTATCCCCAAAAGAGACTGATGAAAAAATTGGTAATTATGTAGAAAGAACATATAACTCGGAAGAATTTGTTAATTTTAACAAACTTAATAGTAGAGATATAAAAGATAATTTCTTTTATGAATTTACAGTTCCAGAGACAAATTATGCTTATACAGATACAGATAGTGCTTACATCTACCTAAATTTAGTTGATGTTTTTAACATACTTCCTAAATCCTTAAAGAGTATGAACCAATACGAAAAAAATAACGGTGAAAAAGAGGACTCCCAGTGGTTTGAAAGGACTCAAGATGTTTATTTAGATTACCCATTTATTAATAATCATAACTATATAATTCATTTTCCAGAAGGTTTTGTTATTAACGAACTTCCTAAGGACGAAGAACATCTTTTTGGTACAACTAAATATAGTAGAACTTTTAAGCAGGATGAAAATAAAATCATAATTAATTCTCAACTTAATACTGGTAGTGCTAAATATAATCCAGAAGAGTTAGAAAAACTTCGTACATATCTCTTTAAAAATAATAATGAGAAAAATCAAAAAATCATAGCTACATCTTTTAAAAACTTATATATAAATAATGATGAATTCCAGAACTGTATAAATTATTATTTAGATAAAATCGAGAGTGAACCTAACGACATCAGTCACCATGTTAGAATAGCAGCAGCTTATATCGAAGCTGGATTTGCCAAAGCTGGTAATAAACATTTAAAGATTGCTCTTACCCTAGATGAAGATAATACCGAGGCTAAAATGGCCTATGCCCTTTCATTTTTATACGATGAGTGGGGAAGATATGAATATTTAAAAGATAACAAGACAAAAGCTACAAAAGAGTATCTAGAAGTTACACAGATTAATCCTGAAATTGGAAATGCCTGGAGAAACTTAGCCATTATTTCAGAGTATGGAGATGAAGGTTTTAGGTATAGCAGTGGGGCTGATTTTGAAGGCGCTATAAATTATTATAACAAATATACTGAATACACTAAAGAAGATGATTTAAATTATAATATTTTATTAGACTTAGTAAAACTTAATAAATTTGATGAACTACTAAATAATGTTGAATTAGTTAAAAAATTAAATACCTATGATGGATGGAGTCTCTATTTTACAGCTATAGTATTAAAAAATGGTGATGAAATAGCATATAAACAGATATCATCCTTAACTAGTTCTCCTGATAATAGAAAAAGGTTAATAGATTCAACTGTAACTAATTTGCAACAACTTAGAGAGTATAAATTAGCAGCTAAAATGTTATCTTATATTGATAAATCTACAGATAAATATATTGAAATTGAGAATAAAATAGATTTTCTAAACTCACTTTCTCATTATGAAGATGAGGTTTTTGATGAGAGTAGGCCAGAAAATGTAGTTCAGAAATACTGGTTCAAGGCTTTTGTTAAAGAAGATCTTTCATCGAAAGATGTAGGAGAAATATTTGCAAAAAAACTTATAGAGAATGTGGGTACAAAACATCTCTTAGAAGAAATGACTGATGCAAAAGATGAATTTGAATTCAACTCACTTAATGCTAGTTCCAACTTAAATGTTATGAGGGACATGCTTTTAACAGAGATTAATTATAATGTTGAACAAGCTGGAGATTTATACCGTATTATTACCACAGTTAATCTTCCAACTGAACAAATATCACAACAATTTTTTGTCTGGAAAGAGGACGGAAAATTTAAACTAATACACAATCAAGATCCTTGGTTAGCTAGTGATTCTATTACTAAAATGTTAAAAAGTGGTAAAAGAATCGAAGCAATAAAAATTCTTAACTGGATAAAAGACGGAGCTGATAATCGTAACTTTTCATCAATATTATCTAGTGTATGGAAATCTAATAAAAGAAGTGACGATTGGATTAACATGGGAGTTGCATCTTTAACTTATAAACTAAAAGAGAGTACGAACTTCTTATTAGGGGTAGAACAGGCTTTTATTAAAAATGGTCTTAGAGATATATATACATGGATGCTTGCAATCCACTATAAAGAGAAAAAAGAGTATAAAAAGGCATATGATCTTATTAAGAAACATATAGCTAATGAAGGTTTATCCACCGAAGTAGTTGGAGATTATTTTTATATATATCATAAAAATGACAAACATGAAGAGTTCCATAAAATATTAATGGAATCACTGGAGTTTGAACCAAATAATCTAATACTTCACGACCAAGTTGTTTATAACTATGTTATACAGAAAAGATATACTGAAGCATTTGATTATCTAGAATCCTACATAGAAAACAGTAGTGAAAGTGCTTTTATGTATAATAACATAGCTTGGCATGGTCTATTTAGTGATCAGGATTTTGAACAGTTACATTCATACGCTTTAACAGCAAATCAAATAACTAAATTTGAAAAAAATGCTTTCCTAGATACTCTAGCTGTAATATTAGCAGAGTCTGGAAAGGTAAAACAATCTAGAGAAATTTTATTACACCTTATTGGGCAGAAAAAAAGTAAACATCTTGATGGTGAATATTATATTATGGGATTAAATGCAGTAACTTTAGGACTTAATGATGAGGCTATTAACTATTTTAGTCAGGTTAAAAAACCAGAAATTGAAAGTGGTATATCAACCTATTTATTAGCTCAGAAAAAGTTAAAAGAATTAAAATAACAGTACTTAAGAAGGAGATTCTTGTGATTAGTTATGAAGAAAAATCATTAAATGCATGGCCATCAATTAAAACGTTAATACATAAAGGATGCCTTATTAGATTATCTGATGGATATACTAAAAGAGCTAATTCAGCAAACCCACTTTATATAAATGAAACAGATATAGAGAATGTAATAGATTTTTCAGAAAATATATTTAGTTCTTCAAAACTACCAACTATTTTTAAAATTATTGATAATAAGGAATATAATAAGTTAGATGTAGTATTAGAAAAAAAGAATTATAAAAAAATTGATACAACACATGTTATGTTATGTGATATTTCAGAATTCAATAATTTTGATGCTAAATTATTACAAATAGATGATAACTTTTCTGATGAATGGTTAACTACATTTTTAAGTATTAACAATGTAAAAGATGAACATAAAGATACAGCAGTAAAGATGTTAAAAAATATTTCAGTAGAACTGCTTGTTGCATCAATTATAGTAAATAATAAGATAGTAGCTTGCGGATATGCAGCTCTGGAAGTGGACCATATAGGTATTTATGATATTATTGTAGATGAAAATTATAGAGGTTATGGATATGGAAAAAGTATTATGTCTGGCATAATTAATAAAGCAAAAGATAAAGATATTAAATATGCATATTTACAAGTTGTTGCTTCAAATATGATTGCTAATGATTTATATAAAAAATTAGGATTTAAAACATTGTATGATTATTGGTACCGAAAAAAATAGTCTTAAAATTTTATTGTGTACTAAAATACTTTTTACATTTAATATTAAAATATGAAAGCAATAATATGTACACAGTATGGTTCTCCTGAAGTTCTAAAGTTAAAAGAAGTAGATAAACCAATACCAAAAGATAACGAAGTTTTGATAAAAGTTTATGGGACATCTGCCCATATAGGTGATACCCGTATAAGAAGAGCTGATCCATTTTTAGTTAGAATTATGTTTGGTATATTTAGACCGAAGAAGAACTTAAAATTAGGAATTGAAATTTCCGGTATAGTAGAATCTGTTGGAAAAAATGTTAAATTATTTAAGTCAAATGATGAAATATTTGCCTTAACTGGATTTAATTTAGGTGGATATGCTGATTATATATGTCTACCAGAAAAAACTAAAAATGGAACACAGGAGCAAAAAGGTTTAATATGTCTAAAACCTATAAACTTAACATTTGAAGAAGCTGCAGTAGTCCCAGCAGGTAGTCTTACAGCTTTAAAGAACTTACAAAAAGCTAAAATAAAAAAAGGTGATAAAATCTTAATTAATGGAGCATCTGGTAGTCTTGGTACTTTTGCCATACAACTAGCTAAATATTATGGAGCTGAAATTACGGCTGTTTGTAGTACTGAAAATTTTGAACTCGTTAAGTCCCTTGGTGCAAATAAAACTATTGATTATAGAACTGAAGATTTTACTAAAACTAATGAAAAGTACGACATCGTTTACGATGCAGTAATGAAGTCTAAAAAGTCAGAGTGTAAAAATATTTTAAAGAAAGATGGAATATTTCTAAACAACTTTAATCTTCCTAAAATAATTGATGGTGATTTAGACATTATTAAAGAGTTCATAGAAAAAAATATTCTTAAATCTATTATAGATAAGACCTACTCAATAGAGAAAATTTCTGAAGCCCATGAATATGTAGATAAAGGCCATAAAAAAGGTAATGTTGCAATAACTGTTAATAATATATAGGTACAGAATCTCATAAAATTATCTGAAACAAAAATGGAAAAAGAAATGAAAAAAATTATTATATTAATACTAATAAGTTTATTAAGTTTACAGGTTTATTCACAAGATAATACAGATAAGCAGGAAGCTTATGATAACGCCATTGAAGCTATAAAAATAATGGATAGTGGTGAAATTGATAAATCCATAGGGATGCTTAAAAATTCTCAACTACTTGATCCAGAGAACTATATATATCCATATGAAATTGCTTATGCACATTTCTTAAAAAAAGATTATGGTAATGCAATATCAATATTAGAAGATGTAATCCAGTTTAAGAATAAAACAGATCAATGTTTCACCTTATTAGGTAATATTTACGATATGGATGGAAAACCAGAAAAGGCTATTGAAGTATATAAAAAAGGTCTAGTACTTTTTCCTACTTCAGGACGGCTGTATTTTGAGCAAGGTAATGTTCAAGAGGTTCTTGGAAAGTATAACGAGGCTTTGGTGACCTGGGAAAATGGAGTTTATGTAGACCCTAGATATGCATCAAATTATCATACATCAGCAATCTATTATAGTAATTATACAACTGAGAAGATTTGGGGTATTTTATATGGTGAACTTTTTATTAACTTAGAAAGAGGTTCAGATAAAACAGAACAGATAAGTAAACTTTTATATGATACCTATATGTCTTCAATAGAAATTACGTCTAATGCAGAGGTTCGAGTTAATTTTACTCAGACCTCAACAGTAATTTTAGATGAAGATGTTCAAGAAAAAAATACACCATTTCCAATTAGTTATGAATTGACATTAGCTGTTGCATTAATACCTGAGTTAAAAGAAGAGAATTTTGGAATGAAGAGTTTATATAATATCAGAAAACTATTTATTGAAGAGTGGTTTAAATACAGTATAGATTCCATGTATCCTAATATACTCTTTGATTGGCATAAAAAGTTAATAGAATTAGGATATTTTGAATCATATAATTATTGGTTATTCATGAAAGGTAATGAAGATGAATTTAGAAGTTGGTTATCTGAAAATGAAGATAAATATAACTCATTTATTCAGTGGTTTAGTGATAATCCAATGTCTATTAATGAAAATAATAGACTTCATCGATATCAATATTAATAATTTAATGAATTCTTCTATGTTAATATTCCTCCAATTTTAAGAGATAATTCAAGCTTCTTATATGGTTTTTGAATAAAACCTGAGACACCATCTTCAATTAGTTTTTCAATACTAATGTCTTTAGAAAAACCAGAACTAATTAAAACTTTAACGTCCGGATTAATCTCTTTTATTGCATAAAATACATCTCTACCATTCATATTTGGCATTACCATATCCAGAACAACTAGATCAATAGAAGAATATTTTTCATTATATATTTTAATACATTCTTCACCATCACTGGCATATATTACATTATATCCTAATTCTGTTATTAACTGACCAATTACTAACCTTACAATATTTTCATCATCAACTACTAAAATAGTACCATTACCATGATGTACATTAGGTTTAAAGTTTATATCTTTAATAATACTATTCTTTGGTATTATAGGTAATAAAATTTTAAAAACAGAACCATGACCTAATTCACTAAATAAATGAATATGACCTCTATTTTCTTTTATTGTATTATAAACAATGGAAAGTCCTAAACCTGTGCCTTTACCCATGGTTTTAGTAGTATAAAAAGGTTCAAAGAGACGCTCTTGTACCTCTTTTGTCATACCACAACCATTATCTTCAACATCAATTTCTATGTAACTACCTAGAGGTATTGTGGTGGTAGGACTAGGGTTTTTTCTATCAAAACAGACATTTGAAGTTTTAAATATTAGTTCTCCACCATTTGGCATCGCGTCTCTAGCATTTAAACTTAAATTTAAAAGAGAATTCTGAATAAGAGATTTATCCCCATTTATTAGAGAATTCTTTGCATTTAAGTCTGACTTAATCATAATTGATTTATCTATACTCCTCTCTAACATCGAATGCATTGTCCTAATATATTCATGTATATCAAATATCTCATTTACTGACTTTCCTTTATGGGAGAAGGATAATAATTTTTTAGTTAGTTCGGCAGCTTGCATTGATGTATCCATTATTAAATTGGTAAATTGAAGTAGCTCCTCATCTTGTGAAACTCTAGCTGATATTATTTCGGCACATCCCATTATACCTGTCAACATATTATTAAAATCATGGGCAACTCCACCAGCAAGCTGACCAATTGCTTCCATTTTTTGAGATTGCCTTAACTGATCTTCAATCTTTTTGTCTTCTGTTATGTCCGTCTTAATTGCTACATAATTGGTTATTTTATTTTTATCATTAAGAATAGGAGTTATAATTGTTTTTTCACAAAACATTTCCCCATTTTTTTTCCGATTATAAAAAACCCCTTCCCAAGTTTTACCACTACTGATGGTATCCCACATCTCTTTATGAAATTCAGATGGGTGATAATCTGTCCTTAAGATGCTGACATTTTTACCTATATACTCATCTACGGAATATTTTGTTAGTTCTGTGAAAAATGGATTAGCATATTCTATTATTCCATGATTATCAGTAATTAAAATAGTTGCGTCAATTTTTTCAATTACTTTTTTAAATTTATTTAATGATTTTTCAGCCAAATTCTGCTCTGTTATATCCCTGGCATAAACATTTACATAATCTTCATTTTTAACTGGCATTAACGAAAACAGGTACAACTTATCAAAAATATCTTCTTCTACTGTTAACGTTTCCGAGTTAGAAATTACTAGTTTAATTATTTTAATCCATTTTTGGGGAACATTTCCCATAATATTTGTTTCCCAGGATTTAATAACACTGTTTGTGGCATTATTTGCATATAAAATCTTACCTTTAGTAGAAATTCTAAATACTGGATTTGGATTTTCTGAAGGGAACTTAGCTAGATAATCTCTCTCTATGGATAATAACTTTTCTTTAGTTATATCTTCAACTACAGCAATATAATAATAAGGCTCATTATTTTTATCTCTGACTAAACTACTTGTAAGGTTTACCCATATAATGTCTCCACTTTTTTTAATATATCGTTTTGTAAAAGTGTAAGTAGTGATTTCACCTTTTAATAGTTTATTCATATAAATTAAGTCATTTTCTAAGTCATCTGGGTGAGTCATTTCCTGAAATGTTATTAATTGTAGCTCTTCTAGAGTATACCCGACAATGTCACATAACTTTTGATTAACTTCCATCCATAATCCATCTATATTTAATTGAGCTACCCCAACAGTTGCTTGATCAAAAATAACTCTATATTTCTCTTCACTCTCTTTTAAATTTGATTTCATTTCCAAATCGTTAGTTTGTTCGGTAAATATTATGGCAACTTTTTTATTTCCAGCTTTCCAAGCTTTAATAGAAAAATATTTATCAAGTTCTTTAGTATAATTTATATAATTTTCAGGAATTCCTGAAGATTCAACTTTCTCATATAAATCAATCCAATAGTCTTCAACAATACCAAATACTTCCTTTGCCTTTTTTCCAATGAGATCATCATTTTCTAATCCAACTAAGTTTTTAAAAGCTTTATTAACCTGAAGAAAATAATAATCTATAGCATTACCATTTTTATCATATATAAGTTCTATTAGCTGAAACATTGAATCCATAGAGTCAAAAAGTTGGGTTTGTTGTTCTTCATTTAAGTTATCTGATTTTATTAAAATATCATTTTTGGGTATCGTAGTTTTACGGTTTGTTTTATATTCTAGTGTTGTTAAAAACTTTTCTAAATCATTTTTGACTTCTAATGCTGTTTTATAGCGATGGTCTAAACTCTTCTCTAATAGTTTCATTATTATATCAGAGATTATTTTAGGAATCTTATGATTTATAATACTAGGCGGGGTAGGGACTTTATTTATATGAGAATTTATCAACTCTGATATTTCTAGTGTTGTAAATGGTAATCTACCTGTTAGTATCTCGTAGAGTGATACTCCTAATGAATATAGATCTGATGCAAATGTTAGTTTTATATTTGAATACCCTGTTTGTTCAGGTGATATGTAAGCTAAAGTTCCTTCTATATAAACATTTTTTTCTGGACTATTAAGACTTTCTGCGATTCCAAAATCAATGATTTTAACCTGGTTAGTCTTGGGATTCCAGATTATATTTGAAGGATTTATATTCTTATGAATGTATTTCGCACTATGTATATCTGTTAAACTATCTGTTATTTTTATTGCTAAAAATACAAAGTCTTCAAATGTTAAACTACTATATTTTACTAGTATATCCAGTGATTTCCCATGAATGTCTTCCTCAACTATCACCATGGATTGTTTTATCTTTTCAACTGATAAAATTTTATTTATTCCAATGGAGTTTATATTGCATGTGATAGAATATTCCCTTTTTAATCTCTGAAGTTCTTGTGTGGTAGGATTTTTAGACTCAAGTACTTTTAGAATAACCGACCTATTAGTTTGTTCTTCTATTGCTCTATATATTATTGAACTTGAACTTTCATAAAGAATAGTAATTAGGTCATATCCTATTATATATTGAATCAATTCATCCATAAATTAAACATAGGTTATGCAGTGTTATTGTCAACGAATTTAACAGAATTTTTGGTGTATTATATAAATAAAACTATTAAGTTTGTAATTTATGTATTAAAAAACTATATTTTTAATATGAAGAAAATTTTACTTATTGATGATGATATAATCATCTTAAAAACTTATGAACATATATTTAAAAATTTAAATTATCAGTTAACGGCAATAAGTGATAGTAAAAAAGGTTTAGAGATTGCTATAAATGAAGATTTCGATGTTATTCTTACAGATAATAAAATGCCTAACCTTACTGGTATAGAATTAATATTGGAGTTAAAAAAAGTAAAAAAAGATGTTAATATTTATTTATTAACAGGATTTATCGAAAAAGATCAATTAAAATTACTGAAGTCTATAGGAGTTACAGGAATAATAGAAAAACCTTTTAGTTCTTCTCAGATAATATCTCTTTTAGAATAATGTAATAACATCACTTATGATCCTATTAGTTATTATTAAATCTTAATATAAATATATTACTTTTATTAGTTAATCCTTTAAGTTTTACCTTTTTCTTTTTTAATGAAATTGATCTTTCTAACAACAGTTGTTCTATACCAGAATCTTTGGAAACTTTCTCTGAAATTAGAATCTGGTTATTTTTAGCTTCATTCTGTATTCTTGCAGCAATATTAATAGTTTGACCAAAATAATCGATACGTTTATTTAATGTAACCATTATTGTAGAGCCCATATGGATTCCCATTTTAACTAGAATCTCCCTCTCACTATCTAACTTTGTATCAAACTCTTTAAATCTTTCTCGTATCTCAATAGCAGCTAAAGTTGAATCAGTTGGTTTTTTGAAGGATGCCATTACAGCGTCACCAATAGTTTTTATTACAATACCATTATATTTTGCTATTATATCAAAAAGTATATGGAAGTGCTCTCTAATTAGACGGTATGCTGTAGCATCTCCAACTCTTTCGTATAGAGCTGTGGAACCTTTAATATCAGTAAATAGTATTGAGATGTTTTTAATTTTTAGAGACTGATCAAAAGGCAGGTTGTCATCGTCGAATAACTCCTTAAATGATTCTATATGTATACAATCAATTCCAGATACAAATGTCTGACTTCTAAGATATTTAGCTAGTTCTAGTTTCTTTTCTAATGGTGCATTAATTGCATCATTCATTATTTTTTTGTTATTTTCGAAGAATTCAGTAGGAAAATCTACATATGCCTCTGATGGTGTAAAACATATACCTATATTTTGGTCTAAAGTATTACTAAAAGTAATACTACACATCTGACAGTTTGATTCATGGGTTACATCTGCTAACAGTTTGTGGGCTTCAGGCACTCCATTACATGATGGGCAGTGATATTGCCAATTAATATCAACTAACTCGTTATGAGCCATTTCTATAAAACATTCTAACATTTTTCTTCTATCAATATTTAAAGTATCTGCTAAATTATGAACATTTATCTGATAAATATCTGATAGAGTTGCTGACTCCCCCCATGTTTTTAATTTTATATATTCTTCAGAGGTTAATAATAATTTATCTTTGATCTCATCAGTTTTGGTAAAAAAAATATTTAATAACAATTTGTACCACCTTTTTACATATGTAAAATATTTTAACTTTAAGTTACAATAAACGCTACATAAAATTTATAATATTCCTTAGTTAAGATAATAGTTAGTAAATGCATTTATCACAGCTTTACAATAATCTACAATAATAAAGCTTTAATAGCATATATACAGTTCAAGTATGTTAATTGTGATCCAAGAATAAAGTTTAAAAAAATGGTAAATATATATATTATATACAGATTAAAGAAGATAACAGATGAAGCAAGATATCGTTATTTGATTTTTAGAATAGATTCTTTAGATAACTGTTGAATATTAAAAACTAAATATTGACATTTACTGTAACAATACTTATTTTCTATTACTACGAATAATAATAGTTCTTGGAGAATAAATGATAAAAATTGATGAAACAAAATGTACACAGTGTGAGCTTTGTGTACAATCCTGTACTACAGGTGCAATACAACCATTAGATTATAGTGTTACTATGTCAAAATGCATGGGGTGTTCACACTGTATGTCAGTATGTCCTACGGATGCTGTCACCCAATTTGGTGAAACTGGTGAGTATATTTCAGACCATAATATATCTCCAGAAAACTTTGAAAACCTAGTATATGCTAGAAAATCCATTCGGAATTATAGCAATAAAGTAATTGAAAAAGAGACACTAGATCAGTTTTTAACTTTATTACAATATGCACCAACAGGAACTAACTCTCAACAAACTTATGTAACAGTGCTTACTGATGAAAAAAAGATTGAAAAATTTGCATTTGAGATGATTAGCTTTTTTAAGAAGTTAGTTAAAATTATATTTAACCCAGTAACATATATATTTATGTTACTTTTTAGTGGTAAAGAGAAAACTGAAAAGATGTTCTCATATAAACGAATGTTAAGCGGGGCATCAGGAAATGATGACTTTTTAACATATAAAGCGCCATTAGTTGTAATTTTTCATGCATCCCCAGATGCTTCAACCCCTGAAATGGACTGTAATATTCAGGCCTCATACGCTAGTTTACACGCTGTAACCCTCGGACTTGGAACATGTTTTAATGGTTTTATTACAATTGGTCTTAAAGCAAATAAAAAACTTAAAAAAGAACTTGGAATTCCTAAAGATCATAAGGTATATAGTTCTCTCTTAGTTGGTTATCCAAAGTTAGATTATAAGAAAAGAGTAATCAGAGAAGAATTAAAAGTTAATATGGTTTAATCACAAATGATTAGTTTTAAATCTGATGATTAACATTAATCACCAACTCCAAAATCTGTATTAACCCATAATACATCACATTTTGGTTCTAATTCTAACCACTTATACTCATCCTGGAACCATTGTATTAGTTCTGGGTCGGGTTTAATCATTGTTGAGTTGGCTATATAAATATTAACAGTAAAATGTTCAAAATTATCCATAGCAAGTTGAATATCACTTTTTATCATCTCTTTAGTCTGTCCTAAAACACCTGGCATCAGACATACGGAGTCGAAGTAGCTTTTTAATTCTGCAATTGAATTGTGTTTAAAACCTTTAACTAAAACGTTTTCTCTAAAATCTGTATCAAAGGTTTCAAGCCCTGTTTTTATTATTGTTTTTACTCCAAAGAAGTCTCTAATGGATTTTATTCTGTTTTTGTACATCCAGTGAGACTCAAGAAAAATAGTATGTATATTCTTTTCATCAATAATTTTTTTGATTAAACCTAGAGTAGCTTCCGGTAGTTCAAAGATATTACCTGAGTTAATGACCTCTAAAACTCCAAATTCTCCGGTAATACTGCTTAAAACAGAGGTATTTAATATATGGTTCGATTCTTGGTCTACAGAGTTATCAGTTATATAATCGCAAAAGGTACACTTTCCCCATTTACATGGACTGCCTTTTAAAAGCACAATTTCCCTTTTAGTTTTATTCGTTATCTTACTATATCTATTCATCTATTGCATTTTATCGTAATTATCTATACATTACAAATCGCTGAAAAACTTATCAGACGCAGTTCGTAACCATCCTGCGAAACAAAACTAGGAGTCAATAATGGATAATTTATTAATTTTTTTAATCTTTGCACTGTTTAACTTTGCATTGATAGCAGTAGCTTACCGTTTTTATGGTAAAAATGGTCTATTAGGGTATATTATATTAAGTGTAATTGCCGCTAATCTACAAGTAAACAAAGGTGTTATCTTCAATTTTGGTCTTTTTGAATTAGAAGCAACACTAGGGAATATCATGTTCGCTGGTATCTTTTTAGCAACCGATCTACTAAACGAGAAGTATGGATTAAAAGCAGCAAGAAATGCAGTTGTTATTTCAATTTTTGCTAACGTATCTTTTGTTTTAATTATGTTTATTTCAACACTTTTTAAAGGTTTAGAGTATAGTCATGATTTTAACGAAGCATTAAAACTCTTTTTCTCTATAAATGGAGGAACTTTTAAGGCTGTCTTAGTTGGGAATATTGTTTATTTTATCAGTCAAAGTTTAGATGTATATATTTATGCAAGGATAAAATCATGGAATAGTTCAACTAAAACTTTGTGGATCCGAAACAATGGTTCAACATTTATATCCCAGTTTGTAGATTCTGTATTAGTTACTATAGGTTTTGCTTTAGTTGGTATCTTTCCAATGGAGATAGTCATTTCAATAGTTACTACAACACTGATTGTAAAATATATTGCAGCTATTATCGATACACCATTTTTATATTTAATGAATCTTATAAAACCAGTAGACAAATCCAACATATAATAAAATAGACTTATACTAAAACTATGAGTCTATTTATTAATTTTGTATTAATAAATTGCTTAACTCCCCGCCTTGAACTAGAATTTAATAATAGGAGTAAGCTATGACTTTAAAAAAATTATTTAAGTTTGGAATTGGTGGTTTAATCTTTCTATCCATAAGTTATGTCGTTTTAAGTGGTGCAAATATGCGAATTACCAAAGGTGTAAATGATAAACTCTCTGAGAGATTTTTAGCCTTTAGTATTGCTGATGAGTTTCGACATACATCTATGGATCTTACTAGATTTGCAAGAACATATGCAGCTACTGGTTTACAAAAATATTCAGATGATTATTGGGCTATAGTAAATTGGAGAGGTGGTAAAGCTCCTAGACCCTCAACAGTTCATAAAGAACTTATGCCTAATGAAACAATCCCTCAAAGTGAAATAATGAAGCAGATTGGATTTACAGATGGTGAATTTAAAATGCTTGAAGATATTGGAAAGATGTCTAACGACCTTATTAATTTAGAAGACCAGGCAATGAAAAGTATTAACAAAAAAAAATATGTTGCTGGGCCTGAAAAAATCCTTCCTGGGGAAGAATATAACGAATTTGCAGTTAGAATATTATATAGTGATCTATACCATGTGGAAGTTTACAAAATTTGGGGTACTGTTAATGAGTTTGTTGCAATTTTAGATGAACGTATTAATGGAGAAATCCAAGTCTTAAAAATAACTGGTGGAATATTATCAGTATTAACTTATATCATTTTAGTTATAATTATTTTTGCTGTAGTTTATATAATTAACTATATTCTAAAAAAACTTCTAGGTGGAGAACCTGAAGAAATAATGAATATTGTTACTAAAGTATCAACTGGTAATTTGGATATAGCATTTGATAAATTAACTGCATTAGGGATATACGGAAGTATGAAAAATATGTGTATCAAACTAAAAAATGTTATATCTGAAACAAAAAATAGCTCCGAGGAATTAGAAGAAATAGGAGAATCTTTATCAGCAAATGCTGAGGAATCAAGTGCATCGTTAGCGCAAGTAACTACTAACTTAAGTTCTATTAACGGTCATTTTCAGGAACAATACAGTAGTGTTGAGAGTGTAACATCTGCAATAACTGAGATAACAAGTAATATTGAGTCCCTAAATGAATCAATAAACAAACAAAACTCCCAGATAAATGAATCATCAGAATCAATAGAAGGAATGGTAAAATCTATTGAGGATGTATCTTCAAATATGGATGAGGTTCATAACTCTATGGGAGATTTAACAGCTGCAAGTGTTACTGGTCAAAAGAATATTGATACTAGTTCAAACCAAATTAATACCGTATCTGAAGAATCAAAAAAACTAATGTTAACAAATCAGGTAATTAGCTCAATAGCAAGTCAAACAAACTTATTAGCTATGAATGCTGCAATAGAGGCAGCCCATGCGGGAGAAACCGGTAAAGGTTTTAGTGTTGTTGCAGATGAAATTAGAAAATTAGCAGAATCAACAACACAACAGAGTCATGAAGTTGCTAGCATATTAAAACAGATGGATTTTCTAATTTCAGAAATTGTGAATAGTTCAGACGACACCGTTCAAAGTTTCAAAGTAATTCAGAGTTTGATTAAAACTGTTAGCGAAAGGGATGATGAAGTCCGTGATGCTATGAGTATTCAGAGAAAGGAATCTAGACAGGTTTTAGAATCACTTGGAACTATGAGTCAAATAACCCAAACTGTATTAGGTGGAGCCAATGAGATTAAAATTGGTAGTAACCTTGTATTAGATGAAGTACTTAATTTAAAAGAGATAACAGCCAAGAGTAGTTCTAGTATTTCTGATATAACCACTAGCACCGAAGAGATTAATATGGCAGTAGAAAATGTAACTGAAATGAGCCTAAGAAACAGAGAGATGGTAAAAAAAATAGCAGAAGAGATGGAGTATTTTACTTTAGATTCATAAAATGTGGTATATATATTAAACATCCCAAAATTGCTGATATTATAACTGCTAACAGTACAGCCCCAGCACTTATATCTAGTAGCTTTTCAGCGAGTTCATGATATTCATCGGTGAACATTTTAACTATGTACTCTATAGCAGTATTAAATAACTCAGCAACTAAAACTTGACCAATTGAGATAATAATAACAATCCACTCAAAACTACTAAAATTAAGAATAAACCCTGAAATTATGATAGGTATTGAGACTGCAAAATGAACTTTAAAACTGTTATCAGATGTAAATGCTATGTATAGCCCTTTAAAGGCATAAGTGAATTTATTTTTTATTCTTTTAATTGCCGACATATTAAATACTCAACCTTTCAAGAACAGTCAAAAGTCTACAGTTTAACTCTTTAATTTGTTCTTTTTTTTGTGTCCTGTTAATTGTAGTTTTATATTCAATTACTGAACCTGTAATAATTTTAACTTCTTTATATATACCTGTAAACCTAGTTGCAATTGTTCCACCGTTTAAACGGTTAATAACATCTAATAAGTTTAACAGATACTCAATTTGTCTATTTTTATTAGTAGATGTTAAAATATAGGTAGGGTTTATATATTCTAAAACATCAACCACTTCCATATATCTAAGTATAGGAATTAACTGATGGGTTACACCATTTTTATTTATATACTGTTCACAGTTTTCTCTAATTGTTAAGACTCTATTTAATAAAGAACCACTGGGTTTTATTTTGAAAAATGCTTCAGCTTTGGATAGAATACTATTACAGAGAAAAGTTATCTTTTGAATCCTCGGTTTATTATCATTTTTTTGAGATCCACTATCTGCTTTCAAGAACTTTTGTACTCTACTAATTACAAAATCTGTATATAACATTAGGTCATCACTATTATTTAAAACTGGTGATATTAAATGTTTTAATATTTTAATAGATGTATCAGCTTTTTTACTGTAGTCGTAATATAGTGTTAGTGGAAGAATATTAACCTTTTTATCAATATTGAGCTTTAGTAAATCATCTTTACACCAGCCTGCAATAGATATTACTCCAGGTTCAAGTTCCCCACATTTTCCATTATGATATGTTATCTGAGCCTCTGGAGCTAACGCTAATGGGTGTTTACCATCTATCATCATTCTACGGATCTCTTTCATCCCCTCTAGACTTCTTCCACGGTTACTTAGAGGTATTGCACCAATTCCTGGAAACAGCCACTTAACAAGTGAGTTTGCCCATTTTAATACCCATGTACCGTAAACAAACTGGCAATGAGTATTACCACTGTATTTATTGTTTAATACATGCATTAAAAGAGCTGGATCGTGTTTAGATGGATGCCTAAATGCAATTATTAACCTAGATTTATCTTTTTTAAAATTATCTAACTCTTCTTTTAACTCTTTAGCATCAGATAAATCAATTTTACTTATACCTTCAACAAACTTAACATAAATAGGACTGAGTAATTTCATAAATATAAATTGTAGAGGTTTTACCTTTATTGTCTTGCTCATTAATTCTGCTTTGTTAACTCTTTAATATAATATTTTTGGTTAATAGGATATTTTTTAAGTATCAAGATACCGATTATTATAAGTATTACTGGTATAGGTCCACATATAAAAGCTATACCATCCAAAGTTCTTTTACTTTGAACTATTACCTGATCAGGACTACTTGGTGGTATAAATCCTACAATGTCGAGACTTACTCCAATTAACAATCCAGCAAGTGCTTGTCCACACTTCATAACAAAGTTCCAAATACTATAATATACACCTTCACGTCTTATTCCAGTTCTAACTGCGTCTAGTTCAATAACATCAGGGATAATAGAATGGGGCATTATATAGTGGGTTGAGAAACCAATACCTGATATTGCAATAATAATTACAGTTGTCATTGATCCTAATAATGGTGATATAAAATATGAAATAAGTAGAGATAATGAAAATATACCCATACCTAACATATAGCTAGAACCCTTACTTATTTTTTTAGATATTTTCACCCATAAAGGAAGACATATTAACGATACAAAAATAAGACCAAACAGTGCAATTTCAAATTTCCCAGCATCATTAAAGTTATATTTAAAATAATATAAAAATGCACCCTGAATAATAGTTACACCAGTTACAAAAAGTGTCCAAGGTATTAGGGCATAAATAAATTCTTTATTAGCAAAAGCTTCTTTATAGGACTGTAATACACCTCTTTGTTTTTTTAGTTTTCTATTGTCACCTTCTTTAACAGTAAAAACTGTAATCCAGGAACTTATTAACATAATAGATCCCATAATAATTGCCATTATTGTCCAACCATTGTTATCTGTACCAATACCTTCAGCAATTGGTCTAGCTGTAACAGCTAATATGGTTCCCAAAATAGCAAAGCCCATTCTTAGACTCGTTAAACTCGTTTTTTCATTATAATCGTTGGTTAATTCTGGTTGTAAGGCAGAATATGGAATATTTACAAGAGTATATGCTGTACCTAAAAGGCAAAACAGTAATGTTGCAACAATAAATGTGGTTGTATTTGATTCAAACCTAGGTATGGAGAACATTAAAACCATAGATCCTCCTAAAAGAAGTGCACCCCAAAATATAAAAGGTCTTCTACGGCCAAACTTACTTTTACACCTATCAGATATTGAACTTACAATTGGATCTGTAATTGCATCCCATATTTTACCAATCATCATAGCAGTTCCTGCTAGAGTACCTGATAAACCTAATTCTTCTGTTAAATAAAATATAAATATAAATCCAATAATAGAAAAATAGAGGTTCCCTCCTACATCTCCAACTGCAAAACCTAAGGATGTTCTAAATTTTAGTTTTGGCATGAAAACTCCTTTTAATTCTTGTATTATCTTATAAAGATTATTAGTTGGCAAGAAAAAGATGTTTTAATTTGGTTAATTGTGTCTCAAAGCTTATGTTAAGATCAAAGTAATAGAGATCATATTCGTAATTTGATCTATTTAAGGTTAATATATTATTTAATATTTTAAAGTATTCTTTTTCGTATTCTATTTCATACTCTACTGGTTTTAACAATTCTTGTTTTGGATACTCTTCATCTTCAAAGTTTCCAAGGCAATTTTCAGTTGGTTTAGTATAGGTATAGCTATCTAATTCTGTTGTAACATCAAATTCTTTACTAATAGGAGCTAATATACAAACTAAAGGCTTCTTATATGGGTGTAACGAACAGTACCCCTTTAATTTCATCTCTTCATCAACATCGTTAATTAAAAAAGGACAAAACTTATACGGAACTATTTTAAAAACCATTTGAGGTATTTTTATACTGTTTTGTCCAAGAACGAGTTTTAGTATATTTTTTTCAAAGAGTTCCTTAGTTGAACTGAACCCCATATGTTTACCTAATTTATAAACATCGTATAAATTAAGATTTATCTTCATATTACCTGAGCAACAATCACCACAGCATAAACAATTAAACTTCTTCATATAGTTATATTATACTATTATGTAGTTGCGGTTATAGACAAAAAGATTTAAAGTTTTAATATGAAAACTAAAGAGATAAAAGTTGGAAATGTCTTAATTGGAGCAGATAACCCAATATCTATTCAGACAATGTGGGACAAACCAATAAACAAAGTAGATGATAACCTAATAACTCAGTTTAATGATATACAGGATGTAGGATGTGATATTATCCGTTTTGCGGTTCCTGAAATTAAAGATGTAAAAATTATTGGTGAGATAGCAAAACGTATAACTATGCCTGTTGTTGCTGATGTTCACTTCGATTATAAAATAGCTTTAGAATGTATGGATTATCCAATAGCTAAGATTAGAATAAATCCAGGTAATATTGGTGCTAAGTGGAAAGCCATTGAAGTTATAAAAAAAGCTACAGATAAAAACATACCCATTAGAATAGGAATTAATGGAGGTTCTCTTCCCTCTGATTTAAGAAAAGGTAATAGTATATCTGAATCTCTGATTATTGCGGCAGAAAGACAGATGGAACTGCTAGACAGTCTGAATTTTAGTAATTTTTTAGTCTCTTTAAAAGCATCAAATATCGAAGATGCATATAGAGCAAATAAAACTTTTTCAGAAAAATATAATAATCCACTGCATTTAGGAATAACTGAAGCTGGTTCTCTAATTCCTGCAGTTGTTAAATCTTCAATATATCTATCTAGAGTGTTATCTGAAGGAATAGGAGATACTATTAGAATTTCAATTTCTGACGATCCTTTAAAAGAGATATATGCTGCAAATGAGATATTATCTGCTCTTAAACTTAATAAAAGGGAAAGAGTTGAACTAATTTCCTGTCCTAAGTGTGGTAGAGCGTCATTTGATACCCATGAGTTTAATAACCTAATAAACAAGAAACTTTCTACCGTTAATAAGAATATATCTGTGGCAATTATGGGTTGTACTGTAAATGGCCCAGAAGAAGCTAAACATGCCGATTTGGGTATTACTGGTTCAGGTAATAGCATTCTCATTTTTAAAATGGGTAAAATTATCAGAAAAGTGACTAAAGAAATGGCATTAGAAGCATTTATTGAGGAGATTGATCGATTTGAAAAATAGATTCTTGTTTATATTAATAATTTTATCTACATCTTTTCTTTATTCTATTGATTTAGATATCCAGGAAAAACCTTTGTGGGTTCAATTCGAAGAGGCAAAATCTTTATACCAGAATGGTGAGTTTCAAGAAGCTTTAGACTTTTTTTTAGAGGTTACAAAAAATCCAAGACCTTTTCCTGAAGCTGAATATATGATAGGCCTTCTGTACCTAGAAGAGGGGGAGCTGGAAATTGCTGAAGAGCAGATTTTAAAAGCCCTAGGATATTCAAATTATCTTCAGGTACCTCAAGATCTTATGAAATATAAATATACTCTTTCTAATATCTATCTTTTAAAAGATGATTATGATGGATATGTATATACCTTAAAAGATATTATAGGACAAGATGAGATAGATCTTCAGGAAGTTAGAGACGATAAAGCGTATTACGATACACTTCTAGAATCAGGGCTTGATAGACTATTACATCTGTATAGAAAAGATGCAAACAATGTTGTTAATGCAAGGATTAATCTTGGTTATTATTACAATAGTATTGGAGAATATAAAAAAGCTGTAAATTATCTTTTATCTCCAACTATAGCTTTAATAACAGAGGTTATAAACGATAATATTTTGAATGACCGAGAGTATGTATTCCAAAGTATGACACTTTTTTTCAGTGAGGTTAAAAATAGTGATAGAGCTAGGAATTATTTTATAGAGCATGGTTTTTATAGACTCTTTTATTATTTAGCAGAATCTCTATATGGAATAGGTGAAGATGATACAGCACAAGAGATCTGGATTTTACTAAAAGACAGTGGTGTAAAATCTAAATGGATTACTAAAGCAAAGAGACAAATTTTAGTTCCAACACTTGAAAAATGGAAGTTTATATATTAATCTAACTTAACAGTTGTTAAGTAAAGAGGTTCGTTTTGAAAAGTATAATAATTAAAGGCGCTAGAGAGCATAACCTTAAAAATATAGATATAGAGTTACCTAGAGATAAAATGATAGTTATTTCTGGAAAAAGTGGTAGTGGAAAGTCTTCTTTAGCTTTCGATACTATTTTCGCAGAAGGACAGAGACGTTATGTTGAATCACTTTCTGCCTATGCCAGACAGTTTTTAGGCAAAGCAAATAAACCAGATTTAGACTATATCGAGGGTTTATCCCCAGCAATAAGTATTGAACAAAAAACTACAAGTAAAAACCCAAGATCTACAGTTGGAACCATTACAGAAATATACGATTATTTACGACTATTTTATGCTAGAGTTGGAAAACCTACCTGTCCTAAATGTAAAACTGAGATATTTGAACAATCAATAGATCAGATAATTGAAAAAGTTAAATGTAACCCAGATGGTGAAAAAATGTTAATATTATCACCTGTTGTAAATGGTCGTAAAGGGGAACATAAAAAAGTCATTGAAGATGCTAGAAAGTCTGGATTTACTAGAATTAGGGTAAATGGTGAAGTTTTACATTTAGATGATGAGATAAAACTTTCTAAGACTAAAAAACATTCAATTGAGATTGTTGTTGATAGAGTTAAATTATCCTCTGAAGTTAGGAAAAGATTATCAGAATCAATTGAAACTGCTTTAGAAGTGTCTGGTGGTAATGTAATAATAAATTATATTGATAAAGATACAGATGAATTCTTTTCTGAACATAACTCTTGTTCAACCTGTGGTTTTAGTATGGATGAATTACAACCTAGGTTATTCTCTTTTAATAGTCCATTTGGTGCATGTCCAGAGTGTTCTGGTCTTGGACGAACAATGGACTTTGATCCTAATAAAATAATACCAGATAAAAGTTTGTCATATAAAAAAGGTGCTGTAACAACATCTAATCCAAAATCTGCTTGGTCACTTTCTATGTTTAAAGGTCTTTCTAAACATTATGGTTTTAGTTTAGATACTCCATTTGATAAACTAGACCCAAAAATGATTGAAATTATGTTATATGGAACCACAGATAAAATAGAAATTTTATACGAAAATAGAGAAAAAACGGGTAAGTTTGAAATAAATAAGGCTTTTAGTGGAATAATTTCTGACTTAAGAAGGCGATATAAAGAGACAAATAGCCCAGGTATGCGTGATTGGTACGAAAAACTGATGACAGATGAGGTCTGTACAACCTGTAAAGGCAAAAGACTTAAACCAGAGGCACTGTCTGTATTTGTAAATGAGAAAAATATAGCTGAAATTACATCTTTATCAGTACAGGATGCCTTAAGCTTTTTCGAAAATTGTAAGTTATCAGAATCTGAAGAGATTATAGCAGAACAAATATTAAAAGAGATTCGAAATAGGCTGAAGTTTTTGCAAAGTGTTGGTTTATCATATCTAAATCTTAACAGAAAATCAGGAACACTCTCTGGTGGAGAGTCCCAAAGGATACGACTAGCAACACAAATAGGAGCATCTCTAGTAGGGGTATTATATATTTTAGATGAGCCAACTATTGGTTTACATCAAAGAGATAACGATAGATTATTAGCTACCCTTACTCATTTAAGAGATATCGGTAATACACTAATAGTTGTTGAACATGATGAACAGACTATTAAAATGGCTGATTATATTGTGGATATGGGACCTGGTGCTGGTATTCATGGTGGTAATATTGTTGCTGAAGGTAGCTATGAGGAGATAATTAATAACCCAGATAGTCCTACCGGTCAGTTTTTAAGTGGAGCTATAACAATTGAAGTTCCTAAAAAAAGAAGAGAGGGAAACGGAAAGCAGATAATTATAAAAGGCGCTGCTCAGAATAACCTTAAAAATATAGATGTAAGTTTCGACCTTGGAAAGTTAAACGTTATTACTGGTGTTTCAGGTTCCGGGAAGTCAACGCTGTTATCACAAATATTATATCCAGCATTAGCAAATTCAATTAATAGGGGATCAAACCATCCAGTTGGTAAATATAAGGAAATTTTAGGTTTAGAACACTTAGATAAAGTTATAAACATTGATCAGAGTCCTATAGGTAGAACTCCAAGAAGTAACCCAGCTACATATGTTGGTGTTTTTACTCATATTAGAGATCTATTTTCATCACTACCAGAGTCTAAACTCCGGGGGTATAAGCCAGGAAGATTCTCTTTTAATGTAAAAGGTGGTAGATGTGAGCACTGTGGTGGTGGTGGAACTAAAAAGATAGAGATGCACTTTTTACCAGATGTATACGTTCAGTGCGATGTTTGTAAAGGTAAGAGATTTAATACAGAAACATTAAATGTTAGATATAAAGGCAAAAATATTTACGAAGTGTTAGCAATGTCCATAGAAGAAGCAAATGACTTCTTTAAAAATATACCTCCTGTTAAAAGAAAACTTGAAACACTGTTATCTGTTGGGCTTGGATATATTAATTTAGGTCAATCAGCAATAACTTTATCAGGTGGTGAAGCACAAAGAGTTAAACTAGCTTTAGAATTATCAAAAAGAAGTACTGGTAAAACAATCTATATTATTGATGAACCAACAACAGGTTTACATTTTGCAGATGTAAAACAATTAATGGAAGTTTTACATGACTTAGTGGATACAGGAAATACAGCTATATTAATTGAACATAACTTAGATGTAATAAAATGTGCAGATAAAATCCTTGATTTAGGTCCAGAAGGTGGAGATAATGGTGGTAAAATAATTGCTGTAGGTACCCCAGAAGAGATTACTAAATGTAAAAAATCTTATACTGGGCTCTATTTAAAAGAAGTTTTAGGAAAATAAGCTGAAAAAATATTTTTTATTACTATTAATTCTATTATGTTGTTATTCTCAGTTGCTCTCCCAAGAAGATACTGTTTCTATAGAAAACAGAGCTATTATCAAAGATATAGAGACATCAAGTATAACTGAATTATCGGTTTGGGCTAAGAGCCTTGGACTAAAAGATAGTACCAATATTGAAAGTTTAAAAAAGTCTATTGCTAAATATTATAAATTAAAACTAACACCTAAAATTGAACAAACAAATACTAAAATTATAAAAATAAATAGAGCTGAGTTATCTAAATATTACACATTAGAAGAAGTAGATGAGAGTATTGCAGAGTTTGAAGGTCGTGTGGATATTATTATCGATGATCTAGAACAAGAAATTCAACATGCAATTGTTGCTGATAAAGTTAACTTTAATAGAACTCTGAATAGTGTTACAGCATTTGGTAATGTAGAGTATATTAAAACTGAAAAAGGTAAACCTGAACTAATAACAGCCGATTCATTAACTTTTAACCTATCAAACTGGAAAGGGTCACTTTTAAAATGTATTTCTAAACAAAATAAAGTCATAGATGAAGAAGAGATGGTCTTTTATTATGTTACTGGTGAAATAAAAAAAAGTGATACACAAGTCATGGGAATGAGTGATGTTACTATTCAAACAGTAATAGGCTCCCCTTATTTTAATATAAGTGCTTTAGATTTATGGATGTTAGATTCATCAGATTTTGTCATTGTTTTACCTTCAGTAAAAGTTGGTCATGTTCCAGTTTTTATTGCTCCTTTTTATTATCATTCAGACACTAGTCTCTATTTTAATCCTGTTTTTGGTGAGAGAACTCGAGAAGGTACTATATTTCAAAATACTATCTATTTAATGGGTGCAAAAGAAATTGATGATAAGGAATCAAACTTTTCCTTTTTATCTTTTGATGACGACGAAGCTCTTGGAAACCTAGAACTTAACGGGTTAACATTAGTAGCATCTGGGGATAAAACAAAATATAGCCCAGACTATTCTAAAATAATGTTAGATTATTATTCTAAATTAGGTATTTTTGTAGGAAATGAAACATCATTGACTCTTAAACCTTATATAAATAATTTTGAGCTTCAAACCGGATTAGGTTTTTCAAGAAATATAGATAGCAGTGATGGCTCAATATATACTTCAGAAGAGTCAGAGTGGAATAACTCCTACTTTTTAGATGAAGAATTACCATTTAGGTATTTATTATATATGTCATTAACATCTCCAATAGTTGAACTTGATTTTAAAATTTTGTCAGATAGTTATTTTAGAAGTGATTTTTTAAACCGAGCAGAGAATTTTATGTGGATAAATTACGCAACAAGTCTGATGGATGATGGCCTAGAATCATTAGGTGATGACTCAACTGAATATGATCGGAATACGGTTGTAACTGAGACTATAGATGGTAAAAGTGTAGATAAAGATTATGTTGTAAACGATTATAGTTGGGGAATAGATTTTACTAAATTTGCACCTTCAACAACAAAACTAAACCCTTTTCTTAGTAGTTTTGAACTTGATCTAGAAAAGATCGAAATAGAGTATAAATCTAAGGTTTCATTAGATGATGAAGTTGACTTATACTCTGAATTTGACCCAGCATATAAGTTCTTTTACCCTGATAATATACTTCTACCTTTAAAATTAACGATTAAAGGAAGTTTTTTTGATACTGATTATCAGAAAAGTAGAGAGTTAAAAAAAGATGTAATAAAAATTGATGATGCTGTAAAAGATGAAGACAGTGAATTGGATGGCAAAGATAATAAACTATTAAAAATAGAAAACCCAGTTTCAATAGAACCTAAAAAGAAAGAAATTAAAGCTACAGAGAATGATTTTTTAACTTTAGAAAAAGATGATACTTTTAAAGATGTTAAAATAAAAAGTAATACTAGTTCAGCTCTGTTTAATGCTGATATGACTTATGTAATTAAAATGCCATCCAAGATTGATGGATATTGGGATAATACAGATTGGGAAAATCGATCTGATATTGATTATGACCTTGATGACAGTGGTATAAAATATAAATTCGATCCCAGTGCAACAATAAATAATTCAATTAACATTTTAGACTCTTTTTTAGTCTTTAATAATAACCTAAATGGCTATATTTTTAAATCTGCATACCTAGATATTGATGATCAGATTGATTTATTAGAAATCTATAAAAATAATCGTACAGTTTTAATTAATGATTTTAAAACTACAATAAGTTTATTAAAGCTTAATCCTGAGATTGAAAGACATACACTTTCAACATCCTATAATTTAAAAAGCACTCTATATCAGAACCTGTTTGATCAAGATGAATATGAATTAAATGGTGAAGTTGATGCTTATTATCTAGAAGAAAGTTTTGAATGGACAGATGATTTTATAGATAAACATGAGTTAGATGTTAAATATATTTATAAATTAGATTTTTCAGAAACAAATATTGGATACAAAAAAATATTACCACCTATAGATCAAGTAGATGATTATAGTGTAAAACAAGTCTTTGACTTCAAAGTTTTTAATTTATTAGAAAATAAAAGTGAAACAAATTTTTTATACAGTATAGTCGCAGAAACTGATGATGAGGATGAAGTAGAAATAATATCAGCAGATCAAAAATACTCCATGGGTATATATGGTGCAAAAATATCGGCAGTTAGTGGTTTTGATTATAGTGAATCATATATAGATGAGGATAGTGATACTGATGAATGGGATTTTTCCCCATTAGATTTAAGTTTAGAATATAAATTATTAGATTTTTTATCTTTTAACACCGGGTTTAATTATAGTTTTGAAGATGAGAAGTGGAATCAATACGACTTATCATTAAAACTTTGGGATTTTAATATTAGTCTTAAATCTATCTATGAAGCACCAAAGAGTTGGGATTCTGATGATTTAAATTGGACTCAAGATGATTCCGAAATAGATGAACTATTATTGGATTCTATTTCTATAACTCATAACCTAGATATTAAAAAGTTTAAATTCTGGAGAAATAGAATAACACTAGATGTAAAGTCAGATTTAACAATAGAAAAGAAACTTATAGAGGTTGATAAATCTAGTTTTAGATATAATCTTAAATTTAATTTAGAAGTATTTGAATTCTTGAATCTTAGCTTTAAGTCTACATCTGTAAATAAAGCAATGTTTTATTATTGGGAAGATGATGCAACAACTCTTGGTATTAATACAGATAAAAATATATTAACTGATTTTGTAAAATCTTTTAACTTTTTTTCTGATTCAGATCGTGAGGAATCTAGTTTTAATTTGGAGACTATAACCATTGCAGCTACTTATATAATGCCAGACTGGAATTTAATTTTTAGCTATTCAGGTAGTCCTGAGGTTAATGATTCAGAATATGAGTGGAATCAGGAGTTCTCTTTTTTTATACAGTGGAAACCATTAGGATTAGTACGGTCTAAAGTGGTTAATGAAGATGATAACTGGACTGTTTCTACATCAAAAACAGACTAGTTCTTGACTATTAAGTTTTTTTCCAATTAACTTAAAAACAAAAAATCAGAATTTATTTGGTAAAATTCTGAATAAAGGCTTATGATAAGAGGCGAGATGAAGAATAAAATTTATTTAAACGATTTTAATCGTTTTATAAAAAGTAATAGATTATTTACTAATATATTTGTTGTTGTAAGTTTTATATTATCAGTAGTAGTTATACTTTTTTTTAATTACTTTATAGATGCTTTTTTTGCTTTCAATCAAGATGATTTTAAAGTAGGAGAACCAGCAAAAAGAGATTATGTTTTAAAAGCAGATTTAAATTATTTTAATGAATTTGAAACTAATATTGCTAAAGAAGTTGAAGAGAAACTTGTACTACCTTTATATTTAATAGATAAAGATATAACTGCAACATCAATTTCTAACTTTGAAGCTTTCTATAAAACTATACTGAATTTAAAAGACTCACAAACAGATATCAATGTAATATACCTGGAGTTTGAATCAATTATTCCCGGTGTATTTAACAAGACTGATGTTGATAAAATAATAGACAACGATCCTAATCTACTGTTTTCGTTAGCATTAACTGAACTTGAAAAATTATTGAGTCGAGGTTTTATCTCATCTGTTGTTTCTAATTTTGATAGTGGCTCAGGTTTAATAAATGTTGTATCAACTGGAAATACTGATAATTATTCTCAAAACATAAGTGCAATATCTGTATTAAGATCTATAGACGTAAATAAGTCATTAGACAGTGCTTATGTACCATTTGTATATAAACTTGTAAAAGCATTTATACTTGTAAATTGTTATTATGATAATGAGCAAACAAAACACAATAGAGCACTCTCTTTATCAAAAGTAAAGCCAGTAATAGATTTATATAGAAGAGGGGAAGTTTTAGTATTAAAAGACTTTGTTGTAAATCAAGATGTAAATAATAAAATAAATCAAGCTGAAGTTTTAGTTAAAAGAAATACCTTTTCCAATGTTTTACTAGTACTAGGTTTTGTATTATCTGTATATATTGCAGGCTTAATACTATTTAATAGTAGGTTTATTCAAATACAACTTAAAGAGAGCGATATTATTTTGCTTGTTGGTGTTACACTTTTTTATATTGTAATAAGTGTTCTTATCAGATATTTTCTTAGCTCTGAGTTAAGTTATCTGTTTCCATTGGTAATTCCATCAGTTTTATTATCTATGTTAATCACTTTTTTATTAAATGATCGTGTTGGAGTATATTTATCGGTACTTTTTTCTTTTCTAATATTATTAATATCTGATTTTTCAATTAGTGCATTTTCTATTACATTGATAATGTCAATTTTTGGAACAATTATTGTTCATGATGTTGAAAAACGTATTGATCTTCTTAAATCTAGTGGTGAATTAGCTCTTATACAGACTCTTTTAACTCTCTACCTTTTTAGTGTTGGTATTATCCAAAATCCAGATATCTTTTTATTAGTTTTTGTATCTATATCATCTTCTCTGATTTCTGGTGTATTAACACTAGCACTGTTACCATTATCCGAGCATCTTTTAAAGATTTCTACATGTTTTCAGTTAACAGAATTATGTGATCTTAATGCCCCATTATTAAAGAGTATGTTAATTAAAGCACCAGGAACTTATGCTCACTCTATTGCAGTTGCAAATATGGCTGAATCTGCTGCTCAACATATTGGTAGTAATCCCTTATTGGCAAAAGCTGGTGGATATTATCATGACATAGGTAAAATTGATCAGCCACACTATTTTATAGAAAATCAAAAGGGTGGCAAAAATTTACACGATGATATGAAACCATCTTTATCTGTAGCAGTAATAAAATCCCATGTTAAACTTGGAATAGAAAAGGCAAAAAATATTGGACTACCTAGTGATATTATTGACATAATAGAACAACACCATGGTAAGGGTTCAATAGCGTTCTTTTTAGATAAAGCAAAAAAAGAGAGAAAAGGAAACACTATTTTAACAGAGGATTTTGCCTACTCTGGTCCTAATCCCCAGAGTCCAGAGGCTGCAATCGTTATGTTAGCAGATAGTGTAGAAGCTGCTGTAAGATCCTTAAAAAATCCAACAATATCCCAGTTAGATAAATTTGTGTGGGATTTAATATTAAATAAATTAAAAGAGGGTATGTTAGATGCTTGTGGATTAACATTATCCGACCTAACAACTATAAAGAATTCTTTTATTAATACTCTAATGGGTCATTACCATTCAAGAATAGAGTATCCATCAGGAGATGAAAAAAAGTGAATGATGTAACACTAATGTATCAGAATTTAAAACCAGATACATGGGAAAATAGTTTTAAGGTTTTTTTAGATAAAGTATTGGAATTATTAGATATTGATAACTGGGAATTCTCTGTAACATTATGTGATAATAAATATATACATATAATAAATAGAGATTATAGGGAAAAAGATAAACCAACAGATGTAATAACATTTGTAATGTCTGATGAACCATTTCCTGTAGTTGATGAAGAAGAATTATATAGTGCAGGTGATATTATTATTTCCTTAGAGACTGTTAAGGAGAATTCTAACTATTTTAAAGTAACATTTGAAGAAGAGTTAAAAAGAGTTCTTATTCATGGTATTCTACATTTGAAAGGTCTTGATCATAAAACAAATAATCCAGAAGAAGAGATGTTAATAGTGCAGGAACAAATTTTAAAAAAGTTATTTAAACAGGGGATTTTTTAAGAAGATGGGAATTCTAAATATGTTATTTGGAAAAAAGAATTTAAATGTATTAGTAGAAAATAGTATAGAAACTCAAGATATGATCAATGGGATAGTAGAGCTCTCTGATACATCAGTAAAAGACGTTTATGTACCAAGGATTGATGTTGTATTTATACCTGAGGAAGCTTCTATGGAGCAAACCTTATCAATAATTGAAAACAGTGGGCATTCTAGGTTTCCTGTATATAAAGGAACATTGGATGATATTATAGGTGTATTGTATGTAAAAGATCTTTTTATCTATATGAATAATGATAAAAACATAAACACCTTCCATATAACTGATGTCATAAGAAAACCATATTTTGTACCAGAAAGTAAAAAATTAGACTCACTTTTAAAAGAATTTAAACGATTACATGTTCATATAGCAGTTGCTGTTGATGAATATGGAGGTGTATCTGGTATTGTTTCTATGGAAGATATTATTGAAGAAATAGTTGGTGATATACAAGATGAGTTTGATAATGAAACTGAAGAAATAGTTAAAATTGATGATAAAATATGGTTATGTGATGCAAGAGCTGATATAGATGATATTAATGAGCAATTAAGTATAAATCTTGATACTACAGATATTGAAACAATTGGTGGCTATGTTTTTAACCTTATAGGTGAAATTCCAGTGAAGTTTGAGAAGGTTGAGACTGATTTCCTAACAATAATTATTACCGAAGTTGATGGATACAAAATAAAACGAGTTAAGTTGGTTAAAAAAAGTGAAATATAAATATTTTATAATCTTAATTACTCTTCTAACTTCATTACATTCGTTAACAATTAAGGATTTCAGGAATCTTGGAGAAACAAACCTAATAAAGCAGAATTATTACAATGCAATTGAAAACTTTAAGGAAGCAATTCAATTAAATTCTAGTGATAAATACTCTTTAAAAGGTCTAAGCGACTCTTTTTTTATGCTTGGGGAATATGAGGAAGCACTTTTATATATAGATATTTGTATTGGATTAAATAAAAACGATTTAGAGCTGAAAAATTGCAAAGGTCGTATTTTAACAGCATTAGAAGATTATATACAAGCTGAAGCCATTTATAGAGCTGTTATCGATACTGAAATGTATAATGTTGGTGCACAAAGTGGATTAGCTGAATTGAGAATTGTTAGTGGTGATTTAAAAGGATCATTATATGATTTTGAAAAAATATTAAAATTTTCTCCTAATAGTAGAAGACTTTTATTATCACTTGTTGTTTTAAATGATAATTTGAAAGATTTCGAAAATGCGGATAAAATAATTCAAAAGGCTATAAGACATTATCCCCAAGATCCAATAGTTTTAGAAGCTGCAGTTAGGCATTATATGAACACCAAAAGTTATCAAGGTGCTCTTTTATATATGGATGAATTAATAAAAATCTCTGATAATATTGAACTTAAATTATTAAATGCAGAGCTTTTGATATATTTAAATGAATATAAAGAAGCATTGAATATTCTTTCTGACTATATGAAAGTAGTAAAAGATGATCCCGAATCATATTATATTGCAGCTATTATATTAGATGCAATTGATGAAAAGAACCAAGCTATTTCTTTAATGAAAAGAGGATTGGATCTAAAACCAGATGAAGAGATTTATAGGTTTTTTAGTGAAAAAATTGTTAATGATCATCTGATTTTAAAAGATGAAAAACGGTCTTATTATTCTAACTGGTATTATGAAAAAGGAAAGTTATTAGAAGGTAGATACTATTATGAAAAAGCAAAAACATACTACCTAAGAGGTCTAGATTTAGACCCTTTTTCGAAGAAATTAAGATTAGCATATGGTGAAATTTTAAATAAAATGGGATTTAGGCAAAGATATTTAAAAGAGATGGATATCATTTTAGATAGAAATCCTGACGATATCGATATTAAAGAAACTCTTCTTATTCAAAGAAGTTTACCAACTCTTAACATTTATGAAAAATGGGGCGCTGAAACTTTTAAGTTTGATAATAGATTTACATTAAGTCTGTTTATTAAAAATAGTGTTGGTGAAAATCATCTAAAATCTGCGAATATTATTAAGGATATAACGTCACGTTTTTTATCTGGTCAGAGTCACATTACAACAGAAGAAGTTAAGCTATATAATGGAAACTATTCTAGTGCATTCAATTTAGCACGGGATGCAAATAGTGAATATTTTGTACTTTTTGACTTTTTAGAGGGTAATAGAACATTTTCTCTAAATGCAACACTTCATTTAACAAAAAGTGGTAGAGAGATACAATCTTTTAGTTATTTGAAAACTGGAAATAATAGAATATTTAATTGTTTTGAAAATTTCTCAAAGGATCTAAATAATTTTTTTCCAATAATAGGTTCAATTACAAATATTAAAGGACAGGATATTTTAATAAATTCTGGGAAAATGGATAATATAGAAGTTGAACATATCTATGATGTTGTAAAAAAAAGAAGTATTGAGTTAATACCAGAAGAACCATATTTGCGGTATGAAGCTGATAAGTTTTTAGGAACTGTAGAAATTACTGATGTTGGAGAAGGTATGAGTTCTGGGGTTTTTACAGGATCTAGTAATTTTAACCTCTTAAATATTGGTGATAAAGTTTTACTTTTTGAAAAGACTGAAGTAGAAGAAATAGAGTCGGAAGAAGATATTATAATTAAAGAGGAATCTATTATTACTGATAAAGAATTAATAGAACAACTTCTACAGGTCAACTAGTTTCAAGCACCTATTTTGTTCTTCTATTTATTGACACTTAGGTCTGAATTATCTATTATTGAATAAATAATTATACAATGATTTTTCTGGAGGAATAATGAAAATAGCAATAAATGGATTTGGAAGAATCGGTCGAAACGTATTTAAAATCGCAATGGAAAGAGAAGGAATGGAAATTGTTGCATTAAACGATTTAACTTCTCCTAAAACACTAGCTCATTTATTAAAATATGACTCCACATTTGGTGTATATAATAAAACTATAGAAGCAACATCAGACGGAATAATAGTAGACGGAAAAAAAATAAATATATATGCAGAGAAAGAGCCAAAAAAATTACCTTGGGGTGAACTTGATGTTGATGTTGTAATTGAATCAACTGGAATCTTTAGAGATGCATCAGGACCTAAAGGTGGTTACAAAGATCATATAGTTGCTGGGGCAAAAAAAGTAATATTAACTGTACCTGCTAAGGATTCAATAGATCAAACAATAGTATTAGGTGTTAACAGTAATGAACTTGATATAAATAACGTTGCGTTTTCAAATGCATCTTGTACCACAAATTGTTTAGCTCCAATTGCAAAAGTACTAAACGATGAGTTTGGAATAATTGATGGTTTAATGACAACCATTCATGCATATACAAATGATCAAGTTATACTTGATGGACCACATTCTGACCTTCGTAGAGGTCGATCAGCAGCAAGTAATATAATACCTACAACCACAGGAGCAGCAGTTGCAGTAGGGAAGGTTTTACCAGAGCTTGCTGGAAAACTTAACGGTTCTGCTATGCGTGTCCCTGTTCCTACAGGTTCAATTGTTGATTTGACTGTAAGAGTAAATGGAAATCCAACAGTAGAGCAGGTAAATGCCGTAATGAAAAAAGCAGCGGATGGAGATATGAAAGGAATCTTAGAATATACAGAGGATCCAATAGTATCCTCAGATATTGTCGGTAATCCCCATTCATCAATATTTGATGCTTTATCAACCATGGTTATGGAAAATGGATTAGTAAAAGTACTATCATGGTACGATAATGAAATGGGCTATTCAAATAGAGTTGTTGATTTAGCCGCTAAAATATCAAAGTAATAAATAACTATATAAGGAGGTAAGGATGAGCCTTACAACTGTTAAAGATTTAGATTTAACAAATAAAAGAGTATTAGTAAGAGTGGACTTTAATGTTCCTTTAAAAGAAGGAAAAATTACTGATGATACAAGAATGGTACGAGCACTACCTACTTTAAAGTACATTTTAGAGCAGGAAGGTACTTCCCTTGTTGTAATGAGTCACTTAGGTCGACCATCAGAAGAGAGAGAATCTCAGTATAGTTTAAGCCAATTAAAAGATCACTTAGCAACACTAACCGGTGCTAATGTAGTTATGGCACCTGATTGTATTGGTCCTGAAGTTGAAACATTAGCGAAAAACTTAAAATCTGGTGAAATTCTATTATTAGAAAACACTCGATACCACAAAGCTGAAAAGAAAAATGATGAATCATTTGCTAAACAATTATCAGCTGTTGCAGATATTTATGTAAATGATGCATTTGGTACAGCTCATAGAGCACACGCTTCAACTGAAGGTGTTACTAAGTTTTTACCATCATGTGCTGGTTTCTTAATGGAAGTTGAGTGTAAGTTTTTTGATAAAGTATTATTAGCACCAGAAAAACCTTTTGTTGCTATTATTGGTGGAGCTAAAGTTTCATCTAAAATTACTGTTTTAGAATCTATGGTAGATAAATGTTCAACATTTGTTATTGGTGGTGGAATGGCCTATACTTTCATGAAAGTAAAAGGTCTAGAAATTGGTAAATCAATGTATGAAGAGGACTTTTTAGAAACTGCTAAGAAATTCTTAGATGATGCTGAAAAAGCTGGAGTTGAAGTTATCTTGCCAGTAGATCATATATGTGCTGCTGAGTTTAGTGAAAATGCAACACCTATTGCTATCGATGATGCTAACATCCCAGCTGATGTAATGGCATTAGATGTTGGTCCTAAAACTTCTGCCTTAGTAAAAGATAGAATTCTTGCTGCTAAAACAATTGTGTGGAATGGTCCAATGGGTGTTTTTGAGTTTGACAACTTTGCACAAGGAACAAAAGATGTTGCATCTTATGTTGCAGAATGTAAAGGTGTAACTGTTGTTGGTGGAGGAGACTCTGTAGCTGCTGTAAATAAATTTGGATATGCTGAACAAATAGATCACGTTTCAACCGGTGGTGGAGCTTCTTTAGAGTATTTAGAAGGTAAAGTTCTTCCTGGTGTTGTAGCTTTAAGAAAATAAAATTAACTAATATAAGGGAAACGAAATGAGAAAAACATTTATTGCAGGAAACTGGAAAATGAATAAAACTCCTTCAGAAGCAGTAGCTTTTGCAAAGGAATTAGTTGTAGCACTAAAGGGTTCTGATACAAAACTTATGATTGCTCCATCAATGACAGCAATTTCACAAGTTGCAGAAGTAATTAAGGGTTCAAACATTATTTTAGGTGCACAGAATATGGCAGCTGTTGAGTCTGGTGCCAGAACTGGAGAGACATCAGTTTTAATGTTAAAAGATTTAGGTGTTACAGCAGTTATCTTAGGTCACTCAGAAAGAAGAGCAATTTATGGTGAGTCAAATGCTTTAATTAATGAGAAAACTAAATTAGCATTAGCAAATAATATGGAAGTTTTATTCTGTATTGGTGAAACTTTAGATGAAAGAGAAGCTGGAAAAGCAGAAGAAGTTTGTTTTACTCAAACAGAAGCTGGTTTAAAAGACATTTCTGCTGCTGACATGGCTAACGTTGTAATTGCATATGAGCCAGTATGGGCTATTGGAACAGGTAAAACTGCTTCTCCTGCAGATGCACAAGCAATTCATAAAGCAATTAGGGGTAAAATTGAAGAACTTTACTCAAAAGAAGTTGCAGAAAAAGTAATTATCCAGTATGGTGGTTCTGTTAAGCCTGAAAATGTTAAGGAATTAATGAGTCAAGCTGATATTGATGGTGGTTTAATTGGTGGAGCAGCTCTAAATACTGAGTCTTTCACTGCTTTAGCTAACTATTACAAATAAAATATATATACTGGAGAATTTTAATGGAATTTGTTTCAACTCTACTATTAGTACTGTTTGTTATTGTGGCAGTTTTATTAGTGGCATTAGTACTACTACAAGATGACCAAGGTGAAGGCCTTGGAGGTATGTTTGGTGGGAGTAGTTCGTCACCTTTTGGTGCAAAATCGGGTAATGTTTTATCTAAAACAACTACAATCCTAGGTGTTCTTTTCTTTGTTACATCTTTTGGATTAGCTTGGGTTTCTAGATCTCAAAGCGACGATGATATTCTTAAAGCTGCTGTGAAAGCAGAAATTGAGAGTGTAGAAGGTAGCAACTGGTGGGATGAAGAACCAGAAGCTGATAAAGAAACAGAAACTAAATAGCAATATAGAGGGGGGGGAACCCCCTTTTTTATTTTTATAAGGATAAAAAATGAGAATATGTGTAGCTTTTAGCAGTTTAAATGATAAAAAAATTGAAACCTTTGCAAAAGAAATTGTAAAAGGTTTGGAAAAACAGACTAATTCAAATATCGATTTAATAGACATAGCGAAAGATAGTGATAAGCGATTAACTGGATATTCATATCTTATATTTGGTTGCAGCAAAACTGCTTTCTTTAATTCAAAAGTCGACAAGACTTTTCTGCAATATCTTAAGAATTCTGGACAAATAACAGGTAAACATACTTTTGTTTATACAGCAAAAAAGTTTGGTGATCAAAAGTTTTTAAACAATTTGATGAGAGCATTAGAGAGTGAAGGTGTTCTTTTAAAATCATCATCAGTTATCAGTTCAAAAGAACAGGCTAAAATAATTGGTAGCAAATTACATATTAAATAGTGGAGTTTAAATTGAAAAAAATTATATTATTAATATTATTAGTCATTACTATCTCTATTACATCTGGGATTAATTTTGGTGACCCTATAATCGCAAATGTTAAATTAACAGATACACATCTAATTAAATTAAAATACACAGAAGAAAGAATTAAAGCAGCAGAACAACAGGTTGGACATGAATTTTCTTCGGAAGAAAAAGATTTCATATTAGATTCAATAATAAATAATGTATTAATTAAACAAGCTGCAAAACGTGATGGGGTTGTAATCACTGAAGATATGATATTAAAGCAACTTAGAATGCAAGTTGGGCCTAACGTTTCAGATCAAAAAATAAAAGATACAGTTGCTACTCAAAATAAAAAATCGTGGAAAGTTGTTTCATTAGCTTTAATTGAACAACTTACTTTACAAGAATATATTAAAAAAGCTGGGGCTGAGGACTTTAAAAAGTTTGCACCACTAGCAACAGAAAAAGAGATATTAACTTTTTATAATAACAATAAAACTAAATTTGTAAACTCAGATATGGTTAGACTAAATCATATCTTTTTCTCAACCCAAGGCAAAAATCAAACAGAAGTTAATCTAGCTAAGAAAAAAGCTGAAGAGTCTATGTTACTTATTAAACAAGGGAAAAAAACATTTGAAGAACTTGTACAAAGTGAAAGTGATGATCGAACATCTGCACTTAATGGTGGAGATCTAGGTTATGTTGCAATGGACGAAAAAAGAACAGTTCAATTATTAGGTAACGATTTTATATCAAAAGTTTTTAGTTTAGATATGAATAGTTATCACGGAGTTTTAGAGTCAAAATCTGGGTTTCATATTGTTACAATTACAGAAAAAAGGTCAGCACGGTTTTTAAAGATAAACGACAATATTAATCCAACTTCAAATGGAACTGTTAGGCAGTACATACAACAAAATATTCAACAACAAAGAGTAAATGCGGCTTTACCTAAAGTAACAGAGATAATTGTTAATAAATTAAGAAGTGAAGCACGAATACAAATCATTGATAAAAGTATTCCATGGAAATAAGATATGGAGCGTCGTCATAAGGCAAGAGAACTTGCCTTTAAAGCGTTGTATAGTTGGGAATTAAATAAATCAACAACTTTTACCGATATTACTACTATAGAAAGTGATCTATTATTAAAAGATATAGATTCACCTTTTGGAAATGAACTTTTCTGTGGTGTTTTAGACCATATTAAAGAGATAGATTATATACTTAATAATAATTTAGAACATTGGCAAATTGAACGATTAGCTAAAGTTGATTTTTCTATTTTAAGATTAAGTATATATTCTTTATATTTTCAGAAAGAGATATCTAGGGTTATCACTATTAATGAGGCTATAGATCTTTCAAAAGAGTTTGGTTCAGATAAGTCATATAAATTTATTAATGGAATTCTGGATGCAATAGATACTGATATAGGAGTACCACCATTAAGATAAGAAAAAATTTATTAATTACTGCAATTATCTTATTCATCTTAGCCATATGTATTGGAGGACTGTTATTATTTTTATCAGTTAAAGATAATAATGACCTTGATAAGCAGATTTTAGTTGTTGATGAATTAATTATAGAATCAGATTATGTAAAAGCTTCAAAATTAGTTTCCAAGTTAACTGATAAAATACCAGATAGATATAGTTGTTATAGATTGATTAAAAGAAGTTTGACAATTTCAGAAGCTTTATCTGATTATTCTTTATATCTAGAGGTAAGTGAAATTTCTGTGGATATGTATCCAGGAAATGAAGACCTTCAAGCATTTTATGTTATGGCACTATTAAAAAATGGTAATTATACACAAGCATTTTCTATTGCTGATCAACATTTAATGTCAAATGAGTTTAAACCTTTATTAGCTCAAACTATCTTATTTAATGATAATGAAAATCCGGATACTTTAGGTATTGTAGAATATGTTAATAGTCGAAAAGATCCATCTTTTTTTGAGTATTTAGCAAATTTGTTAGGAGAACGCTCCTTATTAATTGATTCAGCACTGTTGTGGGCTAAAGATGGAGAAGTTGAAAAAGCTTATACACTTATAAAAGATTTACAAGATGAAAATTTACAGGAATTAATAGCACTACTTGCATATGATTCTGGAAGAGTAAGCGAAGCATTATTAAGATTAATTGAATTACCATCAAGTGATTCAATTAAATATTATAACATATTATTGATTGCAGATCTTTTTTACTTGAAAGAAAACTGGGCTAGAAGTAGATTTTATTATGAAAAAGCAATTGAATTAGAAACTATAAATTCAGCACCTTATATAAATATAAGCTCAATTTATCACAAATCTGGAAATATTAAAAAATCAATAAGTTTTATAGAAGACGGTATAGATCAATATAAAAATTATGTTTCAATTTTATTTGATGAAATAGATTTAATACAATCAGAATTATCAAGTTCAAATAGTGAAATAGATCCAGAATTAAATAAAAGACTATTAACTAAAAAACAAGATGAACTTTCAAAATTAAGAATCGAGTATAGAGAATTAGTTTTATTATCTAGTAGTATATATAAACTTATTAAATCAGATAATAGACTAAGAGTAATTGATGATTATAGACAAATATTTAAAGATGACGTTAAAATTGAACTAGTTCAAATGAAAGAACGAAATAATATATTACTCCCTGAACTTTTTGTAGCTAATTTATGGAAATTATTAAATAAAGACAAAGATAATAGAGAAGTTTCTGAATATTTAATATGGTATCTATTAGGAATTGAAAATTATAATGATATTGAATTAGTAATGAAAAGAAGTGAAAATAGATATCCTAATAGTAATTGGACTATTTATTACCGAGGTATATTAAGTGGTTTAAAAGGGGATTACGAAGACTCTTTGACCTTTTTTAATGCTGATGGCTTAAATATACCATCCTGGGAACTTGTATATAATAAAGGTGTTATACAAATGGCAATGAAGAACTATTCAGAAGCGTTAACTCTTTTTAATAAAAGTATAATTTTAATAAATCAAGAAAACTATATAAATAATATAAATATACATCTTTCTCAAATTAAAACTAAGATTGCCCAAGTTTTAATTTTCTTAAATGATATAGATGAAGCTATTAGAGTTCTAAATAGCGCTTATGAATTAGATCCTGATAATTATAGTAGCGACCTTCTAAAATCTATACATTTAAATCTTAAGGATAACCGATGATTCGATTAAAAAATAAAAATCAAATTGAACTCATTCGTAAATCAGGGCATCTTCTTTTTCGAACTTTTGAACATTTAAAAGATCATATAAGTCCAGGAATTTCAACTTTTGATATCGATAGAATTGCAGAAGAGTTTATTCTTAGAAATGGTGGTCGTCCTGCATTTAAAGGTTATGCAGGTTTTCCTAATAGTGTATGTACATCTAAAAATAGTCATGTAATACATGGTATTCCTGGTAAAAAAGATTTTCTTAAAAATGGTGACATTATTGGTTTAGATATTGGAATAGATCTTGATGGTTATATCAGCGATTCTGCATATACCTACCCAGTTGGTAAAGTATCAAACAGTAATCTAAAACTATTAGAAATTACTGAGAATTCTTTGTATAAAGGAATAGAAGCTTGTATCGTTGGTAATAGAATAAAAGATATTGGCAAAGCAATAACCGACTATGTTAGTAGGTTTAATTATGGTATAGTTCATCAATATTGTGGACATGGTGTAGGGTTGGAGGTTCATGAAGAACCCCAGATCTTTAATAATTATCCTACTGAAGGAAAAAATCCTAGAATTAAATCTGGTATGGTTTTAGCAATTGAACCTATGATTAATTTAGGTCTGGCTGATGTTAAAGTTTTATCAGATGATTGGACTGTTGCAACAACAGATGGATTAAATTCTGCTCATTTTGAACATACAGTTGCAGTTTATAAAGATAGAACAGAGGTATTAACAAAGATATGAAACAAATTAAACAATTAGTTATAACATTATTAATATTTGCACAGTTTACGTCATGTCTATCTCTTGGTGGATATCTAGAATCTAGATATGTAAAAATTGCAGACAATGTTTTACCTTCAGTTGTAGAAATAATTGCTATAGGTTTAGATGGTGATGTTGAACAAAAATGGTTAGATTTCTTTCAAGATCAAGAAGACTTTAAAAATGAAGATAGGAATACTGGTGTTGGATCAGGTGTAATTGTTGAATCATTAGATAATGATTATTACATTATTACAAATAATCATGTTGTAGGTAATTTAACTGAAGTTTCTGTATTGTTATATAATGATAAAATAGTTGAAGGGACAGTTCTTGGAGTTGATAACAGATTTGATATCGCTGTAATTAAAATAACTTCAACAGAAAAACTTGAAATTGCAAATCTGGACTTAAGTGGTAATATTAAAGTAGGTCAATTTGTTGCAGCTCTTGGTAATCCAATGAGTTATGTTCAAACAATTTCAATGGGTATTATTAGTAATATAGGTCGTTTTGGAGGACCAAAGGAAAATCTAAGCAATTATATCCAGACAGATGCTGCGATTAATCATGGTAATTCAGGTGGACCTTTAGTTAATATGAAACAAGAAGTTATTGGTATTAATACATGGATTTCATCTCCATCAAGTGGTAATGTAGGATTGGGTTTTGCTATGCCAATAGAAAATATCTATCCCTCATTTAGAAGTATTGTTGATTATGGGAAAGTATCAGTAGGCTGGGCTGGAATAAGCTCCTATGGTTTACCTAATAGTGATTTCTATTTAGATAAATCAGGTGCATTTATAAATCAAGTAGTACTTCATTCTCCTGCATACCTTTTAGGTTTAAAAGCTGGGGATATAATAACTAAAATCAATAATAATTATATCAGTTCTTCAGATGAACTTTTTTTAAATATATCACTTTTAAAACCAACAGAAATAGCAAACTTAGTTATTCTCCGAGGAGACAATGAAATTAGTCTTTCATTAGTTTTAGGTGAATCAGAAGATAATGTTTTAGAAGTATCAAAAAATATTTTCCCAGGGTTTGTATTAGGTTCTTCAGAAGACATCGTCTCAATAATACAGATTCTACCTAAGTCTGTGGGTTTAGCTTCTGGATTTTTGAAGGGTGATACTATCAACAGTTTAAATGGTAAAAAAATAAAGAATATAGAAGATTTTTATATGCTTTTAAATAAAGGTAAAAATATGTTAATTATAAGTAGAGAAGATAACGAGCTTGAATTAGAATTAATTTATTAAGAGGTTAAAATGAAAAAAGATTTTGTTCAATTTGATGAAATGAGGAATAATATCCTAAAATTAGTACATCAGATTCATAAAGAAGGATTTAATCCTGATGTCATCTATTTGTCACTTCGTGGAGGTGCATATATGGGTAACATTATGAGTGAATACTTTAAAATAGTAAGAAAGGATGAGAGACCAGTTCTTTTTGCAGCAGTTGTTGCAAGATCATATACAGGAGTACGGGAACAGAGTAAAGTCCTTATCGATGGTTGGACTTATGCACCTGAGCATTTACGAACTGGTGATAAGATTCTGTTTGTAGATGATATTTTTGATACAGGTAGAACTTTAAATCATTTAGTTGAAGTCATTCTTGATAAAGGAATTCCTAGAGAAGATATAAAAGTCGCTGTATATGACTATAAGGTCTTTCCAGATAAAGAACCTTTACCTATTCAACCTGACTATTATTGTAATAAACATATAGTTACAGCAAATAGTGATAATCCATGGATACATTATATGTCCCATGAGTTAGTTGGACTTACTCGGGAAGAGTTTGAAGAAAATTATGTAAAACATGATAAATCTTTAGAAGATATGAAAAATATATTTTAATAAAAAAAGCATTATGTAATCATAATGCTTTTTTTTATCAGGAAATATCTACAGTTTCCCCTTTTAGTATATCATTCATATTTTTAACTGCGCACATTTCCCCACACATTGTACATGTATCATCTTTTTGTGGTGTACTACTTTTTCTATATTCTTTTGCCTTTTGTGGATCTATGGCTAATTCTATCATTTTATCCCAATTTAACTCAGACCTTGCTTTACTCATAGTGTAATCTTTTTCAATTGCACCTTTAAATCCTCTTGCAACATCTCCTGCATGGGCAGCTATTTTGGTTGCCATAATACCTTCAATCATGTCCTTTTCAGTTGGTAATCTAAGATGTTCTGCTGGTGTAACATAACATAAAAAATCTGCACCAGTAGAGGCTGCAATTGTTCCACCTATAGCACTTGTAATGTGATCATAGCCAGGTGCAATATCTGTCACTAAAGGTCCCAGTACATAAAATGGAGCATTATGAATTAACTTTTTTGCTAATATCATATTTGTTTCAATTTCATTTAAAGGTACATGGCCAGGACCTTCAACCATAACTTGAACATCATTTTCCCAAGCACGTTTTGTTAACTCTCCAAGTGTTATTAGTTCTTCTATTTGGGATGCATCAGTTGCGTCATGTATTGATCCCGGTCTACAACCATCACCTAAACTTAAAGTTACATCATACTCCCTTAATATGTCCATAAACTCATCAAAAAACTCATAAAAAGGATTTTCATTACCTGTCATCTCCATCCATGCAAACAATAATGAACCTCCTCTAGATACAATATTTGTAAGTCTTGGATTTTTTTTAACTCGCTGGGCTGTTTTTTTATTTAGACCTGCATGAATTGTCATAAAATCGATACCATCCTCAGCATGATCAACAACACATTTTATGAAATCTTCCTTTTTAAGATCTATTAAAGCTTTTCCACTATTTCCAATCATGTCGTACATAGGAACTGTTCCAAGCATACAAGGGGATATCTCTACTAAGTTTTTTCTAAAATTTCTAGTATCTCCCCAACAACTCAGATCCATAATAGCATCAACATCTAATTCTATAGCTTTCATTGCCTTTTGTAGCTCCCTTTCTTCTTCAGGGCAATCTTTAGATATACCTAAGTTTACGTTTATTTTAGTAGAAGATATTTCACCAACAGCTTTTGGTTGAATATTTTTATGGTTAATATTACATGGAATAATAAGTGATCCTTTTGCCATCTCTTGTACTATTAAGTCTATTGATAAATTCTCATTTTGAGCAACATAAAGCATCTCTTTTGTGATAATTCCTTTTTTTGCAGCTTGCATTTGTGTTTTATATTTCATTAGTATACTCCTTAAGTATGTTATTTAACTTTTGAACTTTATTAGGGATATTTTTATTCCCAGTTATTTCAGATACTAAAGCAATGGATTTAGCACCACGATTTAATATTTCTTTGATATTAGATTCTTTAATACCACCAATTACGACATAGGGAATATCTATGTTTTTCTCTACCCATTCAAGATAAGAGTAACCTACAGGATCACATACATTTTCTTTTGTTTGTGTAGAGAATATAGGACCAACACCAATGTAATCGACTCCATCTTTTACTGCTTTTATAGCTTGTTCCTGTGAATGAGTAGATAGTCCAATAATTTTATTAATTCCTATTAAATTTCTAACTACATTTATTGGTAAATCATCCTGTCCTAAATGCACACCATCTGCATCAACTAATTTTGCAATATCAATATGATCGTTGACAATAAAACAGACACCAGCTTTTCGAGTCATTTGCCGTATTTCAAGACACTCCTTGTATTTAACTAAAAAAGATAATTTTTTTTCCCGATATTGAATAAGTTTAATTCCAGATTTAATAATCTCTCTAACGACTTCAATATTACTTCTTCCCTGGGAGACTTCGTGGTATGTAATGGCATATAATGGAGGTAGAGTAAAATGTGATCTAGATAGAAATGATATAGCTTTTTTTTCAAGATTATAAACTTGGTATCGAATTAATTCATATATTGAATAGTCTACGATATCGTAGATAGTTTTTGTAAGTTCTTCTAAAGTTCTTAGACCCTCTTGTATACGTTTAAAGTTTCCACATACAATTGATATTATAGATTTATCACGATTTAGGTTTAATGATTTTGTAACTTTAGGTCCTAAATCAGAATTTACATCTCTGTGTTCTAATAAATTAGTATCATTACTTTTTAGGGAATCTCTTACTTTATGTCTTAACATTTTAAGATCTTTTGACAGATTAAAGTTATTATAGTTAAACCTAAAAATATCTTCTAAAACTCTAAACCCTTCACATACTCTATTAATATTGCTATCAATTATTCTCATTTAATCTCTCCTAATGCAAACTTTAAAACGATTGCAGCTTCCTTAGCAGCACTAATTGTTACACCAGGACTACGTGGAGGAATACCATAATCTGTGTCTGACTTAAAATCTCCAACTATCCATAGATTTTTATTAAGCTGAATAGTTTTAATATCATCCACATTCCAGCTATTACCTAATCCAGAAGCAGCTACACAAGGCTTAGTAGGGGAGAGATACTCTATTAAAATTTGTTTGTATTTACTCTTATCAAAACCTTCAATAACTATGTCACAATCTTTAAATATATTAATAATATTATCTTTTGTAACTTTTATTTTAATTGTTTCTATTTCTAGATCCATGTATATCCTACATAAATTTTCTTTTAAAGCGTCACATTTTAAAAGACCAATTTGATTATAAAAATAGAACTGTCTATTTAGATTACTTAACTCTACAAAATCAAAGTCTACTAAAAGAAATCTTTTAAACCCTAATCTTACTAAATTTTGAGCTGCATTAGATCCTAAGCCACCACAACCGGCTATACCAATCTGGATATCTTTCATAAATATACCCAATTTTTATATACTGGTTGGTATCCAAAACCTTTTAAGTCCTTATCTAGCTGGGAAACAGTCCTTAAGTCTGAAATTTCAAACTGTTTACTATTTTTATCTGAACTATGTCCACCAACACTTGTTTTTGAAGAAGCCGACATCTTAGTTACCCCTAAATGAAGCAGATTATTTCTTAAATTTGAATCTTCTCTGGTAGATATAGATATTGAACTTTTAGGCATAAATAATCTAAAAGCCATTATAAATTTAGCAAGTAGTTTATCGTTAACAGTTTCAGTTTTGTTAATTACTCCAAATGCATTTTTTATTCTTGGAAATGAAATTGCAACTTCACAACCATCGTAGTTTTGTTCAATAAATTTACAATGAAGAGCAGTTTTAATAAAATCATCTATAGGTTTGTCTAAACCCAATAACGCACCTAAATTTACACTTCTTATTCCAGCTTTTGCAGCTCTTTCAGGGGCACTAAGTCTAAAGTTATATGAACTTTTTTCTCCTGAAAGGTGAACTTGTTCATATCGTTTTTTGTTGTATGTTTCTTGGTATATAGTTACATTTTCTACACCAATATTTATAAGTCTTTCATACTCATGTTCATTTAATGCATATATTTCTACTGAAATAGAGACAAACTTCGAAGATAATATTTTAATAGCATCTTCAATATATTCTAGAGGTGTATTAACTCTATCTCCACCTGTTAAAATTAGGATATGTTTTATACCTAAGTTTAATATTAAGTTTGATTCAGCTATAATTTCATCAATATTTAATTTTGATCTTAAAATATCATTATCAATATTAAAGCCACAATATGTACACCTATTTTTACAATAATTTGAAAGATAAAGAGGAGTATATATTTGTACTGTTTTACCAAACTCATTTTGTGTCAAACGATTTGATTTAGTTGCAATTTCTTCTAAGAATTGATCAGCAGCAGGAGATATTAAAGCCAAAGTATCCAATATAGTTATTGATTCCTTCAGTAATATATTAGAAATATCTTTTGGGATTACACTTTCAGTATATTTTTTAAAATTAAAATTTTCCCATTTTATAAGTTCAGAATAGAATTTACTCATTTAAAAAACCTGTTAAAGGGCTAGATGCCTCTGCCTCTTCGTTTATTCTACCTAAACCAGCTAAATACGCTTTTCTTCCTGCTATAATAGAATGTTTAAAAGCCTCAGCCATCAAAATTGGATTTGGACTAGAAGCAATTGCTGTATTAATTAGACATGCATCTGCCCCCATTTCCATAACTAATGCTGCATCAGAAGGTTTACCAATTCCTGCATCTACAATTATTGGAATTTTTATTTGATCAATTAATATCTTTATCATCTCTTGGCATTTTATACCTCTATTACTTCCTATTGGACTTCCTAATGGCATTACAGCTGAAGCTCCAACATCTACTAAACTTCTTGCAATATACAAATCTCCATTTATATAAGGTAAAACAATAAATCCTTCTTTTGCCAAGACTTCTGTGGCTCTAATTGTTTCGTAACCATCTGGTAGTAGATACTTAGTATCTCTGATAATTTCCAGTTTTATCCAATTACCACAGCCAGATGCTTTGGAAATTCGTGCAATTTTTATAGCTTCTTCTGCAGTTCTGGCACCAGATGTATTAGGAAGAAGTTTCATTGTAGAGGGAATATAGTCCATAAGACTTTTTTTGGGTGAATTTAAATCAACTCTCCTAAGAGCTACAGTTATAATTTTAGATCCACTAATTTTAGAAATAGAAGGAATTATTGAGTCATCTGAATATTTACCACTACCAGTTAAGAGTCTAGATGAAAAACTTTCACCACCAATTATTAGATTATCATTCACTTCAACCACCTCCAACGATGGCTAATATTTCAATTTTAGACTCGGGTTTGATAGAGTAATTACTAAAATGTTCTTTTTTAATTATTTCATCATCGATTTGAATAATAATTTTATTAAGATCTAAACTGTTTTCCTTAATAAGATTACTTAGAAGAGTTTTATCATTTATGATTTTCTCTTTGCCGTTTAAAACTATTTTCATATTTTCTCCTATATTAGAGGAGACCAATTAAACCATAAAAAACCTATAAAAAAAGGCTTTTGAATTAATAACAAATTCAAAAGCCGTATATTTTAAGAATAAATAATTTCTTTATATAGGCTTCCCTACGACAGTATTAACTGTATCAGGTTCAAAGGGTCAGATTTAACTTCTCAGCCTGTTGGCTCCCCTAGCATTAAAAGCAGAATAAAGAGTTTTCATAATTATTACAATAGGTGTGCAAAAAAAAATATGATACATTAAAGAAACAAGAAGGGGAAAATATTGGAAGAAGTCGACGGTATTTCAAGATTAACTGAAGTAATGCATTTAACAAGAACTGCAGATGGTAAGATAGATAAAGTATATGATGTAGACAATAAAGAGATTGATAAAACAATGTTATTTAAATCATTTATGATTAGAGTAGAAAAGAATGGTTTTTATTATAAAGATGAATTTATAGAGATGAATAACATACTAGAAATGATGAAGAAAAGATCATTAGGATATCAGAGAAGAAGAAAAGGTCATGATTTTAGTTCAATATGTTAAATAATTTAGACAAAAAAAAATCCCTGAAAAGGGATTTTTATATTTTATCTACTTTAACTGTCTAATTACATCTAAAGCTTTATCAGTAACAATTTGAATATAACCACTATCAGGTAGAGTCATTTCTGAAACCATCTGAAATATATTTGGATTTGTAATTTCAATTTCATTTTTTGCTAAGTTTTCAACTGCTAGTAAAAAAGCAAATGCAAAGTTATGATCTTTTGATCTTCCATGAACTTCCATTAATCTAGAAACAGTATTAACTACATCATCTGCATCAGCAACTGTATTTCTAGAAATACCAACTATAATCTCAGATAAAACCATAGATTCACTTTCCATCTCTCCAAGTTCTATTAAAGCATCAGCTGATTGCTGAGTATTAATATTACCTAGTAACTTACTAGCCTTTTGTCTAATAGTAGGAAAATTATTAACTATTCTTCCGTTGTTGGTAGAAATTATACCAGTACCTTCAGCACCTAAGTTTGTAATAATTCTCATTACAAATGGGTCATTCCCATTAAGACGACCCTCTTCATTCATAGCAGTTAAATCTGCAACAGCCATATTCTTTAAGTCTCTATTAGGTGAAGATGCCTGACTATCAATAATTCTTGTCTCAGCAGACACTTTTAAATATAGATCTTCAACAGTTTCTTCTAAAGCAAATAAAGACAAACTAGCTGCAAGAAATAGTCCAAATAAAATTGTTTTTTTCAATGTTAAACTCCATATAACTTATTATACTATATTTCTATTATATATCATCTTTAAGCAAAATAACTAGCTTTTTTATAACTAATCTGTTATGAGCCAGTTACTTTCATTTCTAATTAATGTATATATAACAAATTTACTATCATTTTTATAAGTAAATACTTTTATTTTGTCTTCAGTTTCGAATTGTATTTCATCTACAACTACGTATGATCTTGAAGGAACAACAACATATGTAAAATAATCTTTTAATTGTTTTAACTTAATACCATAGTCTTGTAACACTGGGTTTTCAGATAATTTTTTTAAAAATTCATCACTCCCATATTTTTCTACATAACTTTCACTTAAATAACTCTGCCAAGTATTAAAGTTTTTTTTGGAAATAATCTTATTTAAATCAGCAATTAGCGCTTCTATCTGTTCAAAAGTTGTTTCATATTCTTCTTCAGTTGCTACATATACTTCAGGTTCAGCCGGTATTTCTATTACAGGTTCAGGCTCAGGTTCAAGTACTGGTTCTATTACTTTAGGCTCTTCAACAATTATAACCTCTTCAATTATGGGCTCAGGTGTTGGAGTTAAACAAGAAGTTAGAACTAATATTGTAAGTAGTATATATATATATAAATATTTTATCATTTTTAAAAGTTATCATTATAATGGTGGTATTGTCAAAATAAACTACAAATGTTATTTTTTTATTATGAAAAATATAGTTTTTCCCGGAAGTTTTGATCCTCCAACATATGGCCATTTAGATATTGTTTCCAGATGTGCGAGTATTTTTGATAATGTAACTATTTTAATTGCAGAAAACTCTGAAAAAGAAACAATGTTTAGTATAAATACTAGACTTAAATTAATAAAAGAAATGATTTCTGATTTTTCCAATGTAAGTGTTGATTATTATGAAGGACTTGTTGTAGAATACGCGAAGCTTAATGATATTAATATAATTGTTCGTGGAATTAGAAATAACGTAGATTATAACTATGAATCTGAAATTGAAATGGCAAATAGTTATATTTCTGATATCATTGAAACAGTATATATTAATGCGAGACCTGGTTTTACTAATATAAAATCATCTCTTGTTAAGGAATTATTTAAATATAATGTTGATATTTCAACTTTAGTAACACCTAGTGTTTACAAAGAGATGAAGGATCAATATTGATTATATTGACAAAAACAAAAAAGTGTCGTAATCTTTTTTACGACATATTTTATAAGGAAGGTTTACATGGCAGTACCTAAGTTTAAAATATCAAAGGCGAAAACTCGGAGAAGAAGATCAATCAATATGAGAATGACTGCTCCGAATTTAATTGGCTGCTCTAGCTGCGGAAATAAAATCCTAAGACATCGTGTATGTCCAAAATGTGGGTTTTACAAAGGGCAACAGGTTCTTGAATCTGTAGAGATGGCATAGTCTAAACTAAAGGAGAATTTTAATGGACGAATTATTTAACCAGCTTAAAGAGTTAATTATTGACAAGTTAGAAGTATCGGCTGATGCAGTTACTTTGGAAGCTAGATTTAGAGAAGATCTTGGAGCTGATAGTTTAGATACTTA
>JAOPTT010000017.1:0-108596 GCA_051531975.1 Spirochaetaceae bacterium
GGTATTGCCCATGATTTCAACAATGTTCTTGGGGGAATTTTAAATGCCTCACAATTATTAGTTATGCCACAAAGAAATCTAGATAAAAAGAGTCTTGTTTGCGTAGATTTAATTAAAAAAGCAGCTGTAAGGGCTTCAGATTTAACTTCAAAGCTACTCACTTTTGGTAAAAAGAATATAAGAACAAATCTGCCCTTTATTATAGATGAAGCATTAAAAGAATCTCTTGCAATACTAAACAGCTCGATTGATAAAAGAATAAAACTTATATTGGATATAAATGTAAAAGATCAAATGATTTCAGGTGATCGTTCAGGGATCGAAAATGCAATAATCAACTTAGGAATTAATGCTAGCCAAGCTATGGTAGACGGTGGTCTTCTTCATATTATTGTAGAAAGAATATTTCTGGATAAAGATTATTGTAACAGTAGTGGCTTTAGAGTCACCCCTGGGAATTATGTATTTATACAGTTAAAGGATACTGGATGTGGTATACCAAAAGAAAATATTAAGAGAATCTTTGAGCCATTTTTTACCACAAAATTGACTGAAAATGGTTCTGGTTTAGGGCTAGCCGCAGTATATGGAACTGTTGAAGATCACAATGGTGTAATAAATGTTGAAAGTGAAGAGTCAGTAGGAACAACTTTTAATATAATGTTACCAGCAATTGATAATATGCAAAATATTAACTCTAATTTAGATGAAATAATTAAGGGGCAGGGAACAATTCTATTTGTTGATGACGAAGAGATCCACAGACAAACAGGGAAATCTATCCTGGAATCTTTGGGATATGATGTAATTACTGCAAACAATGGACAAGATGCCGTAGAAATATATAAAGCTAAATCCTTAAACATTGATCTATGTATTGTTGATATGATAATGCCAAAAATGAATGGACGTCAGGCATTTTACAATTTTAAAAAAATTAATAATGATTGTAAGATTATAATATCATCCGGATATACAGATAATGAAAACATAGATAAATTAATTGATTCTGGATTATCCGGATTTATAAAAAAACCATATAATATTTCTGACTTTAGCCAATTAATAGATAAAGTGTTAAGATGAGATTAAATATAGATCATTTTGACTTTAATAAAATAATGTTTTCTCTACTTTAAAAGTTCAATTACTAAATCTTCGTATTTTTTTCTTTCTTCCATATGGGGAGAGTGACCTGATTTATTAAAAAATATAGTTTTCTTAATTGGAGCTTTAAGAGAATCTATAAAGTTAATAGCGACAGAAGGTATTGCAACAATATCTTCTTTTCCAAGTATAAAATACATTGGTACATAAACTTCTTTGACCTCATTGATTAAATTGATTTCCATAATTTCATTCCACAACATATCAGTTGAATAATTAAGCCCCTTCTTCATATTAATTCCATCTTTTATAGAATAATGAGGGGACATAACACTAATAATATATAGAAGACTGGGATTCATCGGTTTACGATTATACGAGAACCCACCAATTTTAGTCATAGCCAATCTTTGTAATTTTATATATTCCGGATAATTTTTATCATTAAAATATTCTAAACTACTGTTTATCATTTTTTTTGCTTTATTGTTATTTTTTATATCACAGAGTTTTAAAGCTTCTTCAGTACACAGGGTCTCACTTTCAAACATATTAGCTAACTGAGCAATTCCGATGTACGATATTATTTTACTTGGAATATCTTTACATAATCGAACTCCCAATAAAGTTCCAAATGAGTGTCCAATAATATATAGTTTTTCTTTATTAAATTTTTGAAGAATCTCATCTATAATTTTTTTTATATCATCAAGTAACAGATCAAGTGAGATATAATCTTCTATCATCTCTTCATTATATGATTTCCCAGCACCTCTTTGATCATATTGAATAATAGTAAAATGTTCAGTTAAACTACTATTGGAATCCATAACGCTAGACATACCAATATTAGCGCCTCCTGGTCCTCCATGGAGAAATAGAATCAGAGGTAATGATTCATCCCTAGTCTGAACAGTGTAATACTGCTTCATATTATTAATAAATGTAGAATGAAGTATTGATTTAACTTTTACCATTATAATCTCCTAATTTTAAGGTAATCTAAACCTTTAATCCTTTAATCCTTTAACAAATAACCATATAGATATAAAAATTTCATTCAACATAATTGGAGCAAATAGTATAGCTAATATAACTGAGGGAATTGTAATATCAAAACTTTGGAATATATTCCCTGCAAATAACAGTATAACTGCAATTAATCCCCATATAGATACTGCTCTAGGTATAAGTTTTGATCTGTATAGAATTAAATAGAATATAAATGCACACAGTATAAAAACATAACTATGAGCTTCAAAAATAATTTCTCTTACTAATGCAGATGAGTCTTTAAAAAACAGATATATAAAACCTGTAATTATCATGGTGATACCTTCTAATATTTTTAAACCATAATATGAATTTATACCTCGAACATTGCTCTTAATAAAAACAGGCTTAATTAGAACCGCAATACCAATAACAGATAGTCCACTTATAACTTCACCAAGAAAAACTATAACCCTAGAGTCTGTTATACCACTTATAACAATTAGATAAGCTAATAATATAAAAACACCTATTAATATATCTCTACTTCTATTTTTCATTTTAAATCTCCTTAACTAATGATGTTAGTATAACATTCATTTTACTAAACGCAAGTAAATGTCCTACCCCACTGATGGGAAATGTTTTAGCTAAGGGTATTTTACTTCCAATATATTTGGCCATATCACCAATACTCCTATCCTCTACTCCGTACCAAACTTCAATACATCCATTGATTTTCTCCAGTTTTATAGGCCATTCTGCAGGAATAAAACAGTCGTATACAGACCCAGATTTACCATTTCGATATGCTTCAAGAAAATCTACAATTAATAACTGTTGTACATCATGCCTACTATATTCTGCGTATCCAAGTTTTTTACCTGCATTTAGTATTAAAACATGATCATCTCGTAGAGTCTTAACCATCTTTTTCCTCCTCCATTTCTATAACAATTCGTCCTTTAGCTCGGTGGCTTAGTAGCAGATGAAGTGCTTCTTTAATAGGGTTTATCTCAAATGGAATTACCTGAGATATTGGCATTGTTAAATTGTATTTAACCGCCCTGGACAGAGCTGGATGGATAGTTTTTGAAGGATTCATTTCTCCAAAGATATAACGGGGTCCAGAAATTCTGCCTAAAATAGATTTGTAAAAGACATGATAAAAAATTTGAAATACTTTCCCCCAGGAGAGTCTTTTTTCTCCAACAAACTTTTCAGGTCCAGTAACGGTTATATAACGGCCGGATTTTTTTAATGATTTAAAACCGGACTTTTCACCATCTATTCCACCAACAAAATCAAAAACAGTATCGTAAAACTTCTCATTATTGATAGCAACTTCACCAAAATTACTTTTTGTATAATCAATTACTTCATCAGCACCGTAGGATCGTACCATTTCAGCATTTTTACCACTACAAACACCTGTTACATTGACTCCAAGTGATTTAAGATATTGCACAGCCATAATTCCAAGTCCACCAGATGCTCCTATTACTACAGCCCTATCTCCAATATTAATATTGCTATGACAAATTGCCCCCCAGGAGACACACGCTGCCATCTTGATTCCAGCAGCTTCTACAAATGAAAAAACTTCAGGCTTTAAAATTACCCTCTCTTGTTTTTGACAACAATATTCAGCCCATACACCATGTACCGGACTTTGACTTGGAATTGTAATTATACTTTGGCCAATAGTTAAACCTGAAACATTGTTACCTACTGCAACAATTATACCTGCTACCGAGGAACCCATTATATAAGGCTTCGTTTCAGAGACAACTTTTGGTCCAAAAAATCTTCCTAAAGCAGTACCTTGAGCTGCATATAATTCATCTGCATAAAGTGAAGATGCAATCATTTTAATAACAACCTCACCCTTACATGGAACAGGTAACGGCACCTTAATCATTTTTAAGTTTTCCACGACTTGTCCAATTTGTGGCTTTCTAGTCATTGCAATAGCGTTCATTTCAGTGGATGATTTGTATTTTTTTATTAATTCAGCAATATCTTTATTTTCCATAATTAAACATTCCCCTCTAATAAGGTTCTCATGTCATTAGCTTCATAAAAAACCAATCCGTCTTTTTTATTATTCATCCTTAAGTAGGACTCTTCTAACATCGCTCCAGCAACAGATTCTACAGAAATTGCTTTTTGTGAGTGGGGCATTTTACTTGCTACAGACGCAATGATATTCAATAATAGTTTTTTGAAAATCTTCACTTCAGCTCTTGCAGGTTTCATTAAATGTGATGGTCGAAATATACTTAAGTTTTTAAAACCTAGGTTTTTTACAGCTTGTTCCATCTTCCATTTTATCTTTATATATGGGAAAGTCCCTGTTTCTGAGAGACCTGAACTAGACACTATAGAAAAGTTTGGGATTCCTGCTTTAATTGCAAGGGTAGCAGCACCAACCGTATAATCGTAATCAATTTTCTGAAACATTGGCTCATACTTCTTTTTATTGAACATTAAACCAATTAAGGTTTTTTCTGGTGAACCTAAACAGCAAAATAAAATGTCATGATCTTTAAATACTTCTATAACTTCCTTCTCACTATTTATCAGATAGTCAGAAAAATCTTTCCAAATAATGTTGTTTAATTTAGGTGAAGGTTTTAATTCTCTTCTTGAAATTACTGATACTTTGGAATAATTGGTGGATTCTAATAATTTCTCTACAAGATATGCTCCAACTCCCCCAGTACCACCAATAACTATTGCTCTATATTGTTTCTTTAATTTTTTTTCCATTTCAAAATCTCTCCTATTTTTTTTCGTCTCTACAAAAGATATTGCAAAAATGGTGCCAAGTCCTAAGTAGCCCATAGCGTGTCTATATGAATAGTTTTACAATTACTTGTGATATACGGTAATATGCATTACCATTTATGGTAGTTATGGAAAATAAAGATTTAAGATTTTATAGAGAAGCTACACTAAGAATATGTGGAAACCTAGAAATTCATAAGGCGATGTCAGAGACATTAAAACTTTTAAAAGAGTATATGCCCATCGATGTAATGTATTTACAGGTTTATGAACATAAATTACATGCAATGCGTTCGATTGCTGAAGCGATGGTATCCCATTGTAGATTAACAGACATTCTAATTCCAATGCCACAAATGGCTATAAGTTCTGTAGAGTCCTGGGATCCAACTGAAATACCAGATGTTCAGATATATAACGGTGGAGATGAAGATCCAATTGCTAAAGCACTATTAAAAGCACATGGAATAGATAATGCTACTGTTATGGGCCTTTCCCTTGTCTTCAAAAATGAGAATACATATACCCCATCTTTTCAGTTATCACCTAAAGATATAAAAAAAATGATGATCGAAGGTGACGGTATGGCAAGTATCATCCTTGTATCGAAAGGTGGAGAGAAATATACTAGGAATGATGCAGATCTTATTACCCTACTTCGGGAACCTTTTAACATTGCAGTTAGTAATGCTATGAAACATAGGGAGTTGGAACTGAACAATCTTACTCTTAAACAGGATAATCTTTTTCTAAAGAAAGAACTTAGTAAAAAATATACTGGGAATGTAATTGGTTCAGAAGGTGGATTAAAGGAGACAATGGACTTGATCCGAAGAATTGCCCCTTCACCTTCAACAATATTACTTCTTGGCGAGACTGGTGTTGGAAAAGAAGTGATCGCTCATGAGATTCACCGCTTATCAGAAATAGCCAGTGGACCATTTATTACAGTGAACTGTGGAGCAATTCCAGATGGAGTAATTGAAAGTGAATTATTTGGACACGAAAAAGGATCATTCACTAGTGCTGATTATAGTAAAAAAGGATACTTTGAGAGGGCTCACAAAGGAACATTGTTCCTAGATGAAATTGGAGAACTACCAGAGAATGCACAAGTAAAACTATTAAGAGTTGTTCAAAGTAAAAAAATAACTAGAGTTGGTGGAACAGAAGAGATCAATTGTGATTTTAGGCTGATTGCTGCAACTAACCGTAATTTAAAAGCAGATGTGAAAAATGGTAACTTTCGTGAAGACCTATGGTATAGAATTAATATATTTCCACTTGAGGTAAAACCACTTAGAGAAAGAAAAGAAGATATTCCACTGCTAGTGGATTTTTTCCTCAGCAAAAAGAAGATAGAGACAAACATGTCAGCAGTTCCTAAATTAAGTTCCTATGGACTAGATCAACTTCTATCCTATGAGTGGCCTGGTAATGTCCGAGAATTGGAAAATGTTATTGAGAGATCAATATTATTATCTGGAGGTGATGAACTATCTTTTGATAACCTTGGATCGATAAACCAAACCACAAAACTATTTGATTTCTCAGGAACCATAGATGAGTTATTAAAAACTTACATAGAAATGGTTCTTAAAAAGGTCAGTAAAAAAATACATGGCCCAGGTGGAGCAGCTGAAATATTGGGAGTTAATCCTAATACTTTAAGAAATCGTATGGATAAACTAGGTATAGAATATAAAAAATAATTTTAAAAAGTCTGAGACATCTAAAAAATTACACTTTTTGTCTCTTGTAAATTAGCAAATCTATTACCAATAATATAATTGTGGTGCTTTATAACATCTTTTGCCTAAATTGCTGGATTATCCCAGGTTGTATGAGCATCTGATACAAGCACATTATTTTTATACCCATGACTATAGGCACTTCTAACTGTTGTATCTACACAAAAATCAGTTTGCATCCCTGCTATAACAAGCTTATCTATATTAAGTTTATTTAGTTCATTTTTCAAATCTGTATCTAAAAAAGAGTCCCATGAATATTTTGGAATGATAACTTCTCCATCTATAGGTTTTATATCATTATGGATCTGTCTAGAGTCCTCTCCTACCTTAAACGGCCCTTCTTTTTTATCAGTATGTTGAATAAAAATTACAGGTATAGATTCTACTCTCGCTTTATTTAAAAGGAATTTAATGTTTTCTAGAACTTCATCTTTTTTATATACTCCACCATCGTGGGTAAACATTATATTTTGAACATCTATTATTAATAATGCTACTTTCATTTTTGTTACCTCCATATTATTATTATCCTATATTAACATTATTAACATAAAATTAAAAAAGAGGATTATATAAAATGAATATTACACAATGCAGTAAAAAACCGCTGTTTCTATTTTTAATATTAACAACAATTTTCTCAACACTATGTTATTTCTTTGCATTTTCTAGTGAGACAAACCTAACTGGAGGATTTTTCCTATTACAATTTTCTCCAGGGGTTTCTGCCATATTAACCAAACTTTTTTTCCAGAAGAATTTAAAAGGCCTAGGTTGGAAATGGGGAAAACTTAAATATCAACTTATTAGTTGGTCCCTTCCTTTTATTATTTGTCTTATTAGCTTTGGACTAGTTTGGATAATGGGATTTGGTGCATTTGGCAATGAGTCTTTTATTTTAGAAGCTCAAACTGGTCTTGCCAAAACATTTAATTTAAATATTGAATCACCTGTTCTAATCATGATAATACTAATAGTAGTTAATAGTACTATCGGTTTATTAATAGGGTTTGCTGCTATTGGTGAAGAGATCGGATGGCGTGGTTTTCTAGTAGTAGAACTTAATAAACATTTTAATTTCACTAAGACGTCTCTTATAAGTGGTATTTTATGGGGATTATATCACGTGCCCCTGCTAATAATTATTGTAGTACCTAAACTAAATGTTTCTATATGGCCTCTACTGCTTTTTACTCTAACCAGTAGCATTGGACTTAGCTGTATAATGGCTTGGTTACGTATTAAATCAGGAAGTGTATGGACTGCAGTTATATTTCATGCTGCCCTAAATATTCATATTCAGGGATTTTTCCAAAACTTAACTTCCCAGACTTCAAGCCTTACAAATTACATATCAGGAGAACAAGGACTAATGATGGCACTAATAACTTTAGTAATAGCCTCTATATTTTGGAAAAAAAGGAATTTATTATGAACATATTAAAAATAATTATTATAAATATTTTAATATCTGCAGTTATATATTTAGTAATAGCATTAAGTTTGGTAATTATAAATGGTAAGAAAAAAGATGATTCGACAGGTAATAACTTAAAGTTTGATGAACTTAAATTTGACTATAAAAACCTTCCAGAAACCCAAACATATCAAACCCGGGACCAACATAATTTAAACTATCGTTATTACCCCTCTGATTCACAGAATGTAATAATTTTGATCCATGGCTCAGGATGGCATAGTAAATATTTTCTTCCACTAGCTAATAACATTAGTAGTAATAATTCTGCACATGTTTATACACCGGACTTACGTGGTCATGGTAGTAATCCAGAAACAAGAGGTGATATAAAATATATAAATCAATTAGAAGATGATATATTCGATCTAGTTCAATTCATTAAAATAAAACACCCAGGTTCAAAGATAATAATTGCAGGACACTCCTCGGGTGGAGGACTAGCTGTAAGATATGCAGGAAGTAAATATGGAAAAGAAGCTGATGCTTTTTTACTTCTATCCCCGTATTTAAAATACAATGCACCAACAATGAGAGCTAATTCTGGAGGTTGGGCCTCTACTCATATGCCAAGAATTATTGGTCTGTCCATGTTAAATAATATTGGTATACGTATTTTTAATAGTTTACAAGTTATCGATTTTAATATGCCAATGGAGTACCGTGATGGAACAGAAACCCTATCCTACTCTTACAGATTAAATACAGGGTATGCCCCTGGGAATTATGAAAAAGATCTATCTTCAATAAAACAAAAATTATTAGTTCTTGCTGGTAATGCAGATGAATCTTTCAAAGCTGAAGAGTTTTATCCAGAAATCTCAAAGTATAAGCCAGATGTCGATGTTCAAATAATAGAGAATGTAACCCATATGGGAATAGTAATCGAATCTGAAGTTGGTACAATTGTAACAAGTTGGCTAGACGATATTTAATTATTCTATTTTAAACTGACGAACTTCTCTATCTAGTTTATCAGATGTTTCTGCTAATAATGTATTATGTTCACTAATCTCATCAATAGCATCTGTTATAGTTTTAGCTGAATTAAATACATCATCGATACTCACTAATACTTCGCTTGATGTTTTTGTGGCTTTATCCATTGCTTCTTTCATCCCCATAGACATGCCCTTCATTACCGAAGAACTTGATTGTACTTCAGATGATACATTATTTAATAAAAACAGAGCTTCTAAAATCTCTTTCCCTCCGGTTGCTAGCTCTTCTGTTGATTGTGCAATGTCATTTAGACCAACCACGACGCCATTAACTTCATGGGTTATAAGTTTAAATGATTTTTTTGCATCACGACTTGAATTAAAACTAAGCTCTATCTTTGTTGATACATCCTGGATCAGGTTTGAAATCATAATAACACTGGAAGCTGTTGATTCTGCAAGTTTCCTTATCTCATTGGCAACTACAGAGAAGCCTTTTCCAGCATCTCCTGCATGAGCAGCTTCTATTGCTGCATTCATAGCAAGTAAATTTGTTTGTTCAGAAAGTTGGTCTATCATATTTGTTATGTTTTTTATCTCTTCTAACTTACTGTGAACTTCTTCTATGGAGGATGTACTTGAATCGATATGTTCCTCTCCAAGTTTTGTATGGGCAATTAGTGTTTTTACAGAATCGTTCTTTGCATTTGTTATATTAGAGACACTATTAATGGATGCAACCATCTGATTTATTGCAGCAGAGGATTCCTCTAGAGCGCTTGATTCTTCTTCAATATTATTATCCATATTCTCAATCTGGCCAATTACATTTGAAGCTACTTTATCAGTATCAGTAATAGTTGTATAAAGTTCTGAAACTTTATCTTTCATACTGGATATTTGTTCATAAATATCAGATATTTCCCCAGAGGTAGTTTCAGTACTACTACTAAGTGCTTCTTTTATTTCTAGGGTTTTAACACTGCTTGTTTTAATTTGAGAGATTATTTTTATGAGTTTTTCCATAAAATCGTTAAAGTGCTCTGCAAGCATCCCTACTTCATCATGGTTTTTTATTTCAAGTCTTTTTGTAAGGTCTCCTTCTCCTTGGGAAATCTCATTTAGCATTTCCGAAGATTCTGATATTGGTTTTAAGATTGCTGCTACTGTAATTGAAGTTAATACTATTAAAATTAGTCCAATAACAACTCCTATAATTATTACACGTAGGTTAAGTCTCTTTAATCTACTTACTAATTCTTTGCTTATCTCCATAACTGCTTTATCTATATCATCAATATAAAATCCGGTACCTATAATCCAATCCCAATCATCTATTCCCACAACATAAGAGAGTTTAGGTTGTTCTTCTGTAATAGAGCCATCTTCTGTAGGTTTTGGCCACATATATTCTACATAACCCCCACCGCTTTTGTTTACTATATTTACCATGGCTGAAAAAAGGTTTTCATCAGTATCTTTTACTTTGTTATATTTAGGATTATCCAGGATCTGCCCATTTAACGAAGGGGAAATAGGGTGCATTATCATACTAGGAATTGGTCCAGTTGTATCATTAATCCAGAAATATCCACTGCCAGAATCGTAACGCATTGATTCAATTATTTCTAAACTTTCAACTTGTGCATCTGTAACTGCGTCATCAATATAAATACCTGTACCTACAACCCATCCCCATTCTTTTATGAGCCGAACATAAGAGAGCTTAGGTTCTTCCTTAGTTAACCCTGATTCAGTTGGTTTTGGCCAAAGATAATCAACAAAACCTTCACCTTCATCCCGAGTAATTTCTACAGCAGCAGAAAACAGATTCAGATTTTTTCCAAGGGCCACATTATATTTTTTATCATTTAAAACAGTCCCATCTAGAGCGGGACTAGTGGGATGCATAATCATCGTAGGATGTGGCAGAGAGTTATCATTAATCCAGAGATATCCTGTCCCATTATTGTATCTCAAAAGTTTTATATCTTCCATTGCCTTTTTTTGAGCAGCATTAAGAGAAAGTTCACCATTTTCAAATTGATTTATTCTTCTATAAATCAAAGCTTGAGCACCATCGACAATATTTTTAAGTTCATTACCATATTTTTCTTGAAGATATTCCATATCTTTAATACTGGACTTTTTTTCATTTATTATCTGTGATGCAATATCTACATAGTTACGTAGTTTATTTTGTGCTTTAATGTATTCGTCGGTTTCAATTTTTTTTATTTCTGCTTTGTTATCTTTTATCAAGTCAAAATTTATAACTATCAGCTGAGCCGAGCATAGAACCAAAATTACCAAAATGACTATAAGTCTCATCTTTATACTAATCTTCATATCAATCACCTATATTTATAATTATAATACAATATTAAAAGATTTGTATAATTATTTATGGGATAGAACTGTTATGGGGTAATACCTTTAGGTTATTTTAGTTAATATTCATACTAAATATGGCTCTTTTAAATCCTGGAATTGATCCTGTAATAACACTGTCCTCTACACAGTAGGCCAACCTGAAGTAACCTGGCATATTAAAACCACTTCCCGGAACTGCTAAAATATGCTCATGAAGTAGAGTCTCTACAAATTTAATATCATCCCCACCAGGGATTTTTATAAACAGGTAAAATGTTCCATTAGGCAGTATAAAATCATAACCCATCTCTTTTAATGGTATTGCCAATAAGTCCCTTTTTCTTCTATAAATTTCAGGATCAACTGTAATACCTTTTACAGCAGTTATAGCTCTCTGCATAAGAGCCGGAGCATTTGTATAACCCAAAGCTGTGGTTCCTATAATCATGGACTGAATAATGAGACTTGAATCTTCCGCTTTAGGGTGTACAACAGCCCAACCTATTCTCTCCCCTGGAATTGATAAGGATTTAGAGTAAGAGGATACAAGTATTGAGTTTTCATAACAGTTTAATATTGCAGGAACAATAGCACCGTCAAAAATGATATCCCTATAGGGCTCGTCACTAATAAGATAGATCTGTCTGCCTACTTCCAAACTTTTCTTTTTAAGCATTTCACACAATTTTACAATTATATGTTTCGGATAGATAACACCGGATGGATTATTAGGGCTATTAATAATAACTGCAGCAGTATGTTCATCAATATATGTTTCCATTAAATCCACATCCAGATAGAAGTTATCAAGACATGGAACAGTTCTAAGTTCTCCACCAAAATTTTCAGTATATGTTTTATATAATACAAAGTTAGGAATTGAAACTATTATGTTATCCCCAGGATTTAAAATAGACTTAATTGCTAAGTTAATTGCGGAACCTGCACCACAGGTCATAATAACATCATCACTATTTAGTTCAGTTTTTTGCTGCTCACTAAGGTATTTAGAAACATATTCCCTAGTTTCAACATATCCACTCCCAGTCATATACCCGTGTTTTAGTGGGATATCAGCTTGCATTATTTTAATTACACTCTTAGTAAATTCCTCTGGAGGTGGAACATGAGGATTACCAAGACTAAAGTCATATACATTATCTTCACCGTAAAGTTTTTTAAGCCTGGTTCCTTCATTAAACATTTTTCTAATTATAGAAGAGCCTGATAAGGCAGCCTTCATTTTTATTGAAACAGCCAATTAATACTCCTTTAACTCTTCTGAACCAAATATAAATCTACTTCCAGCTTCTGCAAGTGCAATTAACTCATGCTCTCCAGGGTAAACTATTACAGGTGCAATCCACTGTACATACTCAGATACCCACTTTTCACATAGGGTAGAATAGACTAGGCCACCTGTTAATATAACAGCATCAACATCGCCCTTTAATGCAGCTGCGGCACTTCCAATCTCCCTTCCAATCTGATAAGTCATTGCGTGATAAACTTCTTCAGCTTTTTTGTCCCCATCAGAAATACGTTTCTCTATCTCTCTCCCGTCATCTGTTCCCAAATAGCCTAAAAGACCTGATTTTTTAGTTAATACACTGTTTAATTCTGATGCAGATTTATACTCACCTGAAAAACATAGTTTAACTAAAAGTGTTGATGGCAAAGAACCGGTTCTCTGAGGAGAGAAAGGTCCTCCATCCATAGCGTCGTTTGTATCTATCATCTTTCCTTTTTTCATTGGAACAATAGAAATTCCTCCACCAATATGGGCGACTACCAGATTTAGATCATTCATATCCCTGTTAATTGATGTGGCATATTTTCTGGCCATGGCACGGATATTAAGTGCGTGTAGACGACTTCTCCTATTCATTCCAGGGAAACCCGAATACCTTGAATAAGGTTCAAATTCATCTACTGATACAGGATCGGTAATTAGAGATGGACAACCATATTTTTCTGCAACAGAATATGCTATAAGAGCTCCAAGGTTCGAAGCATGATTGCTATACTTTTCAGATCTTAAATCCTCTAACATGTTAGTATTAATATTATAACTTCCAGCGGTTAGAGCCTTCACTGGGGCACCTCTTCCAACACAACAATCAAGAGAGTCTATTTTATTCTCTTTTAAAAATTCCGATACTGCTTCTGCCCGAAATTTCTCCTGATCAGAAGTGGTTTCAAATTTATCAAGTTCATCTGCTTTATGGGTTATAGATTTTGAAGCGTACTCTTTGGCCACACCACTACGATCACTCTCGTACAGAGCAACTTTTGTTGAAGTTGAACCAGGATTAATAATAAGTATTTTTTTCATATAGACCCCTCCCCTGCTGCTGCAAGAGCTAAGATTATAGAGTTAACTTTCTCTTTTGCCTCATCGGCACGGGATAACATAACAATAGGAAAAGATGCTCCGGCAATTAATCCACCAGAGGGAAATCCGGCGCAGAGGATAAGACTCTTACCAAAAATATTTCCACTATTCATATCGGGAACTACAAGGATATCAGCATCCCCCATTATTGGACCTGTAATACCTTTAATTTCGCAAGCACGTCTACTTAGTGCAAGATCAACAGCAAGTGGACCTGCCACTATACCACCTTTAATCTCCCCTTTTTCTGCCATCTGACGTAGTAGGTCTGCATCCACTGCACCGGGGATTGCAGGATTAATACGTTCCATTGCAGTTAGTACAGCTACTTTTGGTTCTTTTATTCCAAGATTATGAAAAATATTAATTGAATTACGGATAATAGAGGCTTTCTGTTCAAGATTTGGGGTAATGTTCATTCCACCATCTGTAACTCCAAGCAGTCTGCCCATATTACTCTCCACCACTAAAAGATGTGATAGTAGATTCTCAGTTAATAGTTCATCTTTTCTATTTAATATTGCTTTTAGAAAAATAGAAGTATCCAATTTTCCTTTCATTAATACATGAGCCTGCTTATTTAAAACAGCATTAACAGAATCATCTGCAGGTTTTAATGAGTTAAGAATTAAGTAGTCTTTAAGATTATATTTATTTGCTTCCTCTCTGATAAGCTCTTCGTCACCAACTAGTAGATAAGAACACAGACCATCATTACCTACCTGATTAAGTGCTTTATAAAGACTTTCACCTACTGGAGCTGCTACAGCAATAATACGTTTACCATCAGTTTTAATCTTATTTACTAAATCCTGGAACATCATGAGTTATTCCTACCTAGTAAAAAAGCTGACCTATTAGTTTTTACAACCTTATCCCCTTTACGGGAAAAGACATCTTCTATTGCCTGAAGAAAAACTTCCTCTTTAATTGGTAAAGCTTTAGATGCGGAACCAATTAAAACAATATTTTGTGATCTTGCTGAACCTACCTCTAATGCAAGTTTTTTAATATCAATAATTTTAGAAGATGGAATACTATTAATACCTTCATATAACTTTTCCTCATCTGGATAATCAGGGATATTTAGAAAAGGGGCTTTCCCAGTTATAAGCTGTCCACCTTTTTTCAAATATTTAATATGCCTTAAGGATTCCAATGGTTCCATTGATAAAATCATATCGGCTGCACCATGGGGTATAAGATCACTGTAAATTTCCTCTGTGGATATTCTCAATGTGGCAATTACAGCACCTCCTCTCTGGGACATACCATGAACTTCAGCCTGCTTAACATGATAGTTCTCCATCATAGCACCCTTGGCGATTATATTTGCCAAAGATAAAATACCCTGCCCACCTACTCCACATAAAACTATATCGTATTTCATCTATCTACCTCTTTCCCGACAATTTTTTTTCGCATGGATACACTCTCGAACTGGAATAACAACAGAAACTCCATCAAACTCGATCTCCTCTTTCATGATTCTGACATTCTCATCCAGATGTTTTGGCAGAGGATTAAGAATTCTTATATGCTTTGGATCAACTCCACAAGCTTTTACGATATCTACAATTTGTGGGGATTCCACTATTGTCTTTTGCATACCTGTCATGGCTGTTATTTTGTTATCAAGAATTACTAGGGTAACTCTGTTTCCTGCAGATAACATATCCACAAGCCCCTGAATTCCTGTATGCATAAATGTTCCGTCCCCTATTACACCAACAACAGGATGTGCTCCAGCTTCTGCAGCTCCCCTGGCCATTGGCACCGATGCACCCATATCCAGACAGGAGTGGATTGCATTATGTGGAGGTAAAAATCCTAGGGTATAACAACCGATATCAGAAGTTACAACAGGATGTTCATACCCTTCAAGCGCTATGTTAAGTGCATTAAAACTATCAGTATGTGGACATCCGTTACATAACTGTGGAGGTCTACCAGGCATTTCTATATTTGGTTCATCAATACTTTCAAAGGATGGTAATTCAAGTGCCTTCCTGCAGATATCAGGATTTATCTCACCTAAATGGGGAATAACATCGTTTAATTTCCCATCTATCTCGATATTCTGGGGAAGAATTCCCTTTAGAAATCTCTCAACAAAGGGATAACCCTCTTCTATTACAATTATACGTTTTGCACTCTTGGCTAACTTTCTGATCTTCTCCTCAGGCATTGGATAAAAGCTAATGTGCAGATGGGAAGGTATATTGTCTAACTCTTGCTCAGCCTCTTTATAGTAGTTATAGGCAAGCCCTGTAGTAATAATTGCCAGTTTTCTGTTTTCTGGATTTAACTTAAGGGGATTGTAATGGCTATCTTCAGATATGATTGAAAGTGTTGGTCTTTGTTTCCATAATGTTTCATAGTTCAAACGGCTTAAATAAGGTAGATTTGTCCAGTGGTTTCTGTCATTGGAAGGATTTAACTCATTTTTTGCCCGAATGTGACCCCGTGAAACCACAGCTCTAGAGTGTGAAATTCTTGTAGTCAGTTTAAGTAAAACAGGAAGATGAAGCTGCTCAGATAGATCAAATGCATCTATAGTCATCTGGTAAGCTTCCTGCTGATTCCTTGGTTCAAGGCATATTGTTCTTGCAAAATCAGCATAATACCTAGAGTCCTGTTCATTTTGTGATGAGTGCATACCTGGATCGTCTGCTACACATAAAACAAGTCCACCATGGATTTTATATCCTATAGAGTTCATAAAAGCATCGGCGGCAACATTTAGCCCCACATGTTTCATGGTGACAAGAGACCGTTTACCCATCATAGAAACAGCAACTGCAGCTTCATAGGCGGTCTTTTCATTAGAACACCACGATGCTACAAGGGTAGAATCCTCTGTCTCTTTCCATGATTGCAAGTATTCTACAATCTCCGTAGATGGGGTTCCAGGGTAACCGTAAGCTATAGATATTCCAGCATCTATAGCGCCCTGTGCAACTGCTTCATCTCCTAATAATACCAAATCACTCATAATAGACCTCTTGATTATTTACATTTTTATCTCACTTATAAGTATAACCCATCTTCTAATATATACAATTAATTTGTTTTTAAGTTTACTAAATTTATACTTAAGAGAGAGAAGACTAATATTATTCGTATTTACTTAAAAACCTGCTAATTTATTTTGTTTATTTAATTATATGAATTATTTACCAAATATAAATTATACTTTAAATATGCCCTACGATATTTTTGCTGATTTAATTTTAATTATTCATCTGTTATATGTTGCTTTTGCAATAGGTGGGGAACTTATAATACTAATAGGAGCCATATTCAAATGGCACTTTATATATATTTTATCCTTTAGGATAATACACTTAATATCTGTAATCTTTGTAGCTATTGAAGCAAGTCTTGGAATAATATGTCCACTAACCTCTCTCGAGTATAACTTTAGAATACTATCAGGACAAAATGTGGAAAGTAATATGACTTTAATTGCTAGACTTGTTAGGAAAGTGATATTTTATGATTTCCCATCCTTTGTTTTTACCATTACATACATATTATTTGGTTTAGTTGTTATATGTACCATAATTTTTATACCGCCTAAAAAAAATGTTAGAAGATAATAACAGTCCAAACTATGTGTTTAAATAATACATTTCAATTTACATTTAAAAAGTGACTGTAATTTTACAATTTTAATATATAATTATTTTATGAATATTCGTATAACTATATTTTATTTATTACTATGTACAACATTTTTATTTTCTGGGGAAGTAGAACAGGTTTATAAAGACATTGATCAACATGCTTTATCGACTCCCAAATCAGTTACTGGATCAATTGAAAGTCTGGTTAAATATCTAATAGAACCAACAAAAAATGACCTAGAAAAAGTAAGAATAATTTATCGATGGGTTACAAATAATATAAGATACGATTCCAATGCTTATTTTTCTGGTAGGTATCCAAGTCAAGATGCATCTTATGTTCTAAAAACAAAAAAATCAGTATGTAGCGGATATTCCAATCTTTTTGAAGCCCTTTGTTTAGAGGCAGGAATTGAAGTAGTTACAATTAGCGGTTATGCAAAAGGCTACAGCTATAAACCTGGTAGAAGCTTCAATAAAACTAATCATGCATGGAATGTTGTTAATTTAGACAATAAGTGGTTCATAATTGATTCAACATGGGGTGCAGGCTACATGAATGGTAAAAAGTTTGTTAAAGAGTTTGAAGAGTTTTGGTTTTTGACTGATCCAAATAAATCAATATTCTCCCATCTTCCAGAAGATCCTAAGTGGCAATTATTGACAGATCCGATCTCTAAAAAAACATTCCAAAAAAGTCCAAATTTAAAAGGTAACTTCTTTGATTTAGGATTTATAATTAATGATGTAAACAGTTATATTAACGGTGACAAATACCGTGGATTCCCAAAGATATATGCTTTTGATGCCGATGCCAAAGTTATTGAAGGTCCAATATCAAAATATCTAAGTACAAAAGAAACCTATATATTTTCATTAAAAGTAGAGGGTGCTAATAGTGTAGTTATTATTAATAATGGTAAATGGATCTCCTTAAAACAAAACAGTGATACCTGGTCTTACACATTAACTCCTAAAAAAGGCTCTTTAACTGTTGGCTATAGTAAAGATGGAAGAAGCTCCAGACATAGTTATATGTTAAAATACATTGTTCAGTAAATTACTACTAAAGTAGTATTTTATCTATTTACCCCTCATTCTATAATGTTATCAAGATTATAAATCTGGCTGAAGAGAAGGGGAAGACACCTTAAATAGCCACTATAATTTTCTTTAAAAAAGGAGATTATATGATTAAAATTGACGAAAACATTAGTAAAAGTGGATACAATCAAGAGAGAAGAGGTATTAAATCTGTATGGTTCCTAAAAAAATCCAACAGGGAAAAAAGTAAATATACGACTATGGTAATTCATAGCTATTTACAACTTCCATTTTGATACTGTTAGAAACAATAAACTTAGTACTAGATACATCTGGTACTGAGTTTAAGAAACTATAACTCTCTTATTCCCTTTTGCATCTACCGAAACAAATGTAACTGTAGTAGAGAATGCTAAAATCTCATTATCTGATGTTCTATCATCTTCAAAAACTTCAACTAAATATGTAACCGATGAACTACCAACCCTAGTGGTTATTGAATGAAACCTTAAAATTGATCCATTTTGAACTGGGTGTTTAAACTCGATCTTATCCATAGCTCTTGTAACAAAGGAGTATCCAGGGAATTCCTTAGTAGCAGCCATCCAAGCACACTCATCCACCCAGGATAATAACTGACCTCCAAAAAGTGAACCATGATGATTTAAATGTTCTGGTCTAACTAAATTATAATTATCCATATTATTCTCCTAATTTGCATTATATCAAATATTATTTACTTAGGGATAGAAGCATGAATCTCCTGCTCAATAACAACTCTCTGGACGTCTGAAGTTAAATGTGAAGATTGTATTCAGATAGTAACTTATTCCCAACTTTCTGTAAAATAGTCCAACTATCATATTAATTTATTTAATGAAATATATATTTTATATTCAAAATATGTAAAACACTTTGAGATGTATTAGAATTAACTATGGCTAAAGGAGTTTTTTATGATAAAAAAGATTTTATTTTTATTTGTTGTAGTATTACTTGTGCAAGGTTGTGCTAAAACTTTTCCTGAAAATTCTCTAGTATCTTCCAAAACTAAATCCCCACCTGTTATGGATGGAGTAGTGGATGATATTTGGGATAAAGCACAAAGTTTAACAGTCGATGTGGAAGTACCACCCTACTCAGAGTTTGACGAAAGTTATTATGGGAGAAAGTATAAGGTTTTTCTCAAAAGTCTTTATACCAAAGAAGACGTTTATTTTCTTTATCAGTGGAGAGGCGATGAAAGAATCTCTTACGAGAGACAAACATGGTATTTTAACCAGGATAAGCTAATTTGGATGCAAAAACCTAAAAAGAATTCTGATGAATATTCAGGACCAGTTTATGAAGATAAGTTTGCTGTTATATGGAATATAGGAAATAGTATAGCTAATTTTAATGAGGTTGGTTGTCTTGTACTTTGCCATGGGGAGTATAAACATACAAACACTGAAGATGAAAAGGGTGATGTTTGGCATTGGAAACTTGATAGAACAGGACCTGTTAATCAGCTAGATGATAAGTGGCTAACTTTCTCAGATAAAAATGGCCGAAAATCTGATGAAGGCTCAGGTGCATACAAAACTAATAGTCAGGAACTAGAAGATCCAAATGGGAATAAAGTAAAAGTTCCGTTATATTGGATTCCAGGAAAACAGGATTACCACTGGATTATGAAAGGTGATAATAGTGCCAAAAAAATTGTGGAAGTTAATGTTGACCTTGATCTGATAGATCAAGATGGAACAGTAATTCCAAGAAATACTAAAATACCAAGTCTATATGGCATAACTCCAGCTACTGGAAGTAGAGGTGATGTAGCAGTTTACCATAACTTCGAAGATGGATTATGGACTCTTGAAGTTAAAAGAAAATTATCTACAGGAAATGATGATGATATTGATTTTTCAGACAAAAAACAGATGTATTACTTCTCTGTAGCAGTTTTTAATGAAGCGGCAATAGCCCACGCTTACTCAGGTGCTTCAGGAACATCTTTTCCTTTAGTATTTAAATAAGAAAAGAGGGTCTAATGACCCTCATTATTTTATTATTTTTCTAAAACAGTTTAAACTTCCGATCTATATTCTGTTATTATAAATCTATTTAGTTTTAATTAATCAAAGCCTTTAACATATCGGCAGCTTCTTTCATTTTATATTTTGAAAGAAACTTCCGGCTCTCTTCTATTCCGTTTTTCATATCCTGGGGCAGAGCATACTCTTCGAGACTTTCAAATATCTCCAATGCCGGTTTCGGTTTTTTCTTTATCAGGTAATCGATTGCCAGATACAGCATTTTGGTCAGTTCATCCCTTTCCATATTTTTTAAAAGCACATCGTTATCACCAATATCATCTTCAGCGAGGATCCCGCTTTCCTCTATGGAAGCCACAAGTCTTTTGATGATAGAATCAGCCTTAGATAAAACTTCCTGAAGATCTTCTTCATCTTTCAATTTCTCTTCGATCTCAGCCATCTGTCTTTGAAGCATTTCGGCTCCCAGGTTGGCGGAAACTCCTTTCACAGAGTGAGCCTCCCTGATAGCTTCCCCGACTTTTCCAGTTACAGATAACTTGCTTATCTTTTTAGTTACATCAGAATAATCTTCAACAAATTGTTTAAGAAGTTTCCTATATAATTTGGAATTATTACCCACTCGAATAAGGCCTGATTTTGTATCAATTCCCTCTATATCTGGAAATGGATCATCACTTCGACTCTTATCTTTTACAACATAACCCTCTGGGAGTTTTCGCTCTCCTGGTTTAATCCATTGGCTCAGACAATTCCAGAGCTGTTCCAGATCAATCGGTTTGGTAATATAAGCATTCATACCGGCATCTTTTACTTTCTCTTCAATACCTGTCATGGCATCGGCAGTCATAGCTACAATAGATAGCTCTTTGTCAGTATATTTTTCTCTGATTTTTCTTGTAGCTTCAAATCCATCCATCACAGGCATCTGTAGATCCATGAAAACCAGATCATAACTGTTTATTTCTATTTTTTCGAAGGCTATTTTTCCATTATCAGCCACATCGACAAAAAGTCCTTCAGATTCAAGTAGTTCGACGGCAACCTGCTGATTAATCTCATTATCTTCGGCAAGAAGAATCGATGCCCCCCGGATAGAGTTCAGAAAATCTGTTGAAACAGTATTTGATTTCTTTTCATTATTGGATATTCTACCTTCATGACCCAAAACCTGCATAATAGTATCAAAAAGAACTGACTGTTTAACTGGTTTTATTAAAAAACCATCAAAAGACTCTTCTTCAACTTCTTTTAGTATCTCTTCCCGGCCATAAGAGGTAACAAGAATGACTTTCGGCTGGCTTAATGATTTCAATTTTCTAAACTCTGCCGCAACTTCTATACCATTTAGATCAGGCATTTTATAATCAAGGAGAACCAGATGGTATGGATCGTTGGTATCACCATTTGCAAGTAGAAACTCGCTTATAGCTTCCCGTCCATTCTTGACAGTTGTAACTCTGAAATTAAAATCTGAGATATATTCATTTAGAATCTCTCTAGCTGATTCATTATCATCAACGATCATGACTCTAAGGTCATTTATCTCTTTTGGAACAATCAGCTTATTTGAAACATGAGTTTTAAGCACCTTACATGTTATCGTAAAATAGAAAGTACAACCTGCACCCAATTCCCCGTCGACACCGACGCTGCCGCCCATTAATTCTGCAAGCCGTTTTGAAATAGACAGACCAAGACCTGTTCCGCCAAATTTCCTTGTAGTTGATGTATCAGCCTGTGTAAAAGCTTTAAATAGTCTATTCTGCTGTTCTTGAGATAGACCAAGACCTGTGTCTTTCACAGAGAATTTCAATAAAGCTGAATCATCTACTAAAGAAACTAAATCACAGGATATTTTAATCTCCCCTTTTTCAGTAAATTTCAAAGCATTACTTGCAAAATTAAGAAGAATCTGACCAATTCTTAGTGAATCTCCATTTATAAAAGTGGGAACATCTTTATCAATAGCGATAATCAGTTCCAAACCTTTAGCCGCGACTTTTTCACTGATAAGATTCAGCAGATTATCCATAACATCATTCAGTTCAAAATCCATATTTTCAATATCCATTTTACCGGCTTCAATTTTGGAAAAGTCCAGAATATCATTGATTATCCCCAGTAGACTGGTAGCAGAATAACTGACTTTATCGACATAGTCTTTCTGTTTATTGCTCAATTCTGTCCGGGATAATAGATGATTCAATCCGATTATAGCATTCATTGGTGTTCTTATTTCGTGACTCATATTTGCAAGAAAATCACCTTTAGCCTTAGTTGCATCTTCGGCAACCTCTTTTGCTTTTTCGAGCTCATCTGCAACCTGTTTTAATTTTTCTTCTATTATTTTACGTTCAGAAATTTCTTTTACCATTCGTCGGTTCCAGATAATAATTGAAGCAATAATAATCAGAACTATTATTAATACAGGGATGCTCCATTTAAGAATAGTTTTTATCTGATCCCATAATATACCTGTACTGCTCATCCATGCATCGGTAATAACGGCTATTTCTTTCTGGGTGATGGAGTTGAACACTTTGTCAAGAATAGTAACAAGTTCCGGCCAATCCTTACGAACCCCTATTGCCATACCGTCCCCGCCAACCTCTGAATGTATAGTAAAACGAAGATTGAGCAGATTATTTTGATTAATAAGATAACTGATAACAGCTAGATTCCCCTGTGAACCATCCGCTAGGCCAGTGGCCACAGAGACTAATTCCTCATAAGTACTATCCACAAGAAACATGTCGACTGCTGGGTATAACCGTCCGATCTCCTCAACTTCTAAATAACCCTTTGATACAGCGAAAGTCTTACCTTCAAAATCAATAATACCCTCAACTGGTGGATAATCATCCATGGTCACTATCACTTGTGGGAAATTGAGGTAATTCTGTGTAAAAATTATATTTTCCCTACGTACTTCAGTATTTGTTATTACAGGTAGAACGTCGATACTGCCCGAATTAAGCGCTTCTACGGCTTGGGACCATGTAAGGTCGGGAACGTGTTCGAAGGTTACTCCAAGACGGCTTTCAATTAATTCTAGATAGTCTGCAGCTATCCCGATATATTCGCCTTTATCGTTAAAGAATTCAAAAGGGGCGTAAGCGGGATCACCACTAAACCTTATTGTTTTATGATTCTGCAACCATACTTTTTCATCTTCTGTTAAATTAAGGGATTTAAAATCTAAAGTTTCATTTAATGCTGAATGGCTAAGCCACTTTTCTTTCAGTTCCTGCAGTCTGTTTTCCGGGAGGGCTTTCATTCCTTTATCAATAATTTCCTGTAGAATATCCCAGTCTTCACGAACTCCAATATGTGCCGCAATAGGTTTTCCCTCATCCACACCTAAAGTTCCACTTGCCTTGAGATTTGTAACAAAAAGCTTATTAATAAAGTAATTAACAACCGGTATCAGATCCAGCATGGCATCGGCTCTGCCGTTTGAAACTGCTAAAATTGCATCTTTGGTATCCAGGACTCTAACTAATTCCACCTGGGGATGGTCATTAAAATAAGATTCTAAGAAAAAACCTTCGGGGACTGCAAACTTTTTACCATATAAATCTTTGATTGAAGTAATTATGGGGTAATCAGTACGGGTAAACAGAGCTGGAGCTAATTCAAAATAGGGTTCTGTGTAATTAATAAACTCTGCCCTCTCATCTGAATAGGCTATATTTAGAATTACATCCAGTTCTTTTTTCTGAATCATATCCATGAAATCATTCCACGACGGACCAGAGATAAAATCAATTTCAAATCCGATAGTATCTGCTAATAATGTAATATAATCTATCGAGAAACCCTGGGGTATATCATTTCTGTTAAAGTTAAAAGGTGTCCAGTCCATTTCGTTGGAGACTTTTATCACCGGGTGTTCTTTCAGCCAGTTTTTTTGGGCAGCTGTAAAGTTAATATCAGAAGATTGAGCAGATAAACCAGCGGGAAAAAGAAGTAAAATAGTTATAGCTATTACAGTCACTTTAAGTGATTTATTCATTAAGAATCTCCGTTCAATTACATCATATAAACAATTATATATCAGAATCTTCTTTTTTTAAAGAATTCGATAATTTTTTCCAGATTCATCAACGTAAAATACCAATGCAACATCTAATTCATCTTGAACAATATACTGCACACAATGCCAATATTGTCTAATTATTTGCTCTTCCAGCATTAAAAATCTAGGGATAACATTAAAACATGATGAATTATGGAGGATTGATTTGAAAGAAGACAATAACATAGTATCGAAGTTAAAAGATACTTTTAAAAAATTTATACATAGGCAGGAAAGCAGTATTATCATAGCATTAATTGTATATGTAATGTTTGTTTCTACGGTAAATGGAACTTTTATTTCCAGTGGTAATATCTTTAATATCTTTAGATCATCAGGGTTTGCATTAATCGCTATTGCCGGGATGACTTTAGTTCTTATTACTGCCGGTCTGGATCTTTCAGTTGGTTCTGTTTTAGCACTTGGTGGCGTAGTCGCAGGTATGGTTGCCCAATCAGGAGTCCCAGTATACGTTGCAGTTTTAGCAGGTATTTTAGTTGGTGCGGGAATAGGTTGTATTAATGGTTTTATCATTGTTAAGGTTGGTATCCCACCACTTATTGTAACACTAGGTATGCAATATGTAGCTCGTGGTCTGGTATCGGTAATAACTAAAGGTGTACCAGTATATCCACTTCCAAAAAGTTTTATGGCAATAGAACAGCAAAAAGTGTTTGGCATAATACCACCAGTAGTTATTATGGCTTTATCAATAGCTTTAATATTTCATGTCATATTAAAACATACTACTTTTGGACGTTCAGTATATGCAGTTGGTGGAAACGAAGAGGCTGCAAAAATATCAGGAATTAATACTAAAAAAACTAAATTTTATGTTTATGTAATTACTTCAGCATTAGCTGGATTAGCTGGTGTATTCATGGCTGCCAGACTTGGATCCGGAGAAGCTGCAGCTGGTACAGGCTACGAGTTAACAGTTATTTGTGGAGCAATTATTGGTGGAACGTCTGTTTTAGGTGGAGCTGGAACAATATTTGGAGCTGTATTAGGTGGACTGTTTATGGAGGTCTTAACAAACTCTCTTACTCTAATGCGTATTTCAGTATATTGGCAGCAGTTAGTTGTTGGTGCAATATTAATTCTTGCTGTAATGCTTGATCAATATAAACGGAATTTAATGAAAAAGAAATCAATACAGACTAAACCTGTTCAATCTATGGCTGAAGCAGTTAAGAATTCAGATTTAAGTTCTGATAAAACAGATAAGGATAGAGGGGGAGTATATGACAAAGAGAAATTCAGTACTGTCCGTTGAAAATATAACAAAAAGGTTTTTAGGAACAGTTGCTTTAAAGGATATTTCATTAAAACTATATGAAAAAGAGATTTTAGCTGTAATGGGTGAAAATGGCGCAGGTAAATCAACTTTAATGAAGATCTTGTCAGGTTTATATCCTGCATCAGAAGTTGAAGGTTCAATTTATTTAAATGATAAAAAAGTAAGTTTCAATTCCCCTATAGATTCAGAAAATGAAGGTATAGCGATGATATACCAGGAACTTAATCTGGAGTTGGATCTTTCTGTTTCAGAAAATATTCTACTTGGAAGAATGCCTGTGAACAGAATGGGATTAATTGATTGGAATGAGGCTGAAATAATAGCGACACAAGCACTAAAGAGATTAAATGTTGAATTGGATATGAATGTAACTGTAAGAAATCTAAGTCCTTCTTTACAACAGTTAATATGTATTGCTAGGGCTCTAGTCAGGAATCCATCAATTTTGATTCTAGATGAACCAACATCGGTTTTAACAGCAACAGAAGCTGATAACCTAATGGATATAATCTATGGACTTAGGGATGAAGGTATTTCATGTATCTATATTTCTCATAAGTTAGATGAAGTTTTTAAACTATGCGACAGAATGGTTATTTTAAGAGACGGTTATTACATAAGTGAGTATATACAGTCTGAAGTATATAACAGTGAACTAATAATAGAGGATATGATAGGTCGAAAACTAGAGATTATGTATCCAACTGTTGAAAAAACTATTGGGGAAGAGGTATTTAGAGTTGAGAACTTATCGGTTCCTCATACATCAGCATATGGTAAAAATATTATCGAAGACGTTAGTTTTAGCCTAAACAAAGGGGAAATTCTAGGACTTTGTGGTCTGGTTGGTTCAGGCCGGTCAGAGACTATAAATGCGATTTTTGGAAGCATACCCAAAAACAGTGGAAAACTTTTTATCGAGGACCGTGAGATATCTATAACAAATACAACTGATGCAAAAAAACATGGTATTGGCTTATTAACCGAAGATAGAAAAAAAAATGGATTTATCCACTGTATGTCTATTTGCGAAAATATGACTATTACTATTCTTGATAAAATAAAACGATTTTTATTTATAAACAGAAATGAAGAAAAAAGACAAGCTCAAGTCTACTTTGATCTACTTAGGGTAAAAGCACCGGGGTTAGATACTTTAATCTCTAATCTTTCTGGAGGAAACCAGCAAAAGGTAATTCTTTCAAAATGGTTATTAACAGATCTAAAGATATTGATGCTAGATGAACCCACAAGAGGCATTGATGTTGGAACAAAATCTGAAATCTACAGAATCATAAATGATCTTGCAAAAAACGGTGTAAGTATAATTGTAATCTCATCGGAAATAGCAGAATTGATAGCACTATGTGACCGTTTTGTAGTCCTTGGAAAAGGTACTGTTCAAGCGGAAATGAACAAGGAAGAAGCTAGCGAAGTATCTATATTAAAAGCTTCATCAGGAACGTAAATATCCCTTTATTGATTTAATGGGGTTAAAATAAAAGAAGAGGAAGGAAAAGAGATGAACAAATTTATCGCAGTATTGTTATTCGTAACATTGTCATTATCATTTGTATCAGCAAATGGAAACAAAGAAGAGAAATCGGTAGAAGATGATCAATTACATTTTGTATATGTATCCCCACTACTAGCACACCCAGTATGGTTACTTGCAAAAGATGGTTTTGACCAAGCTGTAAAAGAGTTAGATATTAAGGGTGACTGGGTTGGTCCTCAAGGAGTATCACCTGAAGAGATGGCTAAACTTATTGAAACTTCAATAGCTCAGAAAGTTGACGCAATTATTACTCAGGGGTTAGTTCCTGCATCCCCTGTTCAAGCAGCTATAGATGAGGGTATTGCTGTTCTTGTTGTTGATTCTCCTATTGATGCAGAAGGCCAACTAGCATTTTTTGGTAAAGATGTTATGGTTCAGGCTGAAGCGATATACCTTGATGCTGCAGAATCTTTAGGATTAGATACTGAAATGAATGTATCAATTCAGGTTGCTGCATTAAATTATCAGATTGCAGTTGACCAAATTGAAGCTATAAAAACAGTTTTTGCCAGACACGGTGGGAAATTCAATCTTGTTAACATATCTGAATCTAAATCTGATAAAATGAAAGCTACTACAGAGTGGGAAAATACTCTAAAAGCATACCCTGAAATTAATGTTGCTATCTGTTTAGCAGCTGAATCTGGACCTGCATGTGCTTCTGTAGTTAAAGATATGGGAATTAAAGACAAAGTAAAGGTATACGGTGTTGATGATATCGAAGAAACTTTAGATTTAGTCCGTTCTGGAGGAATTGATGGAACAGTTGTAACATCATTTTTTAACTATGGTTATCAGGCGGCATATTGGTTATATCAGAATATTACTGAAAACAAAACTCCAATAAGAAAGTTTAATGATGCAGGAACAATTCTTGTAAAAAAAGATAATGTTGAATCTTATGATGTTTTATTAAAAATAAAAGTCGATCTTTAATAATAGTTTCCCCCATATAGGGGGATTATAAATTTGTAATGCGAGGGAATAAATGTCAGGTTATAAAAGAATAATAGATACAATTAGTGGTAATAATGTAAAACCGGTTCCAACTATGCTTCATAGTTTTATGGCAGCAGCAGAAGAGAAAGGTTTATCCCAAGCTCAATATAGAAGTAGTCCAAAGAATATTGCAAGAACCCATATAGATTATGCTTTAAAATATGGCTTAGATGGTGTATTAATTGATATTGATACCTGTATGGAGGCTGGTGCAATTGGCATACATGTAGATTTACCTGAACATGAACCTGCTAGAGTTACAACAGGTCTTAGTACAAATATTGATATATGTATTGAAGCGATGGATAAAGAGTGTCTTAAAAAATATGATAGAATACAGATTATGCTTGAAGCAATAAATAATATTAGTAATGAAACAAAAGGTGAGTTACTAATTAGAGGAAATGCTGATCAGGGACCTTTTTCCCTTGCAATGTTATCTGTTGGTATTACTGAATTTATGATGAATCTACTGGATGAAGATACAATAGATAAAACCAAGTTATTGATAGATAGAGCATACGATGTACATCTAGAATATCATAAAATGATAAGTGATGCTGGTGCGGATTTAACAAGTTTTGGGGACAGTTCATGTGGACCTGATCTAATAAGTAGAGAGATGTATAAAGAATTTTCTTTTCCATACCATAAAAGATTAGTGGAAGATTTAAATAAGGAATCGATACAGACTGTTTGTCATATTTGTGGGAATTTAGATAATATATTAGAAGATGTTGTAGAAGCAGGTTTCCCAGCAATAGAGGTGGATTACAAAACTGATATAAGAAGAGCACAAAAGATTTTAAAAGGAAAATCAACAATGTTTGGACCTATAGACCCAGCTGGAATATTTTGTTTTGGTTCGCCTACTGATGTTTATAATGAAACAAAACGTATCCTCGATATTTTTCAAGAAGGTGGTCTGGTGATAGGTTCAGGATGTGCTCTACCTCCAGATGTAAAACAAGAAAATATAGAAGCATTTACTAAAGCTGTTAGAGACGTTAATTTAGTTCGATAATTTATTGTATGATATTTATATGATTAGGGAGTATATGAGAATGAATAATCGGGATAAAATGAGTATTAAGACTAAAATAGTCAGATTCATTCTGGTGATATTCATTCTTGTATTAAGCGTAATAATAATTAGTTATACACAAAGTTATCTTTCATATAAAATTTATAGAAGTACATTTAATAACTATAATGATTTGGAGCAGTTCTATAATGAGTGTGAATTAATGAATGCTTCGATGAAAAACTATATATACTCTAACAATCATAAAGAGTTTGATAATTACCTTGAACATTCAGAAAATACTCATTTGATAATAACCAGGTTAAGAAATTCTTATAATTCCAAATTTAGTTTCCGGTTTGGACTCTTAGAAAATATGATTCAAACATATTCAGAGAAAGTTAATAAAATAATAGGTCTAAATAATGAATATTTACCCCAGGATGATTATGACACTGTTGATAGATTAAATCAGTTGATTCAGGAAACAAATCAGGAATTTACAAAAATTCTAACTAAACAGATGAAACAAGATCAAGAATTAGTTTATAGATCAGGCAGATTAAACTTATTTATATCCATATTCATATTTTTTATACTTTTGATTATATTGGGTATTTTTTCTGTCACTTCTGTTAGAGGAATAACCGGTCCAATTGAGGTCATGATTAAAAATATTCAATTAATTAAAAATGGACAGTTTATAATAAAAAATATTAGCAGTAATAACTCGGAAATTAATATTCTTATTACAGCTTTCGAAGATATGGCAGAAAATCTCCATGACTATATAAAAAAAATAAAGGAAAAATCCAAGATCGAACAACAGTTAATAACCCAAGAGAATGATAATCTTAAAATGACAAGACTATTATCAGAAACAAAACTTCTGGTCCTTCAGGGGCAGATGAATCCCCACTTTCTATTTAATACCCTAAGCATGATATCAAAACTTGCATATATAGAAGGAGCTCACAAAACAAGTGAACTTATGGTCAGTACAGCGAATCTTCTAAGGTACAGTATGGAGATGTGCACAAAAAAATCAAATTTAGCATTGGAAATAAATTGTGTTAAAAATTATTTTGATATACAGAGGCGTAGAGTTGGTGGTCGAATATCTTTTTCGATTCAACATACCGAAGAATTTGATAATATTATTATTCCAGGAATGATTCTCCAGCCTATTATTGAAAATTGTGTAGTTCATGGTTTAAAAGATAAAATAAGAAACGGAATAGTAGATATTGAAATATGGCGAAACAATGATCGAATTATTATCTCCATTGAAGATAATGGAATAGGAGTTGATGAAGAATTGTTAAACAAACTGAATAACATTGGTTATATTTCCTCTAAAAAAGGCAGCCTCGGATTATCAAATATAAAAGAGAGGTTAAAACTGTTTTACTCATCTGATTATTTATTTGTTATAGACAGTAATCCGGAATGTGGAACTGTTATTATGCTTGATATACCGGTGACCTATGTATAATGCACTAATAGTTGATGATGAACCTATTGAAAGAGAAGCTATGAGAATGATTATACAGGAGAATTACCCTGGTATAATTAATGTAGTAGGTGAAGCTGAAAATGGCTATGAAGCCATAGATCTGGCAAAAAAAAAGAAACCTGATATTATTGTTATTGATATAAATATGCCGGGAATTAATGGTTTGGAAACAATTCAACAGATGTTACTAGAAAAGGTTGAAGCAAAATTTATAATTGTAACGTCTTATAATAAATTTGAATATGCACAAAGTGCAATTCGGTTAGGAGTTGAAGACTTCATATTAAAACCTACAGGAATAGAAAGTATAAAATCAACTTTTGTTAGTGTAATGGAAAGAATTGATCTAGAACTAGAGTCTATGCAATCATTAGAAAAATTAAATAGTAAATTAGATAAAATACGACCTATTATTGAGGCGGATATTATTAACATGTTGATTGAAGGAAAAGACACTGAGGATTATGCTACTATGTTCCGGCATTTAAATTTTAGCCCCCTTAGAGCTTTTGTTTTAGTTTGCGAATATAGATCTGATAATACAGTGTTTATTGATAGACTTGAGATTCAATTCACAAAATTAGGAATACGTGCTATTTCAGATATTTCTAATAACTTAATTGTTTTTATCATATTTTCAGAAGAAAATGGGACTGATTTTTCATCTAATATAATAATGAAAAAACTTGAAATATACCTTAATAACAATATACGCACAGATTATGTTATTGGTGCCGGTGAAGATGTTGATAATCTTAATAATCTAGTTCAATCATATCACACAGCAATAAAATGTTTTAAATATGGTAAATATTCAGGCAAAAAGTTAGTTGTTTTGGAATATATGAAAGGTGAGAATATAAAAAAGTCTTTTTCTCTACAAAATTATGTAGATGGCTTAGTAGAAAATATTATATCTAATAATACTTCTGAAGTAGATGCTTTAATAGATTCCTTTTTTATAGATTTAAGTAGTTCAAACCAATCAATGGCAATTATGCATCAATACTCTTATCAAGCAATAATACTTATTGAACAAAAAATATCAAATAGACTACCTTATATGAATCTAATAAATGAGATAACTTTTAGCAGAGAGTACCTGCTTTCCACAGGTGAACTAAAATATCTAAAGGGTTATTTCAAAAATAGTATTGATCACATTATAATTAAGATTTCATCTAATAATGAGTCTAAACATAACTCTATTGTATTGGATGCGATACAATATATAGAGACAAATTACACTGATAATTTCACTCTGGAAGAACTTGCCATACACCTTAAAGTTTCATCCTTTCATTTATGTAAAGTTTTAAAAAAACAGACAGGAAAAAACTTCTCAGATATACTAAATGAGTGTAGATTAAACAAAGCTAAAGATCTATTAAAAGATGATAGAATTAGTATTAAAGAGGTTACATATAGTACTGGTTTTAACAGCCCACACTATTTTGCAAGAATATTTAAGAAGTATACCGGAGTAACTCCAACGGAATTTAAAAACCAGTGCAAAATCAAGGTTCAGAAATAACTATTGTATACTTCTTACTACCCCCTTAATATCATTTATATTATCTCCTTATCTTCATAATAAAATACACCTTCTAGTGGAACATTAAAAACTTTAGATATTCTAAATGCAAGTTCCAAGGAAGGTGAATATTTTCCTTTTTCCATGGCAACAACAGTCTGTCTTGAAACACCTGCTTTTTCTGCTAAATCTTTCTGGGTCATCTCATCCGTATTAAAACGCAGTTTACGGATGTTGTTATGTATCTGTTCTTTCCCCATTTTCATACCCCTTTTCTATATAAAACAATCTTTGTAATATCAGATGAGATATCTGCGAGATTAAAAAACAGATACATAATGTTAATCATGATATATATTGGCCAAGCTATAACTAAAGAGACAATAGAAAACAGAAAACCGGCACCTACAATAATATAACCAATATTATTACCTTTACTGGAAATCAGCTTATCTCTTTCATCTTCTATATCTTCTATCTCTTCACCATTAGTAACGATTGCATTAATAATAAAAAAGATAATAAGGGTTAATATTTTAACACCTATCGCTATGGGTATAAAAATCAGTATAGTTTTCCCCCATAATTGCAGATCATGTTCCATTCCATTAAGAAAGAAACCTTTTACATACATACAATAAGCTGTATAGATAGCAATTGTACCAACAATATTAACAATAATTTTTTTTTCCTGAATAGACATTTAATTCTCCTAATGTAAATCAAACTTTACATTCAATGTAATCCCTAATCGACTATATGTCAAGTCTAGTTTACTAAATGTCATGTAATTATTACTATTATTCAATTTCACCATTAAATTGATCTGTCTGAATTGCATTAATTATTTTCTGATATGTTGGTGCCATATAGTCCTATTTCATCCTGTTTAAACTTTGGAATACCTCTTTTAGATTTTTTTTCAAGGAGTCATATGAGTGGTATTTTTGGCCAATCTTAAAGTTTTCATCTAATAGTTTGTTTGTTTCTTTATCAAATAGACATTTTAATAACTTATCAGCAGTTTTACAAATTTGATCTAAACTCAAAGTTTTTATGTGCCTATAATCACTATTCTTTTCAAACTTATCGTTCATAGTAATATAGTTATATTCAAATGGTTTTATATCAGTTTTAAAGACTGGATACTCATAACATATAATTGGTAGTCTAGCAAAAACAGCTTCTATAAACTGATTACCCCAGCCCTCATATGTACTTGGGTAGCTAACAACATCCACATGGGAATAGCAGTCCCATAAACTATATTGCTTCTGTCCATCTTCATGACCTCTTTCAGCATGTATTATATCGCTTAAGAAGTGAATATAGGTTAATCCACTAGATATAGATTTTAACTCCTCTAAATATTCAAGTCCGTCGTCTTCTGCATAACCTACAATTAAAAGATGAATTTTACTTTTATCTGAGATTTGTTTACCGTTGTATAAATCCTTATCTATATAGTCTTTAAGCAAGTGGCTTTCATTCATATACTTAACAAGCTGAATTGTAAACTCGATGCTTTTTCTTGAGACAATCCGTGTCGCTTGTAAAATAGTTATATCATCAGATGATATACCTAAAGTGCTAAATGTTTCGACTAATCCACTATTATATTCATCTTTTTGCCATGGTTTCTGTGCAAAGTCAAATGTATCGGTAATTACTTGTGCCTTAAGTCCCCTTCTTTCCAGAAAAGTTCCCTGTGTCATAGTATTTATAACAGCATGTTTTATATATGGTGAAACTGGAGGAACATAAGTATCAAGGTATTTTAATAGTTTAGGATGAGTTACGTTTGTATATACAGGTCGTTCAAAATAAAAATCATGATGCATACCCAGAGTTGGGATTTTATACTCTTGAATAATTTCATAGAAAGCTTTTGCTGCAGCAATATGCCGGCCGTGACTGAATATATTATGTAGAAAAAGAAAATCTGGCTTTTCAATTTCAATAATTTCCCTTAAAGACTCTTTTATGTGTGAACTAACCTGATTAAGCTCTTCTAACAGAGAAGGGATTACCTGTTCTTCTATATTCTGATCAAAAAACCTATGTGTTAATGAGGCTATTTGAGGACTATCAAAATTAAGAGCCTCAATAATATGATCTGAGTTTTTGCTTTTAGGTCCTGAAACCAAAAATGATTCAAATCCAAGTTCGTTAAGAATATCCATACGTTTTTCTATTTCAAAAGATACTCCATCGGTCATTCCAACTCTGTAGTGAGCGAGCATTACTTTTTGTCTGTTTTCATTCATAATTGACCTCTATAATTAAAATTTTGTTATTCTATATTCTTATATTATTTCCTTATCCATAAGATCTGATATGGTTTAACATTTATGTTCATATCTACTTCTTTTGTTGAAATCAAATCATAACCAGTAAACGGTAGTAATGCTTCTACTATCTCGTTTGAAATATTTATAACAACTAATATTTTTTCGTCTTTATCTACATCATGACGGATAATTGTAAAAAGTTTACTGTGTATAAACAGTGATATTTGAACACTTGTTGGAGAAAATGCGCTAGATGTTTTTCTAATATTTATTAAATCTAGATATGGGTAGAAAATTCTTTGTCTGAGGGAATTATCCTTTAACTCATTTTTTAACAGATCAAGGTTTAATTTTTCTCTATTTATTCTTCTATTAATACCTGATTCTGCAACACCCTTATCATAATTCCTAGAACCTAATAAACTATGAATGTAAATTCCAGGCACTCCTGCAACAGAGAGTAAGATACCTTGAGATGCTAAAAATATTTTAGCTCTCATTTCATCAGAGTCTTCTAAATCTGTTAAAGCATCTACAAAAGTAATATTTAATTCATAAGGTTCTTTTGACCCATCACTGAGTGTTCTATAATTAACCTTTCCTCCTCGGCTACGAACTGTATCTACAATTTTATTCTTTTCAAATTGTGATAGTATGCCTTGGACAGGGCGCAACCCTATTCCATCATGTGAGGCTAAAAAGTTAAAATAAGTTGTAGTATCTGTGGTACTTTTTAGCGAATCTATCCACCCTAGAATTTTTGTTGAATTACCTTCTATAAAAGTATGTAAAGTTAGTGGAGGCAGTGGAAATTGATATACCATCTGTGCTTCATCGTAACCATTTCCAAAATAACTAATATTCTCTATATGTGGTACATTTGTTTCTGTAATCAGAATTGTTCCTGGTACTATTTCATCTAATACTATTCTTATGATTTTAATGATTTCATGTGTTTCATCTAGATGTAAACATGTACTGTTTAATTCTTTCCAAAGAAATCCAATAGCATCTAAGCGGATATATCTCGCACCATTTATTGCATATTTTATTAATATTTCGATTATTTCTAAAATTAGATTTTTTGATCTGAAATTCAAATCTATCTGATCTCTACTAAAAGTTGTCCAGATTGATCTTTCACCTCTACTTGTTTCATATTTTGATAACAGTGGAAGTGCTCTTGGACGAACCACGGTCGAATAATCAAGTTTTGGATCCGCCTCTATAAAATAATCAAGATACTTCTGCTCTCCATTCAAATATCCTTTAAACCATTCACTCTCTGATGAAATATGGTTAATTACGGCATCAAACATTAAGTCATAGTTTTCTGAAATACTTTTTATATCTTTCCAGTCTCCCAGCTTTTTATCTACTTTTAAATAATCCACTACTGAAAATCCGTCATCAGAAGTAAATGGATAAAATGGTAATAGATGTATGGCATTCAGTGCATTTTGACCGTTCTCATCAAAAAACTTCTTTAGAGTTTGTAGTGGTGTTTCTCCATCTCTAATTATAGAATCACCATAAGTAATCAGCATAACATCGTTTTCATTGACCCATTCTTTATGCTCTGTTTTATAATTTGAGTATTTTTTTTCTAATTGACCTATTCCATCTATAATATCTGTCGCGTATCTTTTATTTATATATCTAACTTTTTCTAATAATTTTATATTTTTAGTTAACTTATTCATTTTGTCTCCCAACAATAGTAATTGTAAGCTTTACCAACTTAACATGTAACAAATAAAACCTTTAATGGCTTACGTTGTCATTTTAATTCAATATCAAAATATTATTCGATATTTATATACTTAAGTAGAAGCTCTCTCAATAATCTGAGGTTCTATTAGAATGTGCTTCTCTGGTATTGAGTTTTCAGTTAAAAGGTCCACCAACATATGTAAAGTTTTTTGACCTAATATGGTTGTAAATTGGTCAATAGTTGATAATGCCGGATGAATAAATTCCGATAGATAAATATTATCTACTCCCAAAACAGCAACATCTTCAGGGATTTTAAGATTTCGTTCTAAAATAGCTTTATAAACGCCTAAGGCTCTCTCATCTCCAGATACAAAAAAAGCATCTAGTTTTTTCTGATCTAACAATTCTCCAGCTTTTTGATAAGACTTTTCTATACTATCTATTTCAAAATAGACTTCACTTTTTATAGAACAGTTTGAAACAGAGTCTTTAAATCCTCTAACCCTTTCTTGATTAACAATAAATTCTTCAGCACCAACAAACTGAATGATAGACTTAAAATTTTTCTTTACTAAATATTCTCCACCAATAAAACCAACTTTATAGTTATCCATATCAATGTAATAACTATTATCTAACTTATCTTCCTTACCAACGATGACATAGGGAATCCCATTTTCAGATAGATACTTTATACGAACATCATTTTCTTTATTATCAAATATAATGGCACCATCGGCCAACCCACTTTTAAGTAGATAAAAACCATCGGTTTCGTCACCTATTACACCATATGCGGAAGATGGTGATATAACAATTTTATACCCTGTTTTTTTTGATTCGTTAATAATAACGTTGATGATTGTATTGTGCCAAATATTCCAATAGTTTCCACCGTGTTTATCAAAAAACACGATAATTGTTTTGGTTTTTCTACCCCTAAGTCCCTGAGCGGCAACGTTTACCATATATCCTTCACGTTCAATTACATCCATAACTTTTTTTTTCGTTACATCACTAACATTAGGACTTTTATTAATTACTCTAGAAACCGTCTTTAATGAAACATTAGAAAGCCGGGCTATATCAGACATCATCACCTTTTTCATATACGAGTCATACTATAGTTATTAAAATAAATGTTCAAGAATTCGTTGTAAACTATCATAAGAAAACTCCCTACTTGCTATTTCATAGTTCTTAGAACTGTTATCAGTTCTTAATTTATTATCTACTAATAAAAACTCCATCTCTTTTGCTGCTTTAACTATTATATTTTGATCTATTTGGACTAGTTGTTCTTTTGTATAACTATAAGTATCACCAAGAGAAACAACATTAAAATTATGCCGCCTGATATCTGATTTATAAACAGGATATTCAAAAACTAATATCGGTTTTTTAGCAAAAACTCCTTCTAAGAACTGGTTACCCCACCCTTCTAGTATGCTTGGATAGGTAATAAAATCGGCATGTACATAAACATCCCATAAACTATATTGTTTTGTATTATTAATAGTGCATCTAGAATGTTTTATTACCTCATTACAAAAAACCAGTTCCAAACCGTTATTTTTTGCTTTTTTAATTAATTTTTCTGTATATTCATTTTCTGATTCAGTTAAACCAGCTAAAACTAATACAACTTTATTTCTAGAAGTAAATTTTCTACCATCATACAGTGTCAAAGTTGAATTTTTTAAATTATTATTCAACCCAGATGCAACATCTACTGCAACCTCAATAGCCTTTCTTTCAGTTATTCTTGTTGCCTGAAGCAGTAGTATATCATTTTTATCGATACCAATTGACCTTCGAAAGTCTTCGTTATATTCATCCTTAATCCATGGATCAGCACTAAAATCAAATACGTTTGGAACAACAGCAGCATCAATATCTTTTCTTTTTTTTATCTCTTCTTTTGCAATATTATTTATTACACAATGTTTAATAAAAGGTGCCTTAGGAGGAAAATATCTGTTTAATAGATCTTTAATTCCAGAACATGTGGGATTTGAATATTTCTCGCGTTCCCAATAAAAATCATGATGATGTACTATGCACATGGTTCTTGTTAACATTATTGCATTAGAGAAACCAATACCAGCTGATAAGCCCCACCCTAAAGACCAGATATTATTTGGAACTACAATATCGATGTTATTATCTCTAATAAAACCAATTAGTTTTTTTTCAATTTTTGATGCAAGATCGTTAATTTCTTTCATTAATTGGGATTCAGTATAATCTTTAAGTTCTACATAGGCATTTTCTACTATTTTATCATTTATAGGGTGAGCATAATGAAGTTCTTCAATTATATATGCCTGGGATGTTCCCTGACTTCCTGCAAGAAAAAAAACGTTATGACCTAATCTCTCTAAAATTAACTTCCATTTATCCATCTCTAGTGAAACTCCATCGGTTTCACCAACACGGAAATGGCAAAGTGCTATATTCATAATACTACCTCCAACCCCTTATAAGATGACAATTAGCTATTAAGAAAAAATAATATCTTTTTTATTTATCTCTGCAGCAGAGATAACAGTATCTGCACCACAGTAGTAGACCAGTATTTTATTTTCGATCTCCACCTGCCCACATGAAAAAACAACATTTGGAACGTGACCCTCTTTTTCCCACTTAAGTTCAGGTTCAAGTATAGGTTCAACTTGTCTTGATATAACCTTAGACGGATCTTTAAGGTCCAGTAGAGCTATACCTTGGGTATAAACATGGTCTTTATTTACACCGTGATATATAAGAACCCAACCCTCTTTTGTTTTTATTGGTGGACCACTAATTCCAATCTTTAAATTTTCCCAATTTGAGGTAGGTACAGGTTCCATGACCCTAGTATGATCTGTCCAATTCTTCAGGTCATCTGAATATGCAATCCATATATCTGGGCTTCTTCGATGGAACATACAGAATCTGCCGTCAATTTTTTCCGGAAAGAGTGATGCATCCTTGTTTGGTTCATCTAATACAATACCATGACGTTTCCATGTTTTAAGATCTTTTGAAGATGTTAGACATATCCTATAATCCCCGGGAGTTTTCCCACGGTATCCTGTATACATCATGTAAAATGTATCATCAATTTTTACAATCCGTGGGTCCTCAAGTCCCCTAAGTTCTTGCTCCCCTTCGTTGGTTAATAGTGGTGTATTATTTCTTTCAAAGTGAATTCCATCATCACTCACAGCATATCCTAACCTACTAATAAAAGGGCCATCTTTCCCACTAGAGGCAATGTCTGTGGCTCTATAAATCATGTGAACCTTGTTATTGTCATAGATTGCCGCACAGTTGAATACAGCTGACGCTTCCCAAGGATTATTTTTTACAGGGGACATCAGTGGTGTTTTGGAAATTCTTTTCAGTTTCATCGGCATATTAATTTCCATTCTCACTTTTTAGAGCAATTCTATTCTCAGTTTCTGAATCAAAAAAGTGTATTCTTTTTATATTAAATCCAAGTCCTATTTTATCCCCTGGTTTTACTTTAGTTTCAGCAGAGACTATCATTTTTACTATAGTTTCACTTAAATTTAAGGCAACAACCTGATGGGAACCCTGAGGTTCTACTACTAGAACTTGTTCACTAAATACAGCCTTATTATCCTGGGCAATAAGAAGATCTTCGGGTCTAACACCAAGAACAATCTCTTTTCCATTATATACTTTTAATTCCGTGAAATTCTCGGAGTTTAGTTCAAGTGTGAAATGAGAATGTTTTAGATATATTGTATCTCGATCAAAATTACATGTTACATTAAAGAAATTTGATGGAGGAGTTCCAATAAAACCTGCAACAAACATATTTGCACTTCTAAAATAAACATCATCAGGGGTACCAATTTGCACAATTATACCGTCTTTCATTATTACAATCCGGTCAGCCATACTCATTGCTTCCGACTGGTCATGGGTAACAAAAATAGAGGTAGCTTCTGTTTGTTGATGAATCGCTTTTAATTCTGTACGCATAGTAACACGAAGTTTTGCATCTAGGTTTGACAATGGTTCATCCATAAGAAACAATTTTGGTTTTACTGCAAGAGCTCTTGCTAGTGCAACTCGCTGCTGCTGTCCTCCTGAAATATGGGAAGGAAGTCGTTCTAATAGTTCCCCTATTTTAACCATGTCAGCTGTTTCCTGAACACGTTTCTGAATCATGTCTTTAGGCATTTTTTTTAATTTTAATGAAAAAGCAATATTATCATATACTGTCATATGAGGCCAGATTGCATAGTTTTGAAATACCATACTTATTCCTCTTTCTCTAGGAGGAATATCTGTTATATCTTTTCCATCGAGTAAAATGGTTCCTTTTGTCACTTCTTCAAGACCGGCAATCATTCTCATGGTTGTTGTTTTTCCACAACCTGAGGGACCAAGGAGAACGATAAATTCTTGGTCATTTACCTTTAGATCCATCTTTTTTACTCCCCAAACTTTCTTTGTGAAGCGTTTCGCAATATTATTTAATTCCAGTGTTGCCATTTTTATCTCCTATCAAACCTTTACTCCACCCCACATCTGGATGATGTATTTTCTTATTATCAGTGTAAATACAATTGCTGGTACAGCCTGAGCAACGCTTCCTGCTGTAATCAGATTAATCTGTCCCTGAGATCCTACAAGTGCTTTATAAACAACAACTGGAAATGTTGGATTGAACTGGGTTAAAACAACTGCAGCAATTACTTCATTCCATGACCCTATAAATGAGTACATAGCACACGCAGCTAGGCCTGGTAAGGCAAGAGGTAGAGTTACATGCCAGAAAGCTCCTACCTTTGATGTTCCAAAAATCATTGCAGCTTCCTCTAATGAAACAGGGATAGCCATGAATACACTAGCTGTTATCCAGATACTCATAGATATCTGACCAACAGAGTAAACTAAAGAGAGCCCAAGAGGTTGATCATACAACCCCATCTTCGCCAGGATAATAACCATAGGGATGGCTAGTGAAACTGCCGGGAACATTCTAACAAACAGGACACTTAGTTTAAGAATACTCTTTCCTTTAAAGAAATACCTGGCAAAGGCGTAACCTCCCATGCCTCCTATAGTAAGGGATATAAGAATTGTTGCCCCCGCAACCATCAGGCTGTTTAGTACAGCTTGTGGAGCATGGTTAACTACTTTAAAAAACAGTATATAATTAGCGAGAAGATCCTTTTTTAAAGAAAATTCCACCCTAGATTCACTATCGACAACCTCAAGATATTCAACAATTCTCTGGCTGGATATATTACAGTTTGACTGTCTTTTAATAAATTTTCGAAGTTTATCAACATCATCTTCACTGTTATTAAATACAAGAGGACCAAAGGCCATAAATGCATCTTCAGATTTATTAAATATAAATAGATGGTAACCCTCTGTATCTTTATCAATCATAAAATTGGCTTTGAAAGATGGTACCAGAGGTTTTGGCCATTCGGAATATGTTTCATAGTCTGACATAAATGAAAAAGAAAAAAGAAAAAATACAGGAAAAATAATTATAAATGCTATTCCTACTAGCACTATATATAAAGAAGTTCGTTTTGCAGATCTTCTTATTTGTCGTTTTAAAACATTATTCATCCTGTTTCTCCTCTTTCTCAAATGAGCCGGATACTTTCAAGTATAAAACGGCAGCAGCAGATACTATAATTGCCACAATTACGGAAAGAGCCAGTCCAATACGTTCAAATTTTTCCGCACCAAGTTGATCATAATTAAGAACTACCTGTTCAAGCAGTACTGGTAATCTGTTAAATCCGTATAACATTACAATAATAAGCCAAATTTGAATTGCTGAAATTATTCTTAATATCATTGCTGTAGTTATTGTTGGTTTTAACATTGGAATTGTTATCTTCCGTAGAATTTGGAGTTTTGTTCCACCAAAAACAGCTCCTGCTTCTCTTACATCTTCACCAATACCCTGAAGACCTGCAAGGAGAATAATCATAACAAAAGGTATAACTGTCCATGCGTCAATAATAATGACAAGCCACAAGGTTGACATCTTATCTCCTGCAAGGAATAGAATTTTACTTGCATCATCAATAATCCCAAAGTGCATTAAAAAACTGTTTAGCCAGCCCCTTGTCGCCAAGCCTGAAGACCACATAGCCCCTACTGCGACAGCAGGAAGTGCCATTGGAATCATTGCAAGAAACAGGAACATGGAAGAACCCTTAAACTTTGTATTAATTAACAGTGCAAGGCCAAAGGCCAGAAGGAATTCAATTGTAACTGAGAATATTACCAAAAAAGCTGTGTTGGTAAGTGCTGCATAAAATACAGGATCCTTAAAAATATGAACATAGTTTGAGAATGTCCAATTTCCATCTACATTTTTAAAACTCTCAATAATTGCATTAATTACAGGGAACAACCAGAACATTGAATAATAGATTACTACCGGTGCTATAAGCAGATACGGTACCATCTTCTTTCTGGTTTCCTTTTTAAGTAATAATTGTGGTTTTGATATAGTCATAATTCACCTACTAATAAAAGCGGCCGGTATAACCGGCCGCCAATTTATTTATTTTTTTAATGCTTCTAATTTTGCCTGAGCGGCATCTAGCATAGCTTTATCATATACACCAGTACCAATAATCATATCTCTAAAAACATCATCATAGACTTGTTTTACAGCACCCCAAGATGTATAAGCACTACCTGGAACACCAGATACAACACCTGTTTGAAGAACCATAACACCTTTCTTGATAACTTCATCAACTGGAGAATCACCAAGAACTGCAATTGCTTCATCTATTGGAGGTAAGAATCCACCTGTTCCTCTTGCAACTTTTACTGCAATTTCAGGTCTAGTCATAAACTCGATAAACTTAATTGCAAGATCTCTGTTTTCTGCACCTACTGGTACACCAAATCCACTTACACCAGCAATTGAACCAATACCTTTAGGTCCCTTTGGTGCTTTTGCTATAACATAGTTAGATGGATTAGATCTGTAAGCTTCACCTGTTCTTGCCATGTGAGCTACTGTTAGCCATGTTTCACCACTTTTCATTGGAGCAGTAACATTATCGTATGTCATAACTGTAGGAGAATAAGCTTTATTCATTTTAGTAAGTAATTCCCATCCTTTAAGAGCTCCAGGAGAGTTAATTACAGGAAATTCACCACCATAGGAAAGAAACATTCCACCATACATATAAATAAGTGATTTCATAGGTACACCTGTTACTGCAGTTTTACCTTCACCTTCACCTTCTGCAATTGCAACTGCCCAGTCAATATATTGTTCCCAGGTTATATCTTGAACATCTGCACCGGCAGGAAGATATTTTAGAGCTTTGTTATTTGCAAGAAGCAGATAAACATCACCACCAACTGGAGCAAAATAGGTTTTACCACCAGACGCTATACTATCCATAAAAGCTGCAGAAAATGTTCGTCCCTTCCATTCTGATACTGGAAGTTCTTCAACATACTTGTTTGTGATCCACTGATCCATTACTCCATTGTGTGCAATAACAACATCAGTTGTAACTCTTCCTGTTTCAGCCTGAAGTTTTGCTCTTTTTAGAAGTACTGTATCATCAAGTATTTCAAATTTCACAACAACATTGTTTTCCATTTCAAATTCAGGAAAAACTTCATCGTAAAGAAAATTCTGTTCTGCTGCTGGAGACCAGAGCCTAGACGATACAATCAAGGAAGTTGGAGCATCCATACCTGCTTCTACTTCTTCCTGACCACCTGCAAACAAAAAACCTGTTGTCAATAAAGACAACATAACTAAAGTAACTAGAACTTTTCTCATAGAAAAGCCTCCTCTTTATTTTTAATGCATACCGCAACCCGGCTATAGCATTATTTAATAATTTAAAACAGCAGACAAATTGAACTACTATATTTTTTCAGCAGTAATTGTCATACGTTGTCATTCTGCTGAAAACAATCCATAAAAAATAATACAAGATACCTTTCAGTCCCAATGTCCTTCGTTGTCATCATAATAGCATGTGATAACTTATACCGCAACAATAAATAAATCGTTTGCTAAAATTGTTAAAAAAAGTACTCATTTTGGTGCAAAACCATGGACATCTTTAAAATATATAATACAAGCCTAAGAGTATGTCAAATATTTTTTTCTTTATGCTTTTTTTTTGATGTTTTTACTCTAATTATCCTGTTAATCCCTTGTAAGCCGGTCTGAATTTAGCTTTTAAAATTATTCCGGTATAATCCTTTTTTATCATGAAAAATCAAAAAAAAGACACCTGTCAGCAGAGAATTCTATATCAATGTACTTGTATCCTTATTCAGCACCAAAACTTATTAGAATTATTCTTTAATGAAGATGTAAATTACATTTTAGTTATTTTTAGTTCCTTCGTCTTAGGATATTATGGGTTCTGTAAGTGACGCTTTCAAATATTTATAGTTAATCATAATAATGTGCCAATGCCGAAGATACCGTGATGTTCCATATTATCTTTAGTTTTCAACATACGATGAAATATTTTATTGGATTTCAAATATTTTCTGTTCTTTTGTTTCAAAAATACCTATTGCTTCATAAAACTCATGAGTATCCATTCTTTTTGAATTGCAACGTACTCGTGTCTTTAAATCCCTTTCTTTTGCCCATCTAATTGCATAACAGACTAGTTCTTTTCCAATTCCATTTCTACGAAATTTAGATGAAACAACTAAGCCTGCAATCTCTATAAATGAAGGAGAAGCGACTCTGTTTGCAATAAAGAAATGAATCCAACCTTTAATATACCCATTCTCTTCAAATATCCCCAGATATGGAATAATATTGCTATTTATATACTAAGGTTATGCCCTCTTCCGTGGATTAAACAGTTCTGAAGATCCCACATCTTTATAATGTCTATCAGAATCTTCAAAGAATATGAACTCTGTATACTTGGATATGATGGAATCAATCTCTTTTGAATTTTTTTCTATAAAATCATTAAAATCAGAGATACCGTTTTTAACTTTTAATTTTGCAAGATCCACTAAAAAACAACTAACATTATTAACAGGTAGTGTTGCAACTTCTTTGGCTAAATTGAAACTTGATCCGGTACCTCTACCTCCAAACATAACTTTGTATAGAGGAAGAAACCGATCACCATCTTTTTTTAAGAAACCATAGAGACCAATGTTACCAAGGTGATGACTTCCACAGGCATTAGGGCAACCGGAAATATAAATTTCAGGCAGGGCCATCTTTACTGTTGTCGATTCATTTTGGAACTTATGTTTAATTCTGTCTGTTAAAGCCCCGGTATCTGTTATACCTATCCTACATGTATTGCTACCTGGGCATGAGACAATGTTATTCATCTTGTTTTTTCTTAGAAAATCATGGGATATATAATTAAGTCTCTCTACATCCTTACCACATAACTCCCTAATGAAAAATCCCTGATCATGGGACAGTCTTATTGAAGGAGTATAATCCAGAGTATCAATAAAAATTAGTAATTTTGTAAGCTCTTTTGAAGTTATATTTCCTTTCTCAGGCTGAATATTTACAGCATACCGACCCTTTACCCGGGTTTCGAAAATTATTTTATTATCAAATTCTATAGTTTCGCCTTCTGTTTCAATATATTCAGACCTGTATTTTTCTATATCTAAATCTGAAAGTCTGTTTATATCTAATCTTCTATTAAAACAGTCTATAAAAAGTTCTTTAAAAGAATCATCTCCAAGGTTTCTAGCTATGAATCTTGTTCTTTTTTTTGCATTTTTATGTTCATTCTCTGTAATTAAAACCTCTTTCATGGCCTCAATACAGTGTAAAACAGTGTTTTCATTAACAAAATCCAATAATTTAATACCTAATTTAACATAGGAACCCTGACCACCACCGCCATAAACTTCGAATCCGGCTTTACCATTTCTCGTTACTGCAATAAAACCAATATCTGCCATTTTTGCTTTGGAGTGATCTTCTATATTATTAGAAATTGATATCTGAAACTTAGCTGGTAGAGTAAAGTTTGTTTCATCCCGTAAAAGGGATTCAGTAATTGATAGAACGTAGGGTGAAATATCAAACGGTTCATCTATTTCGATTCCTGCCAGAGGTGGAGCTACAATATTTCGTGGAACTTTTCCTGCAGCAGCCTTTGTTGTAATACCTAATTCTAGAAGTTCTTCTAAAATGTTTGGTATATCATCAAGTTTAATTTTTTGAAATTGAATATTCTGCCTGGTAGTAATATGGAAATTCAGAGTTGAGTAACTGTTATTAATTTCATTTATTCCCCGTAACTGATCTGCAGAAATTATTCCACCGGGAATCCTGGTTCGTAAAGTAAACAGCTCCAGATTGGAATTTCGGTTAACATAGGCTCCATATAACTTCAATTTAGCTGAAAACTCTACTGAATCTATAATACTGCTTCTATAGTTTTTAATAATTTCCCGCACCTGATCTGGTGCATAAGTTAACTCATCAAATAATTTAAACATCTGTACTCCCTTATTCCTAGATGAATATAAAATAAATTGAGGAATGCAAATGTAACAATTGATACAAATATCAGTATGTTTCTATAATATCATGGTTCTATGGATATTTTTAAACAACGGATGAACCATATTTTCATAATCAGAAAACTTCATTTGTATTATTTACTGATGGTTACAGACATTAAAAACTAATCTATCATTCTCTAATGATCAAAAAATTATTTAGCTATTTCTGCAACTTCTGCACGATAAGCGTCTGTACTCTCTTTAATATAAAAATTAAATATTCTAATCACTTCCACTTGATGATTAACTGATAATTGTTCAAATAAATATTCACTCATAATAAGCTCCTACACATCTCAGAAAGTAGTATTACAAAGAGTGATCATCGTCAATTCTATAACTTAATTCTAGTAATTAACTTTTTTAGATCACTGATTCAATTAAGTAGCTAGTTTTGAATAAAGTTCTAAATCTATATATTTATCATTTTTTTTTACAGTACAGTTTACTATTCCTGTATTTTACAAACATCTACTCCGGTATTAAACAAAACCCTATCCTTATACTTTCGTATTAGTCTAATCCATGATCCTATTGAATAAATTTATTACATATAAGTTACTGTGGTATTCTCCAATCGCCTCCTACATATAATAATTGGCTTGTAAGCCATCTTGATTGCTCTGAAGCTAAGAATACCATTACATCCTCTGGCGTTTCATTTACATCATTTGACCCACAATCTGCTTGAACTTGTCCTGGATGTATAGAGACCACACCTATGGTATTATTTCTAAGTTTATTATTTCATCTTTCGATCTATTTTCTGTCTGATGCATCACCTGCTATACCTTCATAGACTTCATGATATATATTACTTCCCAAAGTTTCTATAATTTAGTATATGAAAAAATATGGCACTAATTCTTAATGCCTGTAATAAATCTATGTAATATTACATGTAAGATATTAAATATTTATGAAATTTACATAATAATTCGTTTTTTTCTTGCCAACAACAAATAATCGTTATATTAATAGTAACAATGAAAAGAAAATTTATTTTTAGTATTATATTTTGCTTAACATCCTTGATTATATACTCTGATGATCTGCCTGACTTTAGCGATCTTCCAGAAATTCCAATGGAAGATATTGTAGAAACTTCAGATGATTCAATGAATATCATTGAAAAAATCAGTTACATTCAGAATGATGGATTTCTTCTGATTGATAAACAGTTAAAAGGATTAAAAAATGGCTTCAAATTCGGCAGTCTGTTGATTATTATCCTTTTTTCCTTTGCATATGGTGTTCTTCACACATTGGGCCCCGGTCATGGAAAGATGATAATATTTTCATATTTTCTCTCAGAAGAGACCACAAAATGGGATACTCTTGCACTATCTATATTAATTCCAATTATTCACTCCACAGGAGCGGTTCTACTGGCAGTTCTATTAAAAACTGTACTTTCTTTTATTACGGGTTTTGATGTTCTTGCAATTCAATACTCGTTCACCATGTTATCCGGTCTGCTTATTGTCGGAATATCCCTATACCTGATTTTTAAGAGTCATAAACATCATAAGGTTTCTGTTTCAAACAATAAAAATGTGATTCTACGAAATATTCCGGTTGCTGTATCTGTTGGAATAGTTCCTTGTCCCCTATCCTTGACAATAATGTCAACTTCTATAATATATGGGATATTCTGGATAGGATTCTCAGCTGTGATGTCATTAACAATAGCAATGACAATTGTTCTCTATTTTATAGCATTAATAGCCTCAAAATCACAGAAAAAATTGAATCAAAACAAAGAGAGAAAATTATCAAAAATATTTCATAGCATAGGAGAAACCCTTTTACTGCTAATCGGTTTAATGTTTATATACAACGGAGGAAGAGCTTTATGGCCAATATTATTTTAAAAAAACATTTTTTACTAATTGCACTTTTTGTAATTAGTACCATTTCTCTGTATGCCCATCCACATATGAAAATACAGGCATACTCATATAATTATTTTAATGATAGTGGACTGCAAGGAGTATACATGCAGTGGGAATATGATCCTATGATCAGTTCACAACTTATATACAATTACGATATCAATGGGGACATGACTTTTTCAGAGAGTGAAATTGAAGAGTTTAAAACTAAATATTTTGAAAATATTGTTGATTCAGGTTATTATACATATTTTGAAATAGATGGTAAAACTTTAATTAATCCGGAACCTGTCAGTTTTAAAGCTGTTATAGATAAAGAGGACGAAGTTATAATCTTATCGTTTTTTGTCCCTCTGAATCTCTCTAAAAAAGGTTATGTGGATATCAGGTATGGTTTTAATGATAATACCCAATACACTGCATTCTTCATCCCCCATAGTAAAGTCCGGACTAAAGGTGACGGTTTTAAACTAATAAAAGAGTATGTAAACCAGTTTGGAGAGATAACATATAGTTATAAGATGTAAACTTACTATCTTATTTCTTGATAAAGCATATTATGGTTCAAAATCAATTATCCAATATTTCGAGTAGAATATATTTAGCACTTGTTGATATATAAGGAGTATTAGAACCTTCTAATTCTTTTAGCTTAATAATCGCTTTTTCTTTATCTATTTCAAGAGTATGCGTTGCAGCCCATAACTGAACCTATTTACTTGAATTTTCCATAAGTTCAATTATTTTTTGTTCTTCACCAATTGAAACGATACCTTTAAGAGCTGAGTGTAATTTCTTATAGGCTTTGTTTCCGGTTTTATAGTCATCATTTTCAGAACACTTCCCATGCTTTAAAGCTTCATCTTTATAGTTTAATAATAATTGTTCTATTTTCATTTTAATATCTCCAAATTAAATTTAAAATGTCCAACAAAACTCCGTTAACTTCTCAACTCCATAATTATATTGATAATACTAAATAATCTTCACTAGAGACTGTAGTATTAAATGTTCTTACACTAATAAAGAACGAAAAATGAAAAAAAATCAGACTTTAGTAAAAATATTTATTATTTATAGGTATAATTATTAAGAACATTTTCCATATTAACCCAAAAGTAAAAGATTCTAAATATCGGAAGTAATTATATTACCAACTAAAACTTTTCCTATATTTGATAAATGGATATTTTTGTTATCATCATTTATGCTCTCTGAAAGTTGTTGGACCATTTCTCTTACTAAGTTCTCTATTGATTTGAAATCTATAGAGTCTAAACTTAAATCCGGTACATCATTTCTTCATACTCAATTAACTTATATCTTAACAATGCATTTCTATTAAATTAAAAATTTTGAACTAATTCTAAATATTTTTCTGATGGTAAGTCTTCTCTTAATGTTTCAGGTGCAATAATTTCCTTATGTTTCCCTAACAGTCACTGAGACTCTTCTGTCCCTCGATTATACAAGAATAATATTATTAATACCTGCTCATCTGATAATACAGGCAATAAGTTTTCAAGAAGATTGGGTTTTAAGTTTCTATTTATAGCATTATTAACTAATTCAATTAGTCTTTTATTCTTTAGTGTTGACCTGTTATTAACAACTACATGAATTGCATCTTCTATGATATTTTTAACGTAATCTTCACTAATTATAAACTCCAAATCTTCAATTTTTAAATATAATTCTCTTAAAAAGATACAAACTCTATCAAGCCTTTGATTAGGTATAAATACACTAATTACTTCACCAATCAATGTTCCAGAAAAGGAATTGCTCCTAATACAGATCGAGAAACTTTATGTAAATAATCACATTTATCATTCTTTAACTCATCGATATTCATATTTTATTTTTCCTTTAGTTTGCTATATAAAAACTTAGTTTTCTCTAGATAATATTTCTATCCTATCGACAATAGGATCTAATTCAGATTTTATAACTTCAAGATGCGTAATAGTTGAAATTAAAGTCCTATATTCGTTTTCATAACTCCAGTGTTGAGATTTTGTAAATATAAATGGTTCAAATTCAAGAGCACTATCAGGAAAAAAACTTATTACTTTTGGAATTTCATTCGAATAAATTACTTTTAAAGAGGTATTAGCCTTATTTTTAATAAGTCATTACGGTTTCTTTCTTTTTTTTGGTATTTGTTTTGTATCAACTTTTATATAGTGAAAGATTTCCACAATCCCACTGAGTACTAAGCATTTATAACTCTTATTAAGAATACAAAGGTGACAGTCGCAGTTATATATAATACGACAAACCGGGAAAGTGAAAGTCGCATATCAAAATTCATATAAAACGGTTATGTGGTAAGTGCAGTAACCCCGAACTCTAATAATGAAATCTTACTGCATTAAAACTGTCCCTAACCTGTCGTGTGGGGATTGTTGATTACAGTACAGTTTAATAGTGCTATATTTCCTAATATGAATTGGAATGATGAAAACTTTAAAATAGAATAGTGAAAAAATCTGTCTATAATACTAAAATATATGATAAAGTATTGTATGAAAAACTTGGAAGATATCTTTAATATAGCATATAAAGATGTGGTTAGTATTACAGGTGCAGGTGGGAAAACCACTCTATTATACTACCTTGCAAGCTATTTTAAGGGATCATTGATAACAACGACAACCAAGCTATTTATCCCTAAGAACAGGGAGTTCTTTACTAAAGATATACCAGATAATATAGAGAGCTCTCTATTAGTTGTTAATAGACAGGTCGGAAACAAATTACACGGTCTAACATGTCATGAATTAAAAGAGATCTTCCCAAGATTTAATTATACTTTTATTGAAGCTGATGGTGCAGGAATGAAAAGTTTAAAGGGTTGGAAAGAGAATGAACCTGTTATCTGTAATTTTTCTAATAAAACAGTAGGTGTATTGGATATAACCACTTTGGGGAAGCTGTCTGATCCTACTATATTTCGTTTAGACGAGTATAAAAAGATTACGAACTACTCAACAAATATAACCCTTGAAAATTTAATAGACGTTGTACTTAATAAAAATGGTCTATTTAAAAATAGCATATATAAGATACTATATATAAATAAAGTTGAGAGTTTGAGTCTGGAAAAACAGGCTTCCAGTTTTATTTCTAAACTTATGGATGATCCTAGATTCCATTTAGATCGTATTGTCTGTGGATCGACAGTAGATGAAACTTTCAATCTTGTATTTGATAAAAGGGATAGGGTTATGGAGACAAAAAATAATGAAAATAGTTATTGTTAGAGGAGCTGGAGATCTTGCTACTGGGATTATTCAGAAGCTTCATAATTCAGGATTTAAGGTTATAGCTTGTGAAATAGAGAAACCAACAGCCATTAGAAGAATGGTATCGCTCTCGGAGGCTGTATACTATGGGGAACAGAGGGTAGAGGATATAACAGCAAAATTATGTACATTTGAAGAGGCTATTAACGACGAAGGAGTCTCTGTGATTATAGACCCAAAAATGAGCATACTGGAAAGGATAAAGCCCCTAGCAGTAGTAGATGCTATATTAGCAAAATGTAACCTTGGAACCACTATAAACAGTGCAAAGGTTGTTATCGGCGTAGGTCCTGGTTTTAGTATTGGAGTCGATTGCCATGCTGTAATAGAGACTAAGCGAGGGCATAATTTAGGAAAAATATACTATAGAGGATCAGCGATCGAGAATACAGGAATACCCGGTGAGATTGAGGGAGAATCAACCCGAAGGGTTCTCCATGCACCTACCCAAGGAGAGATAGAGAACAGAGTAAACATAGGGGATATTGTTCAGGAGAACGATTTAATGTTCACTATAAACAATACTCCAATCTATGCACCGTTTAGTGGTGTGGTTAGGGGTATAATAAAGGATGGCTTCTCTGTTTTTAAAGGAATGAAGGTTGCAGATATAGATCCTAGAATGGATCAAGTGGATAAGTGTAATACAATTTCAGATAAAGCTCGAAACGTAGCTGGTGGAGTTTTAGAAGCAGTAGTTAGATTAGGTGAGGTTATTTGAATGAATAGTATTGTAATTAACCAACTAAATCAGGATATAAAGAACGATATAAAAGTAGCTATTGCTACGGTTACATCATCAACAGGTTCGGCACCAGGTAGAACTGGAAATATGATGTTGATATATCCAGATGGAAACATAGTTGGAACATGTGGTGGTGGCAAAGTTGAACACACAATTATAGAAAAAGCTATAGAATGTCTAGAAAAAGGGATCATGGATAATTTTGATATTGTTCTTAAGGATCTTGGTATGAGTTGTGGTGGACATATGAAAGGTTTTATTGATGTTCAGAACAATGAGAAACAATTAATGATCATCGGTGGTGGTCATATAGGAAACAAGATATACAACCTCGGTAAAGAGCTAGAGTTTTCTATGACAATTATTGATGATAGAGTGGAGTTTGCAAACAATGAAAAGTTCCCAAATGCGCAAACACTCTCTGGCGATATATCGGAGATTATAGAAAATGAAAATCTTAGTAATAAGTATGTTGTAATTGTCTCAAAGGGACATATAACAGATTATCAGGCACTAAAAGTAGCCATAAAGAAGGATTATAAATACCTAGGGCTCATTGGATCAAAGAAGAAGGTAAAACAACTGCTTTCTGAGCTACATTCCGATGGCATAGATTATAGCCAATACCCCAATTTTTATGCACCTGTTGGACTATCCATTGCTAAAAAAGATCCCGCAGAGATCGCCCTTGGAATAATGGCAGAGATACTGCTTATTAAAAATGGAGGGACATTAACACATATGAGGCTAGATAGATGAAATTAAAAACAATAAAAACAGAAGAAGCAGTGGGACATACTCTATGTCACGATATAACCAAAATTGTTCCTGGGGAGTTTAAAGGAAGAATTTTTAAAAAAGGACATGTAGTTAGAGAAGAGGATATTGAAGTTCTTCTAAGTGTTGGGAAGGATATTCTCTATGTTTGGGAGAATGTAGAGGGGTATGTTCATGAAAATGATGCTGCAAAAAGATTAAAAGATACGATAATAGGTAAAAACCTTGAATTCTCAGAGATAAAAGAGGGAAAGATCAGTCTAATTGCTACTGAAACAGGAACATTGAAGATTAATGTTGAGGCTCTGTTTCATATAAACATGATCGATGAGATTATTGTTGCAACAAAGCCAAACTTCAAGTTTGTAAAAAAAGGAGATATTATAGCATCAACAAGAGTAATACCCCTGCTTATCCACGAGGAAAAGCTAAAAGAGGCAGAGAAGTTTACAGGGGAACTAATAACGATTAAACCATTAACAAGAAAAACCGTTGCTATGGTGACAACAGGAAATGAGATCTACTACGGAAGAATTAAAGATAAGTTTAGAGATGTAATGGAACACAAACTGGACTTTTTTGATTGCGAGATTGTAGGTCAAACCATTGTTCCCGATGACCTACCCCATATGACCTCTGCAATTAATAGATACCTAGAAGAAAATGTAGACCTTATAATCTGTACTGGTGGTATGAGTGTTGATCCATCTGATATAACACCAACAGCGATTAAAGAGACTGGTAGCGAAATAGTAACCTATGGTATGCCTGTACTATCTGGTTCAATGACATTAATTGCATATAATGGTGATACTCCTATTATTGGTCTACCAGCAGGGGTTCTTTTTAGTGAAAAGAATACTGTTGATGTTATTTTACATAGACTACTTTGTAATGACAAAATCAGTAGAGAAGAGGTCGCTGCATATGGTGTTGGTGGGTTACTATAGTAGACGCTCTATATCAAAGAAGGAAGATCTCGTTAGACTATTATGAGTTGTGGAGACTCCTGATATTATATTTCATAACTCTAGGGTTAGTGCAGAGGTAACCAATAGATTTTTAGTTAATAGATTGAACAGAGATGATATTGTCTACTATCATGCAGGGCTTCAAAAAGATGAGAAAACAGCCATAGAAAAGTGGTTTTTTGACTCTGATTCAGGTATACTAAATGCCACTTGTGCCTATGAAATGGCGTAAAAAACTATGTATAATTTAAATGGTGAATATTTTCCACAATAAAATACTTACAGAAAAAAGACAGCAATTCTCCTTAACTTGTTTTTATTTATAAAGATATAAGATTTGAATCTATAATTATACATATGGATAAAATATGTAACGATACTTAGTACCATTATTTAATATTTTATCATCTTAGTAGTGCTGTAAACTCAGGTGTAAGCAGATATATTGATTTTGTTGTTATATATGATGTTTTAGAACCTTATCCAGGAACTTCTTGATTCGGATGTCCTTTGAGGTTTGCAGCACTTGTTTGGCTGTTCCGTGTTGTACTATACCTTCATCTTCAATAAACATTACCTTGTCTGCTGCTTCCTTAGCAAATCCCATTTCGTGGGTCACAAGTATTAATTGCATACCTTCTGATCTTAACTCATAGATTAAGTCTAGAACTTCCGAGGTATATTCAGGATCTAGGGCAGAAGTTGGTTCATCTAATAAGAGGTATTCAGGTTTAATGGCTACAGCTCTGCAGATTGCGATTCTTTGTTGCTGACCACCTGATAATGCTATTGGTTTTTTATGGGCATGGTCTTCTAAATTAAACCTTGTTAGAAGGTTCATTGCTTGGTATTTTGCTAGTTTAGGATCAATACCGTGTACCTTAATTAATGGCAATGTTATGTTTTGAACTGCAGTTAAGTGGGGAAACAGGTTGTAAGCTTGGTAAACCATACCTATGTTTTTTCTGTGTATATGTAGACTTTTCTCGTCATAAAGTATCTCTTTGTTGTTAATAAATACTCTACCCTGCTCAGGTTTCTCTAAACCGGCTAAGATTCTTAAAAGAGTTGTTTTACCACCACCTGATGGACCAATTAAAACTAGAGAGCTAAAGTCATTTAGCTCTACATTTACATTTGAAAGAACCCTATGGTCACCAAAACTTTTGTGTAAGTTTTCTAATCTAAGTTTCATATTTAAACCTCTTTTCTAGGGAACTTGTTAAAATTGATATTGGAATTGTTAATAGTAGGTAACCAATTGCCAGTGGGATGTAACTCTCTATTGTTGAAAATGTATTTGAGTTTATCTCCCTAGCTGCTAATGTGAACTCTTTTATCGCAATTATAGATAGAAGTGAAGAATCTTTAATTAAAGAAGCAAATTGTCCGGCTAATGGTGGTAAAACCCGTGTTATTACCTGGGGGAAGATAATATAACGATATGTTTGAGACCGTGTTAAACCTATAGCTTTTGCAGTCTCTCGTTGGGTTTTACCAACACTATCTACACCAGCTCTAATTATTTCAGCTATGTATGCACCACTAAAAAGTGACATTATTATTACACCGGCAACGTACCTATTATTGATACCAATTAAATTTGCAACTACATAATAGAAAATTAGTATCTGAACTAGTAGTGGCGTCCCTCTAATTATTTCTATGTATACTTTTGCTAAAGCTCTAAGTGGTAGGATTCTACTTCTTCTGGTTATACCAAAATAAGTACCTAAAATTATACTTAGAACCAGACTTATTAGGGACATTAAAATTGTTACACCAAAGCCACTTATTAAGCTGTCTTTGTAACGGTATACGTTGTCCCATCTAAGGGTATAATCTAAGTTATTAAATCCACTTAATATTAGAGATATAAAAATTAGAGATATTATAGTTATGTTTATAAAAGAACTTCCCCTTGGAGGTTTGTCCAAAGGGTCTTTTAGTATAAAGTATTTTTTTAAATCTAGCATGGGGCTACTTTATATCAAAAAAGAACGGTATACCAGACTCGTCAAAAAGTGACTTAATATAACCTAAGTATTTATCTCCTAATTTATTAAAACCACCATTATCTTGGTACTCTTTAATAAACATATTAACACCGTCTAAAAGCTCAGTATTACCTTTTTTAACAGCCATACCCCAGTAACCGACCGAACCAGGAAGTGCTTCTAAGTTCATTCTAGTAGTTTCTAGGTTTCTCCGGTTATTTTCGTAGATTGTTAATACGTCGTATATAAAGACATCTGCTTTACCTTGGCTTACTTCTAAAACACAAGCTGATACTTCGTCAAATAGTCTAATATCTGCTTTAGTGAACTTATCCTGTGCTAAGTTAGCACCAATAGTTCCAGATTTAACAGCAATAACAACACCCTCTTGGTTTAGATCATTAAAAGATAAAACCTTAGAATCGTTGTTAATTAATAGGCTTAGACCTGACTTAATATAAGGATTAGAAAAGTCTACAACTTCACCTCTCTGTTCTGTTATAGTCATAGAAGAGATAATAATATCCGCTTTATTTGTTTGTAACGAAGGTATTAAACCAGTCCAAGAGATATTCTCAATAATTACTTCTTTACCTAAATATTCACCTAAATCTTTAGCTATATCAACACTGATTCCAGAAGGATTACCCTGTTCATCAGACATTTCAAATGGAGGATACTGTAACTCCATTGCAACAGTTATTTTATCTGTATTAGTTTCTTTACTACTATTAGCAAAAAGACCTATTCCTATTAAGAGCATACACATTAATAGAACGTTATTTAATTTAATCATATTTTAACTCCTTAAATATTACTGTATTATAGTTAGTATCAATATTTTAAAAAAGAGGAATTATAAATTATGGATTTATTTATTAACTTTTTAACAGGAAAAGGCATTTCCTACCAACTAAGTGGGCTTATCTCAGTTATTGCAGCCTCAATTTTAACTATTTTACTATGTTTAATAGCATATTTAGTGGTTAAATATAAGTTTTTAAAGCTTGTTGAGTTCCTAATTCTCAGAAGTAAAACTAAATTTGACGATCTATTATTAGAAAATGGAGTATTTATACACATACCTAAGTTTATACCGGCAGTTATATTAATATATATATTCCCACTTATATTTAACGAGTTTGAAGCGGTTATTTTTGTGTTCCATAAAATAGTTTACTCCTATATGACAGTATTAATTATGTTAACATTAAACGCACTTTTAACAGTCTTAGCAAAAATGTACAAAATGTTTAATTCAACAATGAAGATACCAATAACTGCTTTAGTCCAGGGTGTTAGGATAATTTTAGGCATTATAGGTGCTGTAGTAATAGTTGCAGTAGTATTAGATAAATCACCTCTGATTATATTAAGTGGTTTAGGTGCTTTAACAGCTGTATTTATGTTTGTATTTAAAGACTCCTTAATGGGGTTTATTGCTGGTATTCAATTAACATTAAATAAGATGGTAGACCATGGTAACTGGATAGAGATGCCTAAATATGGTGCAGATGGAACAGTTGAAGATATTACATTAACAACAGTTAAAGTATGTAACTGGGATAAAACTATAACAATGGTACCAACATATGCACTGCTATCAGAATCCTTTAAAAACTGGCAAGGTATGACAGAGTCCGGCGGGCGTAGGATTAAGCGTTCAATCTTCATTGATACAAGTTCAATTGGTTTTTGTAGTCCAGAACTACTTAGTAAATTAAAAGATATTGAACTAATCTCACACTTTTTAGAAGGTAAAATTGATGAAGTCGAGAAACATAATGTAACTGAGAAGATTAATTTATCCTCTCCAGTTAATGGTCGAAAAATTACAAATATTGGTGTATTTAGACATTATATCGAGGCTTATCTTGGTTCTAATGAAAATATAAATATGGATATGACATTTTTAGTTAGACAAAAACAACCAGGGATACACGGATTACCAATAGAGATATATGTATTTTGTAAAGAGACAGCCTGGGTAGAATACGAAGCTATACAATCTGATATATTTGACCATATTTTTGCTATTATTAACGAGTTTGAACTTAAAATGTTTCAAGCACCTTCAGGTGAAGATATTAAAACACTTAGTTCGCTGTAGGTTTCTTAATCATCATATCGTTTACTTCTGCTGCTCTTTTTGCATCCATAAATTGAAGCCAAATTGAGGAGTTTGAAGCTCTAGTATCTCTTTTTGCAATCTCATCCTCTTTTCTTAGAGTATCTACAACTTTAAGTACCGGATAATTATTTAATATATCAACAGTTTTTAGTGGTGGAAGTGCTGCTAAATAGGAAACTGTTGTTTCAAGATTTTTTTGTTCATCATCATATCTAGCTAATGCATCGGTTAAAGATTTCTCTTTATCTATAATAGCGGACTCTTTCTCTACTAACTCTTCTGCTATCTGTCTGTTTTTAGCTTCTTCTAAAGTTATATTCTCTTCCCTAGATTTAAGAGCAATCTCTCTCTTCTCTATAGCTTCCCGCTCTTTTATTAACCTTACAGCATCTAAAAGATATATATTTTCATCTGTATCTTCTACAACCTCAGGGCTTTCTAAACCAATTCGATCAGTTATAAAATTCAGAGTATCACCACGGTCTATAACTCCTAAAAAGTCGAACCAGATAACTCCACCTATTAAAAGAGCAACTATTAATAGAAGAAGTAGGACTGATTTACCAATCATTGCGCCTATTGATTTACTTGCCATTAGTTTGCTCCTTCTAGCATTTTCTCTCTTATTTTAGCAGAACTATTAATATTGTCTATAAACAATGAATCCTCTTTTAGGCTATATTTTTTATATCTTAGTTTAGATTTATCTTTTAACTTATCTATAACTTTTCTATCTATAGATTTTTGAAGATATACCTCTTTAATTTTATCTCTTTCTACTTCTCTCTCTTTTAATACCTGTTTCTGATTAGATATTTGCTGAAGAAGTCTGGCCTCATATATACACTTTATCTGAAATTGAGTTATATCCACCTGATCATTTTTAGAATCTGCTATCTGGCTATAACACATGTCAATTTTATTTTGAACTAATTGGCATTGGCTATTTGCTCTACCTAGTTTAGCTTCCCACTCTTTTTCTATATTTTCTCTGATAGAAAGTACATTGTCTAGTTTAAAATTAAACTTTCTCATTATGCTTCTCCATCAAAGTTATGGCCCGAGATATTACCCTGTTCCGTTAAGGTATCTTTTATTGATACATCTTCGTCGATATCTTGCCTCAAAAATTTATTTATATCGTCCATTTTATCTATAGCTTCATCTATATCTGGGCTAGAACCTTTAGCATAGGCACCAATATTAATTAGATCCTCTTTATCTTTATACAGAGCTAACATCTTTCTAATATAACCCATGTTTTGCTGTACTGGTTTACTTGTAATTTTATTTGTAAGTCTAGAAACTGATTGTAATACATCAACAGCTGGATAGTGGAACTTATGGGCTAGATCTCTACTTAATACAATATGACCATCTAAGATACCCCTAACTGCATCCGCAATTGGCTCGTCCATATCGTCACCTTCGACTAATATTGTATATAACCCGGTAATTGAACCTTTATCGTTAGTTCCAGCACGCTCTAATAGTTTTGGTAACATTGTGAATACCGAAGGAGTATAACCTCTTGTTGCTGGTGGTTCCCCAGTTGAAAGTCCAATTTCTCTCTGGGCCATTGCAAAACGTGTAACTGAATCAAATAGTAACATAACATCTTTACCCTGGTCTCGGAAAAACTCAGCTACTGCTGTTGCTACAAATGCACCTTTGAGTCTAGCTAATGGTGGAGTATCCCCTGTTGCAACAATTACAACTGAACGTTTTAATCCCTCTTCACCTAAATCATTTTCTAGGAATTCTAGAACCTCACGGCCCCTCTCTCCTATTAATGCTATAACATTTATATCTGCGTTTGTATTTCGGGCTACCATCCCCATTAATGTAGATTTACCAACACCAGAACCTGCAAAGATTCCAACTCTTTGGCCTTTACCTAGTGGGATTAATCCATCTATCGATTTAACACCTGTAATTATTCTGTCTTCTATTCGTTTACGGCTCATGGCATTTGGAGGTTTGTTCATGGCAGGGTATCTAGTTGTTGAAACTATTGCACCTTTGCCATCTGTTGGTCTTCCAAGTCCATCTAAAACTCTACCTAACATGTCGTTAGATACGTTCACATGCAAAGTTTCACCACTTGCTGTTACTAAAGATCCAATTTTTACACCATCCATTTCACCAAATGGCATTAGCTGAACAGTTGTTCCTTTAAGTGCAACAACTTCGCACCATAGTCTTTCTGCAGCATCAATAGTTATATAACAGAGTTCCCCAATAACAGCCTGGGGCCCAGAGCTCTCTATCATCATGCCGTGGATACCGATAACACTACCTGTAAACTTTACAGGTTCGAGTTTATCTAAAGTTGAAAAATATTTATCAAAGATCTCCATATTCCTCTAACCTCTTTTTCTCCATATCTGCTTTAATTGGCATTAGATCTCGGATTCTGTCTTCGATCTCTCTTAACTGACTAGAAATTCTAGCATCTATACGTCCAAGGTTAGTTTCAATTATACAGCCACCCTTCTCAATAGTAGAGTCCTCTAATACTGTAATAGCAGAGACACTTTCTATCATCTCCATAAAGTCTTTAATATGCTCAGTTGTTAGGTTTACATCTGCAAGGTTAACTTTAATTTCAACTTCACCCCTAGATTTCATTTTTCTCAGAGCCTGAACAACATTACTTAATATAACATTTTTTTGATCTTCTGAGATAACTTTTACAACTTTTTTAGAAATTAGAAGTACAAGCTCAACCATCTGATTTTCAGCTTCCATTATAATTTCACGTCGTTTATCTATTGCTGCATTTAGAACTTTATGTACTCGATCTACAAGTCTCTGAACTTCATCATGCCCAGAGGCGTAACCCTCTTCTTTACCGATTGTTACACCTTTATCTAAAGCTTCTGCTCTAATTCTCTCTGTTTCAGCCTTAGCTTCTGTTATGAGTTTTTCAGCTTCTACTTTAGCCTCGTTTACTGTCTGTACTGCTTCATCTTTTAACTTATTAGCTTCTATCTGAGCGTCTTCAATTGTACGTTGAGCCATCTGAGCACTAGATTCCTGAGCTTTTTCTTTGATAGAAAATACTTCGTTTTCTGCCTGGGATATCATGAACTGTTTCTCTTCGTCCCATCTGGCTTTAAACTCTTCGGCTTCCCGTCTTAAATCGTCTGCTGTAGGGCCTAAATATTCATCTATCTCTTCTAACTCGTCTAACTCTTCAACTTCTTCTAAACTTTCAAAAACCGGTGGAGCAATCTCAACTTTTTGTACGAGATTCATTATTTCCATCGGTCTAAATACATTTTGTGCCATCTAGATAACCCCTATACCATTACGTCTTCTTCGCCACCACGTGCAATAATAACTTCACCTTGCTCTTCAAGTTTCCGTATTATTGATACGATCTTCTGTTGGGCATCTTCTACATCTTTACGTCTAGTAGGACCCATATATTCCATATCCTCTTTTAAAAGAGCCGCAGCTCTCTTACTCATGTTTCTGTATATTTTATCTTGTACATCACCATCACAACCTTTAAGGGCTTTAGATAATTCTGATGTATCAACTTCACGCATGATTTTCTGGATAGATTTATCGTCAAGCATAACAATGTCCTCGAATACAAACATTCGTTTCTTGATCTCTTCTGCTAATTCTGGATCGTCTTCTTCTAGTACCTCGATAATACTTTTCTCTGTAGTTCTATCTACAAGGTTTAAGATTTCTACGATACTTTCAACACCACCTGCCGAGGTATAATCCTCTTGAGATACTGATGATAGTTTCTTCTCTAGTACCCGCTCAACCTCTCTTAAAATCTCAGGAGAGGTTCTTTGCATTGTTGCAATACGTCTAGCAACATCTGACTGTTTTTCGGCTGGGAGTTGTCCTAAAATAACAGATGCTTTTGCTGGTTCTAAATATGCTAAAATAAGAGCGATAGTTTGTGGATGCTCCTGTTGTATAAAGTTTAAAAGGTGGGCAGGGTCCGTTCTTCTAATAAAGTCAAAAGGTCTAGTTTGTAGGGAGGATGTAAGTCTGTTAATTATATCAACAGCCTTTTGGTTACCTAATGATTTTTCTAAAAGTTCACGGGCGTAATCTATACCACCGTTAGATATAAAGTCCTGAGCTAACATTAGCTCTTGAAACTCACCTAATACCTGGTCACGTTGTTCTGAGTCTATATTATCTAATCGGGCAATCTCAAAGGTTAAAACTTCGATCTCGTCCTCTCTTAAATGCTTAAATATCTCTGAAGATATCTCAGATCCAAGGGTTACAAGGAATATGGCAGCTTTCTGTCGTCCTGTGAGTTCCTCTTTGTGGGTCTGTTTTTTCTTAGCCATTTATTACCTACTCCTCTGCTAACCAGGTTCTGATAAGTTGTGCAACATCTTCAGGGTGCTCACGGGCAACATTAAGCGCCTGTTCTTGCATCTCAAGTCGTGCTCTGTCTTCAACAGACATTTCAACTTCCATACCATCTTCTTCTGCACTTCTAAGTGCTGCTTCACGCATTGCTTGATGTTGTCGAGCCATCTCTTCTTCTTTAAGTCTTCGACGTCTCTCCATCTCTTTGGAAACTATACGCATAACAACAAATATGATTACAATTAAAACTAGCCCTAAAATAGAAAATAGTACAATCTTTTTTCTATTTTGTGCATCGCGTTCTATTTTATTTTCAGCTTCAAATTCAGCTGATCTATCAAACTGAATTGCTTGAACTGTTACAGAATCACCATTTGCAATATCAAAGTTAATAGCTTTTTTGATTAACTCTTCAGCTGCTGCTATTTCTTCTACTGTTAATGGTATAAAATCTCTAACTATTAAACCACTTTCAATTAGAATATTTCCATCTTTATCATACTGTTTCTTCCAACGACCATCAATATTAACCGCAACGGAAGTTCTCTCTTTTTTCCACTGACTTTTAATTTGGTTGGTTTTTATAGTATTTATCTCTTTATTTATAATTTCACTGCTTTGATTATAGGTTCCTGCCATTGTATCAAGTTCCTGATACTGTGGTGGAGTTTGTCCTTCAGCCCCTGCTGGACCTTCTGGAGTAAACCCTGAACCTTGAAATTCTGTTTTATTTACTTTTGTAGAAACTACAATAGACTCCTGGTTAACCTCTTCACTGTATCCAGTTTCAGGATTATCCTTAGTCATTATTATAGGAGTATGTTCCTCTTTCTGAATTTCTACAACATCGGTATTTAATGTAACGTCTAAGTTAACAAATGCAACTCGACCTGGTGTAAAAATTGTTTCTAAAGCTTTAATAATTGATGTTTCATATTTTAGCTCAAAACGCTCTTTTTGGTCCATCTCTTTATTACCTAAAGCGAGTCTGTCAAATACAGCCATCTCTTCATCTGTAACATTTAGAACTATACCTGTTGTTCTATCTATAATTTTAATATTTTCTTTTTTAAGATTAACTACCGACGTCATTATTAATTGTACAACACCTGAAATTTGTGCTCTATCCGATGTAAAAGTAGAACCATGTTTGGCTCTAATAGACACCGATACTGTATTAGGTTTTTCATTCTCTTTAAAAAGTTCTTTTTCTGGAATTACAATTGTAACTGAAGCATCTTCAATACTATCAAGAGTCTCAATATGGTATTCTAGCTGTTTTTTAACTGCTATCTGAAGTTTTTGCTCTTTATCCCACTGTGTTTCAGTAAAACTTGGGTTACCTAAAGCTTCAAAACCTGTTAGACCGCCTGGTACTGAGTTTGTAGAAACTAATTTTGCTCTAATTTTTTGAGCTAAAAAGTCACTATTAACTTTAACAGTTACACCATCTGTAGCTATAGTAAAGTCCTGATTCATAGTTCTAAGATTAAATTGAAGTTCTTGTGATTGTTCTTCGGTTAAACCGCTATAGATCGCGACACTAGATGGCCCTGAATTAACACTAACAACTGCCGAAAGTGCTCCTATAACTGCTATTACGATTACTGCAAGAATTATTTTCTGCATTACGGACCATTTGCCCCATAACTCAATAATCTTGGTTATTATCTGTTTTATAAAATCCATTGTTGACTCCCCTCCCAAAAAGAAAACTTATTAAAAAACTAAAAGATTATCTTAACGATGTAATCTCTTTATATGCTTTTACCGCTCTATCAATAACTGCCTTTGTTACATTTAGAGACATATCAGCTTTAGCCATGGCGATTGTTAAATCGTGGGTATCAACTGAATCTGGGTTTGTTATCATCTGCTCCATTAATCCTGCAGAGTTCATCTGATCAGCATTTACACTGCCAATGGCTTCTAACATCATCTCTTCGAAACTAACCCCATTTGTATCAGTTAAAGGTGCCTGTACCCCTTCTGTATTCAAATGTAATGGATTTGTTCTTTTAATATCAACTAAGTCGCCTACTACCTGGTTGCTACTTAAAACATCTAATATACTCATTCTCTATTACCTCCCGATTTCTAGAGCTTTACTAAACATAGCTTTTGTTCCCTCTATAACAGATACATTAGCTTCGTATGCCCTTGAAGCCGAGATCATATCTACCATTTCGGTAACTGGATTTACATTTGGGTACTGAACGTAACCCTTTTGTGGACCAACTTTAACAGCATCAGGATGGGTAGGATCCCAAACTAATCTAAGATCTGAGTCCATATCCTTCTCAATCTTGTCTACCTTAACACCTCTTCCAACACCGTTGTCTAGATCTTCTGGCATAAAAGGACTGTTCCAGTATGGTTGGTCTACATTTCCTTTTAAAACAACACGGCTTCTTCTGTAAGGACCACCATCTGCAGTTCTTGTAGTATCTGCATTTGCAATGTTGTCAGATATTACATCTAGTCTTAGTCTCTGTGCAGTTAAACCACTTGCTGCTGTATTTATTGAACTAAACATTCCCATATCTTATACCTACCTTACTACCATGTTAATTTTTTGAAACTGTTTGCTTACTGACTGAGTTAATAACTGATATCTCATCTGATTTTTAACAACATCCATCATCTCTCTTTCAATGTCTACGTTGTTACCGTTACTATCCGCCTGTGTCATGTAATCTAAAACCCGTCTTGGTTTAATTGTTTTGTAATCAACAGTTCTATCGTCTGGGATATGTTTATCATTTGTCATCTTCATTTCAAAATCTGAGCTATTATAGCTATTTAAAGCCTTAGTTAAAGAAGCTTCAAAAGTAACATCAGTTCTTTTAAAATTTGGTGTTTCTGCATTCGCAATGTTGTTGGATATTACCTCTCGCCTTAAAAGTGATACATCCATAGTTCTTTGCAATACATCTAAACTTTTTCCAAATGTTGTATTATCAAACATAAATCCCTCCGGGTTGATGGTATACCGTCAACCATATTAATATATATTTTCGGTATTAAAAAAAATTACCTTAATCTTTTTTAAAGTATGTACCGACTAAGGTCTCTATCCTGGGATAGATCTTTTAATCTTTCGTCTACAAAGTCCTTAGTAATCTCTATTTTTTCACCTTTATTATCAGGTGCGTTAAAAGAGATATCCTCTAAAAGGTGCTCTAAGATTGTATGTAATCTTCTAGCTCCGATATTCTCTGTTTTGTTATTAACATCTTCTGCAATTTTTGCAATTCGTTTTATTGAATCCTCAGTAAATGTTAACTCAATCTCTTCAGTTTTAAGTAGCTCTATATACTGTTTGGTTAAAGATGCCTTTGGTTTTGTTAAAATTGCTTCAAAAGCTTCTGCATCTAAATCTTGTAGTTCAACTCTTAATGGGAAACGACCCTGTAGTTCTGGAATTAAGTCAGAAGGTTTACTCATAGTAAATGCACCGGCCGCTATAAATAGAATATGTGTTGTATCTACAATTCCGTGTTTTGTATTAACTTTAGACCCTTCAACTATTGGCAGAATGTCTCTTTGAACACCCTGTCTTGAAACATCTTGGCCACCACCACCAGAACCTTTAGCTGCAATTTTATCAATTTCATCAATAAAAATTATTCCCATATCCTGAACTCTGTTTCTAGCAATGTCCACAGCGTTATCGGTATCTATAAGTTTATCTCTCTGCTCTGATAAAATAATATCTCTTGCTTGTTTAACAGTTACAATTCTTTTTTTCTTATTTCCACCAGGGGATAACATACCAGTAATTGCACCGATATTCATCTCCATATTTTGGAACTCCCCACCACCTAAAACTTCAAATGATGATGATTTTGTTACAGAGATTTCAATCTCTTTTTCCTCTAACTTACCATCACGGAGCATCTCTCTAAACTTCTCTCTTGTAGAATTTGTAGAGTTTGTAGATGTATCCTCAGTTGGAGCTATTACATTATCTTCTGGGTTAAAACCAAGATCGGCTTTTTTATCTTTTTTAAGACCAGGTAAAAGATAGTCTAATAATATCTCCTCTGTTCTATTTTTAGCATCGACTTCTATGCCATCTTGCATTTCAGTTTTAACCATAGATACAGCTGATGCCATTAGGTCTCGAACCATAGATTCAACATCTCGACCTACATAACCAACTTCAGTAAACTTTGTAGCTTCTACTTTAATAAAAGGAGCTCGTGCTAATTTTGAAAGTCTTCTAGCAATCTCAGTTTTACCAACACCAGTTGGCCCAATCATGATTATATTTTTAGGTGATACTTCATTTCTAATATCGTCGTCTAATAAAAAACGTCTCATCCTGTTTCTAAGGGCAATTGCAACAATCTTTTTTGCATTATCTTGACCAATAATATGTTTATCAAGCTCTTTAACTATAGATTTTGGAGTACCCTCTTCCATATTTAATTTCATTTAAACTACCTCAACAATTATGTTTTTATTTGTATAAATACAGATTTCACCAGCAATGTTAAGAGATCTCTCTGCAATCTCTGGCGCTGTTAAATCAGATCCGTCTAAGTATGCTAATGCAGCAGAATATGCAAAATTTCCACCACTACCAATTGCTATTGCACCGTTTTGTGGCTCTATAACATCACCATTACCACTTAGTAGATAGATCTGTGTTTTATCAGCAACTAACAACATAGCGTCTAATTTTCTAAGTGCTCTATCTGTTCTCCACTCTTTCGCAAGTTCAACAGCTGCTCTTGTTAAATCACCTGAGTATTGGTTTAATCTATCTTCAAAAAGTTCTTCTAATGTAAAAGCATCTGCAGTTGAACCTGCAAAGCCAGCTACAACTTTTCCGTTATATATTCTTCTTACTTTACGTGCATTACCTTTCATACATGCGTTACCTAAAGTTACCTGGCCATCTCCAGCCACAGCGATAACTCCATCTTTTTTTACTGCAAGTATTGTTGTTCCTCTAATATCCATAAACCACTCCTTAATTCCTTGTTCCATGGGGGTGTGCCCCACGATACACCTGCCGTAATTTTTCAATACCGGTATGTGTATATATCTGAGTCGTAGATATACTTTTATGTCCTAGAAGTTCCTGAACAATTCGTATATCTGCCCCCTCATTTAAAAGGTGTGTCGCAAAAGTATGCCTAAACGTATGTGGGCTCACTTTTTTATCAACTCCAGCCTCTCTTATTCTTTTATCTATAAGGTAGTAGATTCCTCTTGTTGTAATCTCTACTGCTTTATAGTCAAGAAACAGTGAATCATTTTCTTCACCTTTCTTTTTTAATAGTTCTTCCCGTATTGGAAGATATTTTGTTATAAGGCTTATTACATCGGGAGTAAAGTATACAAATCTATCTTTGTCCCCTTTCCCTACAACCTGTACTCGGCCTTGTTCACTTTGTACTTGGCTAACTCTGATTCCAATTAGTTCCGAAACCCGACACCCAGTACTATAAAGAGTTTTAAATATTAACAGATCTCTAACACTGAAAAAATCTTCACCCTCTTTATTAAATATTTTTTCCAAATCCTTAAAAAACAGATAATTTGGTAATTTGCTCTCTTTTTTAAGAGATTTTATCTGGTTAAAAGGGTTATCTTCCCTTATTCCACTTAAAATCTCAAATCTGTAATAGCTTCTAATAGCACTTAACTGTCTATTTACAGTAGAAGCTTTTAAACCTTTTTTTTGCAGAACAACTAAATAGGATCTAATTATAGATCTAGTTACTTTTTCTCTGCCGTCTAAAAAAGTTTCCCATGCTGTAATATCCCTAGTGTAACTAACTGCAGTATATTCACTTACAGATCTTACACTTCTAAGATAACTAATAAAATTCTCTACGTTCATAGATTAAAAAAGCAACCTTTGTACTTAATAATCTCCCCATCTAATTCCATTTTTAATAGTCTATCTGTATGTACAAACTCACTATCAAAACTCTTAATTTCATAAGCTTTAAAAAATGTTTTTAATATTGGATAAGCCGAATCAATTTTAGTTGCTCCATCTTTGTAAAACCTATCGGAACCTGTAAATCTACTATCTCCAATTCCTACTGAATGAATATAAATATCTGTCCCATTTTGTAATGCAAAATCCCCTGTTATTAGTGCTCCGGATTTTTTAGGTGCCTGCATAATTATTAAACTATTAGAAAGTCCTGCAATAATTCTATTTCTTTTAGGAAAGTTAAACCTTTTAGGTTCTTCTCCCGGTGGAAATTCGCTTATTATAGCACCTCTATTTTTTAAAATATTACCAGCTAAAGTTTTATTAGATGATGGATAAATTGTATCTACTCCCCCACCTAAAACAGCAATAGTTCTACCTTTTGTAGCAACATTCCCACTTTGTACTGCAGCATCAACTCCTAATGCTAAACCAGAGACTACTGCAACATCTTTTCTGCCTAAATCTAAACCTAATTTAAAAGATTCATGGAACCCTCTAAGGGATGGCTTTCTAGTTCCAACAACTGAGACTAAATCACCTTCTAATGCATCTAAATCCCCTCTTAAATATAAAATAAAAGGTGGGTCATAAATGTTTTTAAGTCTTGGTGGATAATTATTATCTGCTAATGTAACTATTTTTATATCCATCTTTTTAATAATTTCTACTATCTGGTTAAATCTATTAAAAGCGTATCCCTTCTCTAATTTATATTTTGTTAACTGCCTTAAGTCTTCACAAACATCTATTAACTCTTCTAGATTATAGTTTTTATTTAGAAGTGCCAATTTACTGTTGTTTGTCCCTTTTAATAGAGATATTAAGACTCTATTCACCAGTTAACCTCTTTAATATTCGATCTCTATTTGTTTCAGCTCTAAATATATGAACATCTTTTTTAGATAGGGATAAAACAGTGTCGTACAGGTCTAAAGCTGCACTTAACTCATCATCTTTCTCTAATAATAGTGCCAATAATAACATTGCATCAAACTCTCTAGTAGATATTTTTAATAACCTATCTAATAGTGGTTTTGCATCGTTAGGTCTATCTAATTCGTAAACATATAAAATAGATAGGGCGTATAAACCTTTAGGAAACCTTGGGTTTAACTCGAGGGAGTGTTCATGGTTATATTGCGCTTTTTGCAGGTATTCCCGTCTAATACTCTCTTCATCCTGGCTTTTTGCATATTGTCCTGCTGCTACACCTCTATAATAGTGCAACATTTCACTGTTTGGGTAAAACTCGATAGCATTATTAAAGTGATCATATGCTTTTTTATACATTTTATAATGCATCATTTTAACACCTAAAGCTCTTTGGAAATTTCCAATTTTCTGGTATTTCTCTAAAGTTTCTTCAAGATCTTTCTCTATTTTTTTTATATCTTTTGTAAGCTCATTTAATCTTTTATCTCTATTAGATTCTTTATTTTCTTCTGTTTCGTAAACCTGACTAGCTAAGTTTTTTGTTTTTTCACTAGTACAACTAAAAAATATACTAATTATCAAAATTATAAAAGCTGTTTTTTTCATTGAGCCTCCGGATGATAAGTAGAAAAAGCTGTTTGGAGCTCTGTGCTACTTAAATGTGTATAAATTTGTGTGGTTCCAATATCGCTATGACCTAGAAGTTCCTGTACAGATCTTAAATCTGCTCCACCAACTAATAAGTGTGTAGCAAAAGAGTGTCGTAGTGTATGCAATTTACCTTCAACTCCGGATAAACTACAAATAGTCTTAAAGTTTTTCCACATACCTTTCCGAGTTAAACGTCCACCCCGGGTATTAAGAAAAACGCTCTCATTTTTTACCTTTCCAGATAATTTAGGTCTTGAGTTTTCCAAATATTCTAACATCCAGTAAATAGCTACATCACCTAAAGGAACAAGTCTCTCCTTGTCCCCTTTACCTCTAACAAGAAGGACACCTTCTGTTAAAAATAGACTGCTCTTATCTAGATCGACAGCTTCTGAAACCCTAAGACCACAAGAGTAAATAAGCTCATATAGAGCTCTATCTCTGAGCCCACCTGGGTTTGTAATATCAATAACTTCTAATAACTTATCAACTTCCTCTACAGCTAATACATGGGGAAAGTGCTTTCTAAACCTGGGAGTATCTATCTTATCTAGGGGATTATCTTCTCTAATTCCTTCGATAATTAAAAAATTATAGTATGCTTTAATAGCTGTGTGACACTTTGCCAATGTTCTTGCTGTTACTAAGGTCTGTTTTCTAGTTATTAAAAAATCGATTACCTGGTCAACTTTTAGTTTTTCTGGATTAAGAGATCTACTTTTACAATAATTGGACAGTTCCATAGCTTCGTACATATATGTTTCAACTGAACTATCCTGAAGACGAATCTCTACTGTAAGGTAACCTCTAAAATTTTCCATCTATCTAGTTTGCCCTCTGTCTCTCTCTTAAAATAGTTGGGACATCAAAGTCCTGACTAATAGAGAAGTTTTTAGTTAAAATACTGCCCTTTGCCCGTTCTTGTTTTGGGGTTCTAGTTCCAGTATTACTAGTTTTAAGAGTTGCAATTTCTAATATTTCATCTTTATAGTTCTGCTCACCACTAAAACCTGTAGCAACAACTGTTACCATAATTTTTCCATCCATAGATGAATCAACAACTGTTCCGGATTTAATTTCGACACGATCGTCTACTGTAGATGTAATTATCTCATTTATCTCTTTAAATTCAGTTATTGATAAACTATCATCACATCTAATGTTAATTAGAAGGGCTGTAGCACCGTCAATAGATGCTTCGTTTTCTAATAGAGGATTTTTAATTGCACTAGTTGCAGCATCAATGGCTCTATTATCACCAAAACCTTCACCAATACCCATTAAGGCATCACCCTTACCTTTCATTGTACTTTCAACATCTGCAAAGTCTATATTTAACATACCTGGCATTGTTATTAAGTCAGATATTCCTTGAACACCCATTCTAAGAACATCATCTGCCATTAAAAAAGCATCTTTAATTGAAGCATTTTTATCAACAACATTAAATAAGTTCTCGTTTCGTATTGTTATAACTGTATCTACTATATCTCGTAAATTATTTATTCCATTTTCAGCAAATGACATTTTTCGTTCTCTTTCGAAAGCAAATGGTTTAGTAACAACAGCTACAGTTAAAATGTCTAACTCTTTTGCAATTTGTGCAATTACAGGAGCTGCTCCAGTTCCAGTTCCACCACCCATTCCGGCAGTGATAAAAACCATTTTAGAACCTCTTAATATATTAATGATTGTTTCTCGGTCCTCTTCTGCGGCATCTCTACCAACTTCTGGTTTACCACCAGCACCAAGACCACCTGTTAATTTTGATCCGATAGCTAATTTTATTGGTGCATGTGACATCTGTAATGCTTGCTGATCTGTATTTACAGCAATAAAGTCTACACCTTGTACACCTTCTGATATCATACGGTTAACAGCATTACTACCACCACCACCAACTCCAATAACCTTAATAATTGTATTACCAACTATAGGTTCCTGATTTATGTATTCAATTTCCATCTATCCCTCCCAGATTTAAATGAAGTGTTTAAATATTCTTTTAAAAATATTTTCGCCTTTTATTTTATCAGAGCCATCGCTGTCTCTTCTGCCTTGTTTTACTGGTGTATGACTTTTTTTATTTCCAGCATATGTTACAAGTCCTACAGCTGTTGAATAACCTGGGTGCCTTAATTCCTCAGTTAATCCAGCTATACCTTGTGGTAATCCTATTCTTGTTTGTACACCTAAAATTTCCGTTGCTAAATCTGCGATTCCTGGCATTAATGCGGAACCGCCGGTTAAAACGACGCCTCCAGGATATTTATCATCAAACCCTTTCTGTTTAAGCTCTTTTGCTATTATATTAAACATTTCACATGCTCTTGCTTCAATTATCTCTGCTAAATAAGTTCTAGTTACTGTTACTGGAGATCTTCCTGCTATACCAGGAATAATAATTTCAGAATCAGAATCAACATAACTAACAACACAACACCCTTCACGTAGCTTAATATTCTCTGCAGACAGCGTAGGAGTATTTAATACCTTTGATATATCACTAGTAAAAATATCACCACCCATCGGAACAACATTTGTATAATATGGTGCTCCTCCATAATGCAGAAGTACATCTGTTGTACCACCACCAATATCTACTAATAGTACACCTAATTCTTTTTCATCTCTTGTTAAAACACACTCACTAACAGCTAAGGATTCTAAAACAATCTCATTAACATAATAGTTTCCTCTATTAACACATTTAACTATGTTATCTGTGGAGGTTAATGAACATGTTATAATATGAACTTCTGCTTCTAAACGTACCCCAATCATGTTAATAGGGTCTGTAATACCATTTTGACCATCAATTGTATATTCCTGGGGTATTACATGTAAAATTTGTCTATCCAAGGGTATAACTAAAGCTTTTGCAGCTTCTAAAACACGATCAACATCTGATTTAGTAATCTCTTTTCCTCTGTTACCAACAGCGACAACTCCCCGGGAGTTATAACACTCGATACTGCCACCAGCAACACCAGTATATATATGAGAAACTGTTCGACCAGCCATCTGTTCAGCCACATAAATTGCCTCGGATACAGCTTTCATAGCCTCTTCCATATTTATGATTACACCAACTCTAATTCCTCTAGATGGAGAGCTTCCCCAACCTGCTATATGGAGTTTTCCAGAGATATCATATTCAGCTATGACTACTCTTATTGTTGTAGAACCAATATCTAAACTTACAACTACATCATCCAATGTTTCTACTCCTTCTCTCTATATACAATTTCGTCTTCTCTAAAATCTACTAGATCCACAGAGATCTCTTCTTTATCTAAGAGAGAAATAACAACTACAATATTTTTTAATTGTGGGATAGTTAAAACATCTTTAACCAACGCTTTTATTGGAGAGTGAGTGAAATTCAGTATTAGATCAAATGTCATCTCCCCTCTTTTAATCACAGATATTTCGCTTATGGAAGAGTACAGCTTTGGAACTGAACCCCTAACATTTTTTAATGATTTTAACAGAGGCACTAATACTCTAGGAAGTTCTCCACCCATAGTAACCTTTTTAAAATCTATATCTCCACTTATAACTGGTAAATTTATATCGTTAATTTCTTCACCAATTTTAAATACAACTCCATTTTCATCAAAACATAGGGGTATAGATATACCATCCTTTTTTATATATGAAATTGCTAAAGCTTTTCTTCCTAGAACTGTTATATTAAGTGTATCTGGGAATGATTTTTCAACAGATACTTTTCTAACTAGTGGTTCTTTTAATATCCTATCTTCTATTATTTTTGGTTTTATTAATAGATAGGAACTATAACTATCTAACCCAGCTATCTGCTCTAAACTAGATGAAAACGATAGGGATGAATTTAATTTAATCTCTTTAATAGTAAAATAAGGTAGAATAAAAAATGCAGTTATAAGCATTATAAATAAAGAAACAGTTAAGGTATAAATCAGATTTATTAGAACACTATTATTCATCTGACTCCCCTTTTGCTGTTGATAGGTTTAGCAAAAAACCTATCATTATCATTGTAACTATTATGGAAGTTCCACCCTGGGAGAAAAATGGTAATGGTATACCAGTTGGTGGAAACAGTCCTGAAACAACTCCCATATTTAACATTGCTTGAAAGAATATAGCACAAGAAAACCCTGAAGCTATATAAATCTTGTAGTTTGATTCCTGCTTTTTAGCAATTGATAAACCTTTAAAAAATAGCAAAATAAAAAGTGTAATAACAATTATAATCCCAACAAATCCAACTTCTTCTCCAACTACTGTAAATACAAAGTCGGAATGTGCCTGGGGCAGATGTCCTAATTTCATCTCTCCAGCGCCTATTCCTTTACCTGCGAATCCACCCTGATAGAGTGCTTTTAAGGATTTAATAACCTGATACCCACCACCTAGTGGATCTTTTGCAGGATCTAACCAAGAGAGTATTCTTCTTATCCTATATGGTTGCATCATAATAACAAACGTGGCGATAAGTAGACAGAATCCGGTTATTATGCCTAAAAATCTGATTCTTACACCTGATATAAACAATAAAACTACAGACAACATAAAAACAAAGAAGGCTGTAGAGAAATCGTTTTGTTCTATTATAACCCAAGAAGAGATTCCAACAACAAATATAGCGGGTAGAATTGTTCCCTTAAAGTCATTTATCATCTCTCTTTTTTTATCAAGAATATATGCTAGATAGATGGTTAATGTAATTTTTATACCTTCTGAGGGCTGAAACATAATACCAGCTATCTCAAACCATCTTTTTCCACCCGATATAGTTCTACCTAATCCTGGCACAAAAACTAATAAATTTAACAGTATAGATATAGCCCATAAAAGAAGGGCAATTTTACCAAATATTTCAACTTTTACTAATGTTAAAGAAAAAGCTAAAATAAAACCTACACCTAAAAATTGCAAGTGTCGGATAAAAAAGTAAAACGGACCTTTATCAAACTTTAGGCTAAAAAACCAAGAGGCTGAAAAAAGAGATACCGCACCAATACCTGATAATAAAATAACAAGCATTATAAGCTGGATATCAATAGACCTTTTTTCTGAGATAGATTCGAATGTAAACTGATTTTTTAAACTACTTACCATTTTTCTATTGTGTTTTTAACATTGAAAGCCCTAATATTGCTAACATTCCCCCAATTATCCAAAATCTATTTATTACTTTACTTTCTGCCCAACCCTTTAACTCAAAATGATGATGAATTGGAGCCATTTTAAATACTCTTTTACCTGTTCTTTTATACCAAAATACTTGAATTATTACCGACATAGTTTCAATAACAAAAACTCCTCCAATGATTAGAAATAGGATCTCTTTTTTAACAATTATAGATATAACTCCTAAAACACCACCAAGGGCTAAACTACCTGTATCTCCCATAAAAACTTGAGCAGGATAGCAGTTAAACCATAAAAAACCTATACATGCACCAACAAGAGCTAAACAAAAAACTGTAAGTTCTCCTCCCCCTTGTACAAAAGGGATATTTAGATAATCAGCAAAGTCAGGTCTACCTGATAAGTAGGTAATAACAGCTAAAGCAATTGTTGCAAATAGAACTAAACCTGTAGCTAGTCCATCTAAACCATCTGATAAATTAACTGCATTTGAAATACCAACAATATAAAATACAATAAAGGGAATCATAAAGATTCCAAGATCAAGAAGTGGATCTTTTAAGAATGGTACATATAATTTTGAGAACTCATCTGAGCCATGAAAATAGAGTAAAATAGCTACAGTAGAGGCTATTATAATTTGACCAATAAGCTTAAACCGACTTCTTAATCCTTCAGAACTTTTCCTTGAGATTTTAAGATAATCATCTAAGAAACCTAAAAATCCAAAAGATATAAAAGTACCAATAACTAACCATGAGTAGAAACTTTTAATTTCAACCCATAAAACTACTGAGATTATTACTGAAACTATAATTAAGAAACCACCCATAGTAGGTGTCCCTGATTTTTTTAAGTGAGATTGGGGGCCATCAGTTCTAACTTCCTGTCCCATTTTAATTCTAGCTAAGAAAGCTATAACTTTAGGACCTAAAATAAAAGAGATTAATATTGCGGTAACTGCAGCATAGGCAGACCTAAGACTTATGTACTGGAATATATTTAAAAATGAAACATAATCGTTTAGTGGATATAATAAAGCTTTAAACACGTCTTCCCTCCCCAGAAATGACAAAGATTTAATTGTTAGAGAATACTATCAGTTATCTCTTCTAATTTGACTCCCCTAGAAGCTTTAAGAAGTACCAATGAATTTGGTTTAATCACCTCTTTAACAGCTATCTTTAAGTCATCCATATTATCAAAAAAAAGAACGCCTAATTCTTCTTTCAGATTTTTAAATACATCTCTGTATTGGTCGCCATATAGTATAACAACCTTAAATTTGCTAATAGCAAACTTTGCAACTTTTACATGCTCAGAATAGGAAATATCACCTAACTCCAACATGCTTCCTAAAATAGGAATCTTTGGATTATCCCAAGTAGTTTTAGCTAAAAGCTCTAAAGAACTTATAGTTGATTCGGGGTTTGCATTGTAACAATCCCTAATTATTCTACTTTGGCCATTAAGTAGTTCACCTCTTCCAAATATTGAAGGTAAATTACTTAAACCCTTAGCTATAGTTTCACTTGGGACGCCTATTTCCCTAGCACAAGCTATTGCCATAAAAGCGTTTAATAAATTGTAACGCCCCATATACTGATAGTTTATTTTTATATCTTCATATAAAAACTCCCATCCATTAAAACCAAGGTCTTTAATCCCTGTAATGTAACGTGGTGTATCAGTAACAGATAAAACATCTGCATTCACACCAGTTTTTAGAAGTTCATAGTAGTCGTCCCAGCTAGGTATAACAGCTAAATTATTGCCTGTGAAGTTTGCAAAAGCATCCTTCTTTTCTTTAGCAATACCGTCTCTGGAACCAAAAAAACCAATATGTGCACTTCCTATATTTGTAATTAAAGAAATATCAGGATTAATAATATCCACAAGATCTTTTATCTCTCCTGGTTTACTCATACCCATTTCTATAACTGCAATTTCATGCTCTTTAGTTATTCTAAAAACAGTTAATGGAAGTCCTGTTTCAGAATTATAGTTTCCCTTTGTCACTAGAGTGTTTTTAAAGTTACTTAAAATTGAACCTAAAACCTCTTTTGTAGTAGTTTTACCACTACTGCCTGTAATCGCAACAACCTTTAACTGTTTAAACTGACCAATATACTCTTTAGCCAATTTTTGTAGAGCCTTTAAACCATCCTCTACTATAAAAAAAGTACTTTCATACTTTTTTGCTAATTTTAGAACCTGATCTTTATTCTCTAAAAAATACTTTTTAGATACTAATGAGCAGTTACATCCACCTATTAAAGCAGATTCTATATACAAGTTTCCATCTGTAAACTCCCCAACTAATGGAATAAACAGAGAACCACTTTGGGCCTCTCTAGAGTCAATAACAATACTTGTAATATCTGTATTATTAAACTCTAAAACTTCAGCCTGCAAAAAAATCTTTATGTCTTCAGCAGAAAAAAGTCTACTCATTAGATTCAATAACCTCTATACGAATAATCTCTCCACCACCAATTTTTTGCAATTCAACATCTGGATTTAAATATTCAAAAACCCTATTAGGGGATTCTAATTCTGCAACTTTATTAACCAGTCTTTTATTCTCCAAAACTAGTTCATCTTGGGATCTAACCAAACTCCGAACTTCAAAATAATTAATCATATATCGTTGTGATTGCCATACATTCACAAATAAAAATAGAGGCACCGATAAAGAAATAATTATTCCTAAAAAGGTTTTCCTCATACCATAACCTCTCTAGCTTCTGTAAGTTTTTCAATAACTCTTAACTTTGCACTTCTTGAAGGAGGATTTATGCCAATTTCTTCAGCTGTTGGGCCTACTGGCTTTTTAGTTAGTCGTTTTACTTCAGGCTGTCCACCACATTTACACCTAGGATAATTGTCTGGACATATACATTTTTGGGCTTTTGACTGAAAATACCGTTTAACAGCCCTATCTTCTAGGGAGTGAAATGTGATAATTCCTATTTTTCCACCAATTTTTAATATTTTTAATGCGTCTTCTAAAACACTATCTAATCTATCTAATTCTGAATTAACCGCTATTCTCAATGCTTGAAATGTTCTAGTTGCAGGATTAGTCCTACCGTGTCTTTTATCCGGAGGAAAACAACCCTTTACAATATAAGCTAATTGCTCAGTTGTCTCAATTGGTTCCTTCTCTCTTTCTATACATATTTTTCTAGCTATCTTTCTAGATAATTTCTCATCACTATATTCATATATAAGGTTTGCTAAAAGACTCTCTTCGTAGTTATTTACAATATCCCGAGCACTTTCTAAACTATTTTCATTCAGACGCATATCAAGTGGTTCATTTTTCTGAAAAGTAAAACCTCGTCCACTTTTTTCGTAATGAAAAACAGAGATACCTAGATCTAAAAGTATTCTATCAGGTCTCTCATAGTCATAATCAGAGAAGTTCTCAAAAAACTCATTAAACCAGGTATGTTCAAAACTAACTCTGTTACCAAATACTGAGAGTCTCTCTTTTGCAACTTTTTGTATTACTTTATCAGCATCTATACCGATAACTTTGATATCAGGGAATCGGGATAAAAACATTTCAGAATGTCCACCTTCTCCCATTGTTCCATCAACAATCAGTTCATTCCCAACCTCAGGTTTAAGGAAATCACATACTTCTTCTTTTAAAACTGAGTAATGTACTATATCCATTAAAAATCCAACCCTTCAAGAGCTTCGTTAAGATCCTCTTCAGTTTCCATCTGGTATGCTTCGTAAGCTTCAACATCCCAAATCTCAATATGATCATCTAATCCGAGAATTATACATTCCCTTATTACATCTACTGACTTCATAATTGAAGCAGATAATTTTATTCTTCCAGCCTTATCAACATTCACTTCTTGAGCAGGTGCAATAAGTCGTCTTTGTATTAATCTTGATTGAGATTTAAACAGGGAACTATTCTCTTTAATTAGTGCTTCAAGTTTAGACCAAGGCTCTTGTGGAAATAACCAGATACATCTATCGACGCCTCGAGTTTGGATTAACATATCTTCTGGCAGTGATGCCCTTATTTTTCCAGGAAGAAGTAATCTTCCCTTATCGTCGATAGTTCCATTGAACTGACCTTTAATCTCTAATCCCATAAAATCACACAGTTTTACTACTAATTCCCACTTTCTCCCACGATATAACTTAATAATGACACTAAGAAATTCAATTGTCAACGAAGAAAAAAATATTAGAATTTCAAATTGATTTGATAAAAAAATTTTTACTACACATATGTTTAGATAGGGGGGATTTTAGAGCAAAAAAAAGGGAAATAGTTAAACTATCCCCCTCTATTGATAAGTATTATTATCTATGGCTATATTTTTTGGAATACCAAATAGTTAATATCCTTGAAAAGGTTATTCTTCTTTTCAAGCTTTGTTAACCACTCAGTTTTTACCACATTTTCACACAAAGAATCATATATCTTATGGAAATTTAGAATGTGGGTTTTTACCCTTTTATTTGCATATGGAACAGTTGTTCCTGTCTTCATAATTAGTGGCCAGTCAGATGCTTGAGAAAGTAAAACTTCTCTTGCAGCTTGATTCAATGCTCGACGTTTAAGTCCAGTAGCATCAGGATATCTTACTGTTAATTCAACCATCTGATCTATAATTTTAAATAGATGTCTGTATATCCAGTCATTTGCACCGTCTAACCACACTTGGCTATAACCTTGTTCTCCCCAACTTGAATAGTGTGGAGTACAAAGTTGATTTTCAGGATAAGTTTCTAAATAATCTGTTGGAGTACAACAAGAAAATTTTTCGTTTTTATCAAGTGCTGTTAATAACTTTTCTAAGAACATTGGACCTTCAAACCACCAATGACCAAAAAGTTCCGCATCATAAGGGCACGTAAAAAGTGCAGGTCTATCAGTAAATACACCTTGAACTTTTTTTAGCATCTTTTCACGGTTATATATAAAGTTTTCAACATGTTCGTTAACTTTTTGTTCAGCTTTTTTAGGGTTGTAATAATTTTTAGTTTCCGCCCCAGTTATTGAGAAATATTTAAAACCTGTATTTACTCGAACATCATCATCTTGTATATATGGTCTAATATAGTCTAGAGGTAAGTCAAAACCGATATCTCTATAAAATTCTCTGTAAACAACATCACCAGGGTATCCATCTATAGGAGACCAGATATCTTTACAAGACTCTTTCTCTCTTGGAAATACAGATACACCATTATTACAAGAAACAGGTGCAAAGACACCTTTTTCTGGAACTTGGTCACTATACATTACCCCATGTGCGGATGATATATAAAACTTAATACCAGACTCTTTTAGAAACTTTTCTAAACCTGGATAATAACCACATTCTGGTAACCATATCCCGTCAGGTCTTACAGAAAAGACACGTCTAAATGAATCAACTGCAGTAACAATCTGAGCTCGTACTACTTCTGGAAATTCTGAAAAGTTTGGTAAAAATGCATGGGTTGCAGCACTAGTAATTAATAGTAGATTACCTTTGTTAAAAAAGTATTTAAACCCTGTAGTTATATTTTTTTTATATAGATCTTTGAAGTCATTATAATTTTCAGTAAATAGCTTTAAATACATAACAGCCATTTTTTGCTCTTCAGGGTTAGTTCTAGTTCGAATAATCTCTTTTTCGGCTAGTTCTAACAGTGACTCTAAATGATCTAGGTAACGATTTTGTAAAAATGGATCTATCAACATCTCAGTAAGTGTTGGAGAGAATGATATTGTTAACTTAAAATCAATATTTTTTGCTTCTAAGTTTCTAAAGGTTCTAAGAAGTGGTAAGTATGTTTCGCTTATTGCTTCAAATAACCATTTTTCTTCAAGGAATTTAGTATATTCAGGGTGTCTAACAAATGGTAAATGGGCGTGTAATACAAAAGATAGCAAACCCTGGGAATTATCAACGTGCATTTACAGCTCCTCTTCTAAGTGGTCCATAGGTAAAATCCTATTTAAACTTCTACTTTTCTTTGTAACTACATCAATATTTGAAAAACCACTTAATTCAACAATTTTCTTAGTTTTTTCATCATCATTTAAAATATAATTTACATGATCTCTCGATGTTTTTAATATACAACTTCTCTCAATTAAAATCTCTTTCATTTCTGAAGCAATATATAGTTCAACACAATAATATGACTGTTCATTAGGAAGGTTAACATATCTTCTCTTCTCTTTAGATTCTACTGCGATATCAAAAAAATCAACAATTGCATCTTTGTCATATTTAGGTTGAGTTAATTCAATTACTCTTAGAATATAAGAAACAGTTCCTAGAGAGTTCTTATATTTAAGACTTAAACTATCTTTAATATCCCATAGGATAAAACCCCAAGAATTGTCTCTAAGTAGGAAATGAAGCATATTATCATTATATCTACTAGGTAGAACCATCTCTTCGTCTACATCATAAGAAAGATCTAGCTCTTCATCTATTGTTACAGAATATTTTTTTGATTCAATTGAAACTGCAAGATTTAAAAGAGACTCTTTCTCTATTCTATCTTCATCCATTGCGTCGATAATTGAAGAAATTAAGTGTTTTCTACTCCAATCAGATTTAGATCTTATACCAATCTTTTTAGCAAGATTAACTAATACATCATCACCTAACAACTCTAAACGTTCTTCTGTCATATACCATCCTAAATCAAGGAATTAATTTTAATTACTTTTATGTAATGTTATGAAAATGAGGTAGCAGTGTCAAGTGTTGTTCTACAAGGGTTTAACGGCTTTTATTATAACAACATCACCAAAACCTAGGGGTTTAGCAAGTTTGTCTAGCAATATCTTTATATGTTTCGGGTAGCCACTATTTGCACAGAGACCTCCCCATGTTTTATGTCCATAAATTCTAAAATTATTTTGTACAAATATCTGCTTTAATGTTTTAACGGAGAATAAAATCATGTGATCAGGAATTGCGGAACGCCATCTATTTTTAAAAATTTTGGACTGCAGTCCACTGACATTTGGAGTTGTACAATAAACCACTCCTCCAGGTTTTAGTAGTTTAAAGATATGTTCAACAAAGGTATTAGGATCGTTTATATGTTCAATTACGTGGGATAAGTGGATAACATCTAAAGAGCCAACAGGTATTGGAGCATTGTCTAATATGCCCTTATATATATCTAATCCTCTTACACTATTTCCATAATCAACAGCACTTTCACAGACTTCTACACCAAATGTCTGCCAGCCTAACTTTTTCATATGTGATAAAAAAAGACCAGTTGCACAGCCGATGTCTAATATTTTTTTATTATCGGTTATACTGCTTGTTACATCAAACTTCATGTCTTTTAAACCTAATAACATTAAATTTAGAAACGAGTCTTCATTTTCTATTTCATAGCTAAAATAACTTTCATCATAACGTTCTTCAACATCCTCTGATATTGGTTGAGGGTTCTGATATATTAGGGAACAATTAGGGCACTGACTATAAAAAAAGCTTTCGAGATCCCAATGTTTTTCATATTTGATACTTTGACACAATGGACAGGGTATCTCCCTTGATTTCTCTGTTTTGGGAGGTATAGTAGAAAATGTTTTCACTATTCAATGACCAAGGAGTAGGATTTTGAAGCTTCGTTACCTTCAATATCTCGAACTACAATTTCAACAAGACTTCGTCCTCTAGTTAAAAATGCTTCACCACCATAAAAAAGCTCATTCCCGGTTAAAAAATTATTTAGTGGTATATCTGTTTCCCCAGATAGATAAAGAATATTATCGATCTCTTTTATTGAGCTAAAGATACCACTGTGACGTTCAAAACCATCGATGAATATATTTATGCTAAATGGGGTAAACCTTTTAAAAACATCACCAATCTTTATTAGATCCCAGACATCAACATAAACTGTGTAATCATCTGTTGGAACAATTTTATTTCTTGTAAGTTTTATATTTTGATCTTTGTTTCTTAGATATACGGCATTTATTATTGGGCTTTTACCATCTTCTAAAAAAGGAAGTATTTGTTGAGGATTAATATAGGCATCTTTTTTATCATCATATACAGAAAAGATAAAATCATCATACTCTTTTTTAGAAATGCCTATCATTTCATCTTTGTTTATATGAGTTAAAAAATCGAAGTTTTCTGTGGAAGAAAAGTTTCTATAAATTGACTTAAACTCTCCTACATGCTCAACAACTAAAAGATTCCCTTCTTCACCGGAATAATTCAGATCACCAAACAAAAAACTATCCTGATAATATATAATTTCCCCATCAGTTAGTGGATATATAGCTTGATTTTCACTATTAAACTTAATTCCATCTTGTACTGAATTATTATGAATTGAACCAAATAAAGATTCTAAGTAGTCTTTATTAGAAGGCCATTGATATGAAAATATAATAGAATGAATCACAATTATCTGTAGAATAAGAATTAGATATCTCATATTACTCCTTTATATCCAATTTAATAACTGAATTATCTATAACAACATATACTGAATGATCCAGAGCCTTTATGGAGACCCCATCTCCAACAAAACTTTTCTCTAATAGTACTCTGTGATCTGTAGTTACTAATTTTAGATTATTATAATTAACAGTGCCTGTATGAATCATGTATATTTTAAGTGCTTCTAAATATTTTACATTTTTCAGTGGATAATCAGCTGCAATAAAACTGCTTTCTTTAGTTGAATAATCTACCACATAAAAACCATCGCTGCCTTCAATAAAGATATTATTGTCATTGGAAGTAATAAATAATTTTGGACTTCTCCTTACTTCATCTTTCAAATTCATAGAAAATATCGGTTTAAATTCAAGTTCTTTTCTCTGATAAAGTATAAACCTCTGGGGATCAAGTCCACTAACAATTGCGATACAGTTTCCATCGGTGGATATACTAGTTGAATAAATAACAGAGACTCTACTTCCCCCGACTTCGTATTCAAAAAATAGATCTCCAGTCTCATCTAAAACAACAAATTCACCTTTCATAAATCCAATAACTAAGTCTTTTTCATTTGCATCTACTGTAGTTATTATGTAGTTAAAATTCTTTGTCCATCGTATTTCACCATAAACAATTTCACTTATACTTTTTCTATCCCGACCTAAAATAAAAAGTCGATTATTAATACTAAATGGATAACCATCATCTTCTATTTTATATTTAGCAATCCCTTTAAGATTTGTATAGTTAAGAGTTTTCTCAGATCTTTTATAATTTATATAACCATCATCTAAAAGAGTTACACCGTCATGAATATCTATTCCCCATGCATTTTTTAAATCCGTCGAAAAATATCCAGCCCTATCACCAAAAATATAAGGTATTTTTTCCCCAGGAAGAGATGTTAAAGTTCCACTTAATTCAATGGACTCATCGGAAAAATAACTTAGATTATTTTGTAACTTTAAAGGGAATAGCAGAAAAAATAGAATAAACACTAGAGCTGCTAATATAATATTTTTTTTATCAGACATATTTCTCACTTTATGATGGATGATTATCATCCTACACTAGCTAGAGGACATATGTCAAATATTTTGTTTCAGCGCGCTTCTTTTGCTTTTTTCTCTTGTGCAAACATATCTGATTTTAGTTTGGTCTTCCAAACATCAACCTTTTTCTGAACCTCATCCATATCTTTCTTTTTACCGATATATGAATATAGTCTTCTTAATGTGGCTAATATCAAAATTGCTTTTTTAAAATCTTCGAATTTTGAAGTAGTAAGCTCATATTTTAATCTATAATTATTTGCTGCATCATTTAGAGCTTTGATTGTCATTTCAATAAAATTTGTATGTAATTTATATACATCTCTATTTCTAGGATCTAACTCTTTTGCTATTATCTTAAAATCTATAGAGTTGTTTGATATTATTGCGTGTCTTCCCTCTAGATCAATAAATGATGTTTTCCATTTTGAGTTCTCACCAAAAGCATCTTTAACCATATTAATACTAAAGCCAAGTTTTTTAAGTAGATTATATTTAGACTCAATTGGATATGTTGCAAACTCCTGAAAGTTTTCTTTATAATCAGCATAGGCGGCATTTATTGCATCTCCAAAAACAGCTTCTAATAATATTAATGATTCATAACAAGATTTTCTTGCTTCGTTTATAAAAAACTCATTTTTAATTCCTAAAAGATCTAGAGATAGTCTATTCATAATGCAGTATAAGGCGACACCTTTCATTGTTTCATCTGCGATTAATATTCTCTTGTAAGAAGCTCCACTATCATCTCTTTGAAGAATAAGCTTCATCTGATTCACTTTTTTAATACTCTCTTCTAAAGATCTTTTATACTCAGAGATCTTCCCAGAATAGAGATGTTTTGCTTCTTTACTTACTTTTGCCATAACTGTTTAGCATGAACCAAGGAGTTCTCTAGCATGATTTAATGATGCTTCGTTACACTCACCTGATAACATTCTTGCTATCTCCCTTACTCTTTCCTCACCCTCAAGCTTAATGACCTCAGTTTTTGTTTTTAAACCGTCAGTACTTTTAATTACTTGTAAATGGTTTTCTCCATAACTAGCAATACTTGCTAAGTGAGTAATACTTAAAATTTGTTTATTTTTTGACAATAATTTTAGGTGGTCACCAATACTTAGTGCAACTTCACCACCTATTCCAGAATCAATTTCATCAAAAATTAAACATCCTACATTATCAACATCGGCTAATACACTCTTTAAAGCAAGCATAATTCTAGAAATTTCTCCACCTGAAGCTATCTGTTTAACAGGTTTTAGTGGCTCTCCAGGGTTCATGGACATCATAAACTCAATTTCATCCATACCCCAAGGACCACATGATGTTTTTCCACCATTGTCTTTTCTAGGCTCAATATTAACAATAAACCTTACATTTGGCAGACTTAATTGTTTAAGAAGACCTACAACCTTCTCTTCCATCTCCCTAGCAAAGAAGTTTCTTTTATTAGAAAGTTCTTTGGCTATTTCTAAAACTAAGTTTTGCTCATCTTTTATTTTTGCTCTAAGATCATCTATAATTTTAGTACCAGAACCAATTTCTTCCAACTCTTTCTTTGCACTTATTACAAATTTTAAAACATCTTCAACATTTGTGCCATATTTCTTCTGAAGATTAAATATTTCAGTAAGTCTATCTTCTTTTTTTTGTAACAGTTCTGGAGAAAAGTCTGAATTTCTATGATAATCTCCTAGTGCTTCTGAAATATCATCTATTTCAAAATAACTATCTTTTATTCTCTTTAATAATGGTTCAAATGTATCATCAATACCCGATAAAGAATCTATGCTCAAAGATAACTCTTTTAGTTTAGCAACAACACCTTTATTTCCACTAACGATATTTAGAGATTCCCCTAATAAGGAGTTTATATTATCATTATTACGTAATAATTTAAGTTCACGATCAAGTTCTTCTTCTTCACCTATTATTAAACTTGCTTCTTCTATTTCTATTATCGATTTTTTTAAGGAAGAAATTTTCTCATCTTGGCTAACTTCACCTTCTTCAAATTCTGTTAGCTGTTTTCGTAACTGAGTTAGGTCTTGGAACTTATTATATAGAGTAATAACTTGCTCAGTTAAATGACCGTATTTATCAAGTAGTTTTCTATGGTTAACTTTACTAAAAAGAGATTGATGTTCATGTTGGCCATGCATATCAAATAACAGAGCAGAGAATTCTTCAAGTTGAGAACGTGTAACTCCTTGATTTTCTATATATTGACTTCCCCGCCCAGAGTTTTTTATATTCCTCTTTATTAAAATCTGATTATCTTCGTAATTAATACCTGATTCTAATAACCAGGTCTTAGCATCTGGATTATGTTCTAAATCGACTAAAGCTGATACTGACGCTTCATCACACCCTTGTCTGACATAACTTGGGCTAGCTTTTTTACCAAATATTAGGCCTAATGCACCAACTAACAGAGATTTACCAGCTCCAGTTTCTCCAGACAAGACATTTAATCCTTTTGAGAAAGTAACTTGTATATCATCTATTAGCGCATAATTAGCAACACTTAACTCCTCAAGCACGAGGGCCTCCTGTCCATTTTAATTTTGTTCTTACAACATCAAAAAAGGATCTTTGGTCAGACATAATAATCTGAGCCTGTTTATGATACTCTGTAAATAGTACGGAGTCACCTTCTTCTAATGTAATACTTTCTTGTCCATCAACTGTTAAAAGCAGTTGTGACCTTTGATCTTTTTGTATTTTAACAGCAATAACTTCGCTACCACCAGTAACCATGGGTCTATTTGAAAGCGAATATGGACAAATTGGAGTTAATACTAAAGCATTCATTTCAGGATTAATGATAGGTCCTCCTGCAGCTAAAGAATATGCAGTAGAACCAGTTGGTGTAGAAATGATAATACCGTCTCCGTGTATCTCACCTATCTCTATATCAGAAAAATATACTTCTAATTCAACAATAGCTTTAATATTTTTAGAAGTTATTATTCCATCATTTACTCCGATAGTTTCAAATACCTCTTTACCATTTCTTATAACTCTTACATATAATAGTGTTCTACGACTAACTCTAAGTTGATCATTAATATATTTATCTATAGATTCCTTCCATTCAGATATTAAAATTTCTGTTATAAATCCAACAGTACCTAAATTAATACCTAAAATAGGAGTTTGATAACCTCTTATTCTTCTTAGAGCATGGAGCACTGTGCCATCTCCACCTAGAGTTATTACCAGATCATATCCTATTATCTCTGATCTTTCTTTTTTCTCAGCATAAATAATATCACAATTAATATTTTTATCTATGAAATATTGAGATATCTCGTCTTTAAGCGTGCATGAGTCACACTTTGTTCGATTTATATATAATAAGACTGATTTTAGCACTTTCATAACTTATAATATGGCGATTTTATGGCAATGTCGAGAGTATCTTGGAAATTAGTTTTATACTATCTTTTTTCATATTAAGTGATAATGGGAAAAGTAGAGTTCTATTACTCAAAGATTTTGCATTTGAACACTTTAAATTATTAATATTGTTGCAGATACATCCCTCATATCCTTTAATAGTTTCTACACCCTGACTTTTACAATATTTTTGAACCTCTTTTAATGATTTTTTTAATACCACAGGAAAATAATTGTATGAATTACTTTCACTGTTATCAAATGTATAATAACCAGATTTTAATGTTGAATCTTTATAGATTTCAATTATGGGATACCTTTTATCAAAAAAAATGTTTAAGTCAGATATTTGGGAATTCAAAAAAGAAGCGTTTAATCCAGACAAACATATATCTGGTCGTTTTTTCAAACGATTATCTAGTATACCAGAGAGTTCTTTTTTATTATGACTAATTAAAGCTCCACCCATAGAAGATAGTATATTTTCATCTTCAAAAGATATTATTGTATATGGACTGTTTCCTGTAATAGTTTCATTTTCAGAATCTCTTCCAATACCTGGAAGAAGAACTTCTAAAGTAGGAACATCAATTTCGCTTAACCCATCTATATCCGGTTTAATACAGTTAGAAAAAGTTGAAATTATAAGTATTGTATTCTCTGTAATATTATCTGTAATAGTTTTTATTTCTGGTAAACCACTCTCGGGTGCAACATCCACAACAACTGGAACAAAACCACAATTAATAATTGTTTCATAGAAATAATATGGAGAAAGAGCTGAAAGAATAATTTCACCCTTGGAGTTATCTGAAAATGTATTCAAGATTTCTATTAAGGCATGTTCTACCCCTCTATAAAAATGGATGTATTCATGATCAGTTATTTTTTTAAATGATCTACTCAGCTCACCTATATAATCAACATTAGTATCGACTAAATAAGTTAAAACTGAGTCCATCTCTTTTCTTCTAACATATGTGCTATTTATTGGTATCAAAGATTACCTAAATCGATATTCTGTAATTCCCCACGACTAAATAGTCTTCGAGTATCTAATATAACTAAATATCCATCTTTTTCATTAACAACACCATGTATATACTCACTACCAATACCTGATACTATTTGTGGTGGTGGTTGTATGTTTCTCTTATCTACAGTTACTACTTTTAATATCTTATCAATAATAATTCCAATATCCATATTATTTATATTAATTATAATAAAACCGCTTAGAAGTTTTTCTTCTTCGGTTAACTCTTTCTTTTCAAAATGAAATCGTTTCTGAAGATTTATTACTGGAATAATAGCACCTCGAAGGTTAAATAAACCTTCTACATATATAGGGGCATTTGGAATTGGTCTTACATCCTCTATACCATTTATCTGCTTAACATCCATTATGTCTATACCGTATCTCTCTTTTCCTAGCTGAAAAGTAACAAGTTGTAGGGTATGATCTTCAACAACTTCTTTTTTACTTTGACCTAATATCACAATAATCTCCTACACTTACTATTCTATAATATATTATATACCGTTACAAAGTTTTTTTACAGAAATATATAGTTTTTTACAAGATTCTACCTTATTTCTCTTAAAATCCATTAATGTAGAGTGATTACAACAATCTGTAACTGCTCTAACTGATACAAAATTTATATCTAACTTTTTACATAAAGAAAATACTGAGTATGTTTCCCATGTAACTATCGATGCACCTTTTTCTTTCAATTTATTAACATCTGATTCTGAATTTATACTTTTTTCAATTGAAGCTACAACTAATTCAGAAATATCTATATTTGGTATATATGTTTTAACACTATATGTATCTCCAATAATAGTATTATTATTAGGATTGTCAATATTAAAAAATTCTATAGAACTATTTGATATTACAATACTATTTATTGGTATGTCCCCGGTTAAAGAACCACAAGTTCCAGTATCGATAATTAAGTCTGGATTTTCTTTTATTATTAAGGGATAGAGATTTAATATTGTACTGTTTTTTCCAATACCTGTATAAATAAGGATGAGCCCACCTCTAGCGGCAATTCTTGGTATCTCTTTTTTTGTTGTTTTTTCAATCAGACCAAGCTGATTCCTAGCTTCATTAAACTCTACAGGTAGTGCACATGTTATTACTATTTTCATCTACGCTATTCTAGCATAACTTTGATATTAAATTCTTTAGAAATGTTATCTAAATAACTGTTAAGCTTAGATAGTTGGTCATTTGTTACATATCCACTTAATTTACATGAAAATTTATTTTCATCAACTTTAAAACCTAGACCTAATTCAGAGTTTATTAGTGAAATACACTTTTGTTCAAAGTCATCACATTCATCATAATCGACAATCAACTTTTCTCCGTTGGCTCTAACAAAGAGAATAACAGTATTTAGTTTATTTATCTCAAGGCTTTCATCATCCTCAAAATAATATTTTATATCCCCGCAATTTTCTAAAAAAAGATCAGAGTGTGTGGCGACAACACCGTCTTCATCTAATAACCTGGATTCTATTTTTATTACTCTTTTTTTACTATTTTCCACCAGATAATCATGAACTTCCTGTCTGGATGTAAAATCGCTAAAGCTTACCTTCATAACATACCTCTTATACATAATTATAAACAAAATGTCAGAAATAGTACAAATTTAATTTGTTTTAGTTATATTTTGTAAAATTACGGTTGTCTTCATCAAATGGTACAGTGTCAGATGTCTTTAAATACCAGTTTAACATTCTACTCTCAAAATCGAGTTTAATATCTTTATATTCATCTTCATAATACAAGTTGTCTATTTCCATTGGATCATCTTTTAAATTGTACAGTTCATTAACATCATCTGTTCTTTTAATAAGTTTAAAATCTAAGTTCCTAATCATAGTTGTCCTACATACACTCTCAGGATAATCCTGTTGTTGTTTAGCCTTAGGATAATAGATGTTTTCTGGATTGGATATTTGACCACCCCTTTCTGGATATCCTTCAAAAGCATGTGGTTCGTGTCTGTCATAACCACCTTCAGAGAATACAAACCTGGCCCTATCATCTTTTTCACCTTTTAAGTGTGGGGTTAATGTTTGTGCAAAACTTGTATGTTTTAACTCTATATTGGCTAGGTCAAGAATTGTGGCACTAAGATCAAAACACTCAATTGGTCCTTTTACTCTTAAACCTTTTTTACATATTGGGGATTTAACAACAAATGGAACTTTTACTAAGTTATCAGTAAATGCATTGGGCCATTTCTCCACTAGTCCATAATCCCCTGCAAATTCCCCATGGTCACTGGTTACAAATAGGGTCGTATTACTATTTAAATCTAATTTATTCATAGTATCTAATAATTTACCAAGTAGCATATCTGAAAAAGAGACCATTCCACTATATATATTTTGCATATCATTAAAATGATTTTTATCTAAATCGTCTAGAGATCTATACTCTCTAATAAGTTCGTGGAACTTAGGTTTAATTCCGACTGGAATGGGTTTTATAATATCTAAGTCTATATCATCGTACATATGATGATATTTTTTAGGTGCGTAAAATGGTACATGGGGAATTCCTACTGGGATGAAGACGCAATACTTTTTATTATCTTTATGCATTTTTGTTATAAAATTTATAGCCGCATCAACTTCCATTTCAGATTTTTTTGGAAGCCCTTCATATGATGGATTTTTTAGAAAGCTGTAATACCTTTTATCTGACTTACTGAACCTCTGGGTAGGAGAACCTTCTGGAGGAAGGATAGTATCTTTTACATCTATTAACTTTTCTACCATCTCTTCTGAATAAAGGTCATTTTTTCCAAACCAACCAATTTCATATCCATCATTTTTTAAGTATTCAAGCAAAGATTTTTGATGTGGACGAATTGAATGAAAGAGTGTTCTATGACCATTATTATGAACATACTGTCCTGTCATCATTGAGACTCTTGATGGTGTACAAACAGGGTTCTGAGAGAAAGCATTTTCAAAAACAACTCCATCCTTTGCCATTCTTTCATAATTGGGGGTTTTTAGATTTTTATTTCCATAGAGACTTACTGATTCAGCCCTCGTTGAATCGGGATAATATATTATAAAATTCAAGATTTATTCCTCCTGGACATATTCAGCTTTACCATGAAGGTAGTTTTCAAAATCAGCAGCACCTGGCCATCTAACTTTGGTATCATCAGCTGCTCTACTTTTATATGTCTTATTAAAGTAACAACTTTTACTAAACCATGCTAATAAGTCTAATATCATTCTGTTTTTTATTTTACTATATTCACTGTTATCAAATAGATTGTTAAATTCCTTATGGTCTTTGTTTAAGTCGTAAAGTTCTCCATAGGTTTGATCAATATAATATACAAGTTTATAATCTTTATCTCTTATCATGATAAGATAGTTATCTTCACAAAATACATACTTATTTTGACTATCACTATTTAGGTTGATTCCCTCTAATCTGTTTGGTATCTTTATTCCACCATAACCTAGTATAGTTGGTCCTAAATCCATAAGGCTTACTAGATCACTGTTTATTATAGATGGCTCATTAGGTTTTCTAAAATCCTTTATAATAAGAGGTACATTTGTAACATTATCATACATAAGCCATTTATATGGTAGTTTATGATCCCCAAGGTTATCACCATGGTCACTTGTTAATATAATAACCGTATTATCTAACATTCCCTTAACTTTAAGGGCATTTATAATTTCTCCAATTTTATCATCAATCAGAGTTATATTTGCGCTGTAATGTTTTCTAATTTTCTGAATATCTTCATCTTTTGCATCCCTTGTATTTATCTGGGACTGATCGTTATTACTGGTTCTAAAATATGTCTGGTGTGCCTTTTGTTGAGGTGGCTTATCCTCTAGTTCTCCATCTACAAACTCCCTTTGGGGGAACTCAATACCATCGTACATTTTCAGATATCTCTCTGGAGGATCAAATGGATCGTGGGGACCTGGGAAACCTATCTGCATAAATAGTGGTTTACTCTGGTTCCAGTTATTTATCCACTCTTTTGCTAAATTACCTGTATATACATCACTATGTAGGTTTTCACCTTTTTCCCAAACCATACAGTTATGTTTTTGTTTCCAATCTGGATCAGTTTTATGGAGGGCTGTGTCCCGCTTCTCTCCATGCATTGTTAACCACCAACCCCATTCATCTTCATGAAGGTTTTGAGCCTCGTAATTTTCTGCTTTATTTTCAATAACTTTTCTCTCATGGAAACCTATATTATCAAAGATTGGCTTTACATGCATTTTCCCAATATTAACACAGTGATAACTGTTTTCAGAAAGGTCTTCCACCCAGCTTCTATGATGACTCCAATCATCAAAAGAGTAGACTCCACTATTATGTGAATAAAGTCCTGTAAACATAGCAGCTCTAGATGCAACACAGGTTGCGCCTGGGCAAAAAGCTTTAGTATAAGCTGTACCCTTATCTATTAAACTGTCCATATTTGGAGTAATCATATAGTCATACCCTAGGGCATTTATAGTGTCTATACGCTGCTGATCTGTCATTATTAAAATAATATTAGGTCTTTTTTTAATCATTATTTATCCTTATAATTTAAAATCATCCCCCTAGGAATCAGAGGGATGAAGATTCTACTGTTTAAAAAATTTATAATAGTCGTCGTAAACGTTCATTACTTTTGATAGACCCATTTTTTCAAGTCTATCTAAATAATTATCCCACTCTACATCAATATCAGTATCGGACATTACAATCCATTTGGCCTGCATCTCCTGTACATAATTATGTATATCAACTAGATAAATATCTAGAACTTTTGATTGTTCTTCTGAAAAATAACCTCTTGGAAAATATTCTTCTGGGAAATATTGTGAATATATAGCATGTCTGTCCAGTTTTCTCTGTCTTGATTCAGGTAGTGGATAGTTTTTATACATCTCTCTAGTTAAAACTAGTGGAGCTACATAGTTAGGAGAGTGATTAAACTTAAATTCATCTGCAGTCATTCCCTCTGGAACTGGAAGGGTTTGAATCATTCCGTCACTATCTTTTTCTATAACAACACCATAAGTTCCTTTCATTGCCTGCCATGAACCATCTTCAGTAAATAACCAGTCTGCCCAACGTATACTTATTTCAGGGTTTTTATTAGCGGATGTTATAATAAATCTATTTCTTCCTGTAAACACCCAAGGACTCCATGCCCAGTAAGTTTCATCCCCAGGTCCATCTAATGGAGGAAGCATTACATAATCACTTTTAGCTTTTTCTGCTCCAACCATGTTTTCATCAAGCCAGATTGAAAATACTCCCAATGTTGTATCTGCAGTTTTTCCTTTTGAAATAAACTCTTTACGAGATTGAGTATATGTTTCTTGGTCTAACAGACCTTCGGAGTAGATTTTTTGTAGAAATTTCAGGCCCTCTTTATATTCTTCAGAAGCTGGAACAAAGAGTGGTTTCCCATTTTTTACCATAAGATGATTATCTACATCATCTATTACCCCATAAGCTCCAAAAAATGAGTTATTCCCCAGAACTGCATTATTGGCAAGGTATGACCATGGAATCTCATCAGCTTTTCCATTTCCATTTGGATCTTCCTCTTTAAATGCTTTAAGAGCTTCATAAAATTCCTGAATAGTTTTTGGTACTTCTAGACCTAGTTTATCCAGCCATTTTTTATTAATGAACATGTTATCTCTATTCTCTTTTTCAGTGAACTCATCAACAGCAGGTAAGGCATATATATGTCCATCAGGTGCTGTAACAGAGCTTTTTACATCAGGATATTTTTTAAAGAAAGCTGAAATGTTTGGAGCATACTGTTCGATAAGATCTTCAAGAGGTATAAAAGCTCCGGAAGGACCATATTTAACAATATGACTATCTGTTAGACCACGTCCATTTAAAAAGATATCTGGTAGATCACCACTTGCAAGCAGAAGATTTATTTTTTCAGCATGATTAGCCTGGGGGATTTCTGTCCATTCTATTTGAACACCAGTCTTTTCCTGATACTCTTTAAAGAACGTCATTTCTGAAAAATTACCATGTAAAGTGTGTTTCTCTACTGCAATTTTCAGAGTTACCGGGTCATTAACAATTGGATAACCAACCGCATTAAACTCTCCAGTTTTAACTGAAGCCTCTTCTTTTTGACCAGTAGCCATTAGCAGTAGTGGTGTACATACAAACACAATTGCAAATAAAAGCATAATTCTTTTCATTTTGTCTCCTTATATTTAATACCCTCTAAGAGGATTATTACTAAATTAGCCCTTTACGGAACCCGAAAGTGTTCCCTGGGTAAAATATTTTTGTAAAAATGGATAGATTATCAGTGGCGGAATAATAGAAACCATAACAACTGTATATTTAAGCAGCTCAGAAATTCTTGTTCTTTTAGCAACCGTATCAGCATCTAGAACTGCAGCTCCACTAACATCAGATTCAAGAAGAATATTACGGAGGATAAGTTGAAGAGGAAATTTATTTTCATCGGTTAGATAGATCATTGGTTGGAAGAACATATTCCAAACTGCCATACCATAAAACAGGGTCATTACCGCTAAGATCGCTTTAGATAAAGGCATTAAAATACTGAAAAAATATCTAAATTGTGAACAACCATCCATCATAGCTGATTCATATAACTCTTCTGGTATACTTACTGTGAAAAATGTCCGCATAATAAATATGTTATAAACCCAAACTGCACCAGGAAGTAATATAGCCCACATAGAATCTATTAACCCAAGGTTCTTAATTACGAGATATGTAGGAATTAGCCCACCATTAAAAAACATCGTAAATGTTAAAAGTGTCAAAACTAATTTTCTGAATTTAAGTTCTTTTCTAGACAGTGCAAATGCAGCACCTGAAGTAAAAGAGACACCAAGAATAATGCCAAGAGTTGTATATAATAGTGTATTCCTATAACCAACAAGGATAGTATCATCCATAAATATTCTGACATAACCTTCAAGTGTTATGTTTTTTGGTAATAGGATAACACTTCCCTCAGCAACAGAAATTGGATCACTAATAGATGCTATAAGTACAAAATATATAGGATATATAACACAGAGTAAAACAATGCCCAAAATTGTATAATTTATTATGTCAAAGATTTTATCTTTTTTTGATTTTTTTATTGATAATGTCATATTCCCCCCTACCACAAACTACTATTGCTTAACTTTTTTGCAATTTTATTGGCAGATAATAGTATTATTAAATTGATGACTCCATTAAATAGATCTACTGCTGTAGAAAAACTAAATTGAGCCTGTAAGATTCCCATTTTATATACATAAGTTGATATAATTTCAGAACTTGAAAGATTTAATGGATTCTGCATTAAGAAAACTTTTTCGAATCCAACCTTCATTATTTTACCAACATTCAGAATCAAAATAATTACGACAGTAGGTAATATCCCAGGGAGATCTATATGGATCATACGGTGAAAACGATTGGCACCATCGATTTTAGCTGCTTCGTATAACTGGGGATCGATCCCGGAAAGTGCCGCCATATAAATAATGGCTCCATAACCTGTATTTTGCCAGATTCCAGAAAGTACATAGATGGGTTTAAACAGTCCCTCTTTTCCTAAAAAATATACGGGATCTCCTCCAAATTGAACGATTATAGTATTAATAATACCTGTCCGTGGTGAGAGAAAAATTGATATCAGACCAACTAAAACTACCAAAGATATAAAATGGGGAGCGTATGTTACTGTCTGTACTACTTTTTTATACCTTTTATTATCAACCTGGTGTAACATTAGTGCTAATATTATTGGCATTGGAAAACCAGCAATTAGTTGAAAAAAGCTTAATCCTATAGTATTAAAAAGTACTTTCCAAAACTGATAACTATTAAAAAAACGGATAAAATGAAAGAAACCAACCCAGGAACTTTTTGTAAATCCTAGAAATGGATTATAATCCTTAAAGGCAATTTGAATACCATACATAGGCCAATACCTAAAAAGCGCATATATAATTAATGTGGGTAACAACAGTATATATAACTGTAAGTTAACTGTTAGAGCCCATCTTGGTGGCTTTCCTTTTAATATTATTTGTTCACTCTTTTTCTCTCTGTTCATGCATAAATACTGTACTTAGTTACCTTATCTGACAATTGGTATTAATCTGCTATATTGTGCCAGAATTGAACTTTATGTCATTCTTAAACTAAAACTATGCGATACATAGATATAATACATGTAATTATATCTATGTAGATTGTCAAAGATATAATATAATTATAGGTATGAAATTTATGAAAAATAATTTTTTCTTTAGGTTGTTAATAACAAATTTATCAGTAATAACAATTGTTATGATTTTAGTTATAATAATTCAAAACACTCTATTTTTTGAAAGCTATAAAAAGAATATTGTAGTTGGTCATTATAATACACTTAAATATATACAGGATATAATTGATAAAGAGATTAAAGGGCTGTTTGTATTAAGCAATACTATTTCATATGATAGGGATCTGTCTTATTTTAAATTATCTGAAAATCCACATGAAGCTTATATGGCGGTTCAAAAACTAAAAAATTATTTTTTGATTAATAGTTTTGTTAATAAAATTATTATCTCTTTTTATAACGATAAGTATCTTTATACATCTGAAGGTAGTTATACAAAAAATAATTATATCAATTATAACGACAATGAATATAACAAAAATATAAATATATCAGCTATGATCGATGGTAAAATTAAACCTAGGATAATAAATACAGATAATACAATTCTGTTTTCATATAAGTACCCTTCCTATGCAATGAGTAGTAGTGGTGTTCTTATTTATGAAGTAGTCAAAGACAATTTTAAAAAATTACTTAAAATTAATTATGCTGGCCAGGAAAATTTTAACCTTGTATTTGATACTGAGAAGAATTTTCTAATTTCATCTTTAGAAATAAAGGATGATTGGATTTTTGATATAGAGTCAGACCTAAAAAATAAAAACAATGAACATAACAGAGAAAAAATATTTGATATTGAAGGAGAGAAGTTCCTAATGCAGGTTAGTTCATCAGAAATTACAGGTCTGACTTATGTATCCCTTATATCCAATAATAGAGCCCTCGCACCATTTTATGCCAGCCGGTTATCACTTATATATAGTTTTGCTTTAATATATTTAATAAGCATTATCTTGAGTCTATTTGTATCTAAGAAGAACTATAATCCTTTTAATAATATGAAAAAAATCTTATTAAAGGGTTCAGATGGATTGGGTATACAAAATGAAGTTTTATGGATGCAAAATACTCTAATTTCAATGAACCAAATGATTGATGAGCAAAAATTAGCTTTTAAAAATAACTCAATTAATAAACTGATTCAGAATAAATATACCACTTTGAATATGTTTATTTCAGAAATGGAACAGAGCGGTTTTTATTTCCCATATAGTTTATTCGGATTTATTATTCTACAGTTTGAAAATGATGAAGATAAAAATTTCATTCTAAAACAGATCAATTTAATAGATTACGATAAATTAAAAATTGTACAAAAAGACAGTATGTTTACCCAACAGATTCTATTTTTATATAATACCTGCCTCGATGAGGTTTCGTTAAACTTATTACTAAAAAATACATTTGAAATACTAAAACAAGATGGAAGATTCAATTTAACCATGTGTGTTGGAACATCAGGAGATAATATAAGTGATGTAAATGACTCTTTAATGGAAGCATTTGGAGCCTTAGAATATCAATTTGTAATAGGAAAAAATAAAATAATTTTTTATAGTGATCTAAAACTTGATGGAGATTTTGAAAGGCCATTAACAGCTGCAGATCTTGATACAATATCTTTTTCAATTTACTCAGGTGACATAAAAAATATTACGTCTACAATTAACAATATAATTGATACTCATAATATCCGGAACTTATCACTTTTAAATGCAAAATCTTTAATTTATCAGATTGCAAATAGGGTTCTTAGAACCATTGATGAGATATTGCAGAAAAAAGCGTTACCATTATCTTTATCATCGGAATTACATCAACAACTTTATATGGGATCAATAGATGAGATGATGGATTCGATTTACGCAGTATTAAAAGATATTGAACCTATTATCAAGAAAGATAATGAACAAAAAAGCAGTAAAACTGTTAAAATGGCTCAAGAAATAATTAATTCAGGCTTTATGAATTCTGGGTTGTCGGTACAGGATATAGCAGATGATTTAGAAATCTCACTATCCTATCTTAGTAGGGTATTTAAAAAACATCTAAGCAAAACTATACTCGAATATATTACAGAAAAACGTATAGAAATGGCTAAAAAATTGCTAAAAGAGACAAATATATGCATTAAAGAGATTATGGAGAAAGTTGGATATTTTGACCTATCTAGTTTTACAAGGAAATTTAAAAATATGACTGGTGTAACTCCAGGAAATTATAGGAAGAGTTTTGATTTCTAATACCTCTAGAGCGTTTACCTTTTACTTTTCTGAATATGCATCATAAATAATTAGTACTATAAAAACTGGAGATCTTATTGAGTCTGCAATTTTATTCTATTTGAAATAATATGATACTGTGGATTTTAAACTGGATCTATATTTATCAATGTTTAAATCGAGTAATGGTGTGAAAACCATTGCAAGTGTTATAACACCTTCAAATGATTCCCCTAGACTTATTGCCATTGATAATCTTTTAATTCCACGGTCGTTATAGTTTGAATCAACAATCAAAAGACTTTTTTTTGCAAAAGAGATCTTCTCTTTTATAGTTTTATTATCTAAAGTAATTTTTTCCCCTGTTGGTCCATAAATCCAGAGATCTGTCCCTATATCCCAATTTGGAGAGTCCCCATAAAAGGCATATCCAATAGTTGTTACTGAGTCTAGCTCACCAAACCATTTTCTAATGTATCCAGCTCTAGCTGCTACATAAATTTCAGATTCCAGAGGGGAAGAACGCTGAATAAGTTTAAGACCATTGCCCCAGGGTTCATACCACTCAGCTGTGACACCAAGATCCAGGGACAGTTTTTCTAGGCACTGTTGTATTTTAGTCTTAAAATCCAGCTCATTTTTATTAGACCGCGCAATGGCAGCTAAAGATTTATAGTTTTTTGTTCTTTCATCTCTTTCCACCAACTTCAATTCAATTAGAGTTTGAAGCATACGTAAAATGGATGCCTTTGGGTAGGATGTATTCTGTCGAATCTGCTCAAGAGATAGTTCTCCACTCATATTTAAAAGCTGCCATATCTGAATCCCACGGTATAAACCCGGTACCTGACTATCTTTATTCATAATCTAAAACATCCCATAAAATATATAATATACCAGATTAGAGCTCATCGGCAAGCCAACCTTTTAGTGTCCAGTCCCTTCTTCTAAGCTCAGTTTTTGTTCTTTTTATGTCCTGTATACCACATATCATTTCTGATAATATAGGTAGAGTTGTATCTATAGTTCCATGGGTATTTATCACACAATCCATTAATGCTTTATACTCCAAATGCATAAAAGGATGGAAGTGTGAAATGAATACAACAGGTAAACCCATATGTGCCCAACCTCCCATTAAATTCCTAGCCTGTGCACCATGAAACCTAATTACGTTAGTTCCAAAATTATACTCGTTACCAATGGAACAAATAATTAGATCAAAATCCTTGTTTTTTACAGCCTGTATTATTTTTGCATTTCCTGGATCCACCCACTCTTCTACACTTTTAAAATTTTTTTTAAGGTTAGTAGTATAACTCTCCAAAAGTTTAATCTGATTAAATAGTGGATTTACTAATATTAGATGCAGAACTCTTTTGCTTTTACTATCTTTTATAGGCAGTAGCTTAGCTCTATCTCTCATTACTGTTATGGATGATTTAATAACTTCGTGTGCAGTAGACTGATGATTTTCTTTAATAAAATCTGGGGAAATTTCTCTAAAACTATTATTAATTTGTTCTTTAAAAGCTAATACTCTAGCAGCCCTATTTTGTAGATTCTCTATTTTTAATATACCTTCAATAATAAGCTGAGTTAACTCTTCAATAAATTCTGTATCAGGATTTACAAAAAGTAGAATATCTCCACCATATTCTAAAAATCTGGCACAGGCTTCAAAATAGTTCATAAAACCTGAAAATCCAATCATTTTTACAGCATCTGAAATTATAATCCCATCAAAACCAAGTTCGTCTTTTAATAGCCCCGTTAATAATTTTTTAGATAAAGTTGCTGGTGGGTATTCCCCGTTATGCTGCCAAACATCGTCATAAGCCGGAAAACTTATATGTCCAGGCATTATACTCATAACTCCACTCTCTATAACATTTTTATAAACTTTCCCAGATGTTTCATTCCATTCATTGTATGTTAGAGGGATTTCCGGAGTTGTTAGGTGTTGATCGTAAATACCAAAACCATCCCCTGGGAAATGTTTCGCTGTTGCTATCATTCCATGATCCTGACAACCATTTATATATGCGATACCATAATCTATAACTTCAATAGGTGTTAACCCTGCACTTCTGTTTGAAGTTGTAGGTGTATCAGGATTTGCACATATATCAACAGCTGGACCTAGAGTCCAGTTATATCCTAATTTTCTGCCCTCTAATGCTGCAGCTTTACCCATTTCATATGCTAGTTCAGGTTTTCCTGTAACGCTACAGCTAAAAAGTGATGGAAATTTTGTAGCATCACTTATCATAGAGCCAGGTCCCGCTTCAAAATCACTGCAAACAAATGGTTGTGTTGTTTTCTGTTTAGTAACAATATTCATCATATTATTATGATAATCACTATTACCTTGGTGTATAAATGCTGTTGCTGTATCTAATCGTTCTGGATGATAATCCTCTGATATATAATTTGGACAACACACCAAATATAGCAAATCTTTAATACTCATTTTTTCCACAATATCTAAGTGATCTTTTTTAATGTTAATTTTATATTTCATATTATCTCCTTATGCCGGTGCGGTTCTAACCCTAAGTGTTCCATCTTTTTCCATTTCAGCACCTATGTACTTCATTATTACTCTATCTTTATCAACTTTATAATCTTCATTATTCCATAAATTATTATACTGGTTTGGATCTTTCTGCATATCGTATAACTCTCCATAATCTCTTGTATATACAACCATTTTATAGTGTTCATATAAAAATGTTTTTTGCATAAAATCTGATTCTGTGGGTCTAAACTCAACCTGAACCCAATCTCTACTGTTTTTATTTGAATTTATCCAACTATCTCTTTGGTCTATACCCTGAATAAGAGGTTCAGATGAACACCCAGCTTCTGCTAAAATTACAGACGCAACATCTAGATTACTTTGAAAGGCTTTACTATGTTTGCCTTTAGTTTCACATTCAGGATAAGATACTATAAAAGGAATTCTTAAAGCATCATCATATGCTGGTAAACCTTTCCACCATAATCCATGGTTACCCATATAGTCACCATGATCTGATGTAAAAATAATTATTGTATTATCTATCAATCCCTCATCTTCTAGTTTATCAATTATCCTACCAATATGATGATCCATTAATGAAACCATGGCATAATATTTTGTCATTATATCACGGCTCTTTTTTTCATCCATATCTAAAGTTTTACTATTTCTAACACAGTGCCATGGTTTTTCTCCAAAGTCCTCTGACCCACCAAAATTACCATCTGTTATTATGTTTTTATATAAAGCAGGTTTATCATCCATCTCCCCCATCTCTTGTTTATAATATGGCATATCCTCTGCCTTATACATCGAAGCCCACGGTTCTGGAACAACACATGGATTGTGTGGATCTTGGAAACTAGACCAAATAAAAAAGGGGGTTCCTTTCTTTTTAAATTCATCAATTGTTTCTAATGTTTCATCTGCTGTCCATTTGGAGTTATGTAACTCTTCAGGTAGATTCCATGTCCCAAAGCCGGAATAATCATGATTTCCAAAATAATCGTCTGTATTAATACCCTTGTTTTTTAGCCATGCACCATAATGCATTCCAGAAGCGTGTTTTTCTGATGAATGACCAATAACTAGTTTGGCCTTTTGGAATCCATAATATGGTCCTTGCCAACTATCAAAATATTCTTTATTAAATATATTTGGTGCAGCTTCGAAACTATTTTCATCAAGACAGGATTGAAAATGAGCTTTACCTATTAATGCTGTAGAATATCCATTTTCATTCAAAACCCCAGGTACAGTTGGATAATCTTCTGGTAAATTTGTTCCTATAGTATAACATCCGTGCCTGGATGGGTAATGGCCTGTTAACATACTACATCTTGATGGAGTACATACAGGATTAACTGTGTATGCTCTATCAAATGTAATTCCATTTTGTGATAACCTATCAAGGTTTGGAGTTTTAATCCTATCATTATAGACCCCTAGAGTATCCCATCTTTGTTGATCACTTGTTATTAACAAAACATTTTTTCTTTCCATCTATTACTCCTATTTTATTAGTGGTGCCCATGAAGTTTGAGCAGCAGGTGTTTTATCTTTTAAAATAATACGTCTATTTCGACAACTAATTATTTCTTCTTTATATCTTTTATCATCTATAATGTTAACTTGTTCGTTGGGATCAGATTTTAAATCATATAATTCTTCTGTGATGTTTATAAAATCATTAAAATATATAATGTACTTAAAGTTATCAGTTTGGATCATCTCCCATTCGTTATTAAATTCTGTAAAACTAAAATCTCTGATACTTTCTTTCTGTTCTTTAATTAATGGTAATAATGAGATGCATGGAATTATATTGTTGAATGCTGGCCAATCTTTGCTTAAAGAATGAATAGGATTTAGACCGGCGATATCTAATATGGTTGCAGTAAAATCTATTATTTCAATAGGAGAGCTATTAACAATTTTATTTAAATAATCGGGATGTCTAATTGCAGCTGGTACTGTACAGGATTGTTTCCATGGAACCATTTTTTCCATTCTTCCATGGTCTCCCAACATATCCCCATGATCCGATGTGAAAAGTATTACAGTATCTTTTAATAAATCTTTCTTTTCTAAAATGTGGAATATTTTACCAATTTGGTCATCCACCAACTTAACCATGGCTTTTGCAGATCTTCTTTGTTTATACAACTTATCTTTTATATCATCAGTAAGAATTTCACCATTATATAGAATAAAATCATCTTTCTCTTCATGTGGAATAAGGTCTAAATACTCTTTAGGTGGATCGTATGGTTTATGTGGGCTGCAGAATGAGCCATATATAAAAAATGGTCTGCTTTTAGGTGCATGTTGTATTGTTTCAACAATTTTATCCCCTATTATAACATCTACATAATCCTCAGTTCTAAATGGCCAGTATTCCGGTTCTTTTTTTAAATCTTTAGCATATTTGCTATTTTGTCCTGCGGACTCTACAAAATCTCTATAACTATCTAATTTTCCTTTTTTATCCAGATAGGCACAATAGTCACAGTAATTTTTAGTTGCTAACTGTTTTCCTGAACTCTCCCATATAACATCGAAACCATAATCTTTAATGTCATCTTTTATTGTATTTAGTGGAATACCCTTCCCTCTTTTTGTATTCCAATCCCATGTTTGAAGAAAATGGAATTTCCCAATACCTGCTGTAAAATAACCCTTCTTCTGTAGAGCTTTCGTATAGGTTGGAATTTGTCTACTTAGATCTCCAGACATGGCAAGGGTTCCAATCTGATGTGGATATCTACCGGAAAGAAGTGCTGTTCTAGCTGGTGTACAAACCGGGTTTACCGTCTGGCAATTAGTGAATCCAATAGATTCAGCAATTCTATCAATATTTGGAGTTTTAAAATTAGATTTTCCACTATAACCAACATAATCTAATCTTTGCTGATCTGTCATGATAAAAACTATATTCTTTAATTTCATATACTAAACAATATCATATTTGAAACTATTGTCAATATTTTACCTGCTTTCATTATAATAATTATATATTTTATAGCTAAGCAACTACTCGGTAATACGTTTTAATGGAATCATAATACGTTTTTTTTATCGTTAAAATGACTGTTTTTACTTATTTGCCAATAATATAAAATATAATTCATCATTTTAAAACAATATGATAAATAAGTGTTTTATTATGGGATCATATAACACATCCAGCAAGACAAGACTATCCGTGAATGATAAGATAACCGATGCCTAAAAGAATTCACAAAGAACTTACTAAAATCAAATACTCAGATGGCGAAACTGTTGGTCAAAGGATAACTGAAATACGAAAAGTACGAGGTTATACTCAAGTTGAACTTGCAGAAAAAATTGGTATTGCACGTGATTTACTTTCCAGTTACGAATTAGGTAGAGTTCGGATTTATGACGAAATGATCTACAGGCTAGCCCTAATTCTTGAAGTATCTACAGACAGACTCCTTGGCTTTGAAAAAAGAGAGGAAGTTGCAGAAAGTGTCAGTCTCAGATATACCAGAAGAATAAAACAAATAGAAACACTCCCTGAGCATAAGATAAGAATGATATTAAAAATGATAGATGATTCTATCAAGGCCAACAAAGAATAAGTATCTTCAAACGAATCATAAAGACAACATTTAGAGGTATTTGTAATAATCATACTGGCTTAATAAATTCCTTACAAAGATTTTTGTTTATCAGATAGCCCACAGCATCAATTAAGGATGCCTCCTACAAATTATTTTCATGAGTATTATCTAAAATATCAATAGAAAGTATATAAACCTTTATTATCTTAGATTTGAAATCAAAATACCATCTTTCATATGGATTCAGACTTACTTTACATCTAATTGTTAATAAACCTATTCTAAAGTCTCTTTTTGGAATACAAACTAATAATAAATTTTATTTCTCTATATATAATTTAAATAACATAATGTAAACAGGGTTGTTTTTTTTACTCTTCTATTTGTAATTAATATAATTTTAAGGATTCAATCCTCAACCTCTTTTAGCCGATTATTAAAGCATTTTTTTGCATAAAGGACTTCCTCTGATAATTTTAAATAGGCAACCTTTAAAGAATTCAGATTCACCTCTGCATTACCTTTTAAGCAAATATCCCTTAATTGGTAAACATTCTTTCCCTCAAAAAACAGTTCACAAATAGTAACTTTTCCTATCTGTAATACTTCTATTTTTTCTAGAATACAAGTGTTAATATAATAAAAACAAGCTTCATATATATCACAGGTGGTAATTATATTCTTCATATTATCTCCAATAGTATGAAATCTATTATTTGACAAAAAAATTTAATTAAAATGTCAGAAAAGGTTTATTATTTCTTTTAAAATTTCAGGTATTGTTATTATGGTACAGTTATCCATTCATAAAAAAATATTTTATGAATCCTTAAATCGTTTGTTTTTTTTAATAATACTTCAGTAAATTATATATTTTACAATACAGATAAAAAGTTTATTTTTTTATTATGTGTCTATAATACACATTAATCAAGTGTAAAATCCTAATAAAAAACTCAATATTTACCTTTATTATTCTATTTGTCTAATAATCATTGATGATTAATACTTCTCATGAAGCTTAGAATGGAAGAATATCCCCTGCGTGAGTAGTTATAGTTTTAAATTTAATGATTAACTTAATCCATTCAGCCACTATAACCTATCTTATTGCTCATTCTCAGTCAATTAACCTCAATTAATGTCATTTTTTTAATACAACAACATGAATTACTAAACTGTTCAACAACTTCTAAATTCAATTTTATATATATATCTTATAATTATTACGCTACCTTTAGAGCCAAAAATCAATCATAACTGAATATATGAATATCTTTCTGGGAATTACGACATTTATTTTACTAGGTAATTTTTCAAATATAATAAATATTTGAAATGTATAGAGGATAAAAATAAAAGTGATATTTAAAACAGATTGGACGATTCCTTCTTTTAGCGAAATCGTTATAAACAAAAAAACCAACCCTATAGGTTGGTTTTATATGTGTATTCAATTTCATTTATTACTTTTGAGAGACAATTCCTTCTTTTGTCGGTGGGACGATCCCTCCTTTTGTCGGTGGGACGATCCCTCCTTTTGTCGGAATCGTTATAAATAAAAAAGTCTAGTTTATTAACCCCAACATCATACTTTCCGATGAGGAAATGTATAACTATCTAAATGTATTAGTTTAAATATTCGAAGATAACACCTATGGCAACGATGGTGCTGTGTTCGTACTTAGATTAGTTTGAATTGTTTATATCAGAGTCGAATTATAAAATAAAAAAGTCTAGTTTAATAACCCCAACGCAAAGCAATTTGCCTTGGGCCTACTATCCCACTAACATCAAACTTCTCGGAGAGAGAATGTTTGACTATCTTAATGCTTAGTTTAAACTTTCGAAGATAACACCTATGCCAACGATGGTGCTGCGTTAGTGCTTAGATGAATTCAACTTGATTGAATTAGATACGATTATAAAATAAAAAGTCTAGTTTAATAACCCTAACATCAAACTTCTCGGAGAGAGAATGTTTGACTATCTTAATGCTTAGTTTAAACTTTCGAAGATAACACATATGGTACCCGATGGTACGGAGTTAGTGCTAGGATGAATTAGAATTGCTAATATCAGAAACGAATTATAA
>JAOPTT010000018.1:0-72146 GCA_051531975.1 Spirochaetaceae bacterium
ACTAAAAAAGTTTATGTATTGTTGACATAAATATGTAATTATTATAAAAGTAATACAAAAAAGAGGGGCTTTTAACATTGTTAGAGAATATAGCAGAAAAATTTTCAGATATAACTAAACAGTTATCTGGAAAAGGTAAAATTACAGAAAAGAATATTGAAGATGCTGTTCAAGAAATAAAAATTGCTCTGTTAGAAGCTGATGTTAACTTAAGAGTTGTAAGACGATTTGTTAATAGAACTATAGAAGAAGCAAAAGGTGAGAAAGTTTTAAATGCAGTTGATCCAGGTCAACAATTCACCAAAATTATATACGATAAAATAGTTACCTTATTAGGTGATGAAAATCAAGCTCTAAATTTAAACAGTCCAAATAAGATATCAACTATATTAATGCTAGGTTTACAGGGAGCTGGTAAAACAACAGCATCTGCAAAGCTTGCAAATAAACTAAAAAAAGATGGTCGAAGGCCACTTTTAGTCGCAGCTGACTTAGTTAGACCTGCGGCAATAGAGCAGTTAAAGGTCTTAGGTAGCCAAATTGATGTCCCAGTTTACTTTGAAGATGGAAAAGATGCAGTAAAAATAGTAAAAAACGCTCTAGACTATGGAAAAAAGAATCAATTTAATACTATAATCATTGATACTGCCGGTAGACTGCAAATTGATACAGATATGATGAAAGAGATCATCGCTGTTAGAGATGCTGTAAGCCCAGATGAGACTATGTTTGTTGCTGATGCAATGACTGGTCAAAATGCCGTAGAAATTGCTAAAAGCTTTGATGAGCAGGTTGGTATTTCCGGTATAATGTTGACAAAATTTGACTCCGACACCCGCGGCGGTGCTGCCCTTTCCCTCAAAAGCAGCACAGGGAAACCTATAAAATTTATAGGTGTTGGAGAAAAAATTGAAGATATAGAACCTTTTTATCCAGAAAGAGTAGCCTCTCGAATTCTGGGTATGGGAGATGTTGTATCTCTTGTAGAGAAGGTTCAGGAGACTGTAACTCAAGACGAAGCAGAACAGATGCAAAAGAAAATGATGAGTGCTACGTTCACATTGGAAGATTATTTGGATCAGTTTACAAAGCTTAAGAAAATGGGATCAATGCAGTCTTTAGTTGGAATGATACCGGGAATGGCTGGTAAAGTATCCGACGAAGATATTGATGAAAAAGGCATGAAAAGAGAAGAAGCAATTATTCTCTCAATGACAATTCTTGAAAGGAGAAACCATAGAGTTATTGGTCCTCCGAGGAAAAAAAGAATTGCAGGCGGTAGCGGTACTAGCGTTGCCGAAGTATCTAGACTTCTGAAAAAGTTCGATAAAATGCGGCTTATGATGAAGAAAGTTACTAAAAATAAAAAATACCAAGCGCAGCTTATGCAGCAGTTTGGCGGAATGATGTAACAGGAGAAATTGTTAATGGTTAAGATTCGATTAAAAAGATTAGGGGCTAAAAGAAGACCTTATTATAGAATTGTTGTAATGGATTCTCGAACACCTAGAGATGGACGAGCTATCGAAGAAATTGGTTACTTCCACCCGGTTGAGGCTGAAGATAAACAAATTAGAATAGATCAGGAAAGAGTTGACGCGTGGATCAAAGATGGTGCACAACCAACAAAAACTGTTAAAAAACTTATTAATAGAGCAAAAGCAGCTAAGTAGTAGGGAATTATGGAAAAAGATCTTGTTGAATACATAGTGAAATCACTTGTTGATAATCCAGAAAGCGTTGAATTAAACGAGATAGAGGGTGATAAATCCACTATTCTTGAATTAAAAGTAGCTGATGGTGATATTGGTAAGGTAATTGGAAAGCATGGTAGAATAGCAAGATCAATTCGAACTATCTTAAATGCAACTAATGGCAGTCATGGAAGACGGACTGTATTGGAAATATTAGATTAATATGAGTCAAATAATTGTTGGTAAAATAAGAACTTCTCATGGAGTTAAAGGCGACTTAAAAGTTCATAGTTCTTCAAATGATTATAGTCATTTTTCTAATTTTAAAACTGTTGTTTTAAAAAAAGGTAATAGAACTAAAGAATTTGAAGTTGAAGCTGTTAAAGGTAAAGGTCCTGCAACACTACTTAAGCTTAAAGGAATCGATACACCAGAAGAGGGGAAACTCTATACAGGTTATGATATTCTTGTAAATGAAAAATTAAAATCTCCTTGTCAAAAGGGAGAGTATTACCAATCAGATTTAATTGGCTGTAATCTTATATTCGAAAAAGAAACTTTAGCTACTGTAATCGATATGGTTTACGGTGGTCCAAATGATCTTCTAGAGGTTAAAAGAGCTGATGACGATAGAGTTGTTTTAGTTCCCTTTAGAAATGAGTTTATTGGCGATGTCAAAATCAAAGATAAAACTATACAGTTAAGAGTTGATTGGATTTTAGATTAAATGAAATTTAAAATTTTAACACTTTTTCCTGAGATTATAGAAGGTTTTTTTAACTCTTCAATTATGGCAAAAGCTGTAGAAAAAGGGTTAGTTGAATATCAGATAATAAACATCCGTGATTATGCTTTTGATAAACATAATAAATGTGATGATTATCCCTTTGGTGGAGGGGCTGGAATGGTACTTAAAGCAGAGCCTTTGGCGTTGGCTTTAGATTCTATAAAAGCAGAAACCAAAACTGTTGTATTTCCTACTCCCTCAGGAGTAAAATATACGCAGAAATTAGCTGAGAAATTTGCTAAAGAGAATGAGATAGTATTAATCTGTGGTCGTTACGAAGGTATAGACCAAAGAATAATAGATGAATACGTTGATCATGAAGTTTCTATAGGGGACTATGTTATATCCTCTGGTGAAATATCATCTTTAGTAGTTATTGACAGTATATATAGACTTTGTGACGGTGTAATAACGAAAGAGTCCTTAAAAGAGGAGAGCTTTCAGGGTAAGTATTTAGAATACCCACATTATACCAGACCTGCAGAGTTTAGAGGCCTTAAGGTTCCCGAAGTTTTACTTTCTGGAAATCATAAGGTTATTGAAGAGTGGCGAAATAAAAAGCGCTACGAAAAAACCTTAAATTACAGACCGGATCTTTTAAAAGATTAGGGTCGAAGGATAAATAATGGATATCATAAAAGCAGTAGAAGCTACACAGTTAAAAGAAAACGCTGAAAACTTCAATGTTGGAGATACTGTTAAAGTATATTACCGAATTGTTGAAGGAACTACGGAAAGGGTTCAGCTTTATGAAGGTTTAGTAATTGCTAAAGCAAATGCTGGTCTTAGAAGAACATTTACTGTTAGAAAAATTTCATTCAATGTTGGTGTTGAGAGAGTTTTCCCTTTACACTCACAAAGAATTGAAAAAGTCGAAGTTACTAGAACTGGTAAGGTTCGAAGAGCTAAACTTTACTACATTCGAGAAAGAGTTGGTAAAAAAGCTAAAGTTAAAGAGCTTATCAGAAAAAAAGCTAGATAATTTTGAAATCTTTAAAACTACCCAATTGGGTAGTTTTTTTTTGCAAAAAAAAAGCATGCTAAATATATTTCTATAATTAGCATGCTTTAGTAGGTTTTATATTATTACTCTATAATAGCAATTATATCCTGCATCTGTACAATTAAGTGATCATCACCATCAATTTTGATAGCTGTACCAGCATATTTATCATACATTACTTTATCTCCCACTTTCACAGTTATAACATCAGTATCATCACCAATTGTAACAACGATACCCTCCTGTGTCTTTTCTTGTGCTGTTTGTGGTATAAAAAGTCCAGATGCTGTTCTAGTCTCAGCTTCCTCTGTTTTAATTAATACTCTGTCTGCTAAAGGTCTAACTTTCACAATTATCTCCTCTTATATAGTTAAAAACTATTTACAATATAATCGATAAAACTGCCATGGGCAATATTTTACTAGTTTTTTTCTTATTTATTTGTCTTTTCATTAAATAAATATTATTTTTTTATTATTAGAGGTAATTAATACAAATGGAAGATTTTAAGATTTTTAAAACGGTGCAAATTAAAAAGTATTGTACTGAAAAGAAATGTAAAATAAAAACTAAAACACCAGAGTGGGATATGATAAATGATCTGATAATTGATTATTGGTCAGATTTAATTGCAACTGGTTATATAAATAATAAAACAGAACAAGAGAAGGTTCATATTTTTTCTTCCTTAACCATAATATTCCCTTATACTACAATTCCTTCTACGTGGTTAGATGGTATCGATTATGTGGATTTTAAATCATATCAGATATAGTGGGTTATACTGACCCAATAAATAAATAATAAAAATAAAATAGGTAATAATGACACATATTAACAGTAATTAAAAATTATTGAGTAATTTTGACTCATCACTGGATTAATCACTCTTCTAAGTCCCTCAAAGACCATTTAAAAGTTGGCACATCTTTTGCATTACTATTCGTATTAGTTCCTATGGAGGATACAATGGTTAAAAACAATGATGAAAACATATTAGCAATATATTTAGAAGAAATTAATAGAATACCTTTATTAACAAGAGAAGAAGAAGATGACATAGCAAGAAAAGCCCTGGGTGGTGATTCCGATGCTAAAGATAAACTTGTTACTTCTAACCTACGATTTGTAGTAAACGTAGCAAAAAAATATAGAAATAATGGAATACCACTAGATGATATAATAAACGAAGGTAATTTAGGGCTTATGACTGCTGTAGATAAATTTGATCCAGATAAAGGGTATCATTTTATCTCTTATGCTGTTTGGTGGATCAGACAGTCCATTTTGAAGGCAGTTTGTGAAAAATCTAGATCTATTAGATTACCTTTAAATAGAGCAAATGAATTAGTTCAAATTCAAAAGGCTAAAAAAGAAATCTCTTCAATTACAGGAGAGCATGTTGATACTAAAGAAGTTGCAGCTATATTAGGAATGGATAGTCATAAGGTGCAAGAATTACTAGATATTTCCCAAGATTTAATATCTTTAGATACACCTATTTCAGATGGTGCTGATTCTGGGAACTTAGGTGATATTGTTGAATCTATGTATAAATCACCTGAAGAAGAAGCTTTAGATCACTCATTAAAAGATAGTATTAATACACAACTTGAACTTTTAAATCCAAAAGAATCTTTAATTATCAATCATAGATTTGGATTAAATAATTTAGAACCTCTATCACTACGAGCAATTGGAGATCAACTAGGTGTTACTAAAGAAAGAGTAAGGCAGATTGAAAAGAAAGCACTTGATAAATTAAGAAATTTTGTAAGTAGTGATTCACTACAAGCTTTTATCGCATAAAAAAAAGTTTGACTTCCCTCATAAAGAATATAACTATTAGTTATAATAGATAAGGGGAAGTAGTTATGGAGAGTAAAAGAGTATATTTCTTTGGTAATGGTTCTGCAGAAGGTGCAGCATCTATGAAACACCTGTTAGGTGGTAAAGGTGCAAATATAGCAGAAATGACAAATTTAGGTATACCAGTACCTCCAGGCTTCACAATATCTACAGAGGTTTGTAGAGAGTACTCGGAAGGTAATAATGCCTATTCTGATTCAGTTACAAAAGAAATTGAAAAACATATAGTAAAATTAGAAGAGATAACTGGTAAAAAGTTTGGAGATGATAAAGCTCCACTTTTGGTATCAGTTCGTTCAGGTGCTGCAGTATCAATGCCTGGAATGATGGATACAGTTCTTAACCTTGGTATGAATTCAAAGTCTGTAGTTGCCGTAGGTAAAAATAGTGGCAATCCAAGATTTGCATGGGATTCATATCGAAGATTTATTCAGATGTTTGGAGATGTGGTTATGGGTGTTCCTCATAAACTATTCGAAGAAAAATTATCTGGAGTAAAGACATTCCATAACTATGAAACAGATACAGACTTAACTGTTGAAGACCTTAAAGATGTAGTTACACAGTTTAAAGATGTTTATAGATCTAAAACAGGTCAGGATTTTCCAGAAGACCCAATTAAGCAACTCTGGTCTGCCATAGGTGCTGTATTTGGTTCTTGGGATAATGAAAGAGCTATAAAATATCGAACAATAAATAAAATAGATGGTTTAATTGGTACAGCTGTAAATGTTCAATCGATGGTTTTTGGAAACTTTGGTGATGATTCAGGTACAGGTGTTTGTTTTTCTAGAGACCCTGCAACAGGTGATAACTACTTTTACGGAGAGTATTTAATGAATGCTCAAGGGGAAGATGTTGTTGCTGGAATTAGAACACCAATGAAACTTAGTAGTCTAAAAGATGCTAATAGCAATATATATACAGAATTGTTAAATGTCAAAACCAGACTTGAAAATCACTATAGAGATATGCAGGATATGGAATTTACTATAGAAAAGGGAAAATTATTTTTACTGCAAACCCGTAATGGTAAAAGAACAGGGCAAGCTGCAGTAAAAGTAGCTGTTGATTTAGTCGAACAGGGGTTAATAGATAGGGAAGAAGCACTTCTTAGAGTAACTCCTGAACAATTAGACCAACTACTTCACCCGATGATTGATCCAGCAACACTAAACTCATTAACCTCAGTTGCGACAGGATTAAATGCATCTCCAGGTGCTGCATGTGGAGAAATAGTTTTTTCGCCAGAGGATGCAGAAGTTAAAGCACAAAAGGGTATAGCTGTATTATTAGTAAGAAAAGAGACCTCACCAGAAGATATTGGTGGAATGAATGCTGCTGAAGGTATCTTAACAGCAACAGGTGGAATGACAAGCCATGCAGCTGTTGTTGCAAGAGGAATGGGTAAACCATGTGTTGCAGGTTGTAAAGCTGTACAAATCTCAGGAAAAGCTATGAAAATAGGTCCTAATTATTATAGAGAAGGGGATATTATAACAATTGATGGTAGTACAGGTAATGTTTATAGTGGAAAGTGTGAATTAGTATTCCCAAAACTTACTGCTGAACTTGAAGTATTTCTAAGTTGGAGTGACGATGTTAGAGCTGGAGCTACCCGGGATGGTATAAAAAAAGGTTTCGATGTTAGAGCAAATGCTGATCTTCCTGCGGATGCAATTAGAGCTAGGGAATTTGGTGCTGTAGGTATTGGTCTTTGTAGAACAGAGCATATGTTTTTTGAAGAAGAAAAACTTGAACATTTTAGACGTATGATTGTTGCTGATAGCCTTAGTGAAAGGGTTGAAGCTTTAGAGACAATTAAACAGATGCAGATCGATGACTTTGTAGGACTATTTACTGTTATGGATAACTTACCTGTAACAATAAGATTATTAGACCCTCCATTACATGAGTTTGTTCCAGGAGACGAATTTGATAGTTTAGCTAAAATGTTACATAAAAATGTTGATGAATTAAAGATGAGAATAGAGTCTTTAAAAGAACAAAATCCAATGTTAGGTCATAGAGGTTGTAGACTTGGGATAACATATCCAGAAATATATGATATGCAAGTTGAAGCAATTATTACTGGAGCCATAGAATGCCAGAATAAAGGTATTAAAGTATTTCCAGAAATAATGATTCCTCTTGTAGGGACTGTTAATGAGTTAAAAATATTACGAGAAAAAGCTCAGGCAGTTATAGATAAGATTTTTTCTGATACTAAACAAAAGGTTCCATACCTAATTGGTACTATGATCGAAATACCAAGAGCTGCATTAACTGCAGATGATATCGCAGAGTATGCAGATTTTTTCTCTTTTGGTACAAATGATTTAACTCAAATGACATTTGGATATTCTAGAGATGATGTAGGTTCTTTTGTTCCTGAATATCTAAGTAAAAAGATTCTAAAGGATGATCCTTTTCAGGTCTTAGACCAAGAGGGTGTTGGTCTTCTTGTTAAAACTGCTGTAGATAAAGGAAGGAGTGTTAAAAAAGATCTTAAGATGTCTATTTGTGGTGAACATGGTGGTGAACCTAAATCTATTGAGTTTGTCTACAAAGCCGGACTTAATGTAATTTCTTGTTCACCTTTTAGAATTCCATTAGCAAGATTAGCTGGAGCACAATCGGTTATAAGGAATAGGAAATAGTTTTTAAATATGTATAATAGTATTTATGACGAACTATTTAACTATTAAAAAAATATTATTAGATAGCGTTGCCCTTTATAGGGCACACGCTTTATATATTACAGTACTAATAGGTGCTGTAATAGCACCATATACTCTTATCATCACAAATGAAGAATTACCAGATTCTGTAGTCATCATAATTCCCATTTTTATTATATTATTAATGTTAGTAGAGATGATAAGCACTATATTAGCTTCTACGGGTTATGTAGAAAAACAATTTTTAATTATTGATGAGATTAAAAGTAATATTCTTAGAGCAATTCCATACCTATTTATTACTTTATTGGCTGTTTTAATTGCTTTTTTAGGAGTATCAATACTTGTTATCCCAGGAATTATAGCAACTATAGTCTTTAGCATTATCAAAGTAGATTATTCAATAAGTGGACGTAAAATTAATGAATCCTTTAAAGAAGTTATTAAAATGCTTAAGTTTGGATCATTTATCAAAGTATTAAAAATTTATTTACTACCTATTGGTTTACAATTTATATTAGGATTATTATTAAATCCGTTGCTTAAACCACTATTAAGCTCAGCTACTTTAGAGCAAGATATTTTAAATATATACCCATATATTACAGTTGCTTTAGTTCTTATATTTCCTGTAGCTATATGTTTTAGGACAGCAGTATATTTTAATATGGTAAAACAATATCAGTTAAATTCTACCAACCAACTCGTATAACTCTTTTTTAGATAGTTCAAACCATATAGGCCGGCCATGGGGGCATCTAGCTTGTTCTAAAGAAAATGCTCCATCAATTAATTCTCTAGCAGCGATGTCATCTATAGGATCACCTTCCTTTATTGCGCTTCGACAAGCTAAAGTATCAAATAAATCCCTCTGAATATCCTCTTTAGTTCCCTTCTTGGTCTTAATAAAATCAATTATTTCACTATCTAATAGTTTACAAAAACTAGGTAAAGAAGTTACTTCCCAATTATCGTTATTCTTTCTATTTATCTTTATACCAAGATCAATATATGTCTGGATATTTTTATCAATTAAGTACCTATCTTCCTCAGTCACATCAAATTCAATAGGTAATAATAGATCCTGTGAATTTACTGCTAAAGATGCAATTTTGTTATATAAAATAATTTCATGGGTCGCATGTTGATCCACAACATATAATGTATTATCTTTTTCAACTAGTAAAAATACACCCATGATTTGACCTAAATAATTGTAGGAACTAGAGAAAGTATTAGGGAGATCCTTAGTTGTTTGAAATGTTGGTGCCTTTTCTAAAAAGGAATCAAATCTTTCTTTTGGAACATAACTATTAACATTTTGTTCTTTATTTGAAAAAGATTTTATATTACTAATATTATTTGAGTTGTTATTAAAACTATTTTTAACCTGAAATAATTCACTTATGCTTTCTGAGTTAGATTTTGAAGATGTTAATAGATTATAGTGATATTCTGATAAAAACGATTTAATAAGTTCAACTAATCTATGATGTATCGTTTGTAAGTTTCTAAATTTTGCTTCTTTTTTAGCTGGGTGAATATTGAAATCTATAAGTGCTGGATCAACATCTATAAAAATGAATGCAATTGGAAAGTTACCTCCAGGTAGAACCTCATTATAACCGTATTGTAGTGCTTGAATAAAAGCAAATTCGGTAATTCGTCTTTTGTTAGTATAAATATGCATATATTTTCTGTCTTTTCTATGTAGTTCAGGTCTACCTAATACAGCACTAATTGTAAAACCTTCACCCTGACATGAAACTTGTCCTAATAAAGAAGCATTAAACTTACCTTTAAAACTATTCATAACTCTTTCTTTGAGATCTGACTTTGGTAAAAATAGCTCTAATTTGTCATCTTTATAAAATTTGAAATTTATATCGGGAAATGGCAGTGCCTTTTCTAAAAATGCATTTCTACATAGTGTTGCCTCAGATGAGGGTTTTTTTAAGAACTTTCGCCTTGCAGGGATTGAGAAGAACAGGTCTGAAGCATTTATTATTGAACCCTTAGAACCTCTAAATTCCTCTAATGATATAAATTCTCCACCATGCACAACTAATTTGTAGGCTTCACAGTTCTCTTGTTTACTTACAATATTAAGTTTTGTACATGTTGATATACTAGATAAAGCTTCACCTCTAAATCCTAAACTAGATAATGTTAGTAGATCATCTTCTGTCATTATTTTGCTAGTAGCGTGGGGAAGATAGCAGATTTCTAAATCTTCACGACTCATTCCAGTACCATTATCAACAATTCTTATATTAGATATACCACCATTTTCAATATATATTGAGATATCTTTGCTGTTTGCATCAATGGAGTTATCTAGTAATTCTCTAACAACAGAATATGGTCTATCAATAACTTCGCCAGCAGCAATTTTTTTTGCAACAATATCATTTAATCTTCTTATAGGTTTCATATTTATATATTAGCAAAAAAAATAATATTGTATAAGTAGAACTATAACTAAAATATAATAGTAGTAAATATTCCTAATTCAAAACTTAAATGATCTAAGGATTCAGTATCATAACCAATATCTAAATATAAATTACTTTCATTCATATCCTTTACAGTTAAAGTTGTGTCGTGTCTTATTCCAATATTAAAATTTTCATCATCATCAATTTTAAAATACAATTTCTCTATATGAGTAAAATAGTAGGGATTATCTAAAACTTTATCTATTATAGGAACAATATATACTGGTCCTGATTTACCAGGCCATTTAAATTCAATCTCTGTAATATTTGAACTGTCATTCTCAGTAATTGATAGGTTATTTTCAATATCAATATAAGTCTTATCTTTGATTTCTTTATATATTAAAAGTATCCACTCAGTTTCATACTCTTCATCATCACTTTCGACATTTAAACTATTTGTGAAAGATAGAGTATTTTTTATTATTGGGTTAATAGTAAAATTTGAGCTTATTGTTTTTATTATATCGGTACTTTGTTGACTTTCTTCATTTAGATAGATCTTATTTAAGGTAATAGATACCGTTTCTGGAATTAATACATTAAAAAAAGAGGTGTTTTTAATTCCAAGTTTAAACTCAGTATTAAATGACGAATTTAGTGATCTTTCATTACTTAAATATTCATTATCATAAAAATCTGAATCTTCATCAGAAAAAAATTGATCAATGAAAGATATGTCTGAATAGGGATTAGTTGATTGAAATATTTTAAAATATTCCTCTATTCCATCTGAGATATAAAGTTGGTCTGTACCATTAATTAGGTATTCATAACTTGTAGAGAGTGATGGTGTTATTGTTAGATAACCAAAGGTTAATGCTAATGATGTAAAGGCTCCATATACGTTCAGATCTTTTTTCTCTGGTGAATATGACTGAGAGAGTTGATTTTTTAAAGATAGAGTATAGTCAATTAAACTTAAATCTAATTTAAGATCAAAATTTTGTATCAGATTATTAGATAGGTCTAAATCATCTATTGGTATAATATCTTTATAGCTATTTATTAACTCATTTTCTAGACTATCAAGTTCAAGAGATCTAATTTGAGTTAATTTAGTTGTATTAGATATAGAAAAAAGTTGTTCAGGAAACAGTTCGAGTAATAATTCACTATTTCTTATACCTTTATCACTACCTTTACTATCTGAAAGAATTAGATTTGAGTCAAAGTTAGAAGTATCTATTTTAAGTTTATTACTTCTATAGCTATTTGTATTATATGAAAAAGAATCAAATACCTTTATTGGAAAATCCATATAAGGAATTTCAAGATTATACGATATATTATCATCAGAATCCCCATAATAAATACTGCCATCTAACTTTGTCCCAAGTAATGTTAATGCAATATTAGAATTACCTGTATAGGATGTCGTTGAATCATCGGTTATTAAGTTATTATGAGCTGTAAATTTAATATTTTCGATAACTGGAAATGAACCAATTTTTACCGAAAGTGGTGGGGTTAAAGTAAAAGAGAGGTTGTTTTCATTATAAAATGTAAGTTTTGGTTCTTTTAGAACAATATTAGAAATAGTCACAGTACCGGAACCAGTATCTGAAAATGATAGTGAAAAAGAGTTTGTCTCATCACCAGTAGAGTCCCAAGTAGATTCCATTGAAGGTGAATCGTTTATATTTACTGTATTAGTTTCAAATTCGATATTAATAATATTTTCACCACTAATTAACTCAGTTTTAGGAATCGTTAATGTTGAAATAACATCTAAATTATTTTTTAGTTCTAAACTAATTACTGTATCATCAGTAATAACTCCATTGTTTTGTATTGTGAATTCCATAAAGTTATATGTATCGATATCAACGGTTGAGATTCTAGAAGATATAACAATTGTATTGTCCCCAGAAGCTGGATCAGCAGCAGTAATCTTAATATCATCGTCACTTTTTCTAACAAGATAATCGGCACTACCTTCATGGGTTACAAGGCTATCTCCTTTAAAGTTTAATGCTTTAAGTAAAAGTAAATTTTCTGATCCCTCTGCTATTTTTATATCTATTGAATCAATATAAGAAAGTTTTGACCTTTCATCATTAGAAAATAGGATATTATATGTTACATAACCTGTGGCCTCTTGAACTATTACTTGCTTAGTTAATATGTCTGAACTGGTAAGACTTGGATTTGTAAACAGTATATCTACAGTACGTTCATCACCATTGTTATATATATCAAAACTAAATTCTGTTGCCCAAGAATAATCCTGACTATAATCATCTAATCCTAAAGTTGCTAAACTATAGTCACCTGAAGTTAATTCAATAGTTTCGAGAACTATAACATCATAAGAACTTTCGTTATAAGAATGGTTTAATGTATATGGTCCACCTAATGGATCTAAATCAAGCTCCATTATTTCTGTTACTGTATATGCCCCGGTATCAGAATCTCTTTTTATTAAAGGTTGAATTGATATGTTATCAGCTGAATCTTCTAGAACTATACTATCCACTGGAATATCAATAGATGCCTGATCATATTCAAAAAGTAGGTATTCACCGATAGTATCATGGTTTGTTACATTTAAAGATGAGTTTAATTCTACTGATATTATTTCTGAATCATATTTAAATTTAGCTTTAGATGTCATCGATCCACTGTTCTCATTTATATCGGTACTATAATCATCAGTAGAAAATATCCAGTTACCAGTATGAGAAATGTCTAAGGTCAGATCATCATTGAGATTATATCTACTACCATAAGATAATAATAGATTACCATTTCCTAAAGTAGATTCAGTATTATAGTTAATAATTATTTTATCAAAAGGGGAGATCTCTTTTTCTAATGTTATTAAACCAGAATCTGAATCGTGGTGAAAGTCTGTATATTTTGAACCGTTAATGATTATAGTAACACTGTCTTTTTGTGCTTCTGTTGGAATCGTTAAACTATCTACAGGGGTTATTTTTTCTATGGTAATACTGTTTTCACTATTTAGACCATTTCCCTCTAAAGAGTATATATCAGAATCTAATTCCATAAATGGATATCTATTAGTTAGTGCATTATATGAATCTTCTAATTTTTTAAAGACTATTAAACTATTCTCTAAAGTGAAATTTAATTCCTTTGAACTATTTACATATATTTCTATATCTGAAGAATCTGTAATTGTGAGTACTTCTGTACTATAACAACCTAAATTTTCAAATGGAGAGAAAGATCCAGCATCTGATAAAACTAAGTATTTTTTACCTTCGTAATCTGTAGTATATAAATTCCACAGATCATCCTCAGATATTGTATCTAAAATACCAGGATTATCTTCAGGTTGAACAAACTCCATTAAACTGTTTTTTGCATCAATAATATTCAGATCAGAAATATCTAAATATATAGTTTTGTATTCTACGTCTTCTATATATAGCATATTTGTTTCAGAATAATGTATAAAGTTCTGACTACCTATATTTTCTAATTCATCATCAGTTAATATAAAAAGATTTAAAGGTTCTATGTCATCAAAAGGTAAGATGTAATAATTATATTTTGAGTAGTTATTTAATAGAAGAACCTCTTCTTCAAATAAATTCAACCCTCTAAATTCGATACTATTTTTTACTTCATTACTATATCTTGCTAGAATTTCATGTTGTGTATTTGTAGTTTTTATTTTAAATCTTGTTCCAGGAACTCTATCAACGTTTTCAGGAGGTATATAACCAGCATATTCTTCGATATTAATATCATCGTTACCAATACGAACTTCTTGAAGAATACCATTACTGTTTTGATAACCAAGTAGAAATAGATTCTCATCACTTTCTTCTTTTATTTGAGCTTCAAAAAAATATTTATTAAATAACCATATTGATGCTGTTAAATCTGGGACCATTGAAAATATAATATTATCAAATGCTTCAGAAATATTACCTTCTGCAAATGTCGTAATATCAAACTTCCAAGAGCCTTCTAAAGTCATATAGATATCATTTTCATCCATTAAATCATATGAAAATATAGTAGTACCATTTGAAATTTCTTCAATAGCATACAAATATATAGATGAAAATATAAATAGTGAGACTATAAGAAATCTTTTCATGGCTTATTATATATTATATCTAGTCCTGTTTAAATAGAAGTATATTACTGCATGTGTGAGTCAAATGAGCTTGGAACTGATCGTTTATATTTTCTTCCGATGTTAAAGTTAGCTCAAAAAAATGTGGTGAAGCTTCGTAATCTTTACTATCAATCTCAACCTGAAAAATAAATGTTTTTGTCTCTCCAATTTTAGTAGATGTAATTGCTTTTGGCCAAAATAGATAGTTTTCATTTGTAGATTTGGTTAACTGAATAGGATTATCCCATTTATTGTCTTTCATTAAAGCTGGATCATCATCTAAAATTAAAGTCACTTTCGATTCAATTGGTGCAAATGTTTCACCTGAAAGAATTGAACCAGTTATGGTTGGAAAATTAAAGTATGCCTCTGCCTTTTCTACAATTGACTCCACAGGTTCAAGATGATGGGCTCTTTTTGCCTTTGAAATTAGAGTTATCCCATTTTCAACAAGTCTAGTCAAATCTGCTAAATCCTGAAGTGAATTTGAATAATTATCTTTTAAGTGAGCTATCCCTCTTTCAGAAAGAACATAAATTGGTTTTGCTCGATTTAAAACATAACAAGTAACATCAAGTCTGCATTGGTAACATAAACATAATTCTTTTGGTATATCTTTAGAATCAAATGCACGATTAACTATATCTGTAACTCTCTCTTTAGTAATGTTGTAGATTTGCATTAGTAAAACTCCTTACAAGTAATTATAATTCATTATAAACTTTTTTTATATAAAAAAAACAATCTATTTTACTTTTTGGAAACTATAATTATACTGATGTCATGAAAAAGATAACTTTACTAATAATTTTATTATCATTATCTCTATTTTTGAATTCTGAAGAAGGGGTTATTGGTTTAAAAAATATTTCAAACAATGAAGCCGAAACCTCAAAAAACAAGACAAATGAAAAAGTGAAATTAAAAAAAGCTAAAGAGAAAATAAATGTACACATTATAAATAATAATCCACTTCTACCTAAGGCAAACTATATAGGTGACTTAGGAGATATCCTTAGTACTAACAAAGATAATAATGCTGTATTATTTAGAACAAACCTTTTTTTTAATTTGTTAAAAAGTGATAAAAAAAACACAGTATTAGATCAAGATTTTAGTTTTATTTTTAAAAATGCTTATTCAGATAGTTTATTATTGAAAAACAGAGAATTGTTATATTGGTATATCTCTCAACCTAAAATATACCAAGATTATTCAGATTTAGATATTGAATTATATTATAGGAATAAAATATTGATAGGTACTATTTATCTTGAATATGAAAGTGATTGGTTTGTTGTAGATTTACAACTGGATACTCAGGAAAAAGGGATCTTTGACCCCTCAATCCCATATTATTAATTTATTTCAATACCACGTTGAGCTTTAGGGAATATTTTACTAACAGCAACTTTGTTAGCTCTTTCAGTATAAACAACACCTTTGTTCCAATATTCAAGAGCTGCAAACATTGCATTTCCACCATCTCTATCATCACTATCTTGAGTTCTATAAGAAACATAATTTCCTAATTCTTCAAAGTTTTCATCATGAAGACACTGAAGACGTTTTTCATTAAAATCATTCCATTCACGAATTTTAAGGAAACCTTTTCCTTCATCTTCAACAATAATCCGAGCTTCTTCAGTAGAAAAATAATACCAAATATGTACTTTTTTATTAATATCACATTTATTACCATGCTTAACTGCATTTTTAATAAGTTCACTAATTTGCTGTTCTAAAAGATTTAACTCTTTTATCTCAGGTGGTGCTTTTTGCACAATGAGTAATGTAAAATATCTTACTTGTCTTAAATCACTAGGAAATTCTTTGTGAAAACAACCATCAGTATTAAATAATTTACTTTTATCATCTATTTCTATCATCTTATTTGACATTTAATCTCCAAATTTAAAGATTTTTTATGGCATCATTAACTGTTGCTGCCATAGGAAAATATCCCATTAGTTTTGTTAACTCTATAACTTTCTTAACAGAACCATGTACGTTTGTTAACAAAAGTTGAAGGTTCATTTTCTTGATAGTAGAGCAAATATATATTAATGCTCCTATCCCACTCGAATCAATGTATTCTACTTTATCTAAGTTTATTACAAACTTTGTAACCTTTTTTTCTAGCATTTTCATTACAAGGTCTTTTAGTTTATAAGAATTGTATAAATCCATTTCTCCATGAATATCTATTATGTAGATATTAGAGCTTTTACGAATTTTTAATTCCACAGGCATCTCCAATTAATTTTCTATATGTTGTCAGAATTAGCTTCATAGTACCACCAGAAAAAGTAGTCGTCAAGTTAAGGTTATTTTTAAATTTTATTTAACATAATAATAATAATTAATGTTATAATGATTTTATGTTTTCACTTTATATAATAATTGAGCATAATAATTTACTAATTAAAAGTAATTCTATCAATGAACAAAATCTCACAAAATCTTTAATTTCTAATATTAATAATCGAGGTGGAGTCAATAGTGAGATATCTTCTTATTTAAGCTATTTCCCATCTGAATATGATTATTCTAGAGTTAATTTTATTAAATGTTTACAAGAAATATATCAAACCCTCATAGAAAACAGTGATCTAGTAGGTTTTTCTATGGTTATAGATTGTAATAAAATTAGTAGTGATTTTGAGTATTTAGATAATAGAAATAACTTTATATTAAAAACCAATGATATTGATCAAATTTGGTTCTCTAATGATGCATATAAACTATTAGAACTGTTTTTTAATGGTAAACGTATTAATGGCTTAATAAAAGCTTCAAAAGATTTTCATAAAATGTATTTACCTACTGAGAGTGCAGATAATGTAATGATATCTGAGTCAATGCAAAATTATTTTTCAGAATTAACAACATCCATAAATTTTTTCAATAATAGAATGAGTTCAGCTTTATATAAGAATATAAATTATTGGGCTAATAGTAATAAATTGGATAAAAATCTGTTCATTGATTTTGAAATGAGTCATGATCATCTTATCACTTTTATTGAATACCTAATCACATTAACCTCAATGTTTAATCCTCTCACAGATTTAGATTCTGAAGAACAAAACAGTTGGGGAATATACTTAGAATTGTTTAATGAGTTTTCTACAAAAAGTTTTAACTATTTTGTACTTGATGATGCAAATATACATTTCAAAAAATTAATATTGTTATGGTTTGAATCTTTATCTCTACGAAAGTCTATATTAATTACGATAAGTGTAGATGATGATCAAGAAATTTTAGAAATATTAACGTGTTTAAGTTTATTGGATCATATAAATATATTTGTTTTTAAAAATTCTTCAGAATATGGATTGAATTCTATAACATTACCCTACTTAATTTCTTTGGAAAACTCACTTCAATGTACTCTTTCAACTTATTTAAAAAGTAAACCTGATTCATCTTTAAATGTTCTTTATATAATAATTATAACTGGTGGAGAATTATTACTAAGTGATATTTTAAATATATTCAAGATTTTAAATTATGACGTTCTAGAATTACAAGAAGAGATAGACAATTTTATAAGAGAAGGTCTATTATTAGGTGATCAGAATTTGTACTCTAGTAGTAAGAAAATATTATCGAATATAATTGATCAAAAACCCGACTTGATAGAAGGTTGGAAAAATGATTTTATTGGGGTATTTATTAAAGAGCATTATAATAATATTTTTAATTATGCTTTTATATTTAGTTCTATTTCCTTAGGGTCTATGTATCATAAAGAATCACTACAAACTCTTTATAATTGCATTCAGAATATGCTTGATCTTGGTAGAGAAATTTCATTGCCTGATTATTATTATCAGATGAAAGCTGATATACCACTACAAAATATTTTAGTTTATAAGAAAATACGGGAGAATAGACTCAATCATAATCTATTAGATATTGAAATAATCGAAAAACTCCATACATCATTTGGCACACCTTTAGAATTCCTTGATTTATTGAATATTTGGTCATTTAATAAAGATGAAAAACTAATAGATAGATGTAAAAGTCTATATTTTACATATCAATCAGCAGGGGAAAGCTTTAATGAATGTCGTATTAAGATGTTATTCTCTTTAGGATTATTAAGTTGTGGTCGGGTGAGTGAATCCATTGACTATTTTGAACTTAATTGTAGCTATAGTAAAGGTATATCTGATACATATTCTTATATTCGAAACGGTTCTTTTTTAGCAATGGCTCACTATGTAAAAGGTGATTTAAGTGGTGTTTTAAGGGTTTCAGAACTATTTCTACAGCATAACTGGATCTATTTCAAAACTAGATGGTTTTTATATCTAAAATTTATAAGAGCTCGGGCATTAAGCGAATTAGGAATGTACGATGATGCATTAATTCTTCTTTCTGATGGAATTCATATTGCAGAAGAATTTGATTATATAGATATTTTAAAAGTATTCATTAATTGGAAAGGTCGTACCTTATTTTTCTCTGGTAATAGTGAAGCTGCTAGTGAATTATTATTAAACAATACTCCTAATAACGAATCGTTCTACTTTTTATCTGAAATAGAGTATTTTTTAGGTAATCTTTCAAAAGCTATTGAATATGCAGAAAAAGCTTTGTTTGTTGAAGATAATACTGTTTTATATGATGAGAATTTAAAATGGCGTGATGGTTTTTTTGTAATTGAAGAATTTTATAATAGAGCTGATAGAACTTCAATTTTATATCAAGAAATTACTTACTTTTATTATATGTTAAAAATAACTAATGGAGATAAAGATGCTCTTGATAAATATTCAGAAATAATTTTAAATATTTCAAACTTTTCATTAGCAGTAAATGATTATAAATATCTTTTTTATCTCTATATTGCTACAGAAGACATTGAGATAACTGAAAAAATAAATAGAGAAAACATCTATAATAAAGTTATTAGATTATTGCAACAAAAAACTACAAACTTGAGTGAACATAACCAAAAACATAAATTTTTAGATAACTTTTGGAATAGTCATATAAATAATGTATCAAGAACTAAAAAGTTTTTTAAATAATAATAATCTTATAGTTGACATATTATTTCATGGTTGCTATATTACAAAAGCAATTAACAAGGTGGCGTAGCTCAGTTGGTAGAGCAATCGGCTCATATCCGGTCTGTCAGGGGTTCAAGTCCCTTCGCCACTATTAAAACCTAAGCTATTAGCTTAGGTTTTTCTTTTTATAAATATTGTCTTTTTATAATTACAGACGTATTATTGCATATAGGTGTTATATGAATTTAGAAAGATTACAAATATTTTATGCTGTAGCTACCCAAAACAGTTTTTCTAAAGCTGCTAAGAAAATAGAGAAAACTCAATCTGCTGTAAGTCAATCAATCCGATTATTGGAGAAAGAGATAGGTGAGACTTTATTCCAAAGAAGTAATAGAAGTGTTGTTCTATCTGAAGCAGGTATAATACTTTTTGAACATGTATCTTTAATTATTCAATCCATAGAAGACGCTCAAGTTAGAATTGATTCATTAAAAAATTTACAAGAAGGTGAATTAATTATAAGTTCAAGTATGGCTTCAGCATGTTATATGCTACCTGAAGTACTCAAAAAATTTAAACTTAAATATCCCGGTGTAAAAATTGTCCTAAAAAATGGTTTATCAGATCAAGCAGCTGACATGGTTGTTAGTAAAGAGAGTGATGTAGGTGTTGTCATGTTACCAATAAATAACCCAAATCTCGATTATATACCTCTTGCGGTAAGGGAAGATGTACTTATCACCTCAATAAATCATGAATTAAATAAAGTAGAAGATATAAATGTTAATTCTCTATTAGATTACGAGTTTATACTGTTGGATAAAGAAGCTCATACTAGACAATACATTAACAATTTCTTTACAACGGTAGGTGCCAAACCAAAGGTAGCTATGGAAGTAGGTAATATGGAAATAATCAAACAAATGGTTATTCTAAACTTTGGAATATCTGTAATACCTAGAATTGCTGTAAAAAGAGAAGAGAATCGTACTTTAAGAGTTCGTAGAATCTTCTCAAAGGATCAGTGCCGGGAAATAGGTATTGTATTTAGAAAAAATAAGAAGATAAAAGCTACTACTAAAGTATTTATTGAAATGATTACAGAACATTTTAAAGATATTGAGATGATTTAATCTTTTTTAAATTATTAAGATGAGGGTAGTCTTTTTTTAACTGATCTATAGTTCTATTTAATTTATCAAAAAATATGTTTGTTGAGGAACTATCTTTGTTAATAATTTTGTGTCCAAGCATGTTGTTTAATTTATCAATTCTTTTAATGTAATCATCTAATTCTTCTGATCCAGCTGAATTTATAAATTTTTCAATAATATATTCAACAGCTTGATTATTAGGATGGGTTAAGTCCGGTTTGTACCACCTATAATCTCTAAGTTCATCAAGAAGTATTTCATATGAAGGAAAATAGTAAGCTGATGTAATATTTTCTAATATAATGTTTACAGCGACTCTTAATAGAGCTTTACTGTATGAGTTTTCTTTGGGATTATCTCTTAAATGTCTAACTGGGCTAATTGTAAAAATAATTTTTATGTCTCTATTTTCTTCTTGTAATTTTTTTAATGGAATTATTAAACTTTCAGCTATCTCATCAAGTGTTAAAACTCTTCTAGTAAATTCGTTTTTTGGTAGTTTATGGCAATTATTAACCGGTCTGTTATCCTTTTCATATAAATATGATGTTCCTAGGGTTATAACTAGTATATTAGCCTTTAATAAACTTGCATGTGCATCTTGTATTCCACCATTAACACCTTGTAAAAATAGTTCTATTTTTTTATTACCTGAATGGGTATAAAAATCAAAATGTTGATATAAACCATCTACTAATATACATTCTGATTCTTCAATAAGTTTACAATTAATTAATCTATTTAATGAACTTCCTAAAGATTTGGGGTTGTATATATTTCCAAAGGGAGAGCTTTTACAGTTTAAGTATTTATTTTTAAATGATTCATATAAATTCTCAGAAAAACAAGAACCAATAAAATAACTTAATGTGTGAGTATTCATAGAAATATTCAATGAATCACAGACTACTTCAGTTATATTTTTTTGGTAGAAATTATTAATCATAAAATATTATATTATAATAGAAACTTAATATAAAGTGTTAAGAGTCTAGTATCGACAATTGTAATTCAATTTCATATAATGGCATTGAATAATGTAGGATGAAAAATTATGAAATTTGATGATTACGCATTTAGTGCGGAAATTAAGAGTGGAATACAAAAAGCAAAATTTGTTGATTGTACTCCAGTTCAAGAAAAAACCTTTGATTTTATTTTAGAAGGTAGAGATGTATATGCTCAGTCTCAGACAGGTACAGGAAAAACAGCAGCTTTTTTAATATCGATATTCCACCTATTACAAACAGATAAGTATTTAAATAGAAAGGCTCTTGTTGTAGTTCCAACAAGAGAACTAGCAGTTCAAATAAAAGAAGAAGCAGACCTTTTAGGTCAAGATGTAGATCTTACATCAGCATGTTTTTACGGTGGTACAGGTTATAAAACCCAAGAAGCTTTATTGGAGAAGGGTGTTGATATAATTATCGCAACTCCAGGAAGATTATTAGATTTTAGTAAACAAGGTAAGATTAATTTTAAAGATTTTTCAATTCTTGTTGTAGATGAAGCGGATAGATTATTTGATATGGGTTTTGTTGATGATATAAGACGTATTTTTAACTCAACTAAAAGTGTTAAGGATAAGATGACACTTTTATTTAGTGCAACGATGAATCCTAGTGTTGGAAATATATCTTGGGAATACATGAATAATCCAGGTGAAATATTTATTGAAGCTGAACAATTAACAGTAGAGTCTATAGCACAAGAGTTATATCATGTTGGTAAAGATGAAAAAATGAGTATTCTTTTAGGTCTTCTTGAAAGAGAAAAACCTGAATCTGCAATAATATTCACCAATACAAAACATATGGCTCATGAAATTTCTAAAAGACTTGATCATAATGGTATTAAAAATGAATATTTAATGGGTGATCTACCACAGAAAAAACGTTTACAAATTGTGAATAGTGTAAAAGATGGTCAAGTGAAATTTTTGGTAGCTACAGATGTTGCTGCAAGAGGCTTACATGTGGATGATCTTTCTTTAGTCATAAATTATGATCTTCCGTTAGATACTGAAAACTATGTTCACAGAATTGGACGTACAGCCAGAGCTGGTAAAGATGGAAAAGCGATATCTTTAGCTTGTGAAAATTATGTATATAGCTTATCTGGAATTGAGGATTTTATTGATTCTAAGATTCCTGTATTTCCAACTACTGAAGACCTTTTTGTTGAAGATAAAAGTTCACATCTTAGATTTAGTCTTAATGAGCATAAAAATAGAGGTCGAGATAGTCGTGGAAATAATAACCGTGGGAATAATAATCATGGGAATAACAAACGTGTTAATTCTAACCGTAACAGTGAGAAACATGGTAATACAAACCGGAATAATTATAACAAAGTAAGTGGAAACCATGGTAATAAAAAAAGGCATACTGAATCTGACAAAGAGAGATTAGAAAGAGTAAGAAATAGTGTTATGAATATTTCTGGTACAAACTCTTTAGATGCAAACTTTGATAAAGAGATAAAACATAGCCATAAAAAGAGTACTAATCAAACTAGACCTAACAATAAAAATCAAGCTAGGCCTAACAACAAAAATAACCGGAATAATAGAACTACTAATACAAATACGTCAAATCCTAATAATAATAAAAAAAGATTTGATAATAGTAACAATAATAATAAAAGGTTTGATAATAATAAAAGAAATTCAGCAATGGTTGGTGTTAAAAGAGTATCATCAGAATCTAATGTTGAAGAGAGAATCGCTTATTATAAGAAAAAATATGGTGAAGACTTTAAGCCATCTGATTCTATGTTATCTAACAAGAAGAAGGTTGTAAAAAAGCAGCCTGAAACTAAAGTAAAAAATCCTAAAAAAGTTGGATTATTAGGTTCAATTTCTAACATATTTAAGAAGAAATAATATTCAAATAACAGGAGAATCTTCCAGAAGGTTCTCCTTCTTTTCTAAAAGAAAAAAACATATCATTATTACATGAGGTACAGATATTCATAACTTCAATATTAGAATTAATAATACCTATATTTAAAGATTGATTTTTATTAATTTCTTTAAGATCTAAATAGTACTTTTTATTTTTAATATACCCTTCGCCTGTTGTTGGGGCAAATTTAGTATATAGGTCTTCTGATACGTTATAACAACAACCACCAATTGATGGACCAATTCCTATAAGCAGATCAGGGATTGAAGAATTATAATTATCAACTAATTTGCTTATTGTTTTAATTAAGAGTTTTTTATATGTTCCCTTCCAGCCACAATGACATAACGCCCCAACTCTGTTTATTGGATCAAAAATAACGATTGGGACACAATCCGCAACAAAAATATTTAATAGGACATCTACTTCTTTAGTAATTAATGCATCGCAAGAGAAAGTATTTAAGCCTATATTATTATTATCAACAATATGAATTATATCACTATGGATTTGATTCCCATGGGTATATTTGTTATAGTCGCATCCTAAATGATCTATTAATAATAATCTATTTCTATCGACAGTGTTAAAATTATCCCCAGTATGTTTAGCAAGATTTAGTGAAGAGTAGGGCGAATTAGATAATCCATTTATTCTAGTAGTAATTCCAGTTTGAATAAAATTATCTTTAAATAAATCCCAATTAAGAATTCTAATATTTGCCGATTTCATAAATAACTTTTTCTGCCATTACTTTGTATTTTCCATCTTCTATTTTTTCAAGATATTTTTTAGCATTATCAAAATCCCTATTTCTGTAAAAATTAATACCTATAGAGTAATATACTATATTTTTAGGTGCTCCTTTGTCTAAAGCAGTTGAAAAATGTGAATATGCCTTTGAATAATCCTCTAGGGAGCTATAACAGAGAGCTAAATAGTATTCAGGGCTATAATGTTTGGATTCTAACTCTATCGCTTGTTTTAGATGTTTTATAGAGCTTATATAGTCCTCATTATTATAATCATCAACACCAAGTTTTATATATTCAGTGTAGCCGTTAATACTATTAAGATGGTTAAAAAGATCCAAATCAAGATTATACTCTAAAAAATAATCATTTATAATTGATCGATTATCTCCAACTTTATTAAGTTTGAGTATAGATAATGAGTCCCAAAAAAGTCGGTTATGTTTTTTATTGTCACTGTTTATTAAATAATCAACCAACAGCCAGCTATTATAGTTTTTAATTTCTTCCCGGTTTTTATTTTTCATTAGTGTTGAGAAAACTTTTTCTTTAGTACTACTTCTTTTAAGAGTTTGGACCCATTTGAAATTTCTTTTTAGTCTTGATTCTATAGAAAAATCTTCAAAGTAAGTTGCAATTCCTAAATTGAACCAATCAGGAGCACTATTTCCAAAAAAGCCTATATATTGAAGGGTTAATTGGTGGGCTAAGCTTAAGCTTGATAAGACATTAGATTTATAAATAACAACTCTATTTTGGTTATTGCTATATTTTAAATAAACATAATCTTTTCTTGGTTTAATCCCTAATTTATCCAGGTAAGAAGTATAAACATCGTAATTATCTAAAATAAGTATTTCTCTAAGGCTTTCACTATTTTTAAGTCTAAGTAATTCTTCAAACGATCTGTTTAACTCTTCAGAAAAATTAATTATATCTTGAATCTCATCCTGTGATCCATTGTATTTAATAATAAAATTTTCTGACTCATAAATGGATAACTCCTGAGCAAAAATAACAGATGAAAAAACTATTATAAATATTATTAAGATCTTTTTCATTCTACACCTCTATTTGTGGGATATCTGATCAATAGAAATTGATACTTCATTTATTATTATACCAGTAAGTCTTTCAATACTTTCGGTAATGTATTTTTGCAGAGAGTGAAAGTTTCCAGAAAGTTGTTCTCCAAAAGAAACATTTACAGATAAACTAATACTATATCCAGCATTAGCTTGGCTAACAATTATTTTTTTAACTTTAACATTTCTGCTATGCTCATCAACACAATGAAGAACCATCTGGCTTAGAGCTGCTTCAGAAATACTTACAGATCCATGTTCTCTTTTATGAAACATTGGTCTTACTACAGACTTTTCTACAAAGTTTTTATTTTTTTTCCTTGAAAAGAACACTTTTATAGAGTCATAAAAAATATGAGCATAATCTCTTTTTACTTCAATTGAAGGAACAGGAATAACATGTTTACCTTCTTTCGTTCTAGATTTTATAGCAATTTGAATCTCTTCCTTACTTGCTATATCTTCTATTTGAACAAAAGTTGAGATTTCTGGTAGTTCTAAACGCTCAGCTATTTTAGCAACCATCTTGTTTGAGGTACCTATTAATAAGATTTTTTTAAATTTTATAATTTTAAGTTTGGCTTTTACTTCTTCTTTATGTGTAGGGTTATCAAATAGAGCTGTTTTAATTGCACCCATATATGCATCTTCTTTTTTAGCAGATTTACCTGCAACTATTTTTTCATTGTGTATTAATAGACCATCGTCTATCATCAGTTCGATTTGGTTTTTTTTTGCAACAAGACCAGCTCTAAAGCTTTTTCCTGTTCCACTTTTACCTACAAGTGCAAATACTTTTACACCTTTTAGTCTCCATTTAAATGATTTTAATAAATTCATAACTGTTTAAGCCCCTTTTGAACAAGCTTTTCAACTTTTTCTATTTCTACATTATTAAATAAATCGTTTAAAATTTTATCTTTAAAACTACTTAAAGATAATGTGAATGTTTTATTACTAAGAATATCACTGTTTTTACTAAAAGACAAAGATATCGCAGATAAAAAATAAGTATTATAATTCGTACTATTATTATATTTATTATCTCCAACTAAAGGCCTATTATGAATTTTGCATTGAACTCTTATCTGATGAGTTCTTCCTGTTTTTATTTCAATTAAAGCTATTGTTTTTCCATTTTTTCTATAAAGAGGGATGAAGTTTGATAGTGCTTGCTGTCCATCAATAGATTCAAAACTTTTATGTGTTTTATCATCCCTAGAGATTTTATCATTCCACTCTTCTTTATTAGAATATTCACCATCAACAATAGTTATATATACTTTTTTTATATCACCCTCTTGTAACATCTGTGTGAAACCTCTAGCACCTTTTAGAGATTTACTAAAAACAATTAATCCTTGAGTATTTCTGTCTAATCTATGTAAGGGACCGGGAGAAAATGATAAAGTTTTTTCAATTTTATCTTTTAAATATTCTTTAATTTGTATATCAAGGCTATCTGAATCTCCATGTACTAATACACCTTTAGGTTTATTATAAAGAAGAATATGATCATTTTCAAAATAAATTCTACTAGTAACGATTTTTGATGTGGATCTTTTTTGTGGTTTGTTTTCCACATGGGAGAGAAATGGTTTGTATATCCATAAAACATCTCCTTCTACTAATCTGTGGTTTTGTTTAACTTTTTTTGAATTTACACGAATATCTCCGGCTCTTATACTTTTAAAAACTAATTTAAGTGGCATATTAGGTAGAAATCTTCTAATAACATTATCAATTCTTTTTAAGGAGTCATTTGAGTAGATTGTAAAAAGTTCATATTTATCATTATTCACATGTAAAAGATACTTATTACACTATATATTGGTCAACCACCTTTTAAGAATAAACTCTTGACAAATAGCTACTCAATACAGGAAACTACCATATGATTAAAACTGTCGCAAAAATACTAATAACTATACTTTTTATTTTGATATCCATATATTTCTATAAACAGAAACCAGATGACAATGTTTGGGGAAATTATTCTTCGTTAATATTTGAGTCAAACTTGGATGCACAAAAAAGTGTACAACTTCTGAAAAAAAATGGTTTTACAGATATTCTTTCATTAGAAGATATAACTATTGGTATTAATAACTATTTTGATCTTGAAGAAAGAACTCTAGCACAGATAAGCAATTCATTAGATAAAAATGATTATAGGTATGATCCATATATTGAATCTGTGAGCTCACTATTTTCAAGTAATGATTTGAATGGAAATGTTATTTATGTTCTTCTTAGTAAAAGTGATCTACTAAGTTTATATAGTTTACATACTCTTTTAGATAGTAACGCGATTTTGTATAAGCTCGGAAATCCAATATTTTTGAGAATAATATTAAATTATATAAGTTTTTTCCTTTTATTATTGATACTAGGCTTAGGATGTAAAAAAAGATTTATTATATCACTACTGTTTGGTATATTAGGATTTGTTTTTATGGATCCATCCTCTGTATATAATTACATTAGTTTTGTTGTGATATATTTCTTATCAATATTAATAATTGAATCAGTATCGTTTAGTAATCGATATATAAAAAGAAATAATGTTGGTCTAATTAGAATCCTTATTTCAGTTTCTCTTTTTGCGATGCCAACATTAATCCCAAGTTTTCTAGATTATTCTAAAATTGTTAATACTCCAGTGGTAACAGAAGTTAATACATTTGAATATAATTCTCTAGAAGAGACATTTGATGAATCATCTCCATCAATCAGTAATTATTTTTCACATTTTGCATTTCAAAAAAGCTACTTATATGGTTACAAATATATGTTTCCATCTCTAGGAAATTCTGTTACAATAAATGAATTCAAAAAAGAAGATTATTTTCTTTCTGATTATAAAAGGGTTGTTTTTACTTATGATGAAGCTTTTTTTAAAGATTTTTTATCTTATTGTAAGACAACAGCACTAGGTAGATTTTATTTGGATTATGGTAGGCCTTTTAAATTAGAACTAAATTCTCTTCTATCTCTGTATATTAAAGAAAACGAGTATATGCAAATAGGTGTCATAGCGTCTATTATGCTTTTTGCATCACTTTTTTTTAAAAAAAGCAGAGATAAAAAAATAAAGTATTAGGTTGTTTTATGAAGTTAATGAGTTTTCCCAAAGGGGGGATTCACCCTCCCCATAGAAAAAATTCTATGTATAGTAAAGATGATTTAAATGCGACATTACCTGCGATTGCAGTGATTCCACTATCTCAACATATAGGTGCACCTGCAAAGTGTGTTGTCTCTGTTGGAGATATTGTTGAAGAAGAGGATCTAATTGGAGAGTCCACTGGTTTTGTATCAGCGAACATCCATGCCTCTATTCCTGGTGAAGTCATTGAGATTAAAGATGTTTTTTTACCAAGTGGTAGAGTTAGTCAAGCTGTCGTAATTGAAACTAAAGGTGAGTTTACAAGATTAGGTAAACCTTTGGAGATTTTTGATTGGGATAGTCTTACTAAAGAAGAACTAACAGATGTCATTCAAGAAAAGGGTGTAGTTGGTCTTGGTGGTGCAACTTTTCCAACACATGTTAAAGCTGTTCTTCCAAAAGATTTTGTCTTAGAGAACCTACTGATAAACGCTTCCGAATGTGAGCCATATTTATCTAGTGATCATGTTCTTATGTTAGAATATAGCAAGGAAATTGCTATCGGTCTTAAAATCCTAAAAAAGATTTTAGAGCCTAAAAATATAACAGTTGGAATGGAAGTTAATAAAAAAGATGCTGGAGAGCTTCTTGAAAAAACTTTTAAAGAAGAAAACTTAGATGCCTCTGTTGCACTTTTAAAAAATAAATATCCACAGGGTGCTGAAAAAAACCTTGTTAAAGCTATAATAGGTGTTGAGATCCCATCTGGGAAACTTCCACTTACTGTAGGTGTTGTTAACTTAAATATATCCACTGTTTATGCAATTTACGAAGCAGTTTGTTTAAAACGTCCATTAGTTGAACGTTTTGTTACTATTGCAGGTGGTGCTATAAAAAAACCAGGTGTTTATAGAGTTCGAATTGGAACTAGTGCAAGAGCTCTTATAGAAGAGTGTGGTGGTTTTAGTGAGGATCCTATAAAAGTTATCTTTGGTGGCCCGATGATGGGATTTACTGTTTTTGATTTAGATGCACCGGTAACAAAAGGTACCTCAGGTATTTTAGCTTTAACCAAAAAAGAAGTTAACAGTGCTAAAACTACAAATTGTCTAAAATGTGGACGATGTGTAGATGGATGCCCAATGGGTCTTCTCCCTTCTAAATTATACAAACTAATTGATCATAACATGCACGATGAAGCGGTGGAATATGGATTAAACGACTGTGTAGAGTGTGGTTCTTGTAGTTACAATTGCCCAGCTCACCTGTTTTTAGTTCAACAATTTAGATCTGGTAAATCAATTGTTCGACGTAGTAAAGGAGCTAAATAGTGAAAGATAAATTAATAATTACCTCTAGTCCTCAGTTTCACAATGGTGACTCTACTTTAACAGTAATGTGGAGTGTTTCTTTAGCTCTACTCCCTGCTACAATTTGGGGATTCATGATGTTTGGTATTTCATCAGTATGGACTGTTTTAATATCTATAATAGCTGCAGTATTTGCAGAGTTTATATTAAATAAATGTTACAACAAAAGTTCCTTATGGGATGGTAGTGCAATTTTAACTGGTTTATTGATAGGTATGAATATGCCTCCTCAGATGCCAGGTTTAGCATGGATTTATGTTCCAATAGGAGCATCCTTTTTTGCTATATTTATTGTTAAGGGTGCATTTGGTGGTTTAGGTAATAACTGGATGAATCCAGCACTAGGTGGCCGAGTATTTGTTTTTTTCTCATGGACCAAACAGATGACTGTATGGAATGTTCCAATGCTTGATGGTGTTACAGGAGCTACTCCTTTAGGTGCAGTAAAATCTGGCCTACTTGGATATTCTGGAGATGCATCAAATCCTCTTTCTTTATTAAATGAAGTTGGAAGTAGTACTGTAAGTTATTTTGATATGTTTATTGGTAAAATTGGTGGTTCAATCGGTGAAATTTCAGCTCTTTTACTTTTAATAGGTGCAATCTTTTTAATCATTAAAAAAATAATTAGATGGGAAATATTTGCATCTTACATTGGAGTATTCATACTATTTATTTGGATATTTGATGGTACTAGATTTGGAGCAGGTCTATTTAGTGGAGATATTCTTTTTCATCTACTTTCAGGAGGTTTAATCTTAGGTGTCTTTTTTATGGCAACTGATATGGTTACTTCTCCAATAAGTGCTAAAGGTATGTTTATATATGGAGCTGGTTGTGGTTTCTTAACTTTCTTATTTAGAGTATATGGAGCTAATCCTGAAGGTGTCTCATTAGCTATAATTGTAATGAATATCATCGTTCCAATAATAAATAGGTATTCAAAACCTGCACTATTTGGACATCCCAAAAAGGAGGCAATTAATGAATAAAACATTAAACATGGCATTAAAGCTTCTTATCATTTGTTCTGTAGCAGCATTTGCTTTAGGTGTTGCTAATGCATTAACAGCTCCTGAGATTCAAAGATTAGAAGATGCAGCCAAAGCTAAGGCTTTAGGTGAATTAATAGATACTGGAAGCGCAGATCCTAACAATGAAATTATCGTTGAAGAAAATGATGTAGTTTCATCTTATTATTTAATCGAAGATGGCGGACAGACAATTGGATATATTTTATATTTGAAAGCTAAAGGATATGGTGGATCCATGACTGTTATGGCTTCATATAAAACAACTGGAGAAGTTATTGGTTCTGTTCTTATGAACAATGCCGAAACTCCTGGATTTGGGAAAAAAGCTGAAAAAGCTGGATATATGGATAAATTTATTGGCAGAGGGACTACTTCTGATCCTATTCCACTATTTGGTTATCAAGTAGAGGAGAATATCGATACTGTAACTGGTGCTACTATTACTTTTATGGGAATATCTAGCGCATTAGAAAGTGGTCGTGAATTTGTTAAAGGAGGGCTTAAATGAAAGTATTTAGCCGAGGTATTTTTAAAGAAAATCCTGTTTTTGCTATAGCTTTAGGTCTATGTCCTGCTTTAGCTGTTACATCCATGGTATGGAATGCTATAGGTATGGGATTTGGTGTTATTTTTGTTTTAGTATGTTCAAATCTTATTATTTCATTATTAAGAAATTTTATCCCTGATGAGGTTCATATTCCAGCATATATTGTTGTTATTGCTTCATTTGTAACAATTGTAGAACTGTTAATGAAAGCTTATTTGCCATCATTAGCTGCTAGTTTAGGAATATTTATACCACTTATTGTTGTTAACTGTGTAATTCTTGGTAGAGCTGAAGCTTTTGCAAGTAAAAATTCCCCATTAGATTCTGTATTAGATGGTCTAGGTATGGGAATTGGATTTACTGTTGCTCTTATAGTAATCGCATTTGTTAGAGAGGTATTAGGTGCCGGTCAAATAACACTTTTTGAGCAGGGAGATACTCTTGTTCGAATAACATTAGGTGGCTTAAGTGAGAATCCTATTAGAGTTTTTGCTTTTCCTGCAGGTGCTTTAATCGTAATGGGGTATTTTAAGGCTCTATTTGATAGCATGATGAAGAGGGGTAAATAATGGGTATTTTAACTGATGTTTTTGGTATTATTGTTGCTTATGTTCTTGTAAGTAATGTTATTCTAACCCAATTCCTAGGGTTATGCCCATTTATTGGTGTTTCAAAAAATACAGAATCTGCTGTAGGTATGGGATTTGCCGTAACTTTTGTTATGACTTTAGCAACTCTATTTACATGGATGTTATATAACTGGGTTTTAGTCCCAGCAGGATTAGAGTATTTAAAGGTTATTTCATTTATTTTAGTAATCGCGTCATTAGTTCAATTTGTTGAGATGTTTGTTAAGAAAAACTCTCCTGCTTTATATAAGGCTTTAGGTATTTATCTTCCATTAATTACTACAAACTGTGCTGTTATGGGTATAGCGTTATTGGTTGTTGAAGTTGAAAAGTTGTCCCTCTTTTATAGTGTTTTGGCTGGATTTTCAGCTGGAATTGGTTTTTTAATTGCTATACTACTTATGTCAGCAATTAGAGAGCAACTAGAAGTAGAATGGGTTCCAAAAGGTTTAAAAGGTGTTCCAATAGCTTTTATTTCTGCTGGTCTTATGGCGATGGCTTTTATGGCTTTTGACAAAGCACTATTAATGAATATGGTAGGTTAAGAATGGGAAATATAATATTAAGTATAGTATTAGCGATAGTTTCAATTGGACTATTAGGAGCATTTTTAGGTGCTGTATTATCTGTCGCTTCAGAAAAACTAAAAGTTGAAGAAGACTTAAGAATTAAAGATTTAGAAGCTATTCTTCCTCAGTATAACTGTGGTGCATGTGGATATTCTGGTTGTTCTGGTTATGCTGGTGCAGTAATTAACGATGGAGAACCAATAAATAAATGTACACCAGGTGGTGACACCCTTGTTTCACAAATCTCAGATTTATTAGGGGTTGAAGCTACAAACGTTGAAAGAATGGTAGCTCAAATTCATTGCCGTGGTGGTCAAGGTACTGCTAAAGAACAGTATAATTATGACGGTATAACTGGATGTAATGCTAAGTATCAACTTTATAGTGGTGATAAGTTATGTAAGTTTGGTTGTCTAGGCGACGGTAGTTGCATGACTGTTTGTCCTGTAGATGCAATTTACAGAGATGAAAAAAATCTAATTTGGGTAAATAAAGAGTTATGTGTAGGTTGTGAAAAATGTGTAGATATTTGTCCAACAAATGTAATGAAGATGATCCCATACTCGGCAGACTATATTGTTGCATGTCATTCACAAGAAAAAGGTAAAAGTGTTAAAAGTAAATGTTCAGTTGGATGTATAGCATGTAGTATTTGTGTTAGAAAATTTCCTGAAGCTGGATTTAGCGTTGACAAAAACCTTTCAAGTGTTGATTATACAATAGTAAGAGATAGATCAGATGTTTCTGCAGCTTGTCCTGTTAAATGTATAATTAAACCATATAAAGATAATAAAGGAAAAAGTAATAACTAGATAATGAGAAAAGTTAAATTAGTATTTGGTACCTATAATAGTCAACCTCCCGAAGAAATAAATTCTACAGTTGAGGGCTATTATCAAAACGCATATAAAACTTTTCTCACTACAATGTATAATTATCCTTCTATTAAGTTAACCTTACATTACAGTGGTGGACTCCTAGAATGGATTGAAGAAAAACATCCTGAGTTTATTTCTGTATTACAAGAGATGATAAACTCTAAGCAAGTAGAGCTTCTAAGCGGTGGTTATTATGACCCCGCTTTAACTCTTCTACCTGTCCCAGATAGAGTTGGGCAGATGGAAAAACTCACAACTTTTATTCGTAAAAACTTTGGTAAAAAACCAAGAGGATGTTTTCTCTCAGAAAATGTCTGGGATTCATCTCTATTAACTAGTTTAAGATCTTGTGGTTTTGATTATATATTTTTAGATGATAATCAGTTTCTATCAAGTGGTATTTCTGAAAAAGATCTGTCTAAACCTGTTTTAACAGAAGATCAGGGTAAGATAATTACAGTTGTCCCTATTTGCTCAGACTTAACTGAGATGTTTTTACGTCGTCCACCAATAGAATTAATAGAATATATACAGAACCAAGAAAATATTGACGGTGTTTACACTATAATGCTGAAAGGTGAATTTTTAAAATCCACTAATATGGAATCCTCTGAAATAAAATTATGGATTGAGGAATTTAACGATCTACTGGAAGAAAATAGTAGCTGGATTGAAACAATTACTCCCGGAAAATATGTAAAACAGATTCAAGGAACATTACAACGAGTATATTTTCCCCAGTATTCAATTAATGGAATGCGTTATAAACCATTGCCAATTGTCAGTCAAAAAGAATTAATTAGACTAAATCGTCACTTAGAAGCACTTGGAGATGTATCACATTGGATTAATAGTGGATTTTTTAAACAATTTATTTCTAGATATCATGATTCATCACTTTTATATTCTAAAATGATATATATTAATTTACTTGTTAATCAGATAAAAGGTGATCGTTCAAGAAAAAAAACAGCTAGAGAAGAACTTTGGAGAGCACAATCTCACTATGTCTTTTGGCATGGATCTCATCTAGGAATTTATGATAAATCTTTACGAGAAAGAAGTTATAGATTTTTAATTGAAGCTGAGAAGAGTACTCGAGAAAAGGGTATATTTAAATCTGGAATAAATCATTTTGATATTAATTTAGATGGAAAAAAAGAAGCACTTTATGAAGGTGATATATATAATGCTTATATCTCCTGTAAGGGTGGCGTCTTATTTCAATTCGATTATCTCAAAAAGAAAATGAATTTGGTTTCTACTGTCATGAGGATACAAGAATCATATCATACAGAAGAACATTCATTAGCAGGATTTGATACATATAGCCGTAAAATGTTTCATGATCATTTTATATCAGAAGATATAACTCAAGAGGAATTTCAGCTTCAATCTTTTAAGGAGTTAGGAACTTTTATACATAATAATTATGAATATAATAGTTTGAACAGAGAAAAGAAGTCAGTTGTCTTAACATCGAAAGGAAGTGTAATGTCCTTAGGGAATCAACATGATGTAAATATAGAGAAAAAATACCACTTTAATAAGAGTAGTACCATTTTAACTTACAAAATTGAGAATTTAGATGATTTTGCGATTGATACAATTTTTGCACCTGAGTTTAATCTTTCTTTAAGTGAAATTTCAGAAGATCCTGTTGCTACATTTTCCTCAGATAAAGAACATTCAACATTAAATAAGTTTACAGCAACTAATAGTATTAATAATTTAATTATAGACGATATGGCTAATTCAATAAAAGTTAACATATCTTTCTCTACAATTGTTGATAGATTTTGGTCAGTTCCACAATATTCAAACTCACTAGAACAGGGAATTATTAAAGAAATTTATCAATTTACTAGTTTTCTTCCACAATGGAGAATAAAATTAGGTGCAAAAGAAGTGTGGTCTGTATCAATAAATATCTCACTTAGTTAGTTTTTTACTTATTCGTTTGACAGAACAGTACTTTTTCCAATAGATTATTAGTATGTATGTATCTATAGTTTGTGATTTTAATAGTGAGAATAGTAGGAAAATAGTAGATTCTATTTTAATGCAATATGGTTTTAAAAGATGCCAGAAAGATGTTTATGAGGTCAATTCTATACTTGATAGTAGCGTATCCAAGTTAAAGCTTGAAATAGATAGACATTGTGATTCATTTGATCAGATTAGGATGCATCAGTATCCATTAGACCATAAACTAGTTATATCTTTTCTTCATGAAAAACGGTGGAAAAAAAAGATAATACAAGATAAATCAATTATTAAGGGTTAACAATGTTAGAAGAATTAAATCAACCAATAAAAAATCTATACAACCAAATCCAAGAATCATGGAGGCGTCTTTGACGTCACTATTATTAAAAAAGAAGTTAAAGAACTTGAATTAATATCTGGTTCTCCTGATTTTTGGGATAATAGAGAATTTGCAGAGTCAAAGTTATCTGAGATGACTCAATTAAAACGTCTTTATGAGCCATGGGAAGAGATTGTAAATTCTGTTGAAGACCTAAAAGAGTTATACGACTTAGCAATAGAGGAGTCCGAGGAGTCATATTTTGAAGAGATTGAAAATTCTTTTAAGGAACTAACATCAACTTATGAGAAGTTAACTGTTATGGAATTAATGGGTGAAGAAACCGATTCAGCTGGGGCTTATGTTACAATACATTCAGGGGCAGGAGGAACAGAGGCTTGCGACTGGGCTAATATGTTATACCGTATGTATTTTAGGTGGATTGAAAAAAGTGGATTCTCATATACCTTGTTTGAAATGCAAGATTCAGAAGGTGGAATAAAATCTGTATCATTTGAAGTAAAAGGTGAATTTACTTATGGAATGCTTAAAGGTGAAACCGGGGTTCATAGATTAGTTCGGATTTCTCCATTTGACTCAAATGCTAGAAGACATACATCTTTTGCTTCTGTATATGTATCTCCAGTTATTGATGATACAATTGTTGTTGATATTAAACCTGATGATATAAGAGTTGATACATATAGAGCTTCAGGTGCTGGTGGACAACATGTAAATAAAACTTCAAGTGCAGTTAGATTAACACATCATGAGTCCGGATTAGTTGTTCAATGCCAAAATGAACGTAGTCAATTAAAAAATAGAGCATTGGCCATGAAGGTTTTAAAATCTAGATTATACGAGTATTATAAACAGATACAAGATGCAAAAAATGCTGAAAACTCGGCTGAAAAAAGAGATATTGGATGGGGGAATCAGATAAGAAGTTATGTGTTTCAACCATATCGAATGGTAAAAGATCTAAGAACAAGACATGAAACTGCAAATATCCAAGCAGTAATGGACGGTAACTTAGATCCATTTATAGAATCGTATTTAAGGTATAATGCAGGATTATGAAAAGAGTATTAATAGTTGATGATATATCATTTATACGGGCTGTAATAAAAGATATTTTAATTGAAGGTGGTTTTAGTGTTGTTGGAGAGGCTTCTGATGGAGCTCAAGCCTTAGCATATTATAAAGCTATTAAACCTGATATTGTTCTTTTAGATATACATATGCCAGTTCTCGACGGTATGGAAACTTTAAAAAGAATAAAAAAAATTAATAAGGATGCTATTATTATCATGTGTTCTTCTCTAGGTGATCAGGAAAATATCATAAAAGCTATTTCTTTAGGTGCCAAAGATTTTGTTGTAAAACCATTTAGAAAAGAACGGATATTATCAGCAATTAATAAAGCAATAGTTTGAAAAAAACAGTATTCAGCCTTCTAATTTTATTGTCCTCTATTACTTGTTTCTCTGAGGAGTTAAATAAAGAAAATTGGACTGTAGAGTGGGGTCAGTTAGAGGGCAATAATTTGTCTCTTAGTAATCAACTTTTATTAACTTCAATTCCAACATATTTTTCTCAGAATATTCAAAAAGAGCATAAACATTATATTGATAAAAACGAATCCTTATTGGTTTTAAGACATATAAGGGATAAAAATATAGATGACTTAAAAGATGAGAAATTTAAGATTTTAAAGGCAAAGGACAAGTTAATTTTTTTAGAAAAGCCTGATAATAAGAAAAAAAAAGAGTTCGATAAAAGGATACAAGAATTAAATGATGAAATTTCGAAACTGAATAATATTGAAATTAGTAAATTAGATTTTATTAATGATTTAGTAATTGATTACCAACCTAAAACACCATCCTTCAAAGCATTAAAAGATAACCAAATTAGACATTATATTCATAGAGAAAATATTGATTATTTTGTAAGTGGAACTATTGAACAAGAAGAAGATAGTCTTTTTTTAACACTAAAGTTATATTCAAAATACACAGATGAGATCCAAATAATTTGGAGTGGTGTTGGAAGTAATGAAGAGATTATGGGTTATAGAGAAGAGATGTTAGTTGAACTATATAAATATTTAGTATCTCCAGATCTGTATCAAATTGAAATAAATATTGAACCAGAGGATGGACTTATTTATATCAATGATAGTTTTAGATCATTAGGGTATTATAAAGGATTCTTTCTTAAAAATACTGAACTAGATATTACAATTTCAAAAGAAGGATTTAATAAATTAGAACTTTCTAGAATAATAGATGAAGATATGAAAGTTAATTTAAAATTACTACCGGTTAATACTAAGAGTGTAAATATAAAGTCTGTTCCCTCTGGGGCGTCTCTATACTATGGATCTTTGTATATCGGTAAAACACCACTAGATATACCTATCTATTCATATTCACAGAAACTTACCTTAAGCTATGATGGGTATATGGATCAAGCAATATTAATAAATGGAGACAGTACAAGTTCAGAAATCCTTTTAACTAAGGGTATTATTGATAAGGAATATAATTTTATAAAAGAAAAGAAGAACTTTTTTATATCTTCTGCAATTTTTTCTTTCTCTCTTGGTATTCCTTTGTATTTATCAGCCCAAAATGATAATGTTTTGGATGATGATCAAGTTGATATTACTGACTTAATTGTAAATATTTCAATTGGTAATGCTGTTGTATGGGGTATAAACCTGTTTTATAGATTGTATATATATTTAAAAGCAGCAGAAATGAGTGTAGAGTAGGAATGATGATATGTTAAAAAATTTTAGTCAAAAACTTAAAAATATATTTAGAACTAATGTTGATGAAAATTTCTTTGAAGATATGGAAGATTTATTAATTGAATCCGATCTTGGTGCAACATTAGCAATTCAGATTGTAGATCGATTAAGAGAGCAGAGTAAAAAAAATAGATTAAAATCAATTGATGATTTAAAAGCAGAGCTAAAAGTTATACTTGATTATTATATATTAGAAGATACCCTGGATGTTGATGAGAACAAATTAAATTTATTTCTGTTTCTAGGAGTTAATGGTGTTGGGAAAACTACCACTATTGGGCGTTTAACTAATTATTATAAAAAGATTGAGGGCATTGAAAATATCGTTTTAAGTGCAGGTGATACATTTAGAGCTGCAGCAGTTGATCAATTAAAAATTCACGGTGAAAGAACTGATACCAGGGTTGTTAGCCAAGCCCATGGCGCAGACCCAGGTGCAGTTATATTTGACACAATAAAATCTGCACAATCTAAGGGTGAGACACTAATTCTAGCTGATACTGCTGGTCGGATGCATAATCGTGCAAACTTAATAAAAGAGTTAGAGAAGATTAATAAAATAGTTTTAAATGCTGTCGAAGACCAAAACTATAAAAAAATATTAGTTATTGATTGTACTACGGGGCAAAATGGGTTAAACCAGGCTCTTCAATTTAACGAAGCAGTTGATATTGATGGTGTTGTATTAACAAAATATGACTCTAGTGCAAAAGGGGGGATAATCCCAGCCATTTGTAACAAACTTAAAATCCCATTTTATTTCATTGGAACAGGAGAGGGATTAGAAGATATAAAACCGTTTAATAAATCTGAATATATAAATGAATTAATAGGAATCGAATGAGATTACATTTAATATTGTTTCTACTTTTTTCTCAATTTTTATATAGTGAAACTCTGTTTCACAAGTCTAATAAGTCTGGAATGTTACTTGGGCAGATAAAAGATGAAAAATTAGTTGATATATATGTTAAAGAAGAAATTGACAATGAAAACTTTACTAAGTCTTTTACACTATTTAATAATAATATTATTCAGCACATAAAATTAGATGTTTATACTGAAAATTTTAAAACTTTGGTATCTTCTTCAAAAATCGAAAAAGAGATAAAAACCGTCGAGTTTTATACTGATGAATTATTAAGGATTATCGAGACATATAAAAATAAAATACTTTATAGTTCAGAAAAATATAGCTATAATTCAGATAGAAAGTTACATAAAGTTGAATTAATTGATTTAGATGGTGTTTTAATCTATACAGATGTTTATTTTAGAAACAAAGATGGTGCTTTAAGGGCCATTAAACGGTCATCTGAAATTGGTTATTATTATCATTGGTTCTATAAGGATGGTGCAATAATAGAGTCTTGGTTTATTGAAGGTAATAGTGCAACACAGACAAAATATAATAATTCTGGTGCAATATTTAATGTTACCGACTATGTTAACGACGTTTTAGTATCAAATGAAGAAATTGAATATTTCCAGAGTGGTAAGCTTAAAAGTTCAAATAAGAGCATTGGAACTAATATTGAACGTAAGAAATTTAATAACCGAGGTGTCATAAGTGAATCCAATACATATGAAAATAATATTTTACAAAAAAAAGAACTTTATGAGTATAAAGATGATGTTTTAGTAAAAGTATTAATTGTAGGTCATGGGAAAAAGGAAGAGACATTCTATTACAGGAATAAAGACAATATAATTAATTTAATTGAATATTATGTTAATGATAAACTTAAACGTAAAGAGTATATAATAGATGAAGATACTGAAATTTGGGAACATTATAGAGATGAAATATTATATTTAAAAGAGTATTATTACCTTGGTGAAAGATTAAAAAAAGAACTTTATCATAAAGGTTCACTGTTTAAAAGCGAGATATTTAGTGAATAATTGGATTATTTTTATAGGATTTAGACATTTTAAGACTAAAAGAAGAGAGAAAGGTGATACGTCTACACTGCTTTCTATTATAGGGATTCTATCAGGTGTAATGACTATGATTACAGTTATAGGTGTAATGAATGGATTTCAGGGAAGCAATATTGATAAAAAAATTGAAATCTCTTCTGCTCATATTGCCTTAGAACCTATATCAGATACACCCATAGCAGATGAAATAATTTTCAAAGATTATCCTGAAATAAAATTATTTTATAAAAGTTCTGAATTTATAACAGCAGCTTCTGATCAATGGGATAGTGAAATGATCGGATTACAAGTTATATCTGTTCCAGAAAATATATTTAACATTGATCCCATTTTTAAACAATGGGTAAAAATTTTTGATGGAAGTTTTAATATTAGTGATAACAAATCTATTATTATAGGGCAATCTCTTGCATATCATAAAAACTTGGGTTTAGGAGATAAATTAAACTTATTATCTTTAAAATCAACTACTACTTCAGGATATACTCCAGAACAAATTGATTATACAATTACAGGTATATTTAGAACTGGAAGTATTGATTACGATGAAAATGTAGTATTTATATCTAATAATAGTGCACTAGAGTATTTTGTTAATATTCAAGAATTAATATATAAAATAAAAATTGATAATCGAAAAAAATATGAGCATCTAACTAATAAATTGAAAGAAAATAAAGAGATATCAAAAAATTATGAAGTTAAAAATTGGACTAACTATAATACTAGTTATTTTAATGCATTAAAAAATGAAAAAGACTTAATGACTGTATTGATAGGACTTATTTTTTTAGTTGTTGGAGTAAATATATATAACTCTTTAAGAAGGTCTGTATATCTTCGTTTTGAAGAAATCTCTGTACTAAAAACTATGGGTGCTACGTCTTTACAAGTTAGATTTATTTTTATATTAGAAAGTCTGTTTATAGGTCTAATTGGAGCTACAATTGGTGTGGTTTTAGGTTTATTAATAGCATTTAATATTAATCAGATATTTGGGATATTAGAAATTATAGTTAATTGGATTCTTAACATTGTTAACCAATCATCTGTTTCATTTTATGGTTCACAGTTTTTTTATATAAATAAAGTTCCTGTAGCGGTGTATTTTTCAGAATGTGTTATGGTTTACCTATCTGCAGTTTTTACATCAATAATAGCAGCATATGCTGCATCTAAACGTATATCAACAATTAAACCTGGAGAGGTAATAAGAAATGAGTAGTATTCTTGAAGTAAGCAATGTACACAAATTATATAAATCTGAAGGTGAAAATCTTGAAGTTTTAAAAGATATATCATTTTCTTTAAATTCTGGTGAATCACTAGTTATCACTGGAGAAAGCGGGTGTGGTAAAAGTACTTTACTTAATATCATAGGTGGTTTAGATAGTGCCTCATCAGGTATAATTAAAAGCTGTGGATATGATATATCTGGTTTAAATGAAGAAAAATTAACTGATTATAGAAAAAAATCAATTGGATTCATTTTTCAATTTCATTATTTATTAAAAGACTTTTCAGCTTTAGAAAATCTTATGTTACCTCTTTTAATTAATGGTGAAAATCGTAAAGTAGCAAAGGAACATGCTCTACAGTTAATAGAAGATGTTGGTTTAACAAATAGAAAAATGCACTTTCCATCTCAACTTTCTGGTGGCGAGAGGCAGAGAATTGCAATAGCAAGAGCATTAGCTAATAAACCCAAAATTATACTTGCAGATGAACCTACAGGTAATCTTGATGAAAAAAACTCTAGGTTAGTTGAAGCTTTACTATTTAAACTAGTAGAAGATTATAATAAAACCCTAATATTGGTTACCCACGATGCAACATTAAAAAAGAAGGGTAACTATCACTTCTCAATTAAAAGTGGAAGGTTTGACCATTTATGAGTATTAAAACAGTTATCTATCTAGGCTTAAGACCTTTTATTCCTAAAAAACATGGTATTAAGGGTGTAGTTACACATACAATATTAGTTGTTGCAATCGCTATGTTACCACTTGTAGTTGTTTTAATGGTCGCAGATGGAATGATTCAAGGCATAACAAGTCGTTTTATTGAGACTTCTAGTTATCATTTCCGAGTATATTCTAGGCAATCATCAGATGTATTAAATTTAGATGTATATAACGAAACAAGAGATAATATATTAAAGATTCCCTCCATTACTGTTTCTGAAGTAGAACGGACAGCAGCTGGTGTTGGTGTCGTTGGGGATATAAGACGGGGAATCGAGGTTCGTGGAATAAATCCAGAAATGTTATTAAAAGATAAATATATGTCAAAATATTTAGAAGTTGTATCTGGATCATTTGATGTATCAGATAATAATTCTATTGTTATAAGCAGTTATTTAGCTAGACAAATGCATGTAAATATTGGAGATGACTTTAGGGTAATAACTGGAAAGATACTTAAAAGTGGTAAGATTCTACCACGTATTACAAAATTAAAAGTTACTGGAGTTATTAAAACTGGATATGAAGAGCTAGATAAATTGTGGGTTTTTATTTCTACTGACCTTTCAAAAAAAATTTTACCAAGTAACAGTTCTGAAACATTTATTGGCATAAAATGTACTAATCCCTATGGTAATCTTAATCAAGAATACTTGGATATAAAACAGGCATTGCCAAGTGGTTGGATAATTCGTAAATGGAGTCAAATAAATAGAAATGCCTATGAGAATTTCAACACAACGAAGATGGTTCTTACATTAATTATGGGACTAATTGTGGTTGTAGCAGGTATTAATATATCATCATCATTAATCATGTTAGTTTTAGAGAAACGTCGTGACATTGCCATACTTAAAAGTATGGGACTATCTCCAGGTGAAGTTATGGGTTCTTATATTTTAACAGGAATTATTATTGGAGTCATTGGTACTATATTAGGTGTAATTTTGGGTCTATTGATAACCTTAAATATAAACCAGATTGTATTCTTTTTTGAGAATATTATTAATTCTATATCTCATCTAATACAAATGTTATTTCATTTAGAACAAGATAAAAACTTTATATTTTTAGACTCCGAATATTATTTAGAAAATATACCTGTTGAGCTAAATTTTAGAAAATTATTGTTTATGACATTTTTCTCTATAACAACAACTGCTTTAGCCTCATATTTCCCAGCTCGAAAAGCAGGCCTTATAAAACCACTAAAAATAATGCAAAAATTTTAATTTATTTAGTATTTTGTTAATTATGTTCTAAAATAGTAGTAAGGGGATAATTATGATTCGAGGTTTTACTCCAGAGTTTCAGAAAATTATATTAAGCACAACTCAAAAAATTGCAAGAAATTACCGTTCAATTAAGATTGAACCAGAGCATATTTTATTATCATTATTAGAAGACAAAAATAATATATGTGCAAAATCATTATTAGCAATGAGTGTAGATGTAGATGATTTTTTATCTAATATAGATAAATCTATTAAAATTGAAGAAGAAGACTTTTATGATTCAGGAGAAATACCCCAATCTAGAAGGTCAAAATGGTTATTTGAATCCGCTAGTAAAGAGGCTAGAAACTTTAGTAGTGATCTAATTGGGTCTGAGCATGTTCTTATTGCATGTTTAACTGAATTAGGTAGTTTAGCCAATATATATGTTTCTGGGATTAAATTAAATGTTGATATATTAAGACGTGTAATTTTTGAACTAAATAAGAAGAAAAATGCATTAAGCAAATTCACTAATAGTATCTTCCAGGATAATATTAAAACGAAAGAAGAGCCTAAAACAACTTCACTGACAGACTTTTGTATAGATTTAACACAACGGGCTAAAAGTGGGCTTATTGACCCTGTATTAGGCCGTGAATTCGAACTAGAAAGAACACTAAGGATCTTATCTAGAAGAAACAAAAATAATCCTGTTTTAATCGGTGAACCTGGAGTTGGAAAAACTGCGATAATTGAAGGTTTAGCATCTAGAATATTTAATGGTGATGTTCCAGAAAAATTTATGGGAAAAAAAATATTATCTCTAGATATAGCATCAATGATTGCTGGAACAAAATATAGGGGTGAATTTGAGGGTCGTTTTAAAAAACTAATTAAAGACATTATAGAAGATGGAAATGTAATTCTTTTTATTGATGAATTACACTCAATAGTTGGTGCTGGAGGTGCAGAGGGAGCAATAGATGCTTCTACGATCTTAAAACCTTCGCTTTCTAGAGGTGAAATTCGATGTATTGGTGCTACAACATTAGATGACTATAAAAGGTATATCGAAAAAGATACCGCTTTAGATCGCCGTTTTCAGCAAGTTACTGTAGAAGAGCCTGATAAAACTACCTGTATAGAAATAATAAAAGGAATCGCACATAAATATGAAGATTATCATAATGTATTTTATACAGAAGAAGCTCTTTTAACTGCGGTCTCTCTGTCTAATAGGTATATTACAGATAAATTTCAGCCAGATAAAACAATTGATCTTTTGGATGAAGCAGGTGCTGTAAAATCATTACGTTTTACTAAGCAGCCAGAGGAGTTATTATCATTAGAGAGTAGAGTTGATGAGTTAATACATGAAAAATCACTTCTAGTCCAGAACCAGAATTATGAGAAAGCTGCCAGTATTAGGGACGAAGTTTTATCTATACGTCATGAAATAGAGGATTTAAAAAAGTCTTGGAAAGAGAATTTGAACTCCAAAAAAATCGAAGTATCACAAAATGATATATATGAACTAATATCAAAAATTACAGGAATTCCTTCAATGAAATTTGAAGAAGATGAAAAAATGAAGCTATTAAAACTTGATTCCTATTTAAAAGCACGAGTAATTGGACAAGATGAAGCTGTAAATGCAATAGCTGCATCCGTTAGAAGAGGTAGAGCCGGTATATCTAGCCCTAATAGACCACTAGGCTCATTTATCTTTTTAGGTCCAACGGGTGTAGGTAAAACTTTATTAGCAAAAACATTAGCGTCGTTTTTATTTGGAAATGAAAAGTCGTTAATTAGAGTGGATATGTCTGACTATATGGAAAAACATAATATATCTAGACTTGTTGGAGCACCTCCTGGTTATGTTGGTTATGAGGAAGGTGGTTTTTTAACAGATAAAATACGTCGAAAACCATATAGTGTAATTTTATTGGATGAGATTGAGAAAGCTCATTCTGATGTATTTAATATATTATTACAAATATTAGAAGAGGGGGAACTCCAGGATAGTACGGGTAGAACAGTCTCTTTTAAAAATTGTGTAGTGATTATGACAAGCAATGCTGGTGCTAGGGATATTATTAATGTAAATAAATTTGGTTTTGTATCCCATGGAGGAGAGCAAGATCAAAAGTCTATACGTTCTTCTGCATTAGGTGAATTAAAGAGACTTTTTAGACCAGAATTCCTTAATAGAGTGGATGAAACAGTCGTATTTAAAGCACTTAACAGTGATAATTTACATGATATATTAGATATTAGCTTAGGTGAGTTAATAGAAAGGCTTAAAAATATGGATATTGACTTAACTCTTAGTCCAGAATCAAAAAAATATTTACTAGACGAAAAACACTATGATAAAAGTTATGGAGCACGACCTATAAGAAGGATTATTCTTAATCAATTAGAAGATCCTCTCTCATTAGAAATATTACAGGGGAACCTTGCACAAGGTGCTTATGTTTCTGTAGAATTGGAGGAAGAAAAACTTGTGTTTAACTATGGAGATTAAATGAAAAAATATTTTATGTTATTACTTATGTTAAGTTTGCTTCTTAAAAATGTAATAGCAAATGATCTTCAGTTATTTGAGGCAGGTAAAAAAGCATTTTCTGTTGGACTTTATACTATAGCATTAGAAAATTTAGATGCATATATTAAAACTGAGACTGATAAAAAACGAGTAGATGCAATATATTTAAGTGGTATCTCCGCATATTATTTAAAAAATTACAAAAAATCTCTTAGTTATCTAACTGGGATAGAAAAATATTACAAAGATTCTGCATATGTAAATAAAACTTTTTATTGGATTGGTTTAAACAACTATCATCTTGATCATTTTGATTTAGCAATAAAATGGTTTTTAAAAAATACAAAAATTGATTCATCATATAATGATATTTCATGGTTATTTATGGCGTTATCAAATTTAAAAATTAATAATCAAATTGAAGCCGTAGAATGTTTTAATACATTAATAAATAGTAATACAGCTAAGGATCGATATAAAGAAGAGGCTTTATTTAGACTTTCAACACTTTATATAGAGAACGATCAGATAGGTAATGCGATAAATACTCTTAATAAACTTGTATTTGATTATTCTGATTCAAAGTATTTTACTGACTCATTGAAACTATTAAGTGAAGCATATTTTAAAATTGAAGAGTGGCAAAATGCAAAACGGATATATCTTTTATTGTTAGAAGATTCAAATAACAACGAATCTATTTATAAAAGATTAGCAACAATAAATCTTAATATTGGCAATCTTAAACAGAGTAAAATGTATTTAGAATTATATAATGATGAAATTGGTATTGATAAACAAATTCTTTTTATGTTAGCTGATGTCTCTGTTAGGTTAGGAGAAAATGATAATGCAATATCTATATATACTAAGATTAAAAATGAAGTAGAATTGACTATAGGTGAAGTTAATGAAAATAATTATAGATTAGGAACTTTATATTACCAAAAAAGTGACTTTAAAAAATCATATATCTCTTTTTCAGAAGTAGATAGTAAAGAAGCTATATACTTTACAGTTCTATCCGGTATTAATTCAGGAGAACAAGTTATTAAATATATAAAGAAAATGAATACTCGTTTTCCATCAGACAAATTAACTTTTGACCTTATTAATAGGTATATAAATTATTTACAAAATGAGAGTCGGTTAACTGATCTTGAATCTTTCTTAATTTTTGCTACAGAATCTTACCCTGAGAATTTAACATATTCATTAACATACGGTGAACTTTTACTTGAAACTGATGAATTAGATAAAAGTCTAAAATATTTATCTAAAGGTTTTTACCCTGAATCTCCTTATTATAGTAATATTGCATATAAAATTGGATGGATTTATTTTAATAAAGAAGAGTATAACAGATCCATTGGATTTTTTGATTTAATTAAACCAACTGATAATGATTATAATAAGGCTCTATACTCTAAAAGTATTTCCCAGTATAAAATTGGTGACTTAAAAGATGGAAAAAAAGGTTTTATTACTCTCTTGGATTTAGAAACTATTTATTCTGAAGAGGTTAGCTTCTACCTAGGTATGATTGAGAAAGACAATTATAATTATGAGTTGGCTATAGAATACTTTAATGAATCCTTGAAAAAAGAATCTTTATATATAAATTCCTTGGATAATATTGCATGGTGTCATTATCATTTGGAACAGTATCGTGAAGCATTAGAATATTACGATAAATTATATGATTTAGAAAAGCTTTTAATTTATAAATTTAATAGTGCCAATTGTCATCTGTTTTTAGAAAATTATAACCTTGCATTGGATCTATATATAGATGTATCAAAAAGTGAAAATTTATTAAAGAGTAGTTCGTATTACAAGACAATTGAAATATTTTTTAAACTAAAAGATCCAGAGTCTGGTTATATATGGTTTGAAAAGTATCAAAATGAATTTCCAAAATCTGATTTACCATCTGAGGTCGTTTTTACCTATGCAGATAATAATCTATATAATGGAGATATAGATACCAGTATAGTTGCATACGAAAAAATAATAAGTTTGCTAAACAAAAATTATCACTGGTATAAAGCAAGATACCGTTTATCGGAAGCTTTCTATATAAAGAAAGAGTATACAAAATCTATTGAATTATATATTCAGTCAATTATTGACCAAGATAAGTACTATAAAGAGAGTATTATTAAAATTATAACCATTCTTTCTGAAGTATCTAACCCAGATTTAACAAAAAATACAATTGTCCTACTGGATAACATTGTAGAAGATAGAGCAGATGTTGTGTCTATTTATATTGAAGCCATTAGACAAGAAATAGATCCTGAAAACGTCTTTAAAAATATAGCATCTTTGATAACAATAGCTAAAACTAGGGAGGATATTGATCAACTGATATATTTAAGAGCGCTTAATTTTTACAACATTGGAAATATTGAAACATCTCAGGAGAATTTAATACCTATACTTTCTAGATCAGAAGTTTTTGATGATACAAAAATAGATGGTTTATTGTTGCAAGGTTTAATTTATCAAGATCAACAAAAATTTAAAGAAGCAATTGATCTCTATTTAAACTTATATGTAAATTTTCCCGATAATACTGAAAAAGCATCAAATGCACTTTATAAAGGTCTTTTGTTGTCAAAAAGTATAAATGATACAGACACATTTAGTAAAATTAAGAGTATTCTAAGTACTGAATACATAGATACAACTTGGGGTGAAAGGAGTTTAAATGAATAAAAGTATTTGGTTTCTTCTCTTTATCTCTTCTTGTATTAATATATACTCCAATGAATTTTCTATACAGGAATATAACATAAGAGCTTTAGAAGATTGGCAAAACAGTCCAGCAAACGCCCTATTTTATGCTGATTTAGCAATAGATAAAAATCTAGAGATATCTTTAAAAGAAGATTATATAGACTCTTTATATATTAAATCTTTAAGTTATAAAGTTTTAGAAGAGGATTATTATGTGTTATATAACTTAAGTTTAGCCTTTAATTATTTAAAAGATAATGGATATTTTTATACAAACAGTGACTTTTATCTTTTTTATGCAAATACAATGTTTGAGAGAAAGGAATACCTTTTATTAGAGCAGATATTAACAACAGATATTATCACATCTAAACTTAGCGATCAAAATCGTTTATCCTTTGATATACTTAATATAAAACTTAATGTGGAATTAAATAACAATATAGATTTTGGCTTAATAGATAATATCCTTAACTTGGCTGAAGATTTTGAAACTACTGCTCATATAGCTGAAATTTATCTATTAAAAGCCGATTTATTAATGTCTTCAAATATAGAACTAGCGAAACGAAATTATCTGAATGTAATAAAAACTGATAATGAAAAGTTTTCTGCATTGGCATATTTACGATTAGGTGAAATAAATAAAAATAAGTCATACCTTGAACGTTCATATCTTCTTAGTGAAAAAATAGGTGATTATGAGATAAAATTACAAATATTAAACTCTTTAATAGATTTATATGAACAAACTGGTGATTTCAAAAAATTAGCAGAAACATATCAGCATTTAGATTATATACGGAATAGGCATAATATATTTCTTATAACACAACAAAAAGAGATAAATAATTATAATTATGAGAAAACAAAACTATCAAATGAGTTAAAAAAAAGTAACTCCCAAATTACCTTTTTTGAACTAATTATTAGGTTTATGGGAGTTTTACTTGTTCTACTTATCATATTCTTATCTATACAGTCATATAGATTAAGAATTCATCGTCACTAATATTTAAAATAACTTTTTCCAATAAATTCCCTAAGAAGAGAATCTGTTGGTACTATATCTTCTGGTATAGGTGCAAAGTTATTTAGTAGGTTTAACATTCTAACGGCTTCGTTGTAATTTTTATTATCTGGTCTTATAGTTCTAAGTAGTGGTTCTGCATATATTTTAAGAACTGCGATTTCATAGGGTAGTGCTGAATTAAATGCTATGTCTGCAGTTCCTTGAAATGGGAAGATATATTTTTTCTCACCCCTATTAACACTTGGCCAAATATTAAAGGTATTATCTGCTGAATATCTCCTAAAATTATAGTCTCTAACCATTCTTCTTAATAATCTATTATCGGTAGATGATATTCTGTTGTTATCGTCTAAGTTTAAACCGGTTAATGCTGAAATATATATTTTAAACTTTGACTTCTTATCAACTTTTTCAGTCAACTCATCATTTAATGCATGTATACCCTCAATTATTAAAATATTATTAGAATGTATTTGTAACTTTCTTCCTTTTAATATTTGTATGCCTTTTTTAAAATCATTAACTGGGATATATGTCTCTTTACCATCCAATAAATCATTCAAATTCTGGTTAAGGAGAGGTATGTTCAGGGCGTGTACTGTTTCTAGATCTTTTTCTCCAAACTCATCAAGTGGAACTTGGTCATGGGGTAGGTAATAATCATCTAATGATATGTTAATAGGTTTTATTCCATTAACTTCTAAAGCTAAAGCTAGTTTCTTTGAAAAAGTTGTTTTACCTGACGAAGATGGACCTGCAATTAAAACTGTTTTCACACTACTGCTTTTCATAATTTTTGTTGCTATATTAGAAATTTGTCTATCGTGTTCTGTTTCTGTTAATTTAATAAAATGTCGAATATCCTTTGTCATAGCTATCTGATTTAATTTGGCTACACTATGTACATTTTGAAGTTTAACCCACTTTTTATAATCTTGAAAAATATTAAATATTACAGGCATATCTGCTATAGGTGTTAATTTATCTGAATCAATTGAATTAGGGAAATGTAGTAGGAATCCAGTACCTTTATCTATAATATCAAATGTCTTAATATAACCTGTAGAGGGTGCTAGAGGTATGTGATATAACTCTTTAAAACTATTACATGTAACTATTTTTAATGTATCGTCAGTTTTATAATTTAGTAAATCCACAGTATCAAATTGTTTTAATGATTTAAAATATTCAACTGATTCAGACCAAGATAAATAGTTTTCATTTATTGGTAAATCTGCTTTTATAATCTCTAACATTTTAACTTTTAATTTATCCAAATCATTTTGTGTTACTAGTTCATCTAAAAAATAATAATAGAATGAGTGACCTAAAGAGTGTCCAATAATAAGTTTTTTTTCTGGAAATATTTCTTTTGCAGCCATAGATAAAATAAAACATAATGTCTGCCTATAAGTTCTCGCTCCCTCTATAGTATTTAGAAACACAGGTTCTATTTTACAATTACATTTAACATAAGAATTTAATGATACTATTTTATTATTAGTTTTTGCCGCTATTATACTTCTCTCTTTAAATAAATTTAAAAGAGTAGAATATTGATCAACAATTACTTTATCGTTTTGGATTTCAAGTTCAATTTTTAACATATATACCTCTTGTTTTAATCATAGTATTAGTTCTGAAATTTTTATAGTAATTAAAATTAAATTATGGTAAAATTCTTTTAATACAAATTAGGAGATATTATGAAAAAAATTACTTTATTATTACTACTATCGTTCATCCTAACAATATCAGCGGTTAGTGCAAATACAACTGTAGGTGTTATTTCTAGCAATTATGACAATGCTAATCTAACTTTTAGCCTTGAACAAATTGAATTTGAATTAGATATAAATGCCTTACTAAACTCAAATTTATATATAAGTGCGGATTATAATCTTATTTGGAAGAATTTTTCTTTAGGCGCAGCTAACAACTTTTTCTGGAATGTTGCTTTAGGGGCATCTATTTCATATTATTCAGAATTAGGTCTTGCTGCAATTGCACCAGTAGAGTTAGGTTATAGATTTCCAATAGTTGCATCAGGTTTAGATGTATATTTTCAAGTTAAACCTATATTATCTTTATTACCAACATTTGTTGATTTTGATTTTGACTCAGGACTTGGTGTTAGAGTAGCATTCTAAAAATGAGATATGTTTTTTTAACTATCATTTTATTACTGAGTACAGCTGTGTTTTCTGAAGATCCACGGCTGTTTCAGTTTATAAGTGATAAAGAGGATGAAAGTTTTATTTCTATTGAAGCTGGTAATCATGTAGGTCTATCTTTACATCTAAATAATATGAGTTTTAATGTTGGTTATTCATATTTAATTCAAAGTGGTTTTTACATTTCTACAGATATCTTTTTATATCATAAAGAGTTAACAGAGAATATTAATCTCAAAATTGGACTTGGTGGTGGAATTATATTTAATCCATCACTTGATAATTTTGAATCAGATGCTTATTTACGAGTACCTATAAAGTTTCAATATAAGGACCTTTTTTGTTTAGCATCTCCAATTATTGGAACATCAATGTTTGAGTATGATATTAGTTGGATTTTTGGTGGATTTGTAGGTATTGGATATCAATTAGAAACTAAGCAAAAGAAAACTATAAAAGATAGTAATACTGAAACAGAAGAAAATAAAGATGTTGAAGCTAATCCAGAAGTTATAAATAAAAATGAGCAACCTAAGAAATAAGTTAAGCTGCTCTTTTTTTTAGAATGTAAGATTTTTTGCAGTCCTTGGGAATGGGATTACGTCTCTAATATTCTCCATTCCAGTTACATACATTATTAATCTTGCAAATCCAAGACCAAAACCTGAATGAGGAACAGAACCATACTTTCGAGTATCTAAATACCATTCATATTCCGCTGGATCTAATCCTACAGCTTCAATTTTTTGTTTTAATACATCGTAGTCATCTTCTCTCTGAGAACCACCAATTATTTCACCTAATCTAGGAACTAAGACATCAACACCTCTTACAGTTTTTCCATCATCGTTAAGCTTCATATAAAAAGCTTTTATATCTTTAGGGTAGTCAACTACTGATACTGGACCATTAAAGTGTTTTGTTAAATACTTTTCATGCTCAGTATGTAGATCAATACCCCAGGATACTGGAAATTGAAATTTTTCATCAGCCTGTTCTAGAATTTCGATTCCTTCTGTATAAGTAATTCTTTTAAAATTTGAGTTAATAACATCCTGAAGTTTTTGTATAAGTCCCTTTTCAATTCTAGCATTAAAGAATTCCATATCTTCTGCACAGTTATCTAAAACGTATTGTAAAATATACTTTAAAAACTCCTCTGCAATATCAATATTCATATCAATGTCACAAAATGCCATTTCAGGCTCTATCATCCAAAACTCAGATAAATGTTTAGTTGTATTAGAGTTTTCTGCTCTAAATGTTGGTCCAAAAGTATAGATGTTTCCAAGTGCTGTAGCGTAAGTTTCACCACAAAGTTGACCACTAACAGTTAAAGAAGCTTTTTTCCCATAAAAGTCTCTTGTATAGTCAACACCACCATTTAGTTTTTCCATTGGTATTGTAGTTACCTGGAACATCTCTCCAGCACCTTCGGCATCACTTTCTGTGATTATTGGAGTATTCACATATAGGAATCCATTTTCTTGAAAATATTTATGTACTGCAAAACTCATTGCATTTCTAACTCTTGCCACTGCAGCAAATGTATTAGATCTAGGTCTTAAGTGAGCAATCTCTCTTAAGAATTCAAATGAGTGTCTTTTTTTCTGTAGTGGATAGTCATCTGGTGATTCACCTAAAACAACAATGTCTGTAGCTTGAACCTCTACAGTTTGTCCTTTACCCTGAGATTCAACCAAATTACCATTAACAGTACAACTTGCACCTGTATTAAGACGATTTATAGCATTTAATAGATTATCATTAGCAATCTCTTTATTAATGATTATCTGTATATTACTCATACATGAACCGTCATTTAATGCGATAAAACACACTGCTTTAGAATCTCTTTTAGTTCTAACCCAGCCCTTAACTGTAATTTCCTGCTCTTTTGCAGGGGTCTGTAGAATCTCTTTTATTCGTATATCCATAGTAATGTATTATACAGAAAATAAAATATTATTGTATATGGTTTTGTGTAAAAAATAACTTGTATCGGTCCCAAAACAGTAAGAAAAGGTGTTGTATGTCTTGGAAATATTCCCTTTGTAGAAAAGCTGCATTAAACCCGATATATCTATAATGCCAAGGTTCCCACATGTAAGTTGTTATATCTTCTTTATCTTTAGGATAGGAGAGTGTAAAACCATACTTCCAGCTATTCTCTTTTAACCATATTCCCGGTTTTGTATATGCGTATGAGGGGGTAATTGTTCCAAAATCCACAGCTGTCCCCAGTTGATGTTGACTTGACCCTGGGTAAGCTACTATTGTTGCTGCTTTCTCTTCTCCGTGATAATTTTTCATATTAGTGAAGATTTTATCTTGAAATTGATAAGAGCGATAAGTTGAAGCAATGAAAAGCTCTAAACCTTCTTTTTCAGCATCTTTCGACATCTTCAAGAAACTTTTAACAGTTATTTCAGAAAACGGCATTTGTTTGTAACGGGTCACTAGATCATAATCAGTTAGATTAATTATATCATTAGGTAAAAAAGTTGATGACAACTTATGTTCTTTATCAACCAATATAAGATTTGTATCAGGGGATTTTAAAATTTTATCTATATATTCTAAAAAAAGATAATCATTGAACAATATATTTTTAACAATATCATTTTGGAAATCACTTATAGTTTCAGTTAAAACCTCTTTTGATATTTTAAATGATGGATGTATATTCTTAGAATATAATGGGGTTGAAATAAATAAAAATATATAAATTAGTGTCTTATAGAAACTCATGATTAAAATTATGAAGTTAATATAAATTTGTCAATAGTGAAAATTATAATGGTTAATATAAAACTTATATAAACATATGGATTTTTTTTTGAAGATATTATATTACCACTTTTTTCAGAATAAGGTTTAAGATTCAGAAGTTTAATATCTATATCTGAAATCATACTTTTAAACTTTATTTTGTCACCTGTTGTTAACTGGCTAAAGTAGAAGAAAGTATCTCTTATTAAAATTCCAAATGATCCAGGCAGTTTTATATTTGACATGTTCATTGATTTAGATAGATATAACAGACCTATTAGTAGAGCCCCTCTTTCTATTCCTGAACTAAGTGCTCCTAAAGTAATATTTAATGGTCCTAAAGTATAAATTATTTGACCTAACGGCGATAATAAATTTATAAACACAATAGTAGTTAATAATATTACATTAGGAAGTATTTTTACTCTAATTCCACTAAGAGAAGCTATTAATATATATAATATTACTAAAACAAGTTTTATTATTGGGTTTTCAATAAATATAAATAATAAAATTGTTAATAATGAGATTAAGTTTCTAATATTAAGCTCCTTATCCATTTAGAATTAGAAATAAAGTTATTTGTTAATACTCCAATTGCAATACCTGTTACTAACCCAGTTACTAAAATTGGCAATCCAATATATTTTGCTCCAGATCCTAAAAGTAGTGTAGCTACTAAAATTTGTACTAGATTACTAGCTAGGGCTCCTAAAACACTAATTCCTATCATGCTAACTCTTTTTTTTAATATTATATAAACTAGTATCATTATTAATCCACTGGATATAGAACCAGCTAGTGAGTATAAAAAAATCCAACTAAATATTGTTCCCGTGACTATAGATGAACCTATAGATTTAATAAAAATTAACATTAAAGTTTGTTTTGGTGTTAACAAAATGAGGGAAATAATTATTGGAATATTAGCTAAACCTAACCGAACAAATGGGATTGGTTTAGGAATTATATGTTCTAATAAAGCTAAAAAAAGAGAAAGCGCTCCAAGAATTGAGATTAACTCTCTAGTTTTAGTGGGAGATAGCATCAATTTCATTGTTAATATCTCCTTCTATTGTAATTAATATACGGTTGGGTAGACATGCACTACTGTGACCACTTTTACTAATAAAACCTATTTTAATACAGGACTTATTTTTACAAGGAGATTCAATTATACGAGCTTCTGAGTTTAAAATGATTATTTTAGTCTCTCCTATTATTCCACTAAATATCTTTTCCATATCTTGATCCAATGGATACAAAAAATCTTTTCCTTGTGCTACTACTTTTAAATATTGTTGGCTATTATTTGAATCTACTATATCTATTGAATAAATTGCGATTATAGATATAACACATATTATTATTACAATATCCCAGAATTTTATTAACATAGTTAGAGTATAACTTAGCATATAACATTTTGTTAATAGAGCATTAAAATATATTTACTCTAAGGGCCTAAAGTTATAATATAATATAATGAATATACAGGTTATTGGTACAAAAAAGTGTAAAGATACTCAGAAGGTTGAGAGGTTCTTAAAAGATAGATCTATTTCTTATCATTTTGCAGATTTAACAGAACGAGGAATTAGTGTCGGTGAATTAAATAAAATTGCTGCTGGAAGAGATTCAGAGGAACTAATTAATACTAATTCTAAAATATATAAAAAAAAGAATTTCAAATATATGGATTTCAATCCATTAGAAGAGATCTTAGAGGCCCCCGAACTTTTAATTACTCCAATTATTAGAAGTGGTAATAAAGTTATTATTGGATTTAATCAGAAGACTCTAAAAGAGTTAATACAGGAGTCGTAATATATGCGCTATGCAGTTATTGGTTCAGGATCATCAGCGAACTCATACATATTTGAAGTAGGTGACTCTTTATACGTTATCGATAATGGATTTTCTTTGAAACAGTTTAAAGAGAGAGTTTCTAGGCTAGGTTTTAATTATACAAAAATTAAAGGAATTTTTTTAACTCATATACATTCTGATCACAGTAAAGGGGTTGGGGCACTATCTAGAGATTTAGAAATACCTGTTTATGCACATATTGATGTAACCGGTGATTTTTACATCCATGAAGGAATAGAACCTTCTAAACATTATGTATTTGGAGAATTAAATATAATGCCTTTTGAGCTTTCCCACGACGCAGATGACTCAATTAGTTTTTATTTTAAGATAGGTGATACAAGATATACATTAATTACAGATACTGGTGTCATAACTCCTCAGATGTATGAATTGGCTAAGCGATCGGATATTCTATTTTTAGAAGCAAATTATAATGAGCAAATGTTAAAAGATGGTTCTTACCCTAGCTTTCTTAAACGTAGAATATCATCTAATGTAGGACATTTATCCAATCGAGCTGCAATTAAATTTCTAAATGATCTGAGCGAAGAGGATGATTGTGCCATATCCTATGTCTATCTTTGCCACTTATCCAAAAATAATAATAGTATTGAAGCTGTCAAAGATGATTTTGAGGAGTATTATGACGGTGAATTCCCTTATCGTATTTGTAATAGAGATGAAGCGGTGTCGTATAAAGAACGTTAAATGGTTATTTAAACCAGGCACTGGTTTTTTATACCTGATTATAGTCTGTTTAACTGGTTTTATCAGCTAAAATTTATTGGCATGGAATATGCAATGTGGTAGATAGGGGGACGCTATGTTGAGTCTATTTATTGTTGGTCTATTTTTATTCCTAAGTGCTATTTTTGTATTTAAGTTAATCCTTTTTGTTTTAGGTGTTTTATTAGCTGGAGCTGGTTTTCTAATTAAATTTGTAATACTTTTAATAATACTATTTCCTATTTTTCCTATAATTATTTTTTTAGCAGGTAATTTCTTTTCTTTTATATCAATTTTTCTGATAATAACTTGTGGAATAATATTATCATATATATTTGTTGATGACAGGCGATATAGTAGATAATTATCTGGCTTTATATAGTAACATAGTGTATCCTAATGGTAAGTTTGGCAGACAAAACTATTAGGAGTGTTTAATGAGTAATTTTAATTTATATAAAAAAGAAGAAGGTAAAACTTTAAGTTCAAATAATTTAAAAGATATATTTTCTGGTTGGAGAGGTGCTGAAAATGAGCATTTCGTTTTTGTAGTTCCCCATGATGATGACGTTATTATTGGTGGTGCTCTTATTATTCAAAAGGCTATAGAAGAAGGTGCAAAAGTATCAGTTTTAATTACTACAGATGGTAGTATGGGGTACTGTACTGAAGAGCAAAGAGATACAATTACAGATGTACGATATCAAGAAACAGTAAAAGGATTGGATATCTTAGGTGTAACAAATTATACATGGTTGAATTTCCCTGACTGCAGTACTTCTAAATACATTGGAAGACGTATAGCAAAAGAGGGTGACCCTTGTATTATTGATGGTTGTACAGGCATTGAGAATGCATATACACACCATTTAAGAAAACTAAAACCTACTAGATTGTTTGTTCCTGCTGGATCTGATCTTAATATAGATCATAAAGTTGTTTATGATGAGTTATTGATGTCAGTTTTTCATGCAACAGGTACTATTTGGCCAAACTTAGGAGAACCTCTATCTTGGTTACCTCCAGTATATGAAATGGCAGTATATTGTGATTTTGAATCTGATCCAAATATAAAAATTACTGGCGACGATGAAGCTCTAAATAAAAAATTAGAAGCAATACTTGCTTTCCAATCACAAACACAGATTGCAGTTTTAGTAGAAAGTACAAGAGTATCCGGTAGTGTTGAATACTATAGAGATATAAAGTTCAATTTATATTCACCAGAGACTTATAAAGATCTTTTTTAGTTTTTTGTGTAGGTCACATAGGAAAATATTAAATCAGGATTTTCTTTGTGATCTTCAACATCTGATATATTCCACTCATTAATGAATTCAGGGAAGAATGTATCAGCATTAAATTCTTTTTCTAGGTGTGTTATATATAGTTTTTCAGCGTATGGTAGGGATTCTTTGTATATATCTCCACCTCCTATAATAAATACTTCATCATCATTTTTTGAAATTGACATTGCTTCTTTTAGAGAATTTACTACAGTTGTTCCTTTAATATTCAAATCCATATTTCTTGTTATCACAATATTTTTCCTGTTTGGAAGAGGCCCTTTAGGTAGAGATTCAAATGTTTTTCTACCCATTATTACTGTGTGTCCTGTTGTTATTTTCTTAAATCTTGGAAGATCTCCAGGAACAAAGGTTAAAAGGTTTCCCTTGTATCCTATACCTCTATTTTTATCTATTGCAACAATTATCGATATCATACTGATATTTTTCCTTTTATTCCTGGGTGACATTCATAATTTTCTAGTGTGAAGTCTTCATAAGTAAAATCAAAAATATTTTTTATATCAGGATTTATTTTCATAGTTGGTAGAGTTTTGGGTTTCCTAGATAACTGTAATTTTACCTGCTTTAAGTGATTATTGTAAATATGTGCATCACCTATAGTATGAATGAATTCGAAGGGTTGCAGGTTTGTTACTTGAGCAATCATCTGTAGAAGTAGGGCGTATGAGGCAATATTAAAAGGCACACCTAAAAATATATCTGCACTTCTTTGGTATAATTGAAGTGATAATTTGCCATCATTTACATAAAATTGAAAAAAAGCATGACATGGAGGTAGTGCCATATTATCTATTTCTCCAACATTCCATGCGCTTACAATATGTCTTCTTGAACCAGGGTTATTTTTTATAGCTTCTATTACTTCTGTAATCTGATCAATATGTTTTCCATTTGCTGTTGGCCAACTTCTCCATTGATAGCCATAAACAGGGCCTAGGTTTCCCTGGGGATCTGCCCATTCATTCCAAATTTTCACATTATTTTCTTGTAGATACTTAATATTAGTATCGCCTTTTAAAAACCATAATAGTTCGTGAATTATCGATTTTAAATGTACTTTTTTAGTTGTAACTAAAGGGAATCCATTCTCTAAATTATATCTGTTTTGATAACCAAATGTACTAATAGTTCCAGTTCCAGTTCTATCACCTTTTTGGTTTCCTATTTCTAATACATGTTGTAATAAGTCTAAATATTGTTTCATAGCTTAATAGTATAGGAAATAAAGTATGAAATAAAGTATGAAATGTAGAAGTTAATCTTTTTTTTTATTCTGATAAATCTAAATTATATATCTCTGAGTTTTATATTGTGGACAAATTGTATCAATCGATTCTGTAGAACCAATGATTAATATAAACTATACTATTTTTCAAGCTTCTTTATATTTTTTCCCTTTTAATTAAAGCTCGTCAATTAACTACCCTGTCAATTATAGTTAATAATGTATCCCTATTGAAAGGTTTCACAATCCACCCTTTTATCCCTGATATTGTACCCTTAATTTTCATATCATCACTAATTTTTGTGGTCAAAAATACTATTGGAATATTTGTGTAAGGTTCTCTCTTCTTTAAGTGTGTAACAAATTCAAAACCATCCATAATGGGCATATGTACATCAACAACAAAGATCGTTATATCATTTGTCAATTTATCTAATGCATCTTGACCATTTTCACTTTCGATAATTTCCCAACCTTCAGGTATTAAAGAATCTTTTATTAAGTTTCTTATTGTAGGTGAGTCATCGATACACATCATCTTATTGCTCATATTATATTCTCCTCATTCAATAATTTGCCATACCACCTTATCATTTATCAGTTAATGTTATTAATTCATTTGCTAAATTATCAACTGAACGTTGCATCAATCTAATAACTTCTTTACTTAAATCTTCTGTATTATATATTTTGTGATTATCTTCTTGTTTTATCCCATGGGTAATATTAGTAGAATTGATTTTGCTTCTATTAAAATGTTTTAACATGTATTAAATATAAGATATCAGTATTCGATTTGCAATTTTATTAATAAAAAAAGGTGCTCGACATGAGCACCTCGTAATATTTTGATATTATACTATAAACTTATAGAAAACTTACATCTGCATTATAGTCAACATCATCGAAACCAAAACCATGAAGTTTTAGAAAGTCAGATTTGTATGATTCAATGTCAGTTGTTTCTATTAAAGTTTCTGATGTAATTGAGTCCCAATGTTTAGCAATTTCTGCTTGAACATCTTCTCTCATTTCCAGGTCATCTAATCTAAGTCTACCAACTTCATCAACAATAACATTAGAACCATTGTAGATTTTCTCTACAAACATTCTTTGCATTTGCTCTATGCATCCTTCATGAATACCTTTTTCTTTCATAATTTTAAATAACAATGAAATATATAAAGGAACAACAGGAATAACTGATGAACTTCTAGTTACTAATGCTTTATTTACAGAAACCCAAGCATTACCACCTAAGTCTTTAACATAATCTGTAATCTCTTTAGCTGTAGCTTCTAAATGTTCTTTAGCTTTACCAATAGTTCCCTTTCTATATACTGCCATAGTTAATTCAGGGCCAATATATGAGTATGCTAAAGTTTTAAAACATTCTTCTAGAACATCAGCTTCTTTTAAAGCTTTAATCCACAACATCCAATCTTCTCCACCCATAACTTTTACAGTTGGAGCAATTTCAGATTCCTCTGCAGGGTTAATAGATACTTCTGTTACAGTTCCTTTTTCTGGATTTACTGTTTTTGCTGTATATACTTCACCTAGTGGTTTAAGACAAGATCTGTATAATTCTCCAGTATCGGGATCAGGACGTACTGGTGATGCTAATGAATATACAATCATATCAACTTTACCAAATAGTTCTTTAATTCTTTCAATAGCTATTTTTCTTGTTTCATGACTAAATGCATCTGCATTAATACTTTCTGCAATTAATCCTGCAGATTTAGCTTTCTCATCAAATGCTCTGCTATTGTAAAATCCAGGTGTAGCCGGTCTTTTTTCAGTTCCCTCTTTTTCAAATGAAATGCTTAAAGTACCTGCATCTGATCCATATGCTAAAGATATTCTAGAAGATAATCCATAACCAGTTGAACCACCTACAACTAATACTTTTTTAGCTCCGTCAAATTTAGGTTGTGATTTCACAAAATCTATCTCTGTTTGTACTGAATGTGCACACCCAACTGGGTGAGCTGTCATACATATACCATTTCTAATTCTTGGTTCTACTATCATCTCTTAATCCTCAAACTGCTTAAATATAAGTGAACCATTATGTCCACCAAAACCTAATGAATCTGTTAAAGCTGCTTTAATCTCGCCTTTAACACCTTTTCCTTTCACATAGTCTAAATCACACTTTTCATCTTCTGTTTCTAAACCAATTGTAGGAGGGAAGTAGTTGTTATTGATTGCTAAGATAGAAAGAATTGCTTCTATTCCCCCAGCTGCACCAACACAGTGTCCCGTCATTCCTTTAGTAGAAGAAACTTTTAATTTATATGCATGTTCACCAAAAGCAGTTTTAATTGCGTTTGTTTCAATAGGATCATTTTTAGGTGTTGAAGTACCATGAGCGTTAATATATTGGATATCTTCTGGCTCCATACCTGCATCTTTTAATGCAACCATCATTGATCTTGCACCACCTTCACCATCAGGAGATGGAGCAGTAATGTGTCCAGCGTCACAAGTTTGACCATAACCTGCAAGTTCAGCATAAATATGTGCACCTCTTGCTTTTGCATGTTCTAACTCTTCTAAGATTACGACACCAGCACCTTCACCTAAAGTAAATCCATCTCTATCTTTATCAAATGGTCTACAAGCTGTTTTGGGATCATTATTTGTAGTTAAAGCTTGGATTTTACAGAAACCATCAATTGCTAATAATGATATTGGAGCTTCCATTCCACCAGTAATAACCATATCAGTTTGGCCACATCTAATAGACATTAAAGCATTACCAATTGCATCTGTTCCTGCAGCACAAGCTGTAACAACGGCATGACACGGACCTTTTATTCCATGCATAATAGCAACGTTAGCAGGGCCTTCGTTTAAAATAAGTTTTGGAATTGTCATAGGAGCTACACTTTTATCTCTAAAAATCTGTCTATAACCATCTTCAATTACTTCAAATCCACCAATTCCATTACCCAAAATAACACCGGCTCTATAAGGGTCGAATGTTCCATCTTTTAAACCTGCATCATCCATTGCTTCTTTCGCAGCAACACATGCAAATTGTGTAAATCTGGCCATCTGTCTAGCAGCTCTTTTGTCAATAAAATCAGATGCTTTCCAATCTTTAACTTCTGCTGACACTTTTGAAGGAAATCTTTCTACATCAACTAAAGTTGTAGGCCCAATTCCACACTCTCCATTCTGAACTGCTGTCCATGTATCTTTAACGTTTTTTGCAAGTGGGTTTACTGTTCCCATTCCTGTTACAACGACTCTTCTTCTCATTTTAAAATCCTTAAAATTAAGTTAATAGCTACCAACTAGGTAGCTTTCAGAAAAACAACCCAAAAAGGTTACCTTCGGAAAAACAACCCAAAAAGGTTACCTTCGGAAAAACAACCAAGAAAGGTTACCTTCGGAAAAACAACCAAGAAAGGTTACCTTCGGAAAAACAACCAAGAAAGGTTACCTTCGGAAAAACAACCATTCAGGTTACCTTCGGAAAAACAACCATTCAGGTTGTTTTACATATTTAATCCACCATTAATACCAAGTACCTGACCGGTCACATATTTTGACATATCAGATGCTAAAAACAGTACAGCGTTTGCAATATCGTCTGCTTCACCAAAAGATGCTAAAGGAATTGCAGCTTTATAGTTATTCTGAACTTCTTCAGAAAGTTTATCAGTCATTGGAGAAGTAATAAAACCAGGAGCAATAGCATTTACTCTAACTGATCTAGAACCAATCTCTTTAGCTAATGCTTTAGTAAGACCTAACATCCCAGCTTTAGAAGCACAGTAGTTTGTTTGACCAGGATTACCTTGAACACCTACAACAGAAGACATATTGATTATAGAACCAGTTCTTTTTTTCATCATAGATCTAGACAATTCTCTAGACATTAAAAAAGCTGATTTTAAGTTGATGTTCATTACATCATCCCAATCTTTAGATTTCATTCTCATCATAAGGCCATCTCTAGTTATACCAGCATTATTAACTAATATATCAATTTGACCAGCATGTTCTAAAATTTCTTTACAAACAGAAACAACTTGATCTTCGTTACTAACATCTGCAGTATAACCAAAAATCTCAACACCATTTTCTTTTGCAAGAGCTTCCATCTTAGATGCTTCTGGATCTACTCCAAGATCTAAGTTGTAAACAGTAGCTCCATTTTCGATTGCTTTTGTAGCTATAGCTTTACCGATTCCTCTTGAACCACCAGTTACTAATAGTTTTTTTCCCTCTAATAATTTAGACATTGCTTACTCCTTGAATATCTTCTAATGTTCCAGATGGAACACATTTAAATTCTTTATCGATTCCAGAAAAAAGTCCAGTTAAAACTTTTCCTGGTCCACTTTCATATCCTGCAGTAAAACCTGCTGCTTTTATTTTTTCTTCTATTGCAATCCATCTTACTGGGCTTACAATTTGTTCACCACATAGTTTTTTTGCTTCATCACCAGATGAAATAACATCGCCAGTTACATTTGAATATATTGGCATTGTAGGGTCTTTAAACTCAATAGTTTTTAAGAACTCTTCAAATTGACTCTTTGCATCATCTAATAGAGGTGAGTGAAAAGGACCTGAAACAGCAAGATGTACAACTCTTCGAGCACCAGCTTCTTTTAAAAGTGGCTCAATTTCTAATAATCCAGCTTTTAAACCTGATATAACAGTCTGAGCAGGGCTATTATAGTTAGCCATGTAAACACCTTCTATACCTGAGGACTTTATTACATTTTCTATTTGCTCAGGTGTAATTCTTAATACTGCAGACATACCAGTTTCACCCTTTGTATCCTTAAGACCTGCACATACAGATGCCATAACATCCCCACGCTTCTTTACTAATTTAAAGACATCGGAAGTCGTTACTACTCCAGCAGTTACTAGTGCTGCATACTCTCCTAAAGAGAAACCAGCAACACCTTCTGGAACAATACCTTTTTCTTTCAACATTATAGTTGTTGCTAAGTTAACTAAAGTTATTGCTACCTGAGTATTATCTGTCTGTTTTAAATCTTCAGCAGATCCGTTAAAAAGTAACTCTTTAACATCAATTCCTGTTTCCTTAGTTGCAATATCAAACAACTCTTTTACTGAATCTGAATTATCATAAAAGTCAGTTCCCATTTTAGGGTATTGAGCACCCTGTCCTGGATATAAAAATACATTCATCTATGTCTCCTAATATCTAATAAGGTTTGCTGCGTATGTTAATCCAGCACCAAATCCCATTGTTATAATATAATCGCCTCTTTTGATTTCACCTTTTTCGTATATCTCATTAAGTGCTAAACCAATTGAAGCCGCTGAAGTATTTCCATAATCTTTTAAGTTCATATAGAATTTATTTTCATCAATTTTTAATCTTCTAGCAGCAGCTCTGATTATTCGATAATTAGCTTGGTGAGGAACTATCCATCTAATATCGTCGGCTGTTAGGTCATGTCTTTCTAATAACTCTTTTAACATCTCTGTATTTACTCTTACAGCAAAATTATAAACAGCTTGTCCATCCATAGATAAAGAAATATCTTCCTTTTTAGGTAGATAATTCTTTATAGGATTTCTAGAACCACCTACTTTTATTTTTAATGCATCTTCACCAGTACCATCAGCTTTAATAATAGAATCTATTATATCACCTTCGCCTTCTTTAGATTCAGTTAATATTAATGCACCTGCACCATCACCAAATAGACAGCAAGTATTTCTATCTTCCCAATTTACAATTGAAGAAAGTTTTTCTGCACCAATAACTACAATGTTTTTCATTTTACCGTTATTGATTAAACCTCTTGCGACTTCGATGGCATAAGCTAGGCCTGAACAACCAGCAATTAAGTCGAAAGCACCTGAATTTACGGCACCAATTTTACCTTGAATAATACAAGATGTTGATGGAAACCCCTGAAAGTCAGGTGTTGCTGTTGCTAAAATAATCATATCCAAGTCTTCTGGTAGAAGATCTGCTCTTTTTAAAGCTATTTCTACTGCCTTTATTGCAATGTCAGAAGTTGCAGTATTTTCATCTGCTATATGTCTTTGACAAATTCCTGTTTTACTCTGTATCCACTCATCAGAAGTATCTACCATTTTTGATAAATCATCATTAGTTAGTATTTTCTCAGGAGCCCACGCTCCAATCGAAAGTATTTTAACACCCATTTGTCTCTCCATTTAATATAAATGATGATTTATTTTTGACAATTAATCGGTTGTTGTCAATAATCAAAGCTTGAAAAAAAGCATCTTCCCCTAAAAAACAAGAATTATTTTTTTGACATTTCTTTAAAACTGTTCAATTTCTCTTCATTTATCTTGACAATTGAGCCTTAAACGTTAAAATAATATTCATTAACTTTATGTTATATAAGGAGCAATCTATGTCTACAGTAGCTGATAAACTTGAAGAGTTAAGAAAGCGAGAAGAAATAATAAAGCAGATGGGTGGAGAAGCCCGTGTGCAAAAACAACATGATAAAAAGAAACTAACTGCAAGAGAGAGAATTGATATTCTGTTTGATAAAGGAACATTTCGAGAAATTGATATGTTTGTAAAGCATAGATCAACTAATTTTAATTTTCAAGAAGTTGAAATACCAGCAGATGGAGTTGTTACAGGACATGGTTTAATCGAAGGTAGACCTGTTTTTGCTTATTCTCAAGATTTTACAGCTCGTGGAGGTTCTTTAGGAGAGCAACACGCTGCAAAAATTGTAAAAGTACAAGACTTAGCAATGAAGTGTGGAGTTCCTATTATAGGATTAAACGATTCTGGTGGTGCCCGGGTTGAAGAAGGTATAGATGCATTAAAAGGTTATGGAGATATCTTTTTTAGAAACTCTAGAGCTTCAGGAGTAATACCACAGATTTCATGTATTATGGGCCCTTGTGCAGGTGGGGCAGTTTATTCACCAGCTATGACCGACTTTATATTAATGGTTAAAAAAACTAGTTATATGTTTATTACAGGTCCATCGGTAATCGAGTCTGTAACTGGAGAAAAAACAACGTTCGAAGAGTTAGGTGGAGCAGTAGTTCATAACGCTAAATCTGGAAATGCACACTTCGCATGTGAAGATGATGAAGATGCAATAGAGAGAATTAGAGAACTAGTTTCATTTTTACCAAATAATAACATGGAAGAACCAGAAGCTATATTATCGGGGGATGATCCACATAGAGAGTGTCCTGAATTAAATAAAATTATTCCAGACGATGCTAAAACGCCATACGATATGAAAGGTGTTTTAGAAGAAGTATTAGACGATGGTTATTTCTTTGAAGTTCAGGAACTTTTTGCTGAAAATGCAATTGTTGGATATGGACGATTAGATGGTAAAGTAATTGGTATTGTTGCTAATCAGCCAATGTACCTAGCAGGTTGTTTAGATATTGATGCCTCAGATAAAATCACAAGATTTATCAGAACTTGTGATGCATATAATATACCACTTGTAACATTTGTAGATGTTCCAGGTTTTTTACCAGGAGTTAACCAAGAGCATAGTGGAATTATTAGGCATGGTGCTAAAATGTTATGGGCTTACTCTGAAGCTACAGTCCCTAAACTAACAGTTGTTACTAGAAAGAACTACGGTGGTTCATATATTGCCATGAGTTCAACTCACTTAGGTGCTGATATGGTATTTGCATGGCCATCATCAGAAATTGCAGTTATGGGTGCAAAGGGTGCCGTTGGAATTATCTCTTCATATAGAAAAGCAATTGCAGCTGCAGATGAAGGTGACAAACAAGCAGTAATTGATGGAAAAATTGCAGAGTACGAAGAGGCTTTTAATACACCTTATATCGCCGCAGAACGTGGATATGTCGATGCAATTATTGAACCATCTACTACTAGAGCAAGATTAATTGATGCATTAAATATATTAAAAACAAAACGTGAAACATTACCTCCTAAAAAACATGGTAATATTCCACTATAGGATATTTATATGGATATACATTCAAAGAGAAAGAAAGCTGCAATAATAGCTGTCTTGGCTTTTTTAGAAGAAGAGAGAAATAGAAAAACAAAAAACACCTGGGTTCATTCCGGGAGACAGATGGCCATGGGTAATAGACAGATGGCTCATACAAAGTTTTTTAAATAGGGTTTAAAAGCTGGTCATAATAAACGATCTAGTCTGGACGAACTAAGAAACCAAGGCTGGTTGGAACTATGTTCCTGCTCGCCTATGCAACCAAGGCTGGTCGGAACTATGTTCCTGCTCGCCTATGCAACCAAGGCTGGTCGGAACTATGTTCCTGCTCGCCTATGCAACCAAGGAGATTACATAATGAAATTAGATAAACATGGTGTTTTAAATATGACACAAATGAACTATGAAGGTGATAGACCTAAAGCGATGAATCCTGTAAAAGTTCAGGATGTTTCATTTAGAGATGGACACCAATCTATATTTGCTACACGTGGTAGAACTGAAGATATGATACCAGTTGCAGAGATGATGGATGAAATAGGTTTTCATTCATTAGAAATGTGGGGTGGGGCAACATTTGATGTAATGCACCGATTTTTAAACGAAGACCCATGGTCAAGAATTAAAACTCTAAGAGAACATGCTCCTAAAACACCATTTTCAATGTTATTAAGAGGGCAAAACCTAGTTGGTTATAGAAATTATCCAGATGACGTAGTTGATACTTTTATTCATAGAGCTGCAGAAAACGGAATTGATATCTTTAGAATGTTTGATGCTTTACACGACTTTAGAAACTTTGAAACTGCAGCTAAAGCAATTAAAGATAGCGGTAAACATTTTCAGGGAACTCTGTGTTATACATTGACGGAACTTAGATTGGGTGGAGATATCTATAATATGGACTTCTACCTTAAAAAAGCTCAGGATCTTGTAGATATGGGTGCAGATTCTATCTGTATTAAAGATATGGCTGGGCTTTTAGCTCCCTACGATGCATATAACTTAGTTAAAGCATTAAAGGAACAATCAGATACACCTATCCATCTACATTCCCATTTTACTTCTGGTATGGCTGATTTAACACTGTTAAAAGCTATTGAAGCTGGTGTCGATGTTGTTGATACCTGTATGGCACCATATGCTTACAGAACTTCTCATCCAGCAATTGAGCCGTTAGTTGTAACTCTAATGGGTACAGATAGGGATACTGGCTTAGATATAAAGAAGTTAGCTGCAATTAGTAAAAAAATGGAAGAGTATACTCCTAAATATATGCACTTAATGGATAATACAAAACTTGCAATTACTGATACAGACGTTATATTACATCAGACTCCTGGTGGAATGTTATCAAATCTTGTTAATCAGTTAAAAGCTATGGGTGAAATAGATAAACTTGATAAAGTTTTTGAAATGCTGCCAATAGTACGTAAAAAACTTGGTCAAATTCCATTAGTTACTCCTACATCACAAATTGTAGGAACTCAAACTGTAAATAACGTTCTTTTTGATAAGGATGGTGAGGAATTTACACAAATAACAGAGCAGGTAAAAGATCTTTGTTATGGTCTATATGGTAAAACTGAACTTCCTATTGATGCGGTCGTACAAAAGAAAGCATTAAAAGGATATCCAAGAGGCGAAGAACCTATTACATGTAGACCTGCAGATATTTTAGAGCCAGAAATGGAAACAGTAAAAGAAGCATTTGCTGAAGTTACTAAAGATCTAGATGACGAAGTTCTATGTGCTTTATATCCAATAACTGGTAAAAGATTCCTTAAATGGAAACATGGGATAGAAGATGCTCCTGATGAAGTTAGACCTAAAACTTTAGAAGAAGTAGAAATGGAAAGGGAATTAATTGCGAAAGCTGTAAGTGGTGAACTAAAAGAAAAAGGAGATGCGGAAGCACCTTCTAATGCCAGATCTTTTGATGTTTATGTTGAAGGCGAGCATTTTAGTGTCCAAGTCGCAGTTCCTAGAACTGGTGGTAGCGCAAATAAATCAGTTAAAAAGAAAAAGGAATCTGTAGTAGCAGATCCAAAGTCTATAGTTGCACCAATACCTGGTATGATTGTTGAATTTAAAAAACAAGTTGGAGACGAAGTAAAGAAGGGTGATGTTGTTGTTGTATTAGAAGCAATGAAGATGATGAATAACCTTGAAGCTGCAATTGATGGAGTTATTAAAGCAATTCACTTTGATACGGCTGATAGTGTAGCTAAAGGTGATGTACTAGTTACGATAGATTGATATTATTACCAAATATAATTCGTCATTAAAAAGAGTCTTCCTATTTAGGGAGGCTTTTTTTAATTAATTGCTTAATCCCAATATTATAGATTGACAATAGCAGGATCTAATAGTTAAATAGTTTCATGAAGAAACTAATTTTACTAACTATAATAATTTTGTTATTGACTAATTCATGTTCTCTATTAGAAGAGGATAATTCAGCTGATCTATCTTTATCATTATCTATTAATAGCCGGAGTATAGGTGTTGAGGATATTGATCGTATTGTATTAACTGTTACAGGTGCGGGCATGAGTCCTATTGTTAAAGAAACTACATCTAATACATTAAGGTTATCTGTTGAATATGGTTCGGATCGAAGGTTTGAGATTGATCTTACTTTATGTGATGGCCGTGAATATAATGGCAGTACAACTATAGATATTAATGGATCAACTAGGTCTGTACCAATGACATTGAATTACGCTTTGGAATTCTCCTTTGAATTTGATATTATTTCTGCAAATAGTCCTGTAACTGTAAATAAAAGTGGTAAGGATATTGTTATACAAGACGAGCAACTCTATTTAGGGGTTTGGAAGTCAGGAGATGAAAACCAATCAGGAGTATATATTTATGACATTACCAATAGAGGGAATCCAATATACGACACTACTGCAGTATTGTGGGCTGATGCCCTTAGTATTGATATAAATAATAATCATCTTTATGCTGCAAACGGAGCTCGTAATCTTAGAACATTTAATATAAATACACCTTCCAATCCTATATTGCTTGATGAGAATGATACTGACGATGGAAGTTTTCCTGAAACTATGGGACTTTCTTCGGACTCTAGCACCATTAAAACCATTTCTCAGGATAATAGCGTCTATCTTCTCTCTTACGCAGATAATTATATTGCCGGAGAGTTTCAGGCGGGAGCTAGCTTTATCCAGTTTGATGTAACGGAGCCTAATAATCCGGATAAATCAATTTATTATAGTGTTGGTGAAGCAATGCCTAAATCTTTTTGTCTAGATGATTCATACGCATATGTTGTTGGAAGACATTTGGATATATTTGATATAAACAATCAAGTAGGAGCTAGAGAGAGTCATACTACATTATTAGATAGTAGTGAAACTGCATATGATGTTGTTAAAAGTGGGGATTATCTATATATCGTTACATCTAATAAATTAATTGTGGTTGATGTCTCTAATCCACTAGAATCTGAAGAAGTTTATGCTTTCAATTTAGATGGAAATGCTATATCAGATGGTTGTCCAAGTTCAGGAAAAGCTTTAGTGAAGTCAGGTAACTATCTCTATATTGCAGATGGTAGTGCTGGTATTGTTATTTTAGATGTTACAGATCCTTTGGTTCCTACCCTGAAAAATAGTATAGTAGCAGAGACAAATCAATATTTTAGAGACATCTATTTTTATGAAAGTAAACTTTATACAGTTGTTGAAAAAACATCAGAGATGAATTCAATATCATATTTAAACTCATACAATTTAGAGTTACAATAATTAAATAAAGTTTTTTTGCAATATTTAAAAAATATTGTTGACAAAAAAATGGTGAA
>JAOPTT010000019.1:0-38873 GCA_051531975.1 Spirochaetaceae bacterium
AATTTAATTAAATCCAGATCCGAAAAAATATATGTCGCAACAAAGTGTGGTAGGTTTATAAATCCCCATATAAGTGAAAATTACAATCCGGAAATTTTGAAGAAATTTGTTGAGGATAGCCTTACAAATATGAATTTAGAAGTTCTGGATCTTGTTCAACTTCATTGTGCACCAAAAGAAGTATATTCTAGACCAGATATTTTTGAAGCTTTTAATGAGTTAAAAAAAGAAGGTAAAATAATTAACTTTGGAGTGAGTGTAGAAAAGATAGAAGAAGCGTTAAAAGCAATAGAATACGACAATGTTACAACTGTACAATTAATATATAATATGTTCAGACAGCGGCCAAATGAGTTGTTTTTTAAAGAGGCTGCTAAAAAGAATGTAGGTATAATAGTAAGAGTTCCTTTAGCAAGTGGACTTCTTACTGGTAAATTTACAAAAGATAGTAAATTTGCAGATGGCGATCATAGGTTTTTTAATAGAAATGGTGAAGCTTTTGACAAAGGTGAGACTTTTTCCGGTGTAGACTATAATCGAGGTTTAGAAGCTGTGAAAGAGTTAAAAAAAGTATTTCCTACGGATAAAAACATAGCACCTGTTGCTCTTAAGTGGATATTAGAATCTAAAGAGGTCAGTTGCATAATACCTGGAGCATCAAGATTAGAGCATGTAACATCAAACATTGCATCTGTAGATAGACAAAACTTAACTAATGAGCAATTAACCAGTGTAAAAAAGATATATGAAGACTATATAAAAGAAAGTGTTCATCAAAGATGGTAAGCATTTAGATGTTTTCGTAAATAAATGTTAAAAAATTATTAAGGAGAAACTCAATGAACAAGAATTTTAATAAAGAACCATACATAATATACGGTGGTATGGGTTTAGGTGGTGAGTGGGGTAAAATTAATCCATTGACTGAAATTGACTATGAAGAAGGCAGAATAGCCTTAGACACTGCAATAGAGTGTGGCATTAATTTTATAGACCTAGCAGATATATATAGAGAAGGGAAATCTGAACTTGTTGTTGGTAATTATTTAAAATCTAAACTAGGACTAAGAGAGAAACTCATTATACAATCTAAGGTTGGTATACATTTGACAGGAGCAGAATTTGGTTCAAGATTTGACTTTTCATACAAACATATTATCAGTTCTGTAGATCAGATTTTAGAGCGAATAGGTACTGATTATCTAGATATTCTACTACTACATAGACCTGATCCACTTTTAGATAGAGATGAGATAAAAAAGGCTATTGATGAACTTTTTGATTCTGGTAAAATTAGGGATCTAGGTGTCTCTAATATGGATCATCATCAGATTCAGTTATTAGAAGCCTACACAGGAAGGAAAATGGTAGCCAATCAATTAGAACTTAGCCTATTGAAAACCGATTTTGTTAGTAGTGCTGTTGGTTTTAATAATTACTTTAGCTTAGGAACCAATTTCCCTCTTGGGACAATTGAACATAGTATTTTAAATAATATTAGTCTTCAGTCATGGAGCCCTATAGCAAGAGGTATATATACTGGGAAAAAATTAGATAAGAATACTCCTCAAACTGTTATAAATACAAAAAAAATTGTTGAAAGGTTAGCTAAAGAGAAAAATGTCTCAACGGATGCTATTGTAATTGCTTGGTTAATGAAACACCCAGCAAAAATTAATCCTGTAATAGGAAGTAAAAATCCACAAAGAATTAAAAATGCTGTTGAGGCTTATTCTGTAGAACTATCTAGGGACGAGTGGTATGAATTAGTCGTATCATCTACTGGTAAACCGATGCCGTAACTTTATTCTCATGGGTAGATGCTATCCATGAGACGAAAGAATTTATGTTCATTTAATGTAAATCTAAATATTATTTCAATACAAAAACCTCTACAGATACGCGATAATAATGTTAAACTATATATAGAACTTATAGATGCGACTATACAGTAAGGGTGTCTTTTTTTTCTCTCTATTATTTTCTTTATGCCTTATACTTTAAGTAGTAGTTAAAAATAATATTATTAAGGAGTTAAATATGGGAGTAGTAAATAATGATTCTAGTGGTAATAATAAAGTTAAAACGTTCGTTATTGATACCAACGTTTTAATTCACCGACCCGAGGCTATCTTCTCTTTTAGAAATAGTAATGTTGCTATACCAATAGAGGTATTTGAAGAGTTAGATAAGTTAAAATCTGAACACCATTCAGGTAGAGGTAAAAGTGCTAGACAAGCCTGTAGATTAATAGATGGAATAATAAGTAAAAGAGATGTCTCTAAAGGAGTTAAAATGCCCAGTGGTGGTGTTTTAATCATTCCAATTTTAGAGGATTTTAAGGAATTCCATGGTTTAATAAAAGGTAAAAAAGATAACCATATACTTTTAACAGCTCTAGCTTTAAAAGAGAAGGGAGACCAGGTCTTTTTTGTATCTAAGGATATTAATGCCAGGATAAAAGCAGAGGCTTTAGGCATTAGAGCTGTAGATTATGAGAAACATAAAGTCAGTATGAGCGACCAATATACAGGTTATGTTGAACTTGAAGTTTCTGAAGCTAAATGTAAAGAGTTAGAAGAGATGAAGTCAGTAGAACTAGAGGGAAACTTTTACCCTAATCAGTACTGTTTTTTATCTAGTAAAAAATCAAATACAATTTATATGGGACGTTACGATAAAGATGCTGAGTGTTTTAGACATGTACCCTCTACTATGGAGGAAGATGTAACTGGAATATCTGCGCTAAATACACAACAAAGAATAGCATTTGATGCTCTATTAAACCCAAAAATAAAATTAGTAACTTTAGTAGGTGCTGCGGGGACTGGTAAAACTCTGCTTGCTATAGCATCAGGGCTTAAAGAAGTATTAGAGACCAAAGAGTACTCTAGAGTATTAGTAAGTAGACCTGTTGTTCCTATGGGACATGATATAGGATATCTACCAGGGGAAAAGTCACAAAAAATGTCACCTTGGATGCAACCAATATTTGATAACTTAGAGTTTATTATTGAAAGGTCAAATAAACAGAATGTTAAAAGCGCCGATCAGTTAATAAATAATAAAATATTAGAAATTGAAGCTTTAACTTATATAAGGGGACGAAGTCTTCCAAAACAGTTTATTATTATAGACGAAGCACAAAACTTAAGTTCCCACGAGATTAAAACAATTGTAAGTAGAGCAGGGGAAGGAACTAAAGTAATATTAACTGGGGATCCTCACCAGATAGATAACCCATATTTAGATGCTGAATCTAACGGTTTAATTACCTTAGTTGAAGCCTTTAAAGATGAGGAAGTCTCTGCCCATGTAACATTAACTAAAACAGAAAGAAGCTCATTAGCTGAGTTAGCTACTAAACTTCTTTAGTTATCATTAAAGACCCAGGGTCTCCTTGATATCTGCTAACAATATATCAGAGTCAAAGGGACCCATATATTTAATTTTTTTGTTCACAGTTAAAATAGGAAATGAAAAACTCATATTTATTAGTGTTGCAACATCTTTATATTCTGATAAATCTTCTGAGTGAATATCTCTAAACTCTACAGATATAGAACCGGAAAGCTCTGCCTTTTTAACGGAGTTTAACAGTTGTTCTGTTAGTTCTTCCGATGTAACTTGGGGAGTATTGTCTGTACATAAGTGTTCTGATTTATCATCACATCCACTACAAGATGTACAGCTACTTGTTATTACTTTTGTCTCTTCGCCAAATAAAATAATCTCATTCATTCCTATATTTTGCCTTTTTATAAAAATAAAGTAAAGATTTATCGAATAGATCTAGCAAAGAAATTGAATATTAATATCTTTATAATTGTTTGCATTCTTTAAATAAGATACTTACACTTGAAGTATGAGCGATTATGAAGAGTGTCTAATTTGTAAAAATATTATCCCAAAAAATATGGATATTTGTCCAAGTTGTGGTAACATTGTCATTAGAAGTAGTTCTGATGATACTAGGAATACTGCTGATAAAAAAATGGAACAATTAGAGCATCTAGATCTTACATTATCAAATCTAGAACATGAGTTAGATGCTATTTTATGTAAAAAAAGATAGATATTTTATGAATTTCTATTGAATAAACTATCAAACAGTTTATTGTTAGTGTATCTTTTATTAGATGATAGATTAAAGAGATAGATTCTACTTGTCGATAAATAATGTAATACTTTTAAGGAGGTCCTATGAGGCGAGGGGCATTAAACTCATATAAAGAAACTAAAGTAACTACAGCAAGCCAGAGTAAACTAATTATTATGTTATACGATGAAGTTATTAAACAGATCGATATTGCATCAGAGGCAGTTAATAAAAAAAAGGCCAAAGATGTATCTCATAATGCTTTTGTTAAATCCCAGGATTGTATATCAGAACTAATGGTATCCTTGGATTTTGAAAAGGGTGGAGAGATCGCACAAAATCTTTTTAGCTTATATAACTATTTTAATAGAGAACTACTAGAAGCTAATAATTACGGAAGATTGGAAAAAGCTGTTGCAGTACAGGACATGATGAAAGAACTTAGAGCGTCTTGGGTTTCTATTTCTGGAACAACACAGCATGAAGTTACTCCAGATCGGATTGGGATTAATATCGCTGGATAGACTAATAATATTACAAAATAGGGTTCTGTTAACGATTACAGATTATAGAACCCTAATAAACTCCCTAGATACTGCATTTTCTTCTAATAAATTAGAATTGATAGATACTTTAGAACTTAGGGAAAAAGAACTTCTAAAAATCCTCACTCAGAGGATGAAAATATTCAAAGCACATATAAAACATCTGAAAACACTCCCAAAAAAACAGGTAGAAACTATTATTAAAATCGAGACAGAAGTATATACTAAAATAGAAGACCTTAATTTAACTATAGATAAATTCCAGAAGAAACTGCTTGCAGACCGGATAGAATTAAAGAAAGAGATGGCTATGGTTAGTAAAAGAGTAAAGCCAATGGGGCAAGGTCGAGATTACACAGCAAGAAGGATAGATATAATAACATGAAAGAACCATTATATATTTTAGACGGATACGCACTTATATTTAGAGCATTTTATGCATTTATTAATAGACCATTAAGAAACAGCAGTGGTTTTAATATAAGTGCCATATTTGGATTTTACCGAACTCTATTTAACTTTTTTAGAGATTATAGACCAGAAAACTTTGTAGTTGCCCTAGATAGTAAGGGTAAAACATTTAGAAGCGATATATTCCCAGAATATAAGGCCAACAGGTCTCCAGCTCCTGAGGAATTAGTTGCTCAATTTCCAATTATAATCAAAATATTGGAAGAACTTAAAATTCCATCTGTCGCTCTACCTGGTTGGGAAGCTGATGATATTATTGGTAATCTTGCTAAACAGTGTGAGGCAGAGAACCGTGAATGTTATATAATTTCCGGGGATAAAGACCTGATGCAACTAATTACAGAGAATACCTTTTTATTAAGACCTGATGGTAAAGGTAGTTATACTAAATATGATCCAGCAAAGGTTCTAGAAGAGAAGATGGTACGTCCTGATCAAATTATAGACCTACTATCGTTAATGGGAGATAGTGCGGATAACATTCCTGGTGTTGCAGGTATTGGTCCTAAAACTGCTAGTAAACTATTAGCAGAACATGGAACTTTAGACGAAATTTATAAAAATGTGGAATCTATTAAAGCTAAAGGTCAACGTACAAAAATGATCGATGGTAAAGAGAGTGCAATATTTAGTAAAACTCTAGTTATTTTAGATTGTGATTGCCCAATTACATTAAAACCAGAAGATTGTGGCATGCCTCAACTTGATGGGCAAAGAAGTGCAGAGCTATTTGAAGAGTACGGTATTAAATCTATAAGCCCTGATGCTGGTAATAATAGTACAAACTCAGAACCAAAAATTCCAGAAGCTAAAAAAGGTATTTACAAAGCTATTTTAACAGAGGCTGAACTAAATAGTCTGATAGATAGTGCAATAGAAGCTAAAATAGTTGCTTTTGACTGTGAAACAGACTCTTTAGACGCTGTATCAGCTAATCCTGTAGGTTTCTCCATTAGTTTTATAGAAGGGGAAGCGTATTATATACCATTAGCTGCAGAGGGTTGTGAATCTTTAGATCCTTTAGTTGTTAAATTAGAACTAGAAAGAATGTTTAAACAGTGCCAAATAATAGGCCAGAATATAAAATATGATTATAAAGTATTAAAACAGTGGGATCTTGATATAACTAATATATATTTTGATACCATGGTTGCTGCTTGGATTCTAGACTCTTCGTTAAGAAGTTACTCTATGGATTTTTTAGCTGAGAAGTTCCTAAATTATAATACTGTCTCATTTAAAGATACTGTTCCTAAGGGTGGTATTTTTAGCGATGTACATATAGATCAAGCTACAGAGTATGCAGCAGAAGATGCTGATATTACATTTAGACTATATAAAATATTTCAGACGGATCTGCTTAAATATGAGAAGTTAAAAGATATATTTTATAATATTGAAGTTCCACTAATTAGAATATTAGGTAATATGGAGTTAGAGGGTGTTATTCTAGATGGTGGCATATTAAAAGACTTCTCTAAAGAGTTAGAAATTAGCCTTGGTACTTTAGAGCAGGAAATATATAAAGAGTGTGGTAAAGAGTTTAATATTAACTCAACAAAACAGCTGCAAGAGGTTCTTTTTGTAGATAGAGGTCTAACACCTATTAAAAAAACTAAAACAGGTAACTCTACAGATACAGCAGTATTAGAGAAGTTAGCAAAAGAAGATATTGTACCAGAGAAGATAATAGAATATCGGGGTTTAGCTAAATTAAAATCTACATATGCAGACGCACTACCTAAACTAATCAATAATAAAACTGGCCGGGTTCATACCCACTTTTTGCAAACTGGAACAGCTACAGGTAGATTAAGTAGTAAAGAGCCAAACCTACAAAATATTCCGGTTAAAGATGATAGAGGAAGAAGAATCAGATCCGCTTTTATACCAAAAGAGGGCACACAATTTTTATCCGCCGATTATTCACAAATTGAACTTGTAGTACTTGCCCACTTATCAGAAGATCCAGGGTTAGTTGATGCGTATAAAAATGGTCGGGATATACATACTCAAACAGCAGCGATAATAAACGATGTTGAGTTAGATGGTGTTACTCCAGCTATGAGGCGTGTAGCTAAAACAATTAACTTTGGTGTTATGTATGGTATGAGTGCATTTAGACTTTCAAACGAATTAGAAATTCCTCGAAGAGACGCTGCGGATTTTATAAATAGATATTTTACAGAGTTTGCAGGTATAAAAACTTTTATGGACGAAACAGTATTAAAAGCTGAAGAGGTTGGTGGAGTTTTTACAATGTTAGGCCGTAAGAGAGTACTACCAGGTATTGCTAGTAGTAATAAAATGGTTAAAGCTGGAGCTCAAAGAGCCGCTGTTAACAGTGTTGTTCAAGGGTCAGCTGCGGATATAATGAAGCTTGCTATGTTAGAAATTGATAGGCGTATAAAAACTGAGTGCCCAAAATCTAGACTTATTTTACAAGTTCACGATGAGTTTATATTTGAGACTGATTTAAACGAAACAGATACGCTAAAAAAACTAGTTAAAGAGTGTATGGAAGGTGCTGTAAAATTAATTGTTCCATTAACATCATCTATAGAGTTAGGTCATAACTGGGGAGATATCCACTAATGATAATAGCTTTATCAGGGAAGTGCTGCTCTGGTAAAAACTATATATCCTCAATTTTAGAGGATTTAGGGTACACTATAATTGATGTTGATGAACTATCTAAAACTGTTTTTACTAGGAGTTTAAAAGAGGTCTCAGAACTTTTTGGTGACTCTGTTATAGTGGATGGAAATATAGATAGAAAAAAAGTTGGGGATATTATTTTTTCAGAGCCAGATAAACGTTTAGCACTTGAAAATATAATACACCCATTAGTTTATAAGGAAATTTTCAACACGTTAGATGATAATCCAGAAACAAACTTTGTTGTTAATATTCCCTTATTAACTGATATTCAGCTGGTTAAAAGGTGTCGTGGAATAATTTGGATAAAATCACCCCTACTTTTAAGAATATTTAGAGCTATAAAAAGGGATAAATACAATTTTATTACCGTTTTTAAAAGAATATTGGCTCAAAAAAAACTTAGTGTTAAACATTTTATTACTATCGTCGATATTTATTACATAAAGAACAGTTGGTTTTCTAATAAAATAGAGATGGATTTAAATAAGATTCTAGCCAAACTACAAAGAGGTTAATATGACAGAAGAAGCAAAAAAAGAGATAAATGATACAAAAATATCCACAGATACTCTCTTTGTCCTCCTACTAATAATTTGTGGTCTAGCAGCTATTCTTTTAGTTGGTTATCTACTGTATAAACCATATCAGGCAACAAATGATGTTGTAATTAGAGATATTGTAGTTTCAGGCATAACAGAAGAAGAGAGAAACCTTATTGAAAGTGTGCAGGATTCTCTAGAAAATAGTTATTTAGATGAAACCGACGGTACAGAAACAGTCGATGGCGATAAAGTAGGTGATAATAAAGAGGATGCAGTTGTAATCGAAGATAAACCTATTTTTAAACCCCAAAGCAATAAAACTTTAAAACAGACAGCAACTAAAACCACTGTTGTTAAAAAACCAACAACACCAGAACAGAAACTTATAACAGTTAAAGCTTACTGGATTCAGGTTGGTTCATTTTCAACTACATCCCAGGCAAATAAAAGTGTTAGTTTATTAAAAGAAAAAGGCCTATCATCTAGAGTTGTTTTAAGCAGTGTAAATGGTAAAAGTGTATACAGGGTTAGAATCGGTGCATACGAAAGTAAAGATGAAGCGGATAAATTTACTACAGAAGTTAGAAAAATTGAAGGTTTTGAAGAGAGTTATGTTTCTGAATCAACTACGCAAAAATATGTTGATAAATAAATAAATAAAAAATAAACAAATCCTTGCAGTTTCTATATTTTCTATTAAAATAATAGGTAAGATATGATAGATATAGAAAACAAGTTAATGTATAAAACACTATTTAAATTACTCGACCATGATACTCGAAATACGTTTGTTAAATTAAATGCATTAGTTAGTGATCTTAATCAATCTCCAGTCAAAGATATGATCTCTGATTCAATACAGGAACTCTCGGAATTAATAGTCGCCTCCTCTGGATTTATCGATGGTAAAAAAAGAGTTATGTCAGTTTATGATATTGTATCTGAACTATCTTTAACTTCCGATAAAATTACATTAACTAACCATAATAGAATCAATTTTACCCACGATCCTAAAATTTATCTATTTGTAGAGGTTTCTGAACTTTTCAATCATGCAATTATAAATTTAATTGAAAATGCCCTAAAATACTCAGATGAGTCTACTAAAGTAGATGTTTCTATAATAAGAGAAGTAAATAATATAATTATTAGTATAAAAGACAGAGGCATTGGTATCTTAGAGGAAGATAGGGAACATATATTTGAGCAGGGGTTTAGAGCACAAAGTGCAGCTGGATATGAAGGGACAGGTATAGGTCTTTGGATTACAAAGAATATTGTTCTTAAGGACTATGGAACTCTGGAAGTTTTGGATAGAGAAGGTAGTGGTTCTGAATTCATAATTACTGTTCCTATATTTTTTACAGACAGTCTAGAAGAGTCCATGGAAGTTGTTATTAATAATTATATTGATAACCCAAAAGAGTTAAAAGATTGTATGAGTAGTATTAAAACACTAATAGATCTACATAATCCTCCAGATGAATATCACTACGACTCCCTAGTATTTGCTAACTTATTAAACTATGTAAGAAAAGAGAAACGGAATAAAACAGATTCCCACTTTAAAGATAGGTTAGAAGAGATAAAATCTAGAAACCCCGATGGAAAAACTGTACTTATAGTTGATGACTCTACATATGTACACTACTATTTAGGATCATTTTTCTCAGATTTAGGTTTTAGAGTATTAGATTATGCTTATAATGGGAAAGAGGGATTTAACTTATACGAGACTTTTAAACCAGACCTTGTATCACTTGATATTACAATGCCAGTTATGTCAGGTTTAGAAGCAAGTGAGAAGATTTTAGAATTTGATCCAAAAGCAAATTTACTGTTTTTATCTGGGTTAGGTAGTCATAAAGGTCTGATTAAAGTAATTAAAGAGAGATTAAATGATAATAAATTTGGTATGTTAGCGAAACCTTTTAACATCGATGAGTTAAAAGATTCACTAACTATTTTTAATTTCTAATATCATAATCAGCAGGTGTATAATAAACTTTAGAGTTCTCTTTTACTGATTTTGTTATCCAGATATTACCACCAATTGTAGAATCTTTACCTACAACAGTATCACCACCTAAAATTGTAGCCCCTGCGTAAATTGTAACTCCATCTTCAATAGTTGGGTGTCTTTTTAAATGTGCTTCCTCTTTTTTAACACTAAGTGCACCTAAAGTAACACCCTGGTATATCTTAACATTTGAGCCTATAATTGTTGTTTCACCAATAACTACACCAGTTCCATGATCTATAAAAAAACTATTACCAATGGTTGCCCCAGGGTGAATATCTATTCCAGTTAAAGAGTGGGCATGTTCTCCCATCATTCTTGGAATAAGTGGTATCTTTAACTTGTAGAATTCGTGGGCAATTCTATGGACCATTACAGCTTTTAGGCCTGGGTATGATAAAATTACTTCTTCCATTGTAGATGCAGCAGGGTCACCTCTTAAGGCAGCGTCAACATCTAGAAGTAACATTGATCTAATTTGTGTAAGTTTTGATATAAATTTATTTGTATAATCTTTTGCATATTCTTCACAATTTATACAATTACAATTATCTTCTCTTTTTAATTTAAAACATGTAGCTTTTTTTATCTCTTGATACAAATCCTGAAAAAGTAGATTAATTTTTTCACTAGTCCTGTTACTTAATATACCCTCTTCTAAGTTTTCATTTGACTGGAAACCTGGAAACATAAGGGACTCTGTTGTCTCTATTATTTTAGTAATACTCTCTCTAGAAGGTAGAGAGGGCCCTCCAATATGGTTTACTCCACCAGAGAGGTTATATGATCCTAAAATTTCTTTTTTTATCTTATCTAATAGTTCATCCATAAAAATAATGTAGATATACTATGTTTAAAAGTCAAGCTTTTACTGTTAATATAAAGTATGAACAATTTTAAAGTGACCCCTTATTATGAATCTATAGCAGTTGGTAATCCACCACTGCTTAAACAGTACCAGCCAGATTCTAGGGAAAAAAATATACTGCCATATGAGGTCTCTGACCCTTTGGATGAAAAAAAGCATATGATAACACCAAGGTTGATCCATAGGTATGCTGATAGGGTCTTAGTACTAGTTACAGATAACTGTCTACTGTATTGTAGACACTGTTTTAGAAGGGATTTTATTGGCAAAGGGCAAAATATAATTACAGATAGTGAACTTGATGATGTTTGTAAATATATAGACTCAAACAATGATGTACATGAAGTTCTTTTAAGTGGTGGAGATCCTCTGACTATTCCTATATCCAGGCTTTCAGAAATATTAAATAGAATAGTTAATATAAGGCCTAATCTGGTTATCAGAATTGGAACTAGAGTACCAATTGTATCCCCTGGTAGCATAACTCCAGAACTTTTAGAACTATTTAGAAACACCAGTTCAATCTGGTTAGCCCTTCAGTGTAATCATCCCTTAGAGTTAACATCTGAAGTGCAGGTGGCTGTGGATTCTTTAAGGTTTGCAGGAGTTACTCTGGTTAATCAGGCTGTTCTATTAAAAGGAATTAATGATGACTCTTTGATATTAAAGGATCTATGTCATAAATTATTAGAGTTTGGTATAAAACCCTATTATATATTCCAGGGTGATCTTGCTAGAGGTACATCCCACCTAAGGGTTCCTTTAAAAGAAGGTCTTAAAATAATGGGGGAGTTAAGGGATTTAGTTTCAGGATTGGCACTTCCAATTTATGCAGTAGACATTCCTGGTGGTGGTGGGAAAATTCACTTAACAAAGGATTTTATTGTAGATGAAGATGAAGATAATTACATTTTAAAAAACAGTGATGGGTTTATAGGTAAGTACCCTAAGGAGTAAATATGATTAAAAAATGGAAGACATTAAATAAAAAATTGCGTGGAGATTATAGAATATTTAAAACTTTTGCTGTAGATAGGCAGAGTTCTAATGGTGAAAAAAAAGCAGAGTTTTATCTTGTAGAATCCCCAGATTGGATGACAATAGTTCCAGTTCTTAAAAATGAGGAGGGTATAGAGTGTTTTTTAATGGTTAAACAGTATCGCCATGGCTCAGATTCTATTACATTAGAGTTTCCCGCGGGAATGGTTGACCCAGGTGAGGACTCATATAATACAGCAGCTAGAGAGTTATCTGAAGAGACTGGATATAAAGCAGAAAGTATAACTTTAGTCTCAGAAATTAATCCAAACCCGGCATTTATGACTAATAAAACATCAACTTTTGTTGCTAGAGGATTAACAAAATCTGGAGAACAGAATTTAGATGAACACGAAGAGATAGAGACCCTTTTGGTTCCAACCAGAGACTTTGAAAGTATGGTTGGAGGTGATATGGTAAACTCTGCAATTATGGTGCAGGCCTACTATTTTTACCAAAAGTCCCTAAAATCTTAGATTATTCTCGCCAAACATTTTTAACTTTAGGATAACTTCTTAAGTCTATTAAAGTTATATCTCCACCATTAATTGTTAACTGGCTAGATACTCTAATTACAACCTCTTTTTTATTCCCTGGTCTTTTAAAATGGAAAATAACCTGAGAGTTTCCTTTATTATCCATTAAAAATGTTCTTAAGTTTTCTAGTTCGTCTTCTGTTTGATCTTCCGGGTGAAATTCTATATGGACTTCAGGAGCAATTAACTCTTTTAATCCTCCTGGATCTTTTATTTCATCAACTTTAAATGAAGGTTTATCTCTAGATGTATCCACGTTTCCTGTAACTCCTACAACTGCGTCTGGTACTAATAGATGGCCATATTGTTCAAACTTCTTGGCAAATAGTACAAGTTCAATTGAGCCGTTGTAGTCTTCAATCTCTGCAAAGGCCATTCTTTTACCAGTTTTTGTTGTGATAGATTTAGGATTTTTAACCATTCCTAAAATAGAATATGTTTTATCAGATGATGCAGTTTTTGGATTAGAAAGATCTAGATTAACAGTTCGTTTCCACTGATCCTTATATTTATCCATTGGGTGCCCAGAGAAGAAGAAACCTATATTTTCTTTTTCCATTTTAAGTAGTTCTAGTTCCGGGTACTCTTCTACCTGATCCCATACAATATCTGGGAATATTTCTTCTTCTATATCCCCAAAAAGTGAACCTTGACCAAATTGAGAGCTTTCTAGTTTTTTTTGTACACTTGCTATTATCTTTTCAGAGTTATTCATAATTGTAGCTCTGTTATGTTTCTCTATATTAGAAAAAAGTCCAGATGTTATTAGTACTTCTAATACTCTAGTATTTACTGCTCTAAGTTCAACTTTTTCTACAAAATCTTCAAAGCTTTCAAATCGACCTTTTGTCTCTCTTGCAGTAATTATTGCATCAACAGCAGCTGAACCTATACCTTTCATCCCTGTTAAACCGTATACAATTTTACCATCTACAACTGTAAAATATTTCTCTGAATCATTTATATCTGGAGGAGCTAACTCTATGCCCATATCCTTACTTTCAGCAAGGTAATCAGAGAATGAACCTGGATTAGAAATTTCATTTGTTAGGTTTGCTGCCATAAACTCAGCAGGGTGGTTTGCTTTACAATAAGCAGTTTTATAGGCAACAACAGAGTACGCTGCAGCATGGGATTTATTAAAACCATACCCTGCAAATGGTACTAACATATCAAATATACCAGCAGCGTGATCTTCTTTGTGACCTAACTCCTTTGCACCTTCAATAAACTCTATTTTCATACGGTCCATTTCGGCAACTTTCTTTTTACCCATGGCTCGTCTTAAAATATCCGCTTTACCAAGACTAAACCCACCAATTATCTGTGCAACCTTCATAACTTGCTCTTGATATACAATTACACCATAGGTTGGTTTTAAGGTCTCTTCTAGTAGTGGATCAGGGTATTTAATCTGCATTTTTCCCATTTTAGAGTCAATAAACTGGGGTATATATTGCATTGGTCCAGGTCTATACAGTGCATTTAAGGCAATTAAATCCTCTATATTATCCGGTTTCGCTCTTCTTAAAATGTCCTGCATACCAGAACTTTCGAATTGGAATATTGCACTACTTTTACCGGCTTGTAACATTTTGTATGTTTTTTCGTCATCTATTGGAACGTCATCTACTTTGAAGTTAGGAGTGTGTTTTTTAACTAGTTTTTCCGTATTTGTTAACAAAGTAAGGGTTTTAAGCCCTAAAAAGTCCATTTTTACTAGTCCACATGGTTCAATAATGTCCATTGTGAACTCACTAGATACTGCACCAGATTTTTGATCTTTATATAGGGGAACATAGTCGGTTAATTTTGTTTTACCAATAACCATACCACATGCATGTGTTGATACATGTCTATTCATACCCTCTAATATTGTTGCAGTATCAAAAAGTTCCTCATATATTCCACCACGTTTATAGTAGTCCTGGAGTTCAGGAGTAATTTCTAATGCAACAGGTACATTTATTTTTCTTCCATCGGGAGCTTTACCTTCAGGAAGTAGTTTAGATATGGCATTAGACTCAGCAAATGGTATATCTAATACCCTTGCTACATCTTTTAATACTGCTTTAGTTTTTAGAGTTCCAAATGTACATATACCACCAACTTGTTCTCTACCATATTTCTCGGTTACATAGTTAATAACTTCCTGTCTTCTTTCAAAGCAGAAGTCAACATCGAAGTCGGGCATTGAGACTCTATCAGGATTTAAAAATCGCTCAAAAAGTAGTTCATATTTTAATGGGTCTATATCGGTAATTCCAATCGCATAAGCGATAATAGAACCAGCACCTGAACCACGACCAGGTCCAACAGATATATCTTGTTTTTTCGCCCAATCAATAAAGTCCCAAACAATTAAAAAGTAACCCTCAAAGCCCATACCTAATAGAATACCAAGCTCATAATCTGTTCTATCTTTAATCTCTGGTGTTATCTCTCCGTATCTATCTTTTACACCTTCCCAGGTTATATGAGTAAGATAGTCAGCTTGATTTTCAAACTCAGGTGGAATATCGTAGTCAGGTAAAATAGGACCAGGTTGTGGAATAGAAACATCACACATCTTTGCTATTTTTACTGTATTGTCTAGGGCTTCAGGAGTATCTTTAAAAATCTCTTCCATCTCGTCTGGAGATTTAAAATAGAGGTGAGACCCAGTCATTTTCATACGTTTGGTTTCACTCTTTTTTTTATTTGTACCAATACATATTAATATATCTTGGGCATTAGCATGCTCTTTTTTCTGATAATGAATATCATTGGTTGCAACTAAAGGAATTCCAGTTTCTGCAGAGATTTTTTTCATACCTTCTATGACTATCTGCTCTTCTGGTAAATCATGATTCATTATCTCTAAATAATAACTATCTTCTTCAAATAAATTTTTATAATATAGTGCTCTCTCTACTGCTTTATCATGTTGATTATTTAATATATGTTGTGATATTTCTCCTGCTAAACATGCTGATGTACATATTAATCCTTCAGAATATTGTTCTAAAAGTTCATCATCAATTCTTGGTTTATAATAAAAACCATCTAAATAAGCTTGGGATACAATAGTTGTAAGATTTTGATAACCTATCGCATTTTTACATAATAGTATCATGTGATAGTATTTCTTTTTATTAGAGTCCTTCTCTTTTCTACTACCAGGAGCTATATACACTTCACAACCAATAATTGGATTTATTCCTGCTGCTCTACAAGCCTGCTCAAATCGTAGAGAACCAAAAAGGTTTCCATGGTCAGTTAATGCGAGGTGTTTCATATCAAATTCTTTTGCTTTCTCAACCAAACCTTTTATTGATACTGCTCCATCTAAAAGTGAAAAGTCTGAATGGTTATGTAGGTGTACGAATTCCCTCATTATCTCTCCTGTATGTGTATACTAATTAAAACTCTCTAAAAAGTGGAGTATTATTTGGCTCATGCTATATATCTGATGTTCTTCTAAATCTGAATTTTTTGCTAATATGCTTCTTATTGTAGTGCAAAGAGTATCTCTTAATCTAAAACTTAGAGGAACTCGTTTTCCAATTAGTTCTGCTTCAATCTCTTTTGGTCTAACTATTAATCTGTTATTAATGTTAAATGCCATCGATAGGGAGGATATACTATCTTTTTCAATTTCTGCAATGGCTGAAAATGAAATTTCTGAAAATATATTATATTGGAATCCTGTTTTGTAATATTGAAAGTTACTTGGTGATAATAGGGGGACTCTTACCCTAGTAATTAAATGTAAACCTCTATCCTTTTTTGTTTGTATATATTGAGCCAAAGATTCCCATTTTGGTTTTTTCTTCTTAGTATTAAAAGATATAACCTCTACTTTGCAATCAAAAATAAGTAATAGGGGTATTATGTCAGCGATAATTTTACTATTTGCGACAGTACCACCAATTGTTGCAACGTTTCTAATTGGGTATGGACCAACAGATTGTAGAGCTTCTAATAATATTTTAGGTATATTCCTTTTTGAACTATTAATAATCTGCTCGATAGTTAACATACTACCAAAATCAAAGTACCTCTCAGTTCTATTCTCTTTTTTTAGATCAGGTATATTCTCTAATATCGTAATTGCACCTGGATGTATTAAATTATCCCCATTTATTGTTCTAAATAGAGATGTCCCTCCAGCTAGTAGTGTTATTACATCCTCTTTATCAATTATATTCTCTAACTCAGTAACTGTTTCTGGGCTAAAAAAACGTGTACCAAGCTTTTTCAAGAGTTTCCTCCCTGATAAAAGTTTGCTGCTAAATATAGACCCTCTTTTAAAGATTTTATATCAGTACAGTCACAACTAATACTCTGAATAATATTGTCTAACATATCCGCTGTAAGTTCTCTATTTTCTTCCAGTTGATGATATGTTAAAAGAATTCTTGCTGGTGCACAATTTGGACATAAATCAACATTAGCTAGTTCAAAACCTTTAATAATATTATTGTATTCTGTCTTTTGGGTTATAGATTCCAATGTAACTATTTTTTTATTTTGAGCTTTTGATGCTGGATATAAACATGAGTATACTGGGATATTATCTAATAAAACTAAACAAGCTCCACATCTACCATTTCCACATTTATGTTTTACACTTTTTCGACCTAAATTTTCCCTTAATAAAACAGATAACCGTAGATTTGAAGGAGAATCAACATTTAACTCTTTACCATTTACATTTAGTTTATATTTCATCTTTTTTAAGCTCCCGATATATCATATCTTTAGTTATAGGAAATGAATTTATATGGGAACCTAATGCTTGGTTCACACTTTGCAGGTAGGCTCCTGGGATTGTATTCTTAATTAAAGAGCCAACTCCTTTTGGTATGTTTTTGTTTTTTCCTGTTTCATAAATTCCAATATTTATCTTTGGAGAAGCTTGAATTGTTGGGTTGTTATAATGATCTAATGCTGAAAATAAGTTGTTTTGAGTTCCAGGTTCACTGCCTTGTAACCAGTTTATCGTACTTTTGATCTCCCTGTGTATAGCACTAATTAAAGATGGTTTATGAAGTATCTGTCCAACCTCAAGTTCAATCCATAGCTGTTTAATTATACAACTTAAATCACGCTTATCTATCTCAATTTCTATGGCACATGCAGCATAAGAACTAGATTTAAAAGGAATACCCTTCCAAACATCCTGGTTCCATATAGCCATAGAGGTTCTTCGGGTAGTTTTTGTCTGTCTTAAAGGCAGAGGATCTTTAAACCTTCTATCGTTTAACTCTTCGCAACACTGTTTAATCAGAGGTGTTAGGATTGTGACATTTTTATTTTCAATATTTGGTCCTGAATCATCAACAAGCCAACTATCCTCAGATATAATAACTATATTTTTATGTTCTATGTTAAGGACTTCAGCTATTAAATCTTCCCATATGGTCAAGATTGATAAGTTACATACTCTGCAACTAACTGTTAGTTCTACTTTTCCATTTTTATCTAGTTGTAATGTAATACCGTTGGTTGAAATCTCTTTATTATTAGATAAAAAACTGTTCCCATTATATCCAACAGATATTCCAATACCCCTTTTTGATGTATGGTGTATTCGGTTCGCAGGTCGTAATAAACTTAGATTAAACGAGGAGTTTTTTCTTGAGAAATCTGATTGAGTCACAACATTTTTTAACATAATATTTAGTGGAAGATCTCTCTTTATTATTGCTCCAGAAGAATTCTTAAATCCCTTTCTTAATAAATTATCATATCTCCATAGAAATTGATCAGAAGAGGTTTCTTGGATAATTTTACTTACTAACATCTCAGAAATATAAAGAGCATCTGATAAGTATAAACTTTTGGCTATACCACCTGGTGGATTATTACTTTTAACAGCCTTAACACTTATTTCTACATTTTTAAATCTGTAAAATGATGTAATACCATGTAGTATTCTTAGTACTTTTTCTTTTGCAAATATAGGATATGCACCACAATTAAGTATAACTTCAACTTTTAGTGCTAATAACTTACTATTTTCATCGAATGCTAGTTTCCAATTTGCTTTTAGGCCATAACTTTTTTCTGAATATATATATTGGTCTTCAGGTGTTGGAACATAAGATACATTCTTTTTAATTATAGATGCTGTAACAGATGTAAATATTGCAGATTTAAAACTATCATAAACAAATGACTCGTCTTCTCCTGTGGTTATCGGAGTAATTATTTTTACTCTGTTTGAATCTAAATTACATATTGCTGCAATATTGTCTCTTAATTTACTTTCCCATATTCCTGATGAATATACTAAAAAACTATCCGACTCTCTTTTTGTAAAAGAACCATGTAAAAAACTACTTTTTACAACTCTATTTGGTGTCTTTATTATGCCCGATAAAACTTTGTAAGCCTCGGTTATAGAATTCTCATCACCCTGGTGTAATTTCTTTTCAAAGAATATTTCTGTTTCAGGTTCAGGTTCAGTTTCTGTGTAATCAATTTTTATTGCTTTATATATCTCTTTTAAAGTATTTATTGCAGGTCCTACAATAAGTAAAACAGGTTCTCCTAAATAATTAACAGTTTTATTTGCTAATACTGGGATTCTATAATCATTAATCATAAAAGTTTTTTTAGATTTTAAGTCTTCAGATTTAATAATGGAATAATTTTCGGGTAGTTCAGGTAATTCCATAAGATCTATACTTCCAGAGTTGATTGTGGATCTATAAATTAAGATTTTGTAGCTTTTTTTTGTTACTGTATCTAGTGGAAGTATATATTTACCTGAATATATTAGCTTTAAATGTTCAGCTTTTGTCATATTGTATATTTTATCCCCTTTCTATAAATTAACATTTAAGTTTTATTTCTGAAAGAGTATTGTTGTTTTTTATACCTATATCTTTAGAAATGTATTAATAGTTCCGATAAACATATAAGGAGTCCATGATCTATGAAAAAATACTACTTTTTAACTATTTTATTATTAATTTCAGGGTATTTATTTGCCCAATCCACATATACTGGGAATTTATCTTTTTCTGAAGATTCTTTCTTTGATGATAAAGACAACTCCGATAGTTATTATGCTGGAGGTTGCAACGCTTTTCCTATTGGAACCTTTATAAAAGTAGATCTTCCTTTCTCTGATGATTTTGTTAATGTAAAAATTGTTAGTAAAATTCCTGAAGATGGAACATTTGTTGTAGTTGATAATAGGGCAGCAGCTAGACTGAATCTGGATAAAGAGGATGTATTACCTGTTAAAGTACAGGTGATTAATTTTATACCTCTTCCATTAGAGGAGTTAGATAGTCTAGAAGAGTTGGATCCAGAACCAGAAATAAAAGGATTAACTGCTAAGCATGTAGAATCTGAAGATCCTGTAATTGTAGAGGAACCTGTAGTTGTAGAGGAACCTGTAGTTGTAGAGGAACCTGTAGTTGTAGAGGAACCTGTAGTTGTAGAGGAACCTGTAGTTGTAGAGGAACCTGTAGTTGTAGAGGAACCTGTAGTTGTAGAGGAACCAGTAGTTGTAGAGGAACCAGTAGTTGTAGAGGAACCAGTAATTGTAGAAGAACCAATAATTGTAGAAGAACCAATAATTGTAGAAGAACCAGTTATATATGAAGATGAAATCCCTGATGAATCTATGTTTACTAAAGAAACTGAATTTGAAACTTTAACTCCAGTTGAAAAAGAGCCGGTCGTTACCGAAAAGACGCCAACAAAAAGAATATTCTTCTTAGAACCTGCAAATACTAAACCACCTAGTGGTGGAACTCCTGATATAAAATATGTACCTGTAACAAAAGTTGAAGAAAGTAAAGAATTTAAAGATGGTTATTATCTTCAAGTAGGACTTTATAACATCAATCAAAAAGCTTTAGACTCTATAAAAATATTAGACGCACTTAACTTTCCTAACCTTTTAGTAAAAGAAGAATCATCAACTAAAAGAGATATTTTATTAGTTGGACCACTTAAAAATGACGAACTAGGTGTTATTATGTTGCACCTAAAAAGTAGAGGTTTTGAAGATTTCTTTAGATATCAGAAGAAAACAGTTAATAAATAATTGCCTAATGTAGTTAATCGTGATAAAAAAAACACATGGCTACATTTTTTTTGTTTTTTATAGTATTTGCAATATTTCTAATTATTATGTTTCTCTACTTCAATAGTGGTACATCTTTAGGTGGTGCTGAGTTTGTAGCTAAAGGTCGAGAAGCAGGTCTTAACCCACAAGTTATTAAAATGTTAAAAAAAACCGCTAGTATTATTAATCTAGATAAACCATTAACTCTTCTAGGTTCTATAACCCATATAGATCGTGCAATAACAGATATTAACCTGATTTTAGAAAAAGAAGATTACAGAAATCCAGAACTTAGAGATTTACTGGAAGAACTTTATAGTTATAGAAAAAATATCGAATTAGAAAAAAGAGAAAGAAGAGCAACAATCACAACTTCTAGAGATATCAACTTAGAGCAACATATGAAAATAACAGTAGGGAATATAGAAACCCCTCTATTAGGTGTTGTCATAGATAATACAACTAATTATCTAACAATTGAGTTATTAAAAGATACAAACGTAAAACCAGGAATAAATTGGGATGGTCCTATAAATCTATATTTTTGGAAAAAAGAAGATGCCGGATATTATTTCGAATCGGTAGTATCAGATACTAAAACTAATAGAGTATGGAATGTTATTCATTCGAATAATTTGATCAGAAGCCAAAAAAGAGAAGAGATAAGAGTTGATACAGATATTAATAGTTATGTTTATAAATTAGATGATATTTCTAAACGAGATGCTAAGCATGAAGGTTTTGTTGGTATCTTCTCCCAACTTAAAAATATATCCGAAGGTGGAGCTGCATTTTTAATGAATGGAAAACTAGAGAGGGGTGTAGCTTTAAAAATAGAATTTAAATTAAAAAATAAAATTATTGTTATATGTGGGACTGTAAAAAGTAGCTCATTTAATAAGTCAAATAAAATCTCCTTGGTTAGAATTGAATTTGTTGAACCAAAATTTGAGATGTTAGCAGCATTAAGATCATTTATATATAATACAACTTCTATTCCAAAACTACCTAAAGAGATCAATAACACGATTAATCTTACTAAAGCTGTTGAAAATCTGGAAGAAATGGACAACAATACAAAAAAGGAAGATGCTGAAATTGAGGCTAAAGATGTTGACGCTACTGAGGTTGAAGAAATATCTGAGGTTGAAGAAATATCTGAGGTTGAAGAAATATCTGAGGTTGAATATCTTCCTGATAATAACAATGTTATGAATTAAAATTATAAAATAAGAGAGGATTTAAAATGAGATTGATTAAAGGACTAATGTCTGTTTTTTTATTATCTGTAATATTTTCATGTGCAACAACTGAAAATACAGTTGCAGTTGAAGTCGCAACTAAAGATGAAAGTCCAGAGTTAAAAAGCTCTGAACCAATATTAGTAGAGAAAGAAGTTACAGAAAGCGCATATTTTGTTACAAAAGAACAAGCTTTTTATGGGGATGGACAAATTGATTCTGTTATTAGTTATACATTTAATGAGAACTTTGAACTATTAAGTAGAATACAGACTAACGAACAAGAAGAAGTTTTAGAATCTTTTAAAAATACAATAGAAAATGGTTTAATTATAAAACAAGAAAATTATGGTTTTGGGAATGTTTTAAACACATACTCTGAGTTTGTTTATAATGGGAATGGAGAGTTGATCAGAGAAACTTTATTTGACGACGAGAAAAAAATTCAATCTATTAACGAATATGAATATAAAACTGGAAACCTTATGGTTTGGAAAACTTTAGGTTCAAATGGTGGTGTCTTAGCTTTAACTGAGTATCTTTATGATAACAATAATAACAATGTTAAAGTTGAAATGAAGACCGCTGGTGGTTCTATTGATGGAGTTATCGAAAAGAGTTATGAAAACAATTTTATATCTGAAGAGAAAATTTTAGATAACAAAGGTAATGTAGAGAAATCTATACAATATGTTTATAAAAATGAACTTTCTACTGAGAAGATTTATTTTGATTCAAAGGGTCAAATGAAGCGAAGTGAAACATTTGAGTATGAAGGATCAAATCCATATCCAATAAGAATAAATTACAACTACAAAAGTGGAGCACTTGATGCGTATACTTTAGTTGAATACGATACTAAAACAATCACCAAAACAATTTGGGTTGAGGAGTAAAAATGAAAAAATATAGAATCCTCTGTCTTTTATTATTGACAATAACATTTCAATCTTTTGCAGGAGATCGATCAGAAGTTTGGTCTCGAATGTACAAAAGAAGTATTTCCCCTGACTTAAAATACTCTGTAATGCTAAATATAGTTGAGTTAAACGATAGAGGAATGATTCCACTATTAGAAGAGATTCTCTCTGAAGATATTATTGCAAAACTAAGTACTAAACGTGGTGTTACAGAAGAGAAGAAATTTGTAGATCTTACTACTTTAGTTATAAAAGAGTTAGGTGAACTAAAATCAAAAAGTTCAGCACCACTTATATATAATATTTTAGTAGAGGCCACTGATCCTCTACTAAAAGCAGATGCTATTATTGCTTTAGGGAATATGAGAGCAACAGCTTATTTAAGTGAAATTGCATTTATATTAAAAAATATAAATCTGAAACCTACTGAAGGTTCTTACTCTGTTGTAGAAGCAGAGTCAAAAGTTGCTTATGCATGTATTGCTGCCTTAGATAGATTTAGAGATATTGAAGGTTATTCTCCAGTGTTTTTTGCTTCAGTTGGCTGGTACGATCAGAGAATCAGATTTTTTTCTGATAAAGTTCTTAAAACTATTGTAGAAAATCCAATTGATGCCTTAATTCCTATAATTTCTAATGGATCGTTTAAAGATAAAGTGAAAGCTATAAATGAAGTTGCAGTTTGTAAAGCACCTTCTGAAGATAAGGCAAGAGCTGCAAGAGAAGCGATGAAACAAGGTTTAGATAATGTTTTTGATACTATCCAGGAAGGCATGACATTAACAACATTAAGAAAAAATGCAATTAAAGTATTATATGCAAGTAAATCTTCTAGTGTTGATGATGTTTATTATTTATCTCAATCTATTAAAAAAGGTTCAGATTTAGCTGAAAAGATTTACGCCATAAAAACTTTAGGTGTAAATGGAAGTGACGAAGCCTTAGAAGCATTAGCTTCAGTTTTATCAGAGTATAACGAAAGAAGTGTTAGTGGAATTGATATAAGTTACGCTGAAGAAGATATTATTAAAGAGTTAATAGTTACACTTGGTAGTACTGGTAGCGATATCGCAAGTAGTATAATAACCGAGGTGCAATTTTCTAGTTATTCTACTGGAATTGTCAGAACTGCTAAAGCCACATTAAAAAATATGAAGTAATAATAATTTTCTCTCTATATATTTTATATGAATAGAGAGATTATGCATTCATTATCAATAGGAGCCATAATAATATCTGTTATTATGGCTTTTTTTATAAAGTTCCCATTAGTTCCACTGTTTTTACTTTTATCTATATTTATTTCTTATACATCTTTATTTAAAACCAATATGGTGACCTATCTAATAGTCATCTGTTTCTCAATAATATTAGGAACTTTATGTCAACAAAGAGTCAAACTTAAAGATTCTAGTAATTTCCTACCTATAAATCAGAATGTTATTACTTATGGAAATATATATATTGTAAAAGATTCTATTCCAGTAAATGGTGGTTTTTTAAGTAGTGGTATAATATTTCAAATTAAAAGTCATCAGATGGAATCACAATCTAAATTACCTATTCTAGTTTTTTCTAAAAAACAGTTATATTTAGGTGAAGTTCTAATTGATAGTAAAATTAAATGGAGCGATAAAGGTGCAACATGTAATGTGGATATCGATGGGCAAACAATAGTTAAGTCTAAATATTATGAGCTTCGGAAAAAAATAATTTTAGAATTGAAGTGGGCTATTAAATCACCTCTGTTATTAGCACTGTTAACAGGTAATAAAAGTAAACTTGAGTTGTCTCAGATCGCTATGTTTAGGGAGAGTGGGTGTTCCCATATTTTGGCATTATCAGGATTTCATGTAAGTATTATTACTATTTTATTTATCTTTTTACTTAGACTGCTATTTACAGGTAGCAAAATTTATATTTTTTGCATAATAATATTAACAGTCTATCTATGTATTGTTGGTATTACCCCTTCTTTACTAAGGTCAGTTTTAATGTTTTCAATTGCAACTATATTACGTTATAAAGGTTATCATGTTTCAGTATATAAAATTCTTGTTATATCATTTTTCATTATTATAATATTAGTACCTGAAGAGTTTTATACTCTATCATTTAGATTATCATATTTAGCTCTGTTTGGGATTTTAACATTTGCAAATGAAGTCTCATTATTACCTCTTTTGAATAGATTACCAACTATATTAAAACTTTCAATTTCAGCATCATTTTCAGCAATGTTAAGCACATCATTAATCTGTCTGCCTCTTTTTGGACTCTTATACCCAATTGGTATAGTCGCTTCAATAATATTAACTCCTATTATTACTATATTTATCTGGATTGGAATATTGTCACTGTTCATTCCAAAACTTAATTTTTTAGTCCTGTTTATTGAAGATTTTATATATGTATTACTTAAATTGTTCTCAAATTCACCTGTAATCGATAATAACAGTGTTATTTCTCCATTTATTACTTTTATTATTTTAAGCATTCCTGTTATATTGTTAATATTAAAATTATACAGGAGAACTGATGCACGAAGATTCAATATTAAATTTAAATTATGATTCACCTCAGGAAATAAGAGAATTATTAGATATTATGGGGTTAGGTCCACGAAAAAGATGGGGTCAGAATTTTTTAATTAATAGTGGTGCTCGTAAAAGAATAGTTGACCTTTTAGAGATGGAAGAAGGGGACACTGTTTGGGAAGTTGGTCCTGGTTTAGGATCTATTACAAAAATAATATTAGATCGTGGAGCAGAGTTAAAGGTTTTTGAAATTGATCCCGGTTATATTGATTATTTATCTAAAGCTTTTGCCACCTTTGAGAGTTTTTCCATAGTCCCTGGGGACGTTATTAAAACTTGGAAAACCTTTAGAGAAGAACCACCTAAAAGATTTGTAGGTAATCTTCCATATAATATATCTTCCGCAATAGTTTCATCATTTATAGAGAATGATTTTGTTCCTGAAAGAATGGTTTTTACTGTTCAAAGAGAGATGGGACAGCGTATGACCGCTAAACCTAATAATAAAAATTATTCATCTTTTTCCGTGTTATGCCAATTTGCTTGTGATGTAAAAGAAGTTGGTGTTTTAAAACCTGGCTCTTTTTATCCTGTTCCTGGAGTTTCTTCTGCAATTATGACTATGGTTCCACATAAAAGGTTTAGGGATCTAAGTGATAAAGAGACATTTTTTAAAGTTACAAGACAACTCTTCTCTTCTAGAAGGAAAACTCTAAAAAATAATATTTTATTAAGCCCTTATCTAAAAAAATATGATACAGAGGAAGTTTATAAAGCTTTTGCGGATGCAGATGTAGATATTACTAAGAGAGCCGAATCCTTGTCAGTTGAAAAATTTGTGGATTTAGCAAAAGAGATTAGTAAATTAAAAACAATCAACTAACTTTTGGTTATGATAATATAAGGGTGTAATTTAATTACACCCTTTCTGTTTTTATAATAAGTTTGCTTTTAAAAGCAGTTCTTTAAGTTTTTCTCTAGTGCTATCTTCTGGAGAACAAAGAGGAAGTCTATATACTTCTTTGCATTTACCAATTAAAGCTAATGCTGATTTAACTGGTATTGGACTTGTCTCCATAAACATTGCCTTACATAGTGGTAATATATCATAATGAACTTTTCTGGCTTCTTCTAAATTACCAGCTTTTGTTAAGCTTATAAGTTTTTCCATTTTTTTAGGAATTATATTACTAATAACAGAAACGACTCCATCTCCACCTAAGGCAACAAAAGGAAAAGCAATGTTATCATCACCAACCATTACAGAAAATCCTTTTGGTCTATTTAGAATCACATCCATCATCTGACCCAAGTCACCACTAGCTTCTTTCACACCAACAATGTTGTCATGTTTTGCCATTCGTAGTAGAGTTTCTGTCTCAATGTTTACGCCAGATCTTCCTTTTATATTGTAAATCAATAAAGGGATATCACACTGGTCAGCTATTGTCATAAAGTGACGGTAGAGACCTTCTTGTGTAGGTTTATTGTAATATGGAGTTACTTGTAAACTAGCTGTAGCTCCCATAGTTTTTGCAATTTTTGTCATATCAATAGCTTCCTGGGTACTGTTTGATCCAGTTCCTGCAACAACAGGTGTTTTCCCATCGGCTATTTTAATTGCCTCTTCAACTACCTTTAAATTTTCTTGGTGAGTAAGAGTTGGACTCTCTCCAGTTGTTCCTACAGGTAAAAGACCTGATATGCCCTGTTCTATCTGATTTTTAATTAAAGATCTATATGCGTCAAAATCAATTGATCCATCCGTATTAAATGGTGTTATTAGTGCTGTATATACTCCGCTAAACATATTATTCTCCCTTAGAACTATTTAAAAGTTCATCTATAAAATCTTCAACAGTAAAAAATCCTTTTTTACCATTTAACCATTCAGCTGCCATTACTGCTCCTAGAGCAAAACCACTTCTATTTCTAGCAGTATGTTTTATCTCTATTGAGTCTGCAAAAGAATCTAAGGTTACTGTATGTGTCCCAGGTATTGATCCACCTCTAACCGACGCTACATGTAATTCATTCTCTTTTATTTCTCTATCTAACTTATCTGGCCAGATAGTATCTTTTATATTATTATTTTCCAGGATTTTTTCAGCAGTTGTAAGTGCTGTTCCTGAAGGAGAGTCTTTCTTTTTATTATGATGATATTCAAGCATCATTATATCGTAATTTGGAACTTCGTTTATTAATTTCGATGCTTTTGATACTAGGTCAAAAAACATGTGAGCACCAACAGAAAAATTAGTTCCATGTAGGAAGCTACTATCATTCTGTTTTATGATATCTTTGATAAGTTCTTTTTTGTTGTCCCATCCAGTTGTTCCTAAAACAACAGGAACACCTGCCTCTGCATATAGAGTAATGTTATCTTCCATTCCATCTGGAAGTGCAAACTCTATAACACCATCGACATCAACCAATAGAGCGGGAGTTACTTTAGTGTAATCACCATAACCACCTTTATCCACTCTACAAGCAATTGTATGCCCTCGTTGGGTAAGAATTGTCTCAATTTCTCTACCCATTCTACCATAACCAGTTATCATTATATTCATAATATATATAATAGTTTAACTGGTTATAGCGTGTAAAGGGTTTATTTACACTGAGTCATTGTAACTGAAGTTGTATTTACAATATCATCGATACTACAACCTCTGGAAAGGTCAGAAATTGGTTTTGCAAATCCTTGTAAAAATGGACCATATGCTCCAGCTCCTGCAAATCTTTGAACCATCTTATAACCTATGTTTCCAGACTGTAGATCTGGGAAAATTAGTACATTTGCTTCACCAGCAATTGGAGATCCTGGAGCTTTCTTCGCAGATACACCAGGGATAATTGCAGCATCAGCCTGAAGTTCCCCATCCACTATTAGTGTAGGTTCCTCTTCTTTGACAATTTTATATGCTTCAGTAACTTTATCAACATTAGGATGTTTTGCTGAACCTTTGGTTGAAAATGATAACATCGCAACCTTTGGCTCTGTTTGTAAAAATGCTCTACAAGATTCTGCTGACTGTCTAGTAATTGCTGCTAGTTCTTCACTAGAAGGATCAACAATTGTTGCACAATCAGAGAAGATCATTAAACCATCTTTTCCCCATTTTTTATCTGGCATGTCCATTACAAAACATGATGAAGCTGTTTTAACACCTGGAGCAGTTTTAATAATTGTAAAACCAGCCACTAAAACTTTACCTGTAGAATTTTCAGCTCCAGCAACCATTGCGTGAACATCGTCTAGTCTAACCATCATAGCTCCCCACTTAAGTGGATCAACAATAGCATCCTTTGCTTCTTGTTCAGAAATACCCTTATGTTTTCTTAAAGAGTAATACTCTGCGCCATATTTCTCCAAGTTTGTCGAAGTTTTTGGATCTTCTACTGTTATACCTTCTAAAGATGTATTAACTTTTGATGCAGCATCTTCTACAGAAGCTTTATTTCCAACTAATACTACTTTTTGACATATTTTCTCGTCGATTAGTATCCTTGCGGCCTGAATTGTTCTCTCTTCAGTTCCTTCTGGTAATACTACTGATTTTTGCATTTTAATTGCTTGATTTTTCATTTCTGATACAAATGACATATTGCCCCCAATATTTTTTTATTTAGTTTATATAATTTAATCCTATTTTTTTTTAAATACAATAGGTGTTTTTTTTTAAAAACTTCAATATAATCAGATTATGACAGTTGGAATATATGGATTAGGAAGATTTGGAGCTTTTTGGGGGGATGCCCTTTCAAAGGTTGTTACAGTAAAAGGTTATAGTCGTAATACTAGTAGGTTTTGTCCACCATCAATACAGAGAGTTTCTGAAACTGAAGTTCTTAGTTGTGATGTAGTTATTATTTGTGTCGCTATATCAGCAATGGAACCTTTTTTATTAAATATAAAAGAGAAAGTTAAGCCGGGAACTTTGATAATGGATACCTGTTCTGTTAAAGTTCACCCTGTAAAACTTATGCTGGATTTATTACCTGACAGTGTCGATATTATTGGTACACACCCAATGTTTGGGCCAGACTCTGGAAAAAATGGTGTTGCTGGGTTGCCCATCGTTATTTCTAAAGTTAGAACTAGTGGCGATAAATATAGGATTTGGGTTGATCTATTTAACCAGATGAATCTGTCTGTAATAGAACTGACACCTGAAGAACACGATAAAGAAGCCGCATATACCCAGGGTATTACCCATTTTATTGGTAGAACTTTATCTGACTTACATTTAAAAGGTAGCTCAATATCTACAACAGGGTATAATAGCTTATTAGAAATAATAAAGCAGACATGTAACGATGAATATCAACTATTCCTCGATTTACAAAAATATAATCCGTATACAGCAGACATGCGGAATGATTTAAAACATTCATTGCATAAAGTTTTAGGTGTTATTGAAGCAGAAACTACAGAAGGAGATATATAATATGGCAGAGATACATTCCCAAAGAGTTCGAGAAAGGGAACTAGATACAGTTATGGGATTAGATATTGATTTTGCAGGATCCCTATCTTTTAGTGATCCATTAATGATAAAAGGTAAATTAAAAGGTGATATTAATGCGACCGGTGTTTTATATATAGAAGCCACAGCTACCGTTCAAGCGAATATTAGTGCTGCAAGTGTACAAATTCGTGGTGAAGTCATTGGTGATATAAATGCAACAAAAAGTGTCCAGCTTTTTTCAAGCGCTAAAGTAACAGGGGATATTGTTGCTCCAAAAGTGAAAATGGAAAATGGGTGTTTTTTTAGTGGAAAGTGTCAAATGACTGGTAAGGTAGAGTAATGAATCGAAATGCAATTAGATTTTTTCTACTTTTAATTATATTTAGCACAAGTTTATCTCTATTTTCACAAAAAGATAAAGACGCTCTTAAGTTATGGAGAGATGGTAATTTTAAAGAGGCTGCAGATGTCTGCTTTGAAGAGTTAGAAAATTTACCAAAGGCTAGTTTTGCCCAAAGAATGGATTCATACACAGTATTGTGTTGGTCCTTATTAAGTTTAAAGAGATACGACGATGTTATTATCTATGGAAAAGAAGCTTATGATCAATCTACTCGAAATTGGCGATTTGTCGCAGCTTTAGGTGAGGCACATTACCATTTAGGAAATAATAGGGAATCACTTTATTTCTTAGAGAAGTATATTGAATTAAAAAGTTCAGGTGATAAAGCCGGATATATGTATTACCTGATGGGCCATGTTTTTTTAAGATTAGAAGAGTATTATAGAGCCGATGTTGCACTGTCTATGGCTGTATATTTAAAACCTTTAGATGCCGGATGGTGGTCACGTTTAGGGTATGCAAGAGAGCAGGCTAAAGACTACCAAAGAGCCAAAGATGCATACAATAAAGCACTCTCAATTAACTCTTCATTAGTAGATGCAGACAGAGGAATGAAAAGAGTTCACAAATCTTTAGGATTATGATTTGTGTATTACCGCCAACTGGCTTATAATGAAGATAAGTAATAAATTTTTTATAAGGAGATAAGTGTGAAGTATATAATAAAACAATTCTTTCTACTTTTTTTAGTAATTTCTATTATGTCCTGTGATGTAGTATCCGAATTTTTAACAACTAATTATTTTGATGACTTAAGTGATACCGATGAGACAGATATAGATATAGATGAAAACTCAGTTTGGATTAGTATTTCTGACGCTGATAAACTTACTAAGATAGATGAATATACTAGTTATGCATTATCAGAAGATTTTTCAGGTCAATTATTCCAGAGTTTAAAAACTAATGAGACATATAAAAATGGTGTTTCAGATTATTATAGGCAACTTCTAGTTGATCAACCTATTCGAATGTATATTTCAGATGATGGATATGACGATTATATAGATGATTTAGCTATTTACCAAAATCGTGCATTAGCATTAGCTAAAATTGAAGCCTACACTACTGATAAATTAATGATTGCAGGTTTTAATGAACTTCTAATCGATTATTCATCTGGTATAAGAGAAGGTGTATTAAATCATAAATTAATTTTTTCTGAAATGTTTAGTGTTCCAGATACTCTTTGGGCAACTGATGGTGATGATGCGGATACTGTTAATAGTGAGTTATCTAGTTTTAAAAGAGCAGGTAGTGCACTTTCTTTATTAGGTGAAACTATAACAGACAGGGATAATCCTTTAATTGACTCCGTAACAGAGGATGATGCTATATTCATTTTATTAGCCTGTATGGTTAATAACGTGATAGAAGAAACTATGACAGATTCTTCAACTACTGAAACTGTTAGTTTACAATCTTTAACATCTCAGACAGTTACACGAGACACTACAGATGCTATTATACAATTTCCTGAAGATATAACTGGTGGGACAACTTTAGAGAATTATTTAGGTGCAGATGGTGCTTTATTATATGCTGCTTCAGGGTATGAATTACCAGAAATATCAATATTTGGAGGTAACTTATAATGAAGAAAATTATATTAATGGTTTTATTTAGCCTTATGGCATCTCTTATCTGGAGTGCTGATACTTATATAGAAAACAATTTCTCATTTTTTAGCCCAAAAGTTTTAGCTCTTGGTAATTCATTTGTTGCCGAAGCCCATGGACTAGAGTCTTTTGAATTTAATCCTGCGGGTTTAGTTGAGGATCGAGAAATTACAATATTTAGTGGAACAAATAATCTTCTTTCTAATGTTTTTCAGTTATCTGAAGATCTACTAGACGCATATAATGAGGATAATGATACTAGTGTAGAAAATATTGGGCTTGAAGAGTTATCTTTTATATTAGAACCTGAGAATAGAGAAGCAATTATTAAAGCGTTGCTGAATCAGGCAAGTAAACCCTACGAAGATGGAGCTTATGCCAATGGTTTAGGTTATTCACCTGTTTTATCATTAGGTTTTGCTGGTGATGGACTTGGAATTGGTCTACTAATTAATATGGATTCAGAAGTTTTTGGAAATGAACTTCATACTACTGAGTTAGATAGTGTTATTACAACATCACTACTTTTAGGTTATGCAATGACTATTCCATTAGGAATTGTTGATATTGATGTAGGAGTTGGAGCAAGACCAATGTATAAAATTCGGGTATCATCCGAACTACCTCCAGTAATAGATCTATTATTAAGCGATTCTCTTTTGTCAGATAATGATGAAACATACCAAGAGATGGAATATTTAACTGGTATAGGATTTGGTTGGGATCTTGGTACAAAGGTTCACTTTAAAGATTTAACAGTTGGATTGTCATTAATTGATATGTTTGGAACAAATATGACATATAATTATAATACATACGATGATATTGTTGCTGGTGACTTTTTAGGATCAGAGAGTGCTACAGATGAGTATATAACACCTATGAGTGTTAAATTAGGGTTCTCATATAATCCAACTCTTGGATCAATGAATTCTATATTTAATCCTACACTTTCTGCAGACTATAAGTTTCTTTTTGTTGATGGTGACTCTGTGGAAGATTATGTAGATCAAAGTGAAGTTTGGAACAATTTATCCATTGGACTAGATATAGAGTTATTTAAATTTATTAATGCTCGAGCTGGTATAAACCAGGGTTACATCACTCTTGGAACAGGTATTAAACTTCTATTTATGGAAATTAATGCAGCTGTTTATTCAAAAGAGATTGGTGATAGCGTTGGAGATAGGCAGCAAATGGGGGCAGCTATTGAGTTTGCAATTAGATTTTAGAAAAATTAAGCTAATTAACAAAAAGCTTGTTTTTATAGTTATGATTGTAACCTTTTTATATTCATGTACAGATATCTTTACCTCAAATCTTTTTTCAGAGTTAAGTACTGATTATTCAGATATGTCGGAAGACCAATTACAGAGTAATTTAGCAAGTGATGGTTTCCCAACAGATCCTGACGAATTACAAGATGTTGAAGACCTTTTAGTTGAGTTTAGATCAGAATTAACAGATGACATTTTAAATGACCCAGACTTATTAGAACAATATGTTGAAGATACTACCCAACTATTAGATCTTAACCTTCAGCAGGCTGATGTAGAAGGTCTTATGGCTGACCTAATGGGAGCCTCAGATGGTGGTGGTGATTTATTATCTGGTCTAGAAGATGATGTTGAAAGATTAGAAAACCTTGCAGATGCTGGTGATTATGCAGTTGAAGCATTTGAATTAGACCCAGATAGTTTATCTACAACTCAGCTAGTTGTAGGTGGTGTAGGCCTTATATCTGATATTTTACAAGATGATACACTTGCAGCAGCATTAGAGGACTCTCCGACGACAGAGACGGCGGATCTAGTAGCTGCAGGTTTTGATGCACAGCAAATATCCGATATTCAAACTGCTAGTGCTATGATGGATGCTGCAGAAGCTGGAGCAGAAGGCGACATAGCTGACTTATTAGAAGGATTACCATTTTGAGATTAATAGCAATTATACTTATCTTAGTTCCCGCAACACTATTTTCCATTAATAACCAAGTAGATAATACCTCTATATACAATATGGCTATGGGAGGCCCTCATTCTGGTATGGCTAAGGGTTTTGGTACATTCTATAATAATCCAGCCTTGTTAGCTGAATATGATACAGAACTTAATTTTTTTGAGATAGGAGTTAATTTAAAAGGTGATGCATTAGATATTGCTAACCTGTATCTAGGGGACTCTCTTACCTTAGATGACCCTGCAGCACTAATTACAACCCTACAAGATGAGAGTCTAACTAGTTTGCTAATTGGTGTTGATATACCAGGACCAATTTTTGTTGGTAGAATAAATAATAATTGGGGTTGGGCAGTAAAAAACATAACATCGTTAAATGTTGATGTCCCTGGACTGTTATTAGATTCTAATATAATTGCCAGAGAAGATTTAATGTTTGCTATTGGTATAGCTTTCCCATTTGATTTTAAGTTAGGTGAATCTTTTAATTTAGGTTTTACTCCAGGGGTTATGTCTCGTTCTACTATCCGAGCAGAGGTTGAAGTAGATAGTGATCTCCTAGGTATTTTAAGTTACATGGATGATTTTGCATCTATCCTCGATACTTACCCATTAACTATAAGTCCTATATTTGCACTGGATTTTGGATTTACACTGAATTTTAACAATATAATTTCTTTATCAGGTGTTGTTAAAGATGTTTATACTCCCATTTTAAAGTACCCAGTAGCAGATATTGATGATGCAATGGATATATTTACCACAACAACCGAAACAACGGGTAATACAATCGAAAGAGAGATAAACTTTGGTTTAGCATCTGATATACCTTTAGGGCCCATAGAGCTTATTGTCAGCGATCTAGATATATATTTAGATTATTTTGATCTATTAGATTTTGATACAAATTTTTGGCTGCATTGGGGAATTGGAACAGATATTGAGTTGCTGAATAAATTTCACCTCTTAGCAGGATTAAACGAAGGATTATTGTCTTTAGGTGTAAATATTGATATAAGTGGATTAGAAGTAGGTTTTGCAATGTATGGAACTGAAGAAGGTTTAGAGCCAGGTGTAGCAAGTACATTTAACTTTCTATTTAGTCTAAAAATTTCTTTTTAGATTATGTTGACTCTTTTTAGGTAAGTCTATATATTTAGTTTTCGTTGAGCGGGCCGTTAGCTCAGTAGGTAGAGCAACGCCCTTTTAAGGCGTGGGTCGTTGGTTCGAATCCAACACGGCTCAATAAGGAAGAATTACGATTCTTCCCTGGGAAGATGATTTATCTTTCTTTTGAAGTTTACTTCAAGATATGTCTTGTTCGTCTAGGGGTTAGGACACATGGTTTTCATCCATGCAACAGGGGTTCGATTCCCCTACGAGATGTTTATTGCTTTATTATTTAAAGCAAAAATTGTTTAGCCAAGGGCTTTACAAAACACAACGCTTTTATTATTATTCAAGCGTAATTTAGTACTTGGGCCGTTAGCTCAGTAGGTAGAGCAACGCCCTTTTAAGGCGTGGGTCGTTGGTTCGAATCCAACACGGCTCAATAAGGAAGAATTGTAATTCTTCCTCGAGAAGAGTTTACTCTTTTTTTGGTTTTATCCAAGTACAAGTCTTGTTCGTCTAGGGGTTAGGACACATGGTTTTCATCCATGCAACAGGGGTTCGATTCCCCTACGAGATGTAAAATGCTTTATTTTATTAAAGCGAAATTATGACCCGGGCCGTTAGCTCAGTAGGTAGAGCAACGCCCTTTTAAGGCGTGGGTCGTTGGTTCGAATCCAACACGGCTCAATAAGGAAGAATTACAATTCTTCCCCGGGAAGATTATTTAATCTTCTTTTGAAGTTTACTTCAAAGTAAGTCTTGTTCGTCTAGGGGTTAGGACACATGGTTTTCATCCATGCAACAGGGGTTCGATTCCCCTACGAGATGTTTAAAAGCAGATAATTTAATTATCTGCTTTTTTTTTGCCCAAAATTATAATATATTTAATGTAGTTATGAGAGGTTTTTTGTATGTCCAATAAAATTATTTTAAAAGCAGATGCGTTAGATGGGTTTCTTACAGATCAAGATCAAGTTTATTTAGATGAAATGAGTAGTTTATATGATGAAGCTATGGAATGTTATAGTGTCTTAGAGATAAATGACTCCACTTCTGCTATTTATTTAGATACTAAAGATAAAATTGTTAAGCTCTATCAAGAGATGGGTGAGTTGATGAAGACTATATCATCAAAAGAAGAAAATCTAAAAATATATGCATTCGAGACACATCAAACTAAACATGGAGAGGCATCAAGGCTTATCGCTAAATTAAGAGATGAAAAAACAGGTCATGAAGAGTTTGTATATTATATTCAAAGAGCTTTTGAGTTACTGTTTAATCTCGTTTATAGCGAAGAGAGTGGATCTAAAAACTATTTAGTTGTTAAGACTCCTGTTACTCATCCTGTACAGAATTTCGCAGTACACAAAATTCCAGATGTTGATAATGTTATAGGTAATACAGTTATGTGTGTAATGTTAAGGGGTGCACTGTTGCCTTCAATGATAATGAGTAAAGAGATTCAGGAATATTCATCTACAGGTTATGTAACACCATTTGCTCTGTTTAAGATAAAAAGAGATGACTCTAAAAATGAAACTGATATGGAATATTTACTAGATTTAGATAAATCATATTTTAATATTGATGAGATGCAAGATAAAGATCTTATTTTTGCTGATCCTATGAATGCTACCGGTGGTAGTATGGTTACTGTTGTAAAATATCTATTAGATAGTGGTGTAAAGCCACGATCAATTAAATTTATAAATGTCGTTTCGAGTTTAAAAGGGGCATTACAGATATTAAGGGCGTTGGATAATATTACATGTTATACATTATGGATGGATCCAGTATTAAACGATAAGGCTTATATTATGCCTGGTTTAGGTGATGCTGGTGATAGACTTAATGGTGAAGACGAAGATATGTATCCAAGAAATATGATTCAGCTAGTTGCTGATTATGGCTCAAATATTTCAGCTTTATATAGGTCTCAGGTTAGGAAAATTGAAAAAACAATCCTGGGGTAAACTATCATTTGCTTCTATTATACTTATATTTCTCCTAAGTTCTTGTGTTACAGATAATAGTATTGAAGAGCTATCTTCTGAATATTTTAATGTAGGTAACGCTTTCTTAGAACTTGGGGATTTAGAGCAATCAAAAAAATATTATTTTAAGTCACTGTCTATAAACCCTGATTTTCATAAATCTAGATTTAATTTGGTTGAGGTTTTAATTGGTTTGTCAGAGTTTGCAAGTGCCAAAGAAAATATTGACTATTTAATTTCTAAAGATTTTTCAAATAATAAGCTGAAGCAGCAATTAGCCTTTCTATATTATTCCGAAGGTCTGTTACGAGAATCCATAGAAGAATATCTAGAATTATATTCAACAGGATATACCTCAGGCGATGTTAAAAAAAATATTGTTAAGCTTTATTATCAATTGGAAGAGTTTGAGTTCGCTCTTCAGTTTATTGATTTGATGTTATTAGATAATGAAGATTCTGAAATTTATTTTATAGGTGGTTTAACTGCTGAGTCTTTAGGGGATTCTTTATTAGCAATTTCTTTTTTTGAAAGAAGTTACAATAAGGGGTTTAAGGATCTTATACTGTTGGAGCATTTAGCAGATTTGTATTATTCTGTGACCGATGCTGAGAATTTTAAAAATACACTTGAACTGATAATTCTTTCCGGTGATGATGCTAGAAAATCCGAAGCATATTTTGAATTAGCTAAGGTCTCTCTTTTATGGGATAATAATTTTAGTAAAGGTTTTGGTTATTTAGAGAAAGCCGTAAGTTATGGGTATAATAACAAAGATAATGTTTTAGAATTGTTAGAACAACCTAATCTTATAGAAGTTGATAAGATTAGGCTATTTTTTGAACAAAATGAAATATTAAATTAATTTTTAAGAATATTTAGAACTGCTTCTAAAACTTTAGTAGGCTTTGGAGCTGCATCTATAGGGCGTAATACATTTAAGTTTTTGTAGTATTCTTTTAGAGGTTCAGTTTGTGAATAATAAACTTCTAGTCTATTCTTTATAGAATCTAACTGATCATCTTTTCTTGTATATAATTCACCACCACAATCGTCGCAAATATCTTCTTTCTGTGGAGGTACAAAAAGTATATGGAAACTATTACCACAGTTTTTACAAACTCTTCGTCCAGATAGTCTTTTTATTAACTCTTCATCATTTAAGCTTAGGTCAATAACTGTATCTACATTAGAAAATTCCCCAAGAGCTTCTGCTTGCTTTGGTGTTCTAGGAAATCCATCTAGTATATAACCATCTTTAGTGTCTTTCTCTTCTAATCTTCTTTTAACGACTTCGATTGTAACTTCATCTGGGACAAGGTCTCCAGCTTCTATTATAGATTTAATCTTTAATCCTAAATCGTTTTCCGCCTTAATGGCTGCTCTAAAAAGATCTCCAGTTGAAATATGAGGTATTTCTAACTCTTTTGTGATTTTTGACGCAATAGTCCCCTTTCCAGATCCTGGAGGTCCTAAGAATATAACGTTCATTTATGCTCCTTATTTATATTATTGTAGAAAATCTTCTAGCTTGCGTAATAATATTTAATTAGGCCTGTACAGTCAATTCATAAAGAAGGAACTTCGTGGAATTACTGTATTATAAAATTATATTTTATTTTTTCAAAATACAATTGACAAAAATATCTCCAATTGCTATATTCATCGAGCATCACAGGAACAAGTCGTAACGATTTAATCTTGTAGCAAAAAAAGCCAAGTGTTAATTTATTAACTCTCGGTATTAACAACAGTAATAGAG
>JAOPTT010000020.1:0-122041 GCA_051531975.1 Spirochaetaceae bacterium
GTTTGAAGGGTTAGGTAAGGTTTATCAGCTTTATTAAATATCTCAGTCTCATGGTAACTTAACATAGCATCTGGGCCACAGTTAAAGTTCGTCTCTCTAACACCGTATAACTGTGGGTCCAGTGCAACCATAATATTATATCTTGTCATCTCTCGACCTTGAATCCAATACATATGGTGTACTATCTCTTCAAAGTTATAGTTTGGTTGTTCTAAAAAGAAAGCTGGAACAAAGTGTAGGCCATTAGATACAAATAGTTCATGAACCTTTGAGTTCGCTTTGTCATCAAATAGGGTATAACCACGACCAATTCCAATAAATATCTTTTCACCTTTTTCTTTTAGTTTAGATACTATTGTCGCTCCCTTTGTATAAATTGACCTGTTAAAACTATCCTGTTTTTCTAAAGCGTACTCTACCGCCTCTGTCATAACTTTTTTATTAATTTTTATTGGAGTTTCTGAATCTTTGAATGCCCTTTTAAAATCATTCCATAGATCCTCTTCTAATTTATATACATCGTCATTAAATAGAATAAGTGGAAGAAGTGAATCCTCAGTTTTTAACTTAACAGCTTCTTTTGCTGAATAACCAGCTCCGGAAACAAATGGGCAAGTCTTTGATTGATCCTGGGGAGCATTTTCCTCGCCCTGACCTAAAAAGTTCACAAGGAACATCTTATCTACACCAGATCGTAAATACTTACTAAGATAAGATACATGACCATGTTGTAGTTTAGATGGGAAACAAGCCTCGGAGTGGGAACAAGCTAAACCTAGGTTTGCTATCTCATCATTTGACTCTGGAGATACCACAACATTAAAACCTAACTTGTGGAACAGAGAAGTAAAAAATATACCTCTCTGGTTCAAAAAGTGTAGAGTTCGAGGAATTAAAATCCTTGGTCTTTCATCACTACTAATCTTATCTGGAGTAATACAGTAATTATCTAACTCTTTATTCATTAGATTTTTATACATGGTTACATAGTCGGGGGAACGTTTCGTAGCGGACTCTGTATTTCCTTTTGGACACATACCTCCGGAGTAGATCTCATGTTGACCCATTTTATATACCTGTAACTTACAATCTCTTGTACCACAGCAGTCAGAAATTAGACTAGAGCAGTTCTCTACTCTTTTTTCAAACTTAACATCAGAGATATCTAGACCTCTGAATCGTAAAACAGGTTTAAGCCCAGCTTCTTTCATTTTTTTAAGTTCGTTAAATGCTACAATTGCAGCTCCCATAGCTCCAAATAGTTGTCTATGTGGAAAGGCATGAATCTCCATATCTGTATGTAAAGCAAGTGCTGCAAGACAGCCTAAACCTTTAAAAGGTCCACCCTGTGCAGATGCAAATTTTCCAAACTTTTCACTACCAACAAATTTATTGGCATATCCTCCCATAAATCCATGGGCAATTGCAGCAGCTATCTCCTCTTTAGGAAAGTTAAGTGCAAGAAGTTTTAAAATACCAGCCTCTGTAAATATTGCACACATTTCATCAGTTACTGGTGTCTTTGTTGCAGCTAATGCGTAATCCTTAAATGATTTAAAGTCATACCCAAGCATATCCAACATATTTTTCATGGACTGGCCAGTACCAGCCATACAAGATAGATTCATTTTAGATTTTTTTACTGTTCCATCTTCATTAAACACAGTAAATTTAGCATCCTGGCCACCACACTCAAAGATTGTATCAACATCAGAGTTAAAGTGTTTTACACCGTTAGCATGACATGTTATTTCATCCTTAACAAAGTCTGCGCTTAAACCAAGTACAGCTTTTGTAAAGTCAGTAAAGAGTCTATGGTAGAATTGACCAGATGATCCTGTATAAGCGATACCTTTTATATCAATTTTATCCCCTAGGACATCTCTAATATCTGCAAATATTTTTTGTGCAGTCTCTAAAGGTTTTCCATCGGTATCTATACATATCTCAGCAATAATATCTAAGTTTGTAGAGTCTGCAATTAATGCTTTTGTGGTTGTTGAACCACCATCTATACCAATTACAACTGGTAATTTACCATCAATCTTTTTAAATACTACCAGGCCCATATCAGATTTATATAGAGCAGTTTCTTCCTCATAAACTATAACTTTATCTAAAGCTGTGTTTAGGGCAGGTGCGTACTTTATCTCTTGTTTTTGAGCTTCTATAATCGCTGATAAGTTATCAACATCAAAATGTGATTCTATTCCATCCTCAATAGCTTTTAATGCAGCTCCAGCAGCTCCTATTTTATCAATATTTTTTGGTCTATGTAGTTCGATGCCTAGTTCTTTACCAAATAGATCTGCAAGGTAGCTATTTAAGAAGATACCCCCAGTTACAATTGCGTATTTATTTTTATCTATAGTCCTTGTACTAAGAACATCACTTTTGTAATTTTTAGCGATTCTAGTATACATACCCTTTAATATATTTTTTATTTGCTCTCCAGAGTTCTGCATATGGATCATATCTGACTGAATTATTACCCCACATCTACCACCAACATCTAAATCCTTACTTGAGTCTGAAATTGTTTCTGAAGCTTTTTTATGAATGAAGTTAACCTGATTCTGTAATTTTCGTCTATTATCTATCCTAAGTTTGAATGATTCATCATCACTTTTAGCTGATTCCGGATCTGCTAATTTAACTGGATAAGCCTCAGAAAAGAATCTTCTTACCTGTTTATTAATTAATATACCACTTCCACCACCACATTTTGTTCCAGTACCATGGTCAGAAATAAATGATTTGTCTGTAAAACCTTTATCAGTCTCTCTTTCAAAGAAGTATGGATCTTTTGATCCTACATGTATAATATACTCGGACTGGGGAGCAATAACACCAGCTCCCTGGGAAATCGCAATTGTATCATAATAAAAAGGATTATTAGTAACTTCAGCAATTAGTTTACCAGCTGAGCCTGTAAAAGCAAAAGATACTAAATCTTTTATATCGTATTCTACTAGTAGTAGAGAATATGCTTCTTTGAGGGCATCTAATGGATTTCCAAAATGCATTAGTGATTCAGGAGAGTGAATTAATATTCCTGAGCTATCTAAAACAACAGTATGAACTGTGTCTGAACCTATATCAAAACCAACAAAATATTTTTTACTATCAATTTTTGTTTTCATTATGCCCCCAAGTGTATATATAATATAATAGATCCAAGAATGAGTTATTCCAAGGAAAAAAAAATGAACCCAATAAAAATAATATTAATTCTGCTATTTTTTACATTATCACTAACCATTTCTGCAAATAGTGTTAATAGTGCTATAGAACTTGCATATAACTTTCAATTTGATGAATCTCAAAAAAGCCTAGACAGATATAGAAACTTTAACCCATCGGATATAGACGGAGATTTAGGTCAAATAATTTTCGATTTTTTAATGATAAAACAGAATCCAACTAAGGATAATTTTAAAAAAATATATAGTGTGCTTAAGGATACAGAGAAAAAAATAAAGAAGAAACTAAAAAAAGAAAACAATACAAAAGATGAGCTCAATCTATGCCTAGTTAATTATTATTATATGAAAAGTTATGCCCTAGAGAATAAGTGGCTAACAACACTTCGTTATGCTGTTGAAGCCAGGAAAATATCTTTAACCTTAGCTGATAAGGTAGAGGATATCCCAGATCTATATTTCATATTAGGAGAACAGAATTATACAACAGCACTTGCTCCAAAAGGTTTAAAACCGCTTTTAGAACATTTTGATTTTGTACCAGACAGACAAAAGGGTATAAAATTAATAGAAGTTGCTGCAAAAAAAGGACATCTAACTAAATACGAGGCAACTGTAATGTACATATCATCCTCTATTTATATTGAAAAGGATTATGATGGTGCATATAGAGAGTCTGTTACCTTTTTAAAGGAGTTTCCTAATAACCTCTCTGTACAATTCTTCTATATCGATACTCTTTTAAGAAAAGGAATTACAGATGAACCCAAAAAGTTATTAGGTGAAATTAGTAAAAGAATAGATAGTGGGGAAGTTAAAGGGAAGTGGATTCCTAGATATATACAGATGTTAGGTAACCTATCAAATGTAGATGGTGATTACGAGAAAGCAATTACATATTACCGGGATGCAATAAAATATAAAGATATAAGTGGATTTACTGCAACAGAAATAAATTTAGAAATGGGTAAACTTTTAGATATTATAGGGAATAGAAAAAGTGCTATATCAACCTATAAGTCATGTATTAAAGGGCAGGGTCTAGAATTACATAAAGATGAAGCTAGGGAGTTGAAATCTAGCCCTTACAAAGGGGCAAAGGCTAGTTATTAAACAAGACGAGTTTGTAGATTAAATGATATCAATATTTTCACCTTTCTTATTATAGCAGTTACAGTTGGTACTGCTTTTCAATAAAATAGTATCAATGTCATAATTTATAAGATTAACGGAGATATAACTATAACTACGATCCCATAACCCTATAATATACTTTATACATTCAAGAGCCTGAATATTTCCAACGATACCGGTTGATGCACCTAATACCTGCCTGTAAATATCCGTATTATTCAGTTCTAAACAATTAAAACATGCTGTATTAGAAGGTTCTATAATCTGGATAAATCCGTCAAATCCTTCTATACCACCTTCAATAACTGTTTTATTAAGTTTTACAGCTTCTTTACTTACAAGTTTTCTCGTTTCATAATTGTCTACACAGTCAATTATTATATCAAAGTTTGGAAAGATGATCTTAGCTGATTCTTCAGTTAAGGTCTGTTTATATGTCATTATATCAATGGTTTGATTCATTTTATTAAGTCTTTTTTCTGCTGATATTGTTTTGTAATCACCAATAGAATCTTCATCATGGAGTATCTGTCGATTTAGGTTTGTTATATCTATAGTGTCATAATCAACAATACCGATAGTGCCAATTCCACTAACAGCCAGTGATTGAAGGACAGGGGAGCCAAGACCTCCACTTCCTATTACTAAAACTTTGGATTCTTTAAGCTTTTCCTGATTTTGAACACCAATAAGTTCGATCTGTCTTATAAATCTACTCATCAACCTGCACCTACAACCATAATAAACTTAATATGATCACCATTTTTCAGAATGTCTGTTCTCTTTCCTATTAATCCATTAACAACAAATGCTACTCCGTCATTTGTAATCTGTAATAATTCCATAATATCCTTTATAGAAGAGTTCTCACTTATTGATATATTTTTTTGCTCCGGAAGAAATTTCTTTATTCTTCCTGTTGCTGATACTTCAACTTTCATATAAATAACTCCATTATTAAAATTTCATCCACATTTATGCAGTTATATCTTCGTTCCAAATATGCGAGGCATATTAATTGCATATATATCATATTTGAAACCAAGTAGCTAGATAATGTATATCATTATCTTTGAACCCGACCTGAGCCGTCTCCAGCCATTAAAGTTTCAACTTCTTTTATTGTTACCTGATTAAAGTCTCCCTCTATCGTGTGTTTAAGGCAACTTGCAGCTACTGCAAACTCGACCTGATCCTGAGATTCAGATCTCTCGTTTAATGCATATAAAAGAGCACCAACAAAACTGTCTCCACCACCAACACGGTCAACTAATTGAATGTCATACTTTTTAGAGAAGTAACTTTTTCCATCTTTATAGAGTAGGGCAGACCAACCATTTATGCTTGCAGAATAACTTTCTCTTAGAGTTATAGCTACAGTTTTACAACCATACTGTTTCACAATTTTTTCTGCAACTTGCGTATAACCGACTTTATTTATTTCCCCAGCTATTACATCAGTTTCAGATGCACAGATTCCTAAAACTTTTTCTGCATCCTCTTCGTTTCCAATACAAACATCTACATAGGGCATAATACCAGACATAACTTCTTTTGCTTTTTCTTTACTCCACAAGTTACCTCTGTAGTTTAAGTCACAACTTACCGTAATACCTTTCTCTCGACACTTTTTTAACGCTTGTTTTGTTACTTCAATACAGGAATCTGATAGTGCTGGAGTAATTCCTGTTGTATGAAACCATGTTGCTCCATCTAAAATATCGTCCCAATTAAATTCTGATGGATCAGCCATGGAAATTGAACTATATTTTCTATCATAAATTACTTTTGAAGGTCTTTGTGATGCACCTTTTTCAACATAGTACATTCCTAATCTATCTCCACCTTCTATTATTTTATTAACCTCTACATCATATCCTTTTAATATTCTTTTAACTAAAAGACCTAGATCATTTTTAGGCACCATGGAAACAAAAGAAGATTTTACACCGTAGTTTGCAAGAGAAACAGCTACATTTGCTTCTCCTCCAGCAAAAGTAACATCAAAGCTTGTCGCCTGTAAAACTTTTTTATATCCAGTGGGACAAAGTCTCCCCATAATTTCACCAAAACATACTATCTTTTTCATTTTAATTTCCTACCCTTTAACTTTTTTTACAAAGGCTTTAGCCAGATTTGTTAACTCATCAAATTTCCCACTATTAATTAATTTTTTGTCTACAAGAGATGAACCTAGACCAACTGCTGATGCACCTGCATTCATAAAATCTTTTATGTTATTGAGATCTACTCCACCAACAGCTAAAAGAGGAATATGATTAACAGGTGATATAATTGCTTTTAGATAAGAGACACCTAAAACTCCAATTGGGAATATTTTTGCAGCTGTTGCTCCAGCTTTATATGCATTTACAATTTCTGTTGGTGTCATAACACCTGGTAAAGAAACAAGTCCTAATTCCACTGTTTTCTTGACAACTTCTACATCAAAGTTTGGGGAGATAATGTATTTAGCTCCAGCTTCTGCAGCTAACTCAACCTGTTGCACTGTCATTACTGTTCCGGCACCAACACATACTTCTGAACCCATGTTATCCGATATAAGTTTAATAGAGTTATATGTATCTTCGTTCCCAGTAGGAGTGGATAGATTAAAAGTAACCTCTATTAAAGATATTCCTCCAGAGTAAAGTGCTTTACAGGTATCAAGTATTTTATCCTGATCTATGCCTCTTACTATGGCAATAATTTTATCCTTTTGGATTTTTTCAAATGTAGTCATATTTTATCGTTACCTTCTTTTATCAACCCTATATTTTTCTAATAGTTCTTCGTCAATCTCGATTCCAAGTCCAGGTTTAGTTGGGGGAAGTATATATCCGTCTACTAATTCCAATGGTTGTTTTGCTAATTTATCTCTGAATATATTTGTTGTTCTATCATATTCCAACAACATATCTTCCTGCACTAGTTTATGTGGATAATCAGGTAGGGAAAATGCACAATGTATTGCTGTAAAAAGGCCTATAACACTTCCCCAAACGTGGGGGTAACACTGAATATTATTAACATGTGCAAGCATAGCTATTTTTCTAAACTCTGAGATTCCACCTGTCACAGCACAATCTGGTTGTACTATATCTACAGCTCTTCTATTTAGTAGATTGTTAAAACCATATCTTGTAAATTCTGCTTCCCCACCAGATAATGGGATTGTAGTTTTACTTTTTAATTCTATATATCCATCAATATCTTCTGGAGGAACAGGCTCTTCAAACCATGTAATATTACACTCTTCTATACCCCTGCAGACTTTTAGAGCTGTATTTGCATTATATGCGTGGTTAGCATCTACCATTAACATCAGATCATTACCAACTGCAGCTCTAATCTTCTTAACAAGATTTATATCATCTTCTATTCCAAATCCGATTTTAATTTTTATAGCTTTAAAACCATCATTTTTATATCTAAGAGCTTCTTGTACTAAAACTTTGTGATTCGATGGAAGCTGGGTAGGGTAGAGACCTGTAGCATATGGTAAAAGATGTTTTCTTGGGGTTCCACCTAATAATTTATAGATTGGTAGGTTTAGAAATTTACCTTTAATATCCCATAAAGCAATATCTATTGCACTCATCGCTTCTATTGCATTTCCCTTAGGACTATGGTCTCTAAACATGTTATATAGACCTTCCCAGATAACCTCTATATCAAGAGGATCTCTACCCATAATATAGGGAGTAAAATAATTATCGATTAAAGCTTTATTTACATAAGCTGGACCAAAGGATTCACCCCATCCAACTATTCCTGTATCAGTAGTAATTTTTAATATCATAATAGTTCTGGTATTGTACCAAGCTTGGGAATATGCAAAGCTAACACCTTCACCTAAGTTCTGTTTAACTATTATTGTTTCTACACTTTCTATTTTCATAAATATACTCCTTATTTCCAAATAAACTTACCGCTAATCCTTTTTATCATTGTTAATATATCTATATTTCAATTGGATTGATTTCAATAGGATGTAATAATTGTAATCTGACATCAGATATATGATATCCTATATCTAATGTCAGGTTAAGGGATGTTAGTGATTTATGCAAGTAACTTCTTAGATTAATGATAGTTTATCTGAAAGATTTCTGTATTAAAAGAAATAATGAATTGAGTTATTATAAGTTGTTTAAAAAATAAAAAGCTAAACGATATAATACTTAATTAAGATTCTTTTTTGTAGCATTTAAGTGAATCATCATAGTTTCTTTAGCACCTTCTGAGTCTGAGTTAACTATGCATTCATAGATGTTTCTATGGTAATGTAGCTGAGATTCTTCAAGAAACTCTTTTTTATCAGCTTCTGCAATCTGTTTTAATAATATAGGGCTGTATGACTCAACTATAGTATGCAGAAGTCTATTTCCACTGGCTTTAGCAATCGTAGAATGGAATAGATAGTCACTCTCCTGAAATTTTCTGGATGTCACGGTCTCTTTTTCCATGGTTTCAATACACGATTTTAATACTTCTTTATCCTCATTACTCCCATTTAATGCTGCAAGAGAAGAGGCTTTTGGTTCCATTAAAATTCTAATTTCTAACAGTTCATTATATGTTATATTGTTTCTTTCTAACATTTCCGCTAAAAAATTGATGGCAACTTCAGTACTTTTGTTATTAACCTTAACCCCAACACCATGCAGCCGTTGAACAAAGCCCCTAACTTCTAAGATTCTAATAGCATCCCTAACAGTTGCTCGGCTTACATCTAATTGTTTACTGATTTCGAGTTCGCTAGGTAAAAGATCCATATTGGAATACTTACCATCTCTGATCCAACCTTCTATTTCTGTTACTGTCTCTTTTACTAAATCCTGTTTTGCCATGTGAACCCTCTTAATTTTTGTTCTACTTATACTTATAACATATCTACAACGATTTGTAATATAATTATGTAAATTTAAATATAAGATCCCACCTCATTAAAGGCAGGATTTTTAGATTAAACTTTAAATATTACTAAACTCATGTAGGTCTAGATTTATTAATGTTCCTTCGGTAGGTTTACCATTAATATCCCACCCCATAATCTCATAATAGAGTTTTAATGCATTATCAAAATCGTCTTTATTAATAGCTACACCTTTATATGGTCCATCTTCCAACGGTTCAAACATTCTATTTGGTAATGTATCGGATTTTGCTCCTAATCCGTTTATATCGTTGAATATTCTAGCCATATGTGTACCTTTTTCTGCAATTTTAATCATCTCTGAGAAATCCATGTCCCAACCACATGTCTGGTTGATAATGTCTAAAATATGTTCCAGTTTAAACATCTTTCTCTCAGGTACCCCAACAAAAATACATACATCAAGTACATTGTATAAACTCCATAGGGATTGAAGATGTTTAAAGAGTTTTATTTTCTGATAATCTAAAGAAGTGGCCTTCATAGGTTCTGTAATACCAAAAACTTTAAGTGGAGACAGATCCATACCACCAAGTTCATTATCTTCATCAGGTCGTGATTCAAATGCGTGGTCATGGGCTACAACTAAGTGGTCAGCTCCAGTAGCAGAAACTGCATAACCTAAACCAATATTCCATTTACCTCTAGGTTCATGTGCAGCAAATTCCTGTTTTCTGGATGTCATACTGTATTTTTTTGAACCTTTTCCTATAATCTCTCCAGCTCTGTAACTTCCTTCTGCAAGGATCTTACCAAAACCTTCTCTTTTGGCAATAAGTTTTATCATTTGTAGCATAGCCTTGCCATTTCCGAAATTTAATTCTACTCCATCAGTATCCTCTAAAGTAATAAGACCCTTTTCAAAACACTCCATCGCCCAGGCAATAGTCATACCTGCGGAGACCGTATCTAATCCATATTGTCCACATAACTCATTAGCCTTACATACAATTTTAAGGTCACTAATACCACAAGCTGAACCTGTTGCACCAATTGTTTCAAATTCAGGGCCTCCATATTTTTTATCTACAGTTAAATCTTTATCCTTAATTTCTACAACTCTTTTACACCTTACAGGACATGCATAACAGGCCTCTCTTTTTACTAGAAGTTCATCGTGCATTTTATCAGCATTCAACTCTGAGGCTTTATCAAATGTTCCTTTCATGAAGTTTTTTGTTGGTAGAAGACCCATTCCGTTTAATGCATCAACTCCTGAAGCTGTTCCATATTCACTAAAATATGACAGACCTTCATTTTTTTTCATATTTTGGGCAAACCACTTACTGTGTTTTAAAACACCATCTCGGTTTTTCATAGAGATTTTACCAGAACCTCTAACAGCTATGGCTCTTAACTTTTTTGAACCCATAACAGCACCCATACCACATCGTCCATTCCAGTGTCTTAGCTCATTGGTAACAGCTGCATATTTAACTAGGTTTTCACCGGCTATACCTGTTTGAAGTACTCGAACTTTTACATCCCCTAATTCATCCCTAATTATTTCCTGGGCATCTCCTGTTGATTTACCCCATATACTAGATGCATCTTTAATCTCAACCTTATCATCAATAATAGAGATATATACAGGAGAATCAGATTCACCTTCGACTATTATTACATCCCAACCTGCAAATTTTAATTCTGGGCCAAAAAATCCACCAGCTTCTGAATCACCATAACCATCAGTTAAAGGTGATTTGGCTGCCAGAGTATGTCGTGCAGTTCCTGGTACGGGAGTTCCTGTTAATACACTGGTTGCAACAATTAGCTTGTTGTCAGCACCTAAAGGATCAGCACCCTTTGGTATCTCCTTTAACATATAATATGCAGCTATATTTCTACCACCTAAGTACTTTCTATAAAATTCATCCTCTTGTATTTCTGTGGTTATTTTTTTTTGAGTCAGGTTAACTCTTAAAATTTTACCAGTAGCTCCGTACATTAAAATCTCCTTAAATTTAACTTGTCTGATGTTAAAATTACTTGTATGATATCAGATATCTCTGATAATAATGTATATATTTTATTTTGGCAATTCAGAATTTACTAAAATACACATTGCCTGGGTTTTGACTAGGTATTGATTTTTAGTATATAAATTTAACAGAAATGAAGATAACTAACTGAGGGGTGAATATGATAGAGTCAAAAAAACGGCCAAATATATTAATATTTATGACAGATCAGCAAAGGGGGGACTCTTTAACAAACCCTCTGATTCCTACCCCTCATTTGGATAAATTCAGACAGGAAGGGATAACATTTACAGATGCTTATTGCCCTTCTCCACACTGCTGTCCTTCCCGTGCAAGTTTTTTTACAGGACTATATCCAACAAGACATGGTGTTTGGAATAATGTTGACGTGGCAAATGCTCTAAGCCGTACAACTAAAGACAGTGTGGGATTTTTTACAGATATCCTTTGTAAAGATGGCTACCGGATGGATTATAACGGTAAATGGCATGTAAGCAGCCAGTTTGGTCCAGAAGAAATTGGTTGGAATGTTGGAAGTGTTAAGGGTAATCAGGCAAAATTCAAATCTGATGGGAAACCATTTACCATGGAAGAAATGGAGATTGAAAAGCACCGGAACTGGCAGAAATATAGTAAATGTAAGATAGATAATAAAGATGATTCCCGTAAATCTGGAGATATAATACGTACCGGATATCCAAGATATACACATTATGGAGTAAATGGGAATCCTTTTCAGGATGTTGATGTAACAACAGAGGCTGTTGATACTATATTAAACCGTAAAAAATCTGATAATGCACCATGGATTCAATATATCGGTCTGTTGGGACCCCACGATCCATATAAAGTTCCACAGGAATTTCTTGATAAAATAGACACAAATCTTATAGAATTACCGGAAAGTTTTAATGATGATATGAAAGATAAACCCGGGTTTTATAGGCGTATACAGGATATCTATTCCCGTTTACCAAGGGAGGAACATATAAAATCTTTGCATCACTACTATGCATTTTGTTCATTTGTTGATGCACAGTTTGGTAGAATCCTTGATGCTATAAATATAACTGGGGAGGCAGATAATACTATTATTCTGTTTGTATCCGACCATGGTGACTATGCGGCAGAACATGGCTTATGGACAAAGGGACTTGCTCCTTTTAAAGGCGCTTATCATATCCCTGCTGTTATCAGCTGGCCTAATGGTATAAAAAATCCGGGAAGGGAGATCGATGAAATGATATCGCTTGTTGATTTTGCTCCAACCTTCCTTGAAGCTGTAAATAGTCATAAGAGTAATCCACACGGTAAAATACCCACTGAAGAAGGTTTATCCGAACAAATCCCGTTTGCCGGAAAATCACTTGTTCCATTTCTTAAAGAAGAAAATGTTACATGGAGAGAGGAGTTGTATACACAGTCAAATGGAAATGAACTCTACGGTATTCAAAGAGTTGTCTTTGATAAAAAGTATAAATTTGTATTTAACGGCTTTGACTATGATGAACTATATGATCTGCAAAAAGATCCCCATGAGATGAAAAACCTGATATCTGGTGGTAAAAATGGAGATTATGAAGCTGTTGTAAAAGAATATTATATAAAGATGTGGCAATTTGCCAGGGAAAATGGTGATCAGTATAATAATCCATATATAAATACTGCTTATCCAACATTTGGGCCGGGCATTGTCTTCTAATAGATCATTTATTTCATCATTACGTTTTCTCATGTATAATGTTTTTATGAAGCGCCGGATAAGCCTTAATATTAGAATTTTTTTACTCTCATTATTAATCACAACCTTTATATGTGTAACTATAACTGTTTCGGCATTTCTTATTTTTAATGGAATGTTAAGCCGGAATATTAAGGAATCAAATTGGGCTCTTATTACATATCTGGCTAAGGATATTGAGAGGAATCTACAGAACTTCGAAAGTTTTAGCGATTATATCTATTTGCATAAAGGTGTTGAACTATTTCTGGAGAAAGAGTCCGCTGATGAAAACGAGGTATTTTTTTTAAAAAAAGATATTGATGATGATTTTTTTAGATACTTAAATACAGGTTCAGGATTCTCTATTATGTCATTGAGTATATTAGGTTTAAATAACTCCCAATATCTTTATGGTTACGATGTGAAATTTACCAATAACAACCGGTTTATGTCAAATAAGTGGATAGATATGTTCCAACTTTTGGATAATGAATATATCTGGATGGGTCTATGCGACAGGGAAGATGTTTTAAACAGGAAGGGTGATTATGTTGTTACCCTTATCCGTTATATAAGAAGTCTGTCCAATAATAGGGACTTAGGTATTATGATACTAGAAATGTCCCCTAAAGATATTTTTAAAGGCTGGGATTCAGACTATGACAGTAATTATTCAGTTTTTGTTCAGGATTCAAATGGTAAAATTATCTATCCAATAACCAAAGGGATTTTAGGACAGAGTTATAAAGATTATGAAATAGAACAAAATATTACTTCAAAATCTCATGTTACCAGGTACAAGTTGGATACATTTGATTGGGAAATAGTTGTTCTTCATTCTAAAGAAGTTCAAAACAGAGAGAACAGAAAAATGTTATATATAGCATTTGGTGTTTTTGCATTGGCAATGTTACTCTACATAATTGTTTATATAATTATGATAACTAAAATTACCCGGCCATTACTCATGTTAACCCAGACTATCCATAAGATTCGATCTGGGGATAGAAGTGCCAGGTATGAATATAAGTCTGAAGATGAGGTTGGTTATCTGGCAAAGAGTTTTAATATTATGCTCGATCAGATAGATGAATTAATAGAACAAAGTATAATTGATGAGAGAAGAAAACAGGATGCTGAATACAGAGCACTTCAGGCTCAAATGAATCCCCACTTTTTATATAATACATTAAACTCAATTCGCTGGATGGCAATGATACAGGATGCAGATAATATTGTTGATTCAATAGAAGTCTTAAGCCGTCTATTGCGTAGAGGTATGAAGCTAAAAGGACCATTAGTCTCTTTGAAAGAAGAACTCTCTATGCTTGAAGATTATGTCTTTTTACAGAAAATAAGATATAAGAGTAAATTTGAATACACCTGTCAAATTCCTGAAGAACTATACGGTTACTGCTCTCTTAAATTTCTTTTGCAACCTATAGTCGAAAATGCCATCTTTCATGGTATTGAACCCAAAGATGGCAAGGGGCTTATAACACTTATTGGGGAGTTAAAAGATGGTGTAATATATTTAAAGGTCCGGGATAACGGAATAGGGTTTAAAGATAAAAATTTTAACCCTCTATCAGATTTTTCAGATAAAAGGGATGGAAATAGAATAGGATTGGGAAATATACAAAAAAGAATAAAACGTCAGTTTGGTGAAAACTTTGGAATAGATTTCCGTTCAGAAACTGGTGAATATACTGAAATAACGATCTCTATACCGGCTAAACCCATAGGATTACTGGAGGATCTTGTTGAATAAAAATATATCAGTGTTAATAGTTGATGATGAAGTTCTGGCTAGAGTTGGTATTAAGTCGTTAATAAATTGGGAAGAGCTGGGATGCAGTGTAATAGGGGAGGCTGAAAATGGGGAGAAAGCTCTTGAACTGATTAGAAAATTTAGACCTGAACTTATCTTAACTGATATTAACATGCCTCTTATGGATGGACTTGAACTGATTAAAAGGGTCAAAGATGAAGGCATATTGTCTGAATTTATTATTTTAAGTTCCCATGATAACTTCTCATATGCAAGAGAGGCTATAAAATTAGGTGCCCGGGATTATATTTTAAAGCTGGAGATGAAGAGGGATTCTCTTAAGGAGACAGTAAAGAGTGTAATGCCCTTTATCCTTCAGAATAGAAAAAAGCAGGTAGACACAGGGACTACTGCTGATGAAAGTTTAAATATAAACATTGAGACCATGTTAAGAAAAGTTATATTAAGTGAATATTCTGAAGATTTTGATAAATATATAGAACCCATAACATCGAATATTTACTGTATCTACTTAAGAACGGTTTCTATTAAAGGTAAAGTTTATTCTCCAGATGAAAAAAGCGCCCTTAAAACTCCAATATTAAATCTTCTTGAAGATATATTAACAGATTATAAAAATGGATTAGTTTGCTCTATTAGACCAATGGAGTTTGTTATCCTCTACTCTCCGGATCTGGAAAACAACAATCTACGGGAATCTAATTTAAAAAACAAAGAACTTGTAAGCAGTATACTGGAAACATTAAAAAACTATCTCAACTTAACAGGTCTTCTGGGCGTTTCAGGTCCTGCAGAAAATGCCGAATCAGTAAATAAATTATACAGGGAAGCAAGAGAAAAAATTGAACAGTACTACATTTATCCTGGAGGTTCTGTTCTTTCAGATTTTAAATATTCTGCTGAACTTAAAACATTGACTATAGATTATAAAAAAGATCTGGAAACATTTTCCCATAGAATACATCAGCTGGATTTTTTATCCGCATCAGAGATATTAAGCAAATTTATAAAGTTATTTCATAATAAATGTAAAGTGGAGAAAGGTGTATTAAAAATTATATGTTACCAGATTATAGGCTCCTTAAAACTTTATGCGGCTAAGGAAATGAAAAAACAGAACAGTTCTATTCAGCGTTCCCTCGATTCTTTGTCGACATTAGAAGAATTTATTAAATGGTTCCAGGATACTAAAGATATATTATCCCAGCTTACAACCGAGTCATCTACTGTTTCCCCTATGATATTAAAAGCCTTAAAGCTTATAGAAAATCACTATATGGAGGAGTTGACCCTGACTGATTTAGCTGAGTATTTGGAACTTTCAACGGGATATTTTAGCCAGCAATTTAAAAAAGAGTTGGGGAAAAACTATACAGATTACCTTGCTGATTTTAGGACATCACACGCTTCAGAACTCCTTTTAAATACAGATAAACCAGTTCATAAAATTGCAGAAGAAGTTGGGTATGATAATATCTATTATTTTAGCAGGGTCTTTAAATCCAGAACAGGACTCTCTCCCAGGGAGTTCAGGAAATCTTATATAAATAATTGAAATAGTATAAATAATATTAAAATAATCCAAATATTTTATTTCACTCATATGAAGATAATATAAATATAATAGATATATTGAATTCTCAATTGTTAGAAGTGACCCGTATAATAAAACTACAAATTACGGAGGATTTTTTAATGAAAAAGAATTTAGTTGTTTTTTTAATGATTTTTCTAAGTACTGTTTTAGTATTTGCAGAAGGACAAAAAGAGGTAGCACAGGAAGGAACTGATGCGAGTTCAGAATTATTAGCGTTTTTTAACGGATTCACTGATGATGTCGCATTTTCAACAGTTATCGATGAGTATTTGGATCTTAACCCAGATATAAAATTAGAGATCAGTGATGTTGTAGATGAAGATGAAGCTGCTAAAAAAATAGTTGTATTAATGGCATCCGGTGTACCTGTTGATATTATAAAAGTTAATAACCCTATTAAGTTAAATAACTTTGTTGAAGCTGGTGCTCTAATGAACCTGAATGATCTGGCAAAAAAATACGATGTTAATCCTGATGAATATTGGGGTTCCGGAAAAAACATGTTAATGAATAATGGTGACCTTTATGCTATGGGAACTCAAAAGACTCAATGGGCAATGTATTATAATAAAGATCTATTTGATAGAGCAGGATTACCTTATCCAAGTGCTGATGTTCCAATGACATGGAAAGAGTATAGAGAGACGGCTAAAAAACTGACAATGGGTGAAGGTGTAGATAAAACTTATGGTGCTTTACACTTAAAATGGCCAATGTTCTGGTATATGTCCGCTATTCAAAAACTTGGTGGTGGTGAGCAATTCTACAATGCTGATGGAACTTCAAACATTGAGGATCCTGCATTTATCGAAGCTATTACAATGTTTAACAATATGCAGGCTGTAGACAAATCTGTACCATCCTATGCTGATGTAACTGCACAAAAACTGAACTCACCATCTTTTCTGAGTGGTAAGTATGGAATGTATGTTCATGGAACATGGGTATTTGACTGGTTAAAAAATCCTGAAGATTATCCTAGAGACTGGAAGGTTGGAATTGCTCCAATGCCTGTATTTGAAGGTGCAAAAACTCCTTACTCATGGGGTGTAGTATCAGGTATCTCTATTGGAAGAAACTCAGAGAACTCTGATGAAGCTTTTAAGTTTATTAAGTATATGGTTGATAATAAACATAAGTATTACGATGGAGGAGCAGTAACAGCAAATGTTAAAGCTGATACAAGTAATGTTGCAGCGCTTATGGCTGAAGGTCTTGAAGCTGATGGTATTACAACTGAAATTCTACAAAAAGTCTTTTTTAATCCAAAAACAAATATTGTTACTGAAAAGATTACAGGTAAAAATAGTACCCAGTACGAAAAAATCTGTGTTGAAGAGCTTGAAAAATACTTTGTAGGTGCCCAGGAGTTTGATGTTACAATTGAAAATATTAAAACCCGTGCAGACAAAGCTATCAAGTAGATAATCTAATATAACTTACTTAATGCAGTAGAAACCCTTTCTACTGCATTTATCTTATTTTTTACGGGAGCCATATTTATGATCACTACAATCAATAAGAAGGAGATAAGTATAGCTTACCTTTTTCTTCTTCCATCCTTAATCGGTTTTTTACTTTTCATGTTATATCCGATTGTTTTCTCAATATATTTAAGTTTAAGTGATTGGTCTTTTTTCTCAGGTTTCTCAGGGATCAAGTTTATTGGTCTGGAAAACTTTAAAAAGTTAGCCGATGATTACTACTTAAATGCAGCATTAACAAACAATATGTTATTATCATTATTGTCTGTGCCTATTTCAATATTTTCAGCACTGATTATCGCTACATTCTTAAATATGAATATTAGATTTAGAGGTGCTATAAGAACACTTGTTTTTATGCCGTATATAGCTACTTTAGTTGCAGTTGCTATAGTTTTTGGTGCTCTGTATAACCCTGATTTTGGGCCTATAAACATGTTTTTAAGGTCCATAGGAATTGATAATCCTCCTAGATGGCTATCAGATATTAAGTGGGCTCTGCCATCTGTAGCTATTTTATGGAGTTGGAAACATATTGGTTATATGACTGTTATATTTTTGGCAGGTCTGCAAAATATACCTAATATGTACTACGAGGCAGCTACTATAGATGGGGCTGGGTCATTTAGAAAATTTACTAATATTACCTGGCCACTGGTCTCCCCTACAACTTTCTTTTTAACAATAACAGGTGTTATGAACTCCTTAAAGATATTTCCAGAGATAAAGGTATTAACAGATGGGGGACCTGGTACAGCCACATACACTATGGTTTACCATATCTATACCGAAGCATTCGAGAATTACAACATGGGATATGCTGCGGCATTAGCGCTACTCTTTTTTGTGATAACTATGATTATTACGCTTATTCAATGGGCTCTGCAAAAAAGATGGGTTAACTATTAATGGGGATTAAAATGAATATTACAACTAAACGAGAAATATATAGAACATTAGGTAGTCTGGTATTATTGGGGTTAACAATATTAATGGCCATGCCACTATTTTGGATGATCTCATCATCATTTAAGTTTGAAGCGGATCTGTTCACTTTCCCAATTAAATGGATACCTGATAATGGAACTATTTCAAATTATGTTAAGGTATGGACAAAGTATCCATTTGAACTTTGGTATTGGAATACTATAAAGGTTACTTTTGGGATAATAGTTTTCTCCCTAACCAGTAGTGCTTTAGCAGGATACGCTTTTGCCAGATTAAATTTTCCTGGAAAGAACTTCTTGTTATTGGCTTATATATGTACAATGATGATACCATTTGAGCTGAGAATTATTCCGCAGTTTACTCTTTATCAGCTACTGCATTTACAGGATACACACTGGACTATAATTCTACCCTGGGTATTTAATCCTTTTAATGTATTTATGTTACGTCAGGCTTTTAAAGGTATACCTATGGAGATAACAGAATCTGCTAAACTGGATGGCTGTCCTGAATTTACTATCTTTATTAAGCTGATGTTACCTAATATTACAGCCTCCTTAATGGCTTTAATGATAATACAATTTGTTCATGGATGGAATTCATACCTGGCACCATTAATTTATCTTGCTTCATCATCAAAACAGCTGCTAAGTCCAGGAATTGCAACATTTGTTCAACAGTATAACAGTAACTATGCTATGCAGATGGCGGGTGCAAGTTCTGCCCTTCTTCCAATATTGGCTGTATACCTTATTGGACAGAAATATTTTATTGAAGGTATAGCCATGAGTGGAATTAAAGGCTAATAAAAATGGATAATTTAATATTTGGCAATAGCCCCGGTTATTGGACTGCAAAGTGGATGGAACTGCCTAATTCCGATGGTAATAACTCTTTCTTCCGTATAAGACACAACTTTAAAATAGAAGAGAAGCCAAAAAAATCAACAGTGTATATCAGTGCAAGATTAAAATATAGACTGTTGATTAATGGGGAATATATTGGGGAGGGTCCGGCTAGAAGCAGCATGGAGGAGTACTCATATGACTCCTATGTTCTTACCGGAGGCCTGAATATTGGTGAAAATATAATATCCATTGTAGTTAATCATTATGGTGAACTGCCCGGTGCATTTTTATTTCAAATGAATATGGTAGATCACCAGGGGATAAGTTCTATAATCTCAAGTGATGAAAACTGGTTATATCAGGAAGCTCTGGAGTATAAAAATAGAACCCAGCTATATGGGTATGCTGATTATAGTGAAGTTTATGATTATAATACTAAATCTAATGATTGGAAAAAAGCTGAATATTTAGATCCTTTTAACTCCATGACTACCAAAAGAAAGAAACCTGTAGCCATGCCTTTTTTAGATATTATCCCCAGAGATATTCCAAAGCTTAACCAGGATATTATTCTTCCGGGTAAAGTCTTTAAATATGGAGAATCACCTCTTTGGCAGGAGACCGGGGAGAACTTTGGTGAGTATATGGCTGGGGAGATTCATCTTCCATTATCTGAATGTTCTATAAAGAATAAAGATGCACTACTAGATAGTAGTGACAAAACATGTGATATCTCCAGACCGGCTATTAACTATACTGTATCTGAATTTAAAGGACTGTTTGATCCATTTATAATACTGGATTTTGGGAAATTGTTAAATGGTTATATCTGTATTGAAGCAGAAACAGAAGATGGTTGTAATACAATGATAGATATTGGTTATTCCGACCGGATCTACTACGATAGAGTTATCACCCAGCCATACAGGGGCCTGTGTTCCGCCGACCGGGTTATTATGGGCAGTGAACCTGTAGCCTGGAAATCATTTTATTGGCGGCAATTCCGTTATGTACAGATCTCTGTTAGAGACCTGACAGGTGTTTTAAAGATTAAAAAAATCCATGTCATGGAACAGGCCTATCCTTTTAAGAGCCAGGGAGCATTTTATTCTAGTAATAAAGAGTTAAACAGGCTTTGGGATATGACTAAGAAAACCATAGAACTCTGTACCTCGGATAATTTTATGGATAATGGCCTACGTGAAAAACAACCATGGACTGGGGATATTGCAACCATAGTTTTAGGTACTTTAGCTATTTTTGGGGATGATCCTATTATTCGGCGTTATATTGCTACTAATATGAGCGGTCAAAAAAATAGTGGTCTAATTCCCGGACATTGGCCGGAGACATCTGTTAAAGCTCATAGTGTCACAAAACAGGGTAATATCCTGTGGTTTGAGCACCCTATGGCATTAATGCTCAGAATGTCAGAATATTATATTCATGGCGGGCATAGCGGGTTTATAAAAAAATACTCCAGCCACTTTAGAAACTACGTAAACACACTCGAAAAGTATGAAAATCCGGATAGTGTTCTAGAAGAGATCCCCGGACAGCACTGGGTCGACTGGGCAGCCCTTAATATGACAGGGATATCGTTTATTACTAACCTGTGGTATAGCGAAATACTTAAACTGGCTTCTGAATTGAATAAATCTGATAAGGATTTTTCAGAGAGATGCTTATTTAAAGCTGAGAGTATTAGAACATTTTTAATAGAAAATTTATGGGACAGGGAGTTAAACCTGTTTGTTGATAGTATTAATCAATCCGGTGAACAGACATATTCTGAGCATAGTAACTACTCTGCTCTGCTATACGGTCTGGTTCCTGTTAATGATTCAGATAGATTTATTCAAACTGTATCAGATGCTGATATTATTAGGGTTGAACCATCATTTATGTATACCCCTATTATGGCATTAATGAGTAGTGGGCATATAGGTAAGGCGTTGGAAATGATATCCCAAAGGTATAAAATTTGGTTGGACGGAGATTATGACACCCTGCCGGAAGAGTGGCATCCTAATGCAACCTTTAGGGATGGTTACTGGAAAGGTAGAATTAGAGCATTGGCTCAAGCAGCATCTTGTGGTCTCCCTTTTACCTTCCATCGTGGAATTTTAGGTGTTAATCCAACATCTAATGGATATAAAACATTTACAGTATCGCCAGCCATTGATTATTTAGAAATGTGTAGTGGAACTGTACCTACACCGTATGGGTCTATAAATGTTGACTGGAAAAGAGAAAACCAGCAGATAGTATTAACTATTGAATCTCCTGAAAGTGCTATAGGAGAACTGATTGTACCAAAGAACTACTCTATCCAGGGTATTTCTTCATCTGGGGAACTAGTGACTTTAACAGAAGGTATTACAAATATTGTATTACATAAGGTTGATTCAGGAGTTAAATACTAATGAAAAAAAAGAATGTAATATTTATCATTTGTGATGAATTAAGAGCTGATTCTCTAGGATTTATGGGTAATAAACAGGTTAAAACACCTAATCTTGATAAATTAGCTTCTGATAGTTTAATAATAGAAAAAGCCTACTGTTCCAGCCCCATGTGTTGTCCATCTAGAGCCAGTTTGGCCACAGGTCGCCATCCTTTGACCCATGGGGTACTAGATAATGGTTTACATATGATGGAAGACGAAGTTTCCCTCTATGGGATTCTTCGTGATTCTGGTTATAACACTGTAAATATTGGTAAATGGCATATAAATAGTAAACATGATACCAACTTTGGTATGAATACCAATATCACTCAAATAAAGTGTGAAGACCAAAAAATTAACCCTTTTGGTATAACTGATTCTGAATTAAGAAAAAAAACTACATATAAAAAAATGCATGGGGATATATCTCTTGCAATACATGGGCAGCGACCAATAAAAGCTGAGGAATCTTTAGATTCACTGTATACAGATGAATTTATTAAAGAGATAGAGAAGGCTAAACAGTCAGTTGAACCATCTTTTTTACGGTTATCTCTGTTAGATCCCCACTCTCCATATATGCCATGTAAACCATATAGTGAAATGTATAATTACAAAGATATAGAACTACCAGTTAGTTTTAATAGTAATTTAGAAACAAAACCTCTTATGCATAAGCTTTTTCATAAAATACGAGGTTTTGACCATCTTGTAGAGGATGATTATAAGAAGTGTAAAGCTAGTTATTATGGGTTAATATCACATGTTGATTATAGAATTGGTAAAGTTATAGATAGTCTAAAAGAACTAGATATGTACGACAACTCACTTATAATATTTACATCTGACCATGGGTCTATGATGGGTGAACATGGGTATATTGAAAAATGGGGATACATGTATGAAGAGGTATCAAAGATTCCATTTATCATTAAATTTCCTAAAGAAGAGGAGCTAGAAGGTCGGTCTGATACATTTATGGAAAATATCGATATTATGCCGACAATTCTTGACTATTTAGGAGTTGATATTCCTGAAAATATACATGGGAAAAGTCTAATACCTTACATAAAAAACAGGAATGAGGAACATAGGACAGAAGTTCATGGATTATCGTATATTGGTGGATTTCAAGATGAACCAGCACTTATGATAAGAGATGATATTTGGAAATTGACTATTTATCCAGGGCAGGAAAGCCTTGAAAATGGACTAAACAACGACCACTACTTAAGATATTCAGATTTTTTTGATGGAAAGATTATTGGTGGAGAGTTATATAATTTAAATAGTGATCCATTTGAGTTAAATAATCTATTTTGTGATGAAAATTATAAATCAATAAAGAATAAATATGTAAAAAAAATAGATGAGTGGAAAAAAAGCCTGGGCCCTATCGTTGATTATAAAGGAATGGAACCTTTAAAAAACAGTCTAGCATTTTTTAGTTTATCCCAGGGGGATATGTTAAGTGAAACAAATAATTTGATTTTGTCCAATAGATTAAATGGCAATATACATAAAAGAGGTAGAAATAGTGAATAATAATATAATATCCCTTAACGGTGATTGGAAAGTTGTTTTTGATGATGATAATAAGGGGCGATATTTAGAACTTCAAAACAGAGAGAACTTTTTAAAACAGGAAGATATACACACAGTAGAAGTTCCCTCCTGTCTTGAGGAGTATAAAGAGGATTATCAAGGTGTTGCATGGTATTATAAAAACATTCATATATCAGAGGATTATTTAGGGAAAAATTTGAGGATATCCTTTGATGCTGTAAATTACCGGTGTGAAGTCTGGCTAAACGGCTATCCTGTAGGAATACATGAAGGTGGATATGTTGGGTTCGAATTTGATATTACTAGTTTTGTTAAACATGGTGAAGATAATGATCTTTCTGTAAGGGTTATTACTCCATTAATTACCCGGGATGTAGTGATTGATGGTTTAGCTAGGGATGAAGCTCCTCACTGGAGAGGTGCTATTGCCGGGGGTATTTGGCAAAACGTCTCTATAAAAAGTTCAGGATCAACTTATCTAGAAGAGATCTTTGTTCAGCCAGATATAAAAAATGGTAAAATAGACGTTTCTATGAATATTATTAACAATTCTATGGAGACGATAGGTCATAAACTTAACGTTTTTGTAGATTCATTTAATAGAGAAGGATTAAAAGAGAGTGTCTTCTTTAATATAGAGGCCGAACCTGGAATTAATAAATTTTCATTTGAGTATGATATGGGAAGTTACGATTTATGGTCATTTGATAACCCCAACTTATATCTACTTAGCATGAATTTAATGAACGATAATTCTAGTTCAGATAATCAAACAGTTAGATTTGGAATGAGAGAATTTACTATAGATGGTGCAGACTTTATTCTAAATGGAGAAAAAGTAATTTTAAAGGGCGCATTTTATGAGGGTGTATATCCACACTCTTTAGCCTATCCAAGGGATATAGAAGTTCTGCGTAAGACATTAACCCGGGCCAAAGAAGCTGGACTTAACCTTATAAGACCATGGAGAAAACCACAGCCACCAATTGTATACGATATGGCAGATGAGTTAGGAATATTTTTTATTGGTACTCTACCAATAGAATGTATGGATTATTGGCCTAAAATGACTCCTGGAATATATAAACGTATAGATAATGAAATATCAGAGATGATAATACGTGACAGGAATCATCCATCAATAATAATGTGGGAAATGTTTAATGAAATATGGCGTCTGCCTCTAAAGCAGTACAAACATAAAGCATCACTTATTGCCAGATATAACGATCCTGCCCGTATAATTTTAGATGAAGCAGGTGGTTTTGCAGGTGGAGCGAGTATTTATCTTCCTTATAGTAAATCCCCGGTAGTTATGAATGATGTTCATCACTACCCTAGGGCTCCATTTGAAGACAAAGAGTTTGATAACTTTTTAGCACTTGCTAAAACTCCCCAGGAAATTAAATCTATGGGTATGGATTCCGAGGAATTCAAATTCAGACAGATGAAACCAGGTGTTTTAACAAATATATCTGAAATAGGTTATGGAAGTGTTACAAACTTAGAAGAAAATATGGAGAGATACCAGAGAGAAGGTAATAAGCTAACCCCAGATTATAAAATACATGAAAGACTTTATAGTTCATATAAACAAGTTTTAGATGAGACTGGTATAATTTTTATGTTTGGTTCTTTAAAGAACTTTTCCATAGCAAGTCAAAAAGTACATGCTAATGGAAATAAATTTATGATTGAGTCCTGCCGACTAAATGAAAATATCGGTGGAATTATGGTACACGCCCTTGCAGATGGTGACTGGGTTGTTGGTGCTGGAATGCTAGATCAGTTTGGAGATACTAAAGAGTCATATTATGGTGTTAAAAAAGGTTTTAGTAAAATCTATATATCAACAAGGGTAGATAAAGTAAATCTAATTATAGGTGAACCTATAAAAATAGATTTAAGAACAATAAATGATACAGCAGAAGTTTGTGGTAATTTAAAACTATATATTGTGGATGAAAATTGTAATGAATTTGTTATTTCTGATATTAGTAATATAACTATTAAAGAAGGAATTAATTTTCTAAACACAAGTACAACAACAACTTCTGATCTTTATGGGATGTGTAAATTAAAGGTTGAGTTTAAAGTAGATGATGAAGTATTCGCAGATAATGAAATGGACATATATATTCTTGAACCGTTTAATGTTACAAAAAAGACTCTATGTTTTGTTGAAAAAAATAGCTCATTAAAAAGTTATGCAGATAGTGAAGGTATACCCAACAGAGCCTTTGATGACAAAATGCCAATAGATGTTCCTCTTTTTTATTCAGGCTCAACAGATGAAAAAATACTGACTAAAATATCTGAATGGGTAGATCGTGGAGGATGTGCAAATATTATGACGTTCCCCCAAGGAGTTAGAATGCCTGAAACAATAATTTCAGAGCAGTTAATTCAAAACTATCTACCATTTGATGTAATAACAATTCAGAATCAGGATCTTTGGTCTCCATCAAACCACATATTAAGGGATCATTCTCTATTTAGAGGTCTTCCTACTGAAATAATTATGGATAATCCTTTTAAAAATATTCTACCTAGGCAGTCTATAGTTAATTATAATGATAATTGGTTTGCTGGGACAATCTATTATACTTGGTTTGGTGGACAGGAACACAAACAACATTATTATGGGGTTAACAAAGCAGAACATGCTTCTGATGTTGTTGAAATACCTTATGGTAAAGGAAAATTCATTTTAAATACAATAAGAATAGCTGATAACATAAATTCTGATAGAATTGCACAGTTAATGTTTAATAACTTGGCAGAATGGAAATAGAATCAGTTTAGGAATTAAATAAAGAAACCAAATATACCCTAGATAGAGGTTTTAATTATATCTAGGGATATTAAAATATTTTTATTCAATATTCCATTACTACTATTTATAGTTAAACCTTCTAATTTTCATAGTGGGAGTCTTAATAAACTCTTCGCCATGGGTTTCTAGGTTTACGATCTGAGAGTAGGAGGGAAGTACTTTGTTAATATTCCTTTTAACCTCTTCCAGACCAGTTTTGATTCCTGAATCATCAAGATTATTTTCTTTGATGTAGTCCTGATCTAGATAAACCAAACCTACAACCTTACTTTCCCTATCAAGAACAAGAGATTCTGAGATTATGGCATAATTATTTAGTTTTGCTTCTAATTCCTCAGGATAGATATTTTGTCCTGCAGGAGTAAGTAACATGTTTTTACATCTACCCTTAATATAAATATGCTGATCGGCATCCATAACACCCATATCACCGGTTCGAAGCCAACCGTCTTCACTTAGAACTTCCCGAGTTGCCTCTTCGTTTTTGTAGTATCCAAGCATGACATTTTCGCCCTTTACCATGATCTCACCAATTTCATTTTGAGGATCTGATGAATCTATTTTACCTTCTAGATGGTAAATTAGCTTTCCTGCAGAACCACCTCTGTATTTATCCCAGGGTGCAAAGGAGATCAAAGGACCACACTCTGTCATTCCATAGCCAACTGTGAATTTGAATTTAACCCTTTTAAGGAATGTCTCAACCTCCGGATTGAAAGCAGCACCACCAATAATAAGAGATATAAAGTTTCCACCAAAACTTTTTGTGAGTTTTTTACACATGACTTTTCCAAGGATCTGTTTGATTCCAGGAATATTTGCATACCATTTATTCAAAACAGGTTTAAGCTTCTTATAGTAGATCTTCTCGATAACCAGAGGAACAGAGAGGATATTACGAGGATGAATAGTCTGAAATGCCTTCATAATTACCTGTGGGGCAACCCTCTTACTTAAGAATGTGATATGACATCCAGTCATAAATGGGTAGAGAAATTCGAATGTTCCTCCAAAACTGTGGGCAATAGGAAGGAAACTTACAATCGGATCCTTTGATTTAAGTCCAACTGACTCTTGGGCATAATCAACATTTGTAATTAGACTGTTATGATTTAACATAACACCCTTTGAAAATCCAGTTGTACCGGAAGTATATATTATAGCTGCAAGTTCGCTGTTATCGACCTTATCAAAAGTTATATCCTCAGGCTTCAGTTCACCTTTAAGGTTAATTTCAAGATCTTTTTTTCCATCTTCGATTAGAGTTTGAACAATATTACCTCGTTTATGAAGCAGAGTATAAGAATCCACATCAAGTCCTGCGCTAAGGGCTGGAAGTTTATCAAAATCTAGATCCTTCCACATTGTTTTAGGGGCGAAAAAAAACTTGCTGTCTGAGTGGTTTATTATGTTGGTAATATCATCAGCACTAAAGTCTGGCATTACAGGAACTACTACTGCTCCATAGGTTACAGTAGCAAGATAAACTTTTGCCCAGTTTATGGAGTTTTTACCACATACTGCAACTTTATCACCTTTCTTCAATCCACTTTTCTCAAAAACTTTATGAAAAGCCAATATACTTGCTGCTACCTCTTTGAAACTACTGGTATCTTCTTCAAAATTACTGAAACATGGGTAGTCCCAGTTTTTCCTAAGAGTTTTCTGAATCTCATCTACAAAATTTCTTTTAATCATATTTTCTCCCCAAAAAAAGAAAGAATTGCCTCATTAGTCAATAAAACCATAGTACTACATGTACAGATTAGAACATGTTTTTGTTATATAGGGATCTTTTAAAGACTTTTATGAATAAACCTCATCTATCTTTTAATAATATTTTTACTTGATAACCTTAAGTTATTAAATAATATTAAGTTATTAGTATCTACTGGTCAATTACTATATTATAAAAGTTTGTTTTAATTTGGAATATCGATTTAATATGCAATCAATTCATACCAAATACGTATGGAATGCATATTAAATTTGTTAAATGCGTAAGTAATATATTTGTTCTATTTGTAATAATATTATATATATTTACTTAATAAACGGCTAAAGGAAGTCCAGTATAGTATCGGGATTTATAGAAATATATTATAATAAAAAATGGAATTATTACTCGGAGTTCATTATAATTTTAATAGAGAATTATGGAAAATCTAAAGATTATTGAAACAGATAGGTTATTCATTCGTGAAATGACTGTCGATGATACAACTCATTTATACAACCTCTCTTCAAATAAGAAAGTAATGAAGTATTTAAAGGTTCTAGAGCCTTCTCCGCCCAGTGAAGAAAAAATCCGTAATATAATCAAAATGGCTCAGCTCCAGCTCTGGTTCAGATTTGTACATGGTTAGACGAAATACCCTTGTCTCTAGAACTTGCTGCTGAAAAAACGAGAGTATTTGGTTTGGTACAAATTGCTGAAAGATTAAAGAATCGTTTCAAACTACTAAAATCAGACAAACAAAATCTATGCCCAGGCAGAAAACACTACGAGCTCTTATTGATTGGAGTTATAACCTTCTTTAACCAGATGAGCAGATCCTACTTGCAAAACTTGTAATTTTCCCTAGTAGTTGGGATTGTCACATAGTTGAGGTTATCTGCGATTACAATATCCCCCTTATTCCACCTGAGACGCCTCTGTTATATGACTTTATCACTAATAAATCATCGACATCTACTGAAAACAGTTATCAGAATAGTGGGATAGATAATCTGCTGGATATTACAAACTCTGAAGATTATATCTTTAAACAATTTGAAATTTGTAACGTGCTGGATTCTGAAATTATATACCCACTTAGCTTAAGGCTCAGAGATATTATATCTACTATGATATAAAAAACTTTGCATGAAATATATTAATGTCATTACACCAATAATTGAAAAGTGGGAGTTCGATTTCTCCCCAATTGATGTTGATAATTACAAAATAATGAAAAATTAAATTAAATGTACTCTTTCTGACCAAGACATTAAAACAGCAAATGAGGAGGGATCAAATATGTCTTTTGAACAATTATTTGATTCCACTCTGGAAATATTTATGACAAAGCATTAATGATGTGAAATTATTATAGTAGACATTAAATTTATCTTTTGGAATATAATCCATTTTTTGAATGGGTATACACTTACATATTTCCTTATAGATGCTAAAATTGATTATGAAAAAATATCTATCATTTATCTCTCTGTTTATAATGGCCTCAGGTTTCAATCTTATGGCATTTGATTTCACTTCCAATGATCTTATGTATGTAATTGCTTTTAGTGATGACTATATAGCAATTGAATCCATCATGGACTCTGGTACTGTTGGGGGCCCAAATCGCTCTTCTATTTTACTTGTAAATATTTCAACTGGTGAAACTGAAGAAGACTTTACTGTATCTGTTAACCCAGACTTAGACAGGGAGTACGAAGAATATAATGAGGCAGAGATTTCTGAATTAAATAAAAGTTTACGTAAAGATGCTTATGATTTATTAGAGGAACTGGATTTCAATTTTAAAATAATTGAAACTGAACTCCCCGGGGGACTCAATGTTAGCTATGAAGACCGTTATTTTAATCCAGAACAAGATTCTAATGCTTGTTTGTTAAAGTTCTCTATTACCCATGAGGCCTCGGGTAAATCCTGGGCTATATCTGAACGTGTGGAGATGCAACGTGGTCTGAAAAGTGATAACTTTTCTGATAGTTTGTTTGGCCCTGCCTATACACAGATTTTAAGCACTTTTACCTCTTCTGATCAGGAGAACTTTGTTATTTTATATAAAACACCATTTCTAGATATCTATGATTCTGGAAATATAGGTGGTCTGGTAATAGACGATAAGAATATCTCTTATTATTTAAATGATGTTGGTCTAGGGTATTATTATAAGGGCAAATATGTTGAAGCCCTAAAGTATTTTAAAATGGCTTTTGGGCATAATATTGAGAGTGTTGTGGCTAATTATAATGCAGCATGTATGAGCGCACTGTTAGAAGATGTTGATGGATCAATAAAGTATCTTGAGAAACTTCGTATTATGGGGAATCCTGCATCGATTAAGAAATTAAATAAAGCTAAATCTGACAGTGATTTTGACCTAATTAGAGGGGATGATCATTTTTTGACTTATCTTGATCTTGCCGTAAGTGGGGATCAGAATGGTATAGCAAAACTGTTATCGAGTAATACAGAGAAAGCTGAACTTCTTACATTTAAGTATAGTGATCCTAAAGAATTATTGACCGATTGGTTAAATACTGCAAACATGGGCAACCATAGTGAATCGATTCAGTATTTTAAACAGAACCCTATTGAGAAGGATGGAATTTCTTTTAAAGAATATTCTTCTTGGATAAATAGCAAAATTACCCGAAATAAAACAATTAGGAAATTCGACTTTATTGCAGTGGAATATTTTGATGAGGAATCTGTTCGGATCGATTTAACTATAGAATTTGATGATAAAACAGAGATAACAAAATGGGTTACTTTAGTTAAAGATTCTACAAGTTGGATGTTAACGACAAAAGGATCCCTTTTTTAAGACTGGAAATAACAGATACAACATAATAGTTGGTAGAATGATATCTGCGATTAGGGGAGCCCCAACATTAAGTGGTGAGAAGTTCTGATTTATAAATATATCCCTTATATGAACATAAGCTGCACCATACCAAAAAACAGACTTTGAAATAACTAAAGCCGTTATCATGTGGTCTTTTAACCAAATAGTTAATAAACCGGCGATTGCAAATCCTAGATGATAAAAGGCAAGCTCAGTTTGGAAAGGACTACCTGGTAACCAACCGATATTCAAAGCGACAGTATCAGCTAAAAATGTATGACCAATAAATCCCCAAAGTCCACCAAAGCCAATAATTATAACCACAAAATATATAAGGAATATAGATTTCTTTTCAGTTATATCTGTAATTCCTTTTGTTTTTATATGAAGATAAGCACTTAGTGGTACTAATAAAATAGAATATAGGTTTGTACCAATTACTGGTATAAATGAGAATAACCAATATATAAAAAAAGTATGGGGAATTGATCTCCAAAACAGTTCATGCCAAGAATAAAAGTACTTTTCCCCTTCAACTTTTCTTAATAATGATCCAAAAGGTACTAGGGCATCTATAACTATTTTGTAGACTTTCATAATGTTTTCCTTAAATCCAGTCGCTTCAAATGTTATACATTTATTATTGTAAGCTTCTGCAACTTTTATACTAATTGTGTTGCAGAAGTCTGTTAATGTCTAGTTTATTTAAATGCTTGAACTTTTACTAGTGTGATACGCTCATCATATTCGATGGCTCCATTTTCAAAAGCTAATAATAAGTTCCCATCACTTAATACACCAAGTACTGAGTACCCAGAAGCACCCTGGTATATCAGTTTTCTATCACTAAAACTGTTTCCTTGGTCATAAGAAGCAGCTATAGTCATCTGCCCTCGACTGTAATAGTCGTCAGGGTGGGAATAATAAAGAACACCATTGGATTCTACGATTGATGACATACAAATTGGTTCTTTAATATCATCCAAGGTTTTAAAATCTGACCATGATTCTCCACCGTTATCTGAAGTTACATAGATTTTTTTTAGGGGGGCATGGGGTAGAGATACTGGACTGTTTGTTCTTACTACCATCATTAGATCCCCGATCTCATTTACTTGAGCTATCTCACTTTCATTACCATCATCTAGTCTATCACTGGTCTGCCATGTTAAACCATGATCATCACTGTAAAGAGATAATGAGCCTCCATCGATATATCCTGGAGCAACTAATCGTCCTTTATATATTCCACTATCAATCATAATTCCGTGTCCTGGACCAACAAACCCATCGTAAACTAATTCAGGATCGGACCAGGTAAAACCTCCATCAGAACTGATTTTTTTGTATGTTTTGAAGTTATTAGCTTTGTTTCCTGATATATGTAGTAGAATTATTTCTCCAGTAATGGAATCAAATATTGGTGTTGAGTTTCCGATTTTCCCGATTCCAGGTTCATATGTACTTGTTATTATTAAATCTGACCACGTAATCCCACCATCAGAACTGACTTTCTGAACCAGGTCGATATCTCCATGATCTAGAGATCCATTTCGTCTAGCTTCAGCCATAACTATTACCTGGTCATTTTGAAGTATTGTACCGTTTTTAAGTTTGGAACCTTTTGGAAGAACTAAAAGAGAAGGGATTCTGAATATATTATAATCACTCTCTCCTGATTCAAATATAGCGGTAGCATCACCATCAATATTTGAATATTCAAAATCCTGCTGAGTTCCTAATATATAAAATTGTAAAATGAAGGTAAGTAAAAGAATACCTGATAATATTGATCTGATATAAATCTTTTTTGTAAAAAGTGCAGTTATACTCTGACCAAGCATTAGAAACATTAAAGGGACTAAGCCACCTAAAGCTAGATAGATTACCAAATCGTATAAAGATAATGGCTGGAAAAAATCTACAATAACCGAAGTTATTAGACTATATATTAAAAACCCACTGATCAACAGAGAACCTAATAAATTAAGCCAGATCAGTTTTGAATTAGTAGATTTCCTATTTATGAACATCACCGCAATAAATCCAATAAGATTAAGGGCTAAGGTTACATATAATATAACTTTTTTATCTATTATAGGAGCATTAAACTTCATAAACAGATAACTTCCAGTTATTAGAGAAATTACAGCAGTAATAGTAATTATATTTTTTAGAACTTTTAATACTTTAGACATTAGACTCACCTTTTTTTCTTGTTTTTAATTCACTTAGAATCTTGCTGAACATACCGTTGTTAATTTTGTAGAACCTGATAACTATAACCGAGATTATTATTAACACTATTGGAATGATTGTAAGAGTACTTAGTATTCCGGTTAATGTAGACTCAGATTGATTTATAGAATTTGGTACGTAGTTTGTCCACTCTAGTACTGCTGCAACAAGTATCCCAGCTACTGCAGTGGCTAATTTTTGACTGAAACTATATACAGCATAGGATATTCCCTCGGCTCGTTTACCGGTTTTCCACTCTCCGTATTCTATAGTATCAGGAATCATAGCCCAACCAACTGTAGATATTGCCGCAATTCCGAAACTGCTTAGACCACCAAAAAGTAGGATCAGTCCTATCTGATCATAAGGGATAAAATGGAATATTATTGATCCAATAATACCTATAACAGAACCTATTATATAAGTCCCTTTTTTATCCCATAATCGGGTTGCCAGAGGAATTAAAAGATTTGCAATAAGCATTGATAATACTACAACACCTAGAAATACAGGCAATAAGTCTCCATTTCCAATATTGTAATTAACATAATAAATTGCTGCAGTTTCTCTAATGAAGACAGCCATATTTCCTACCAGGGAAGCTAAAGTCACTATTAATAATTGTTTATTCTTAAATAACAGTGGCCAGATATCTCTGATATGATAGGAGTCATCACTTATACTTTTGTTTTTTGTAGCTACTTTTGTAAGCTTGAAACAGAACAAGAAGAATATAAAAGATAAAAGACCAAATATTATGGAAACAAAGAAATACCCCTCTGATAAGGTAGAAAAAGCAGAAACAAGAGGTTCGGTAACTACTGAGACTGTAATAACTCCAATAAGCATAAATATCATTCGAATTGAAGATAAGGATGTTCTCTCCTGGGGGTCATCTGTTAAGGACGCAGTTAGTGATGAATAGGGAATATTAACCAGGGTGAATAACATTCCCCAGATAATATATGTAACACCGGCATAGACTATTTTACCTGTAATCCCTAATTCAGGTGTGGAAAACATAGCTATAGTTGCTAAAGCTAGAGGAAGTGATCCATACAATAAATAAACTCTGGCTTTACCATGTCTAGATTTTGTTTTATCCATAAGCATACCCATAACCGGATCGTTAACTGCATCCCATAATCTAGCAACAAGGAAAATGATTCCTGCAGCCATTGCAGATATACCAAGTACGTCTGTATAGAAAAATAGTAAATAAATTACTGTTAATTGGAAAACCAGATTACTAGCCAAATCACCTAGTCCATATCCGATTTTAGTTTTTAATTTTAAATTACCCATTATTATCCTCCTTAGTTAAATATGTCTTTATCATCTCTTCAGAAACTTCCTTATTTTTACAAATTTCTCCATAAAACCTTCCACTATCCCTTATTTTTCGTTCCAAAGTTTCATAGTTTACTTCGATTAGACCAAACCTGGGACCATACCCATCATTCCATTCCAGATTATCAAGAAGAGACCAGTGGTAATATCTTCTGACATCAATACCATCTTCAATAAGGCGTTTTACCTGGGCTAAATGATCGTATATAAATTTTGCTCTTTTTGAGTCATTAACATCTGGGATACCGTTTTCAGTAATATAAATTGGTAACTTATATTTGTCATATGTAGCCTTAATTACTTTATATAAACCCTCAGGATATATTTCCCAGCCAAGATCATTTACCCTATGATCAGGTAAATTTTCCTCAACTTTGACTTCACCAAACAGTGAAGCTGGATTATTACTTGAGTGAATAATATGTCTTGAATAATAATTCACTCCAATAAAATCGCAGAAAGAACCTTTTCCTAGGGGATAACCAAAACCGACTGGAAATGTCAGGTGACCTTCTACCATTCCATTAAGGAATAGTTTGTGAAAGGAATAATCCATTAGTTTTTTGCTTAGTTTTGTCAGGGGTTTCTGTTCTTTACATTCAAAATAAGCCAAGTGATGGGCTAAACCTACCATTGTATCTGCATAACCCATTTCGCTTCTGAGTTCATGTATCATTTTGTATGAATGTAAATGGGCTAATATAAGGTTTCTAGAAGCTTTAAAGTAAGAAACTATATCATCCGTATGTCCTGGAGGATATTTTCCATCCATATAAGTATCATTTAAAAAAACATTTGGTTCATTGATAGTGCAATATTCATTTACTTCATGTCCTATAGATTGAATGACTTTTTTTACAAAACGGGTAAAATAGAAAACGCTCTTCTTATTGGTCCATGCACCTTTTTCTTCAAACCACTGAGGTTGAGAGAAGTGATGAAGAGTTACTAAAGGTTTAATCCCAGCATCAATTAGTGCTTTTATCTCATCCTGATAGTGCTTAATACCATCTTGGGACCAGACACCTTCTTTAGGTTCAAAACGGCTCCACTCAATACTCATTCTGTAGATCTCTTGGTTCATCTCTTTCATCAGTTCAATATCTTCTTTATAACGGTTGTAGTGATCCGCTGCTACAATAGAACTATCATTATTTGCAATTTTGCCTTTTAGAGACCAATGATACCAGTTACTATTTTTGTCTCCACCTTCGATCTGGGTAGCTGCGGTTGCACTACCAAATAATAGCTGTTTTGGGAATTTAATTTTTTTCATTTAATCTGCCTTTAATGCCAGGATGTATATTGATACCTGGTTCTTTATTAGTTCAATTCCACTTATACCTGTTTCACTTAATATCATCTCATTTCGGATTGCAATTCGCTGTCCAAAACTCCATAACACATTTGAAATTGTGGAAACCATTAATTTGATATCGATATCTTCTTTTATGGTTTTATCTTTTATACCTTTGACTAATAATTGGGTTAATAATTCATCGGATTCGAGGATAATGTTATTAAATCTTTCCATACTATCCGTAGATGGTTTATTTATTTTTTCATCTTTAAAATAAAAATCAAATTCCCCTAAGTACTTCATCACATTTGTTTTATTCGACATATAATCGATTAGTTGAAACAAAAAAGATTCAAATTGAATCAATCCACTTCCGGTTAATTTATCAAATACTTCTTTATGGTATACATTCCAATCATTTAATAAAAATATAGTCGTCTCATATGCCAGGCTCTCTTTTGTATCAAAATAGCGATAAAGTGTTCTTCTTGTTAAACCAACCTGATTGGCTATGTCATCCATAACCACATTAAAAAGACCTTTATCAAGAAATAATTCTCTAGCTTTTTCCATAATCAGGATTTCTTTTTCTTTTCTCTTATCCACAATATTTCCTTACGACACAGTGTGTGTCATGAAAGCATACTAAACCCTGTCACACACTGTGTCAACTTTTAATTTGATTAATTTTGGGGAGGGGTTATTTTTTATTTTAAATATGAGATCTTTTTATACTTTTGATTTAATGGAACGAGGGCCGTTCATCAACAAAAGAGAAATCCAAACACAGACTGTAAAATAAGACGAGTGCCAGAAAAGAAAACCAATTCCCCAGTCAGTGAGTTTTTTACTATTTTAGTAATATTCCTTCGTTTATTTCAATAAAAGTTGGTATATAAAATATAAATTTGCCAATGCATCATCATAGTTATTACTTCTAATACTTAACTCTGAGATTATAGATTTTTTAAGATATATAAGTCTTATATCCAAATCCTTATTATCTTTAATATTTGTTTTTAAAATAGTAAAACATAGATCCCATATCTTGTCCCAATTACTATTTACAAACCATGATATTAATTTTTTATGGTTTGTATTAAATACATCTATATCCCTGGTTTGTTCTAAAAACTCTTTTATACCTTCACCTTTTTTTTGATTTTTAGCAGCGTATATATCTGATAATCTAGGTGTAAAGTCTAATAAATCAGAAACCAAAGAGTAATATGTCTGTTTAAATATACTATCATCTTTAATTTTACAACTTTGATATACTTTACTGAAAATAAAACCTGTATCATCCATATTTTTAAGAGCAATTAAATAATTTAGTTTATCCCATGGACTTTCTACTCTGCTCTCATAATCATAAATTTCTTCTAATAAATCCTTATTACCTATACGACCTAAGGATTTTGCTGCATTTGATTTAATAACATCATCATCTGATTTAAATAGTTGTAATAAAACCTCTTCAACTTCTTTATAAGGATAAGCCCCAAGAGCAAATACCGCTTTTTTCTGATGGTAAGAACCAGAATCCTTAGCTTCGTTAATTAATTCTTCCATTAACTCTTTTCTTGGATGGTTAAAAAGCGATTTTATAACATCACCCTTAACAGGAGACAGTGGAGAGGATAAAATTGATTTTAACTCTTTTGTTGCAATATCAGTATCATTTTGAGAAATTGATAAAATGACAGTTCTCTTTTTTACTGGATCATATATATTATTAAGTTTTCCAATATAGTTATATGCTCTTAAACCTTCTAAGGAAAATAAAATTGAAGCTGTTTCTTTAGCACTTAGACTTCCTTTATCGATTATTTTAAAACTTATTAGAATCATGCTAATACTTAAAATAAGTCCAAAAAGAAAAAGCAAAGTAAAATTGTTTGGTAAATAGTTGGTTAAACTAACTCCCTTATCAATTAAAAGACCACCTGTTAATCCTGTTATTAATGAGAAACTAGCAGTAACAAAGTTAATCATAGAATTATATCCAAATGAATCATTTTCAGGCATTGTATTCACTATCACTCTGTCAATTAAAACATTATTAGATAATAAAAAGAAATTTGAAAAGAATCCTAAAATAAAATAAAAATAATATGGAATAAAGGTACTATTGCTAACAGGTAATAAGACCCAAATAAATAAAAAAATTGAAAGTAGAATATTAGAACCAATTAATAGTGGCCTACTACCAATTCTATCTGCAAATGTTTTAGCAAAAAGACCAGATAAAATGTTCGCAAATGCAATTACCATAGTATATAAAAAAACTAGATTTGCAGAAAACCCAACCTCTTTTCTTAAAAAAACAATAGTTAATCCGTTAACTACCATTACACTAATAGATATCCATCTTACTAAAAGAGGGTATGATCTTTTTTTATTTGTAATAGACTCTTTAAATATAACAAAGAGATTCCTACTTTTTTCATAGGCTACAACTTCTCGGCAAGGTATTTTTTTTAATTGAAATGCTGCCGTCGTGTTTAATATAACTCCAAGTAGTTGTAATAATAACAGACCAGATATTCCTGATAATAATTTGAATGAGGTTACAATAAAACTAATTAGTTTTGATATTACAGATGCACTTTGGTTTGCAATAAATCCAAGAGCTAAAACATTTCCTCTATTAGTAGATGTTGTAACCATTTTTATTAAAGGATTCCAAATAACAACACCAACTATCCTTGCAGAACAAAAAAGTGTATATACCACTAATATTAGTAATACTGCTGGTCTTCCTTCTAAAAAAAACAGAAACATATATAATAATACAAACAGACCTCTTAATACCCATGCCGTATATTGAAGTTTAATAAGATTTTTTCCAGCAAGAAGTCTTGGTAAAAATACTAAAATAAATCCTGTTAAAAAAATTACAGAGGATATAAAACCTAATTCAATATTTGTAGCACCAAATTGTATAGCCATTAAATATACAGGTGTCTCTCCCATAAAATTGAATCCCATTCCATTTAAACCTTGAAATGTATAAACTTTTTTTTGGGCATACTTTTTTTCTTTTTCACTTAAAAATATTGTTGGCATTAAATATCTCCATACTAATATTTCTGATTATATAACATTTTAAAAATAATGAGGACAAGCTAAATAAAAAGCAGATGCATTACCATTTCACCTAATCTTTTAACTGCTGGTACAATATCATCTGTATAACATCCAGCATCGATACGTATGAAGTTCTCAAAATATTTCTTTTGGGAAAAAAGACCTCCAGGTACTATGGCTATTCCCTCTTTTATTGCAATCGTATAGAGGTCTAATCCAGATACATTACCTGGTAATTCAACCCATAATGTATATCCACCCTTAGGGTCTGTCATATTTGTGCCATCAGGGAAATATTTTTTTACATCTGCTCTTAACTTTGACATTCTTGATGATACTTCATTTCGTAGTTTTCTAAGTTGTCTATGAAAACCACCTGACTCTAAATAATTTGTTAATAATAGCTGGGATATGGTTGAAGTGCATATATTAGTACTCATTTTCCTTTGAATCACTCTGTTTTTAAATTTACCTGGAATAATATAACCCACTCTAAGACCAGGAGAGATAGTTTTTGAGAAGGAGGAACATAGTATAGTATTACCAGTTGAATCGTAACTTCTACATGTTGTTGGTCTATTACCCTCAAAATATAGGTCTCCATATACATCATCTTCAATTAGAGGAATTTTTTTATCACTTAAAATTTCAGCTAATAACTTTTTATTTATATCGGGGATGATACTTCCACTAGGATTGTTAAAATTACTAATAACAAGACAAGCTTTTATAGTGTTAAACTCCATTGCATATTTAAGAGCATCTATTGATATACCATCTTCAGCATTTGATGGAATTTCAATAATATTTAGTCCTAGGTTTTTAAACATTAATACTAAATTACAATAAACTGGGGACTGTATAGCAACACTGTCTCCTGGTTTGGTAATAGCGCTAAGGGCTAAAAATAGAGCCTCTTCACAACCAGAGGTTATTACAATTTCATCTTCCCTTATGGATAAACCACTATCAACTAGTTTTCCTATTATCGATCTCCTAAGGGATATTAACCCTTCGGTAGGTGCATAAGATAAGCATTGTTTTTTTTGTGTTTCAGAAAGTGAAGAAATTAAAATACTAAAATCCTGTACAGGCATTAGTGATGGGGAAGCTACTGCCGCACCTAATGGAATATGTTCAGGGTCCATTACTTCATTTAAAATGTGCTGATAGTCTAGGTTCTCAGTTGCAATTTGTATGACAGGGTTGTGTAAAATAGGCAGTGTATTAGAACAGTTCTTTTTTACAAAATAGCCAACCTTAGAACGACCTTCTATAACATCATCTATCTCTAAAATTGAGTATGCTTCCTTAATTGTATTTATACTAACTTTTAGGTTATTACTCATCACTCTAATAGATGGAAGTTTATCACCTTCTGCATAAATATTTTTTTCTATCATTGTTTTTATCTGAAGTACAACTTGTTCATATAGGTATCCCATCTATTCAGTATACATCAACTGTGTCCTAAAAGACACAGATAATTGCAAATATATAGGGTACAGATTATCGATAAGACTCTGTACCCTATATATTTCTGCTGTTTTGATTCTGTCTTTCCAAACTAGGTGGGTATAACATACTGTAGGGGTATGAAAAATGTTAACTATGGAACAAACAGAATTAAAAATACAAAAAGCAATTTATGGAATATCAAATCTAATTGGTAATACGCCACTATTAGAGATTACATTTAAATATAAAGGTGAATTACGAAAGATATTTGCAAAAGCTGAAAACTATAATTTAACTGGTAGTATTAAAGATAGAATGGCAATGCATATTTTAAAAAAAGCCTATTATTCTGGTGCTATAAAACCAGGGGATAGAATAATAGAAGCGACTAGTGGAAATACTGGAATTGCGTTCTCTGCGATTGGACGATTTTTAGGTCACCCAGTAACAATATTTATGCCTGATTGGATGAGTAAAGAGAGAATTAATTTAATAAAGAGTTATGGTGCTGATATTGTATTAGTCTCTAAAGAGCAGGGTGGTTTCCGTGGAAGTATAGAGATGGCTAATAAGATGGCAGAAGAGCTTGGCGATGCATTTAGGCCACAACAATTTGATAACCTTGATAATTCTGATGCACACTACTCAACTACTGGTCCTGAAATATCCAAACAACTAGAAGCTCAATCTATGGTTCCTGATGCATTTGTTGCCGGAGTTGGAACTGGTGGTACTGTTATGGGTGTTGGGAAATACCTAAAAGAGCAAAATAACAATATTAAAATATACCCGTTAGAGCCATCAAACTCTCCAACTTTAACTACTGGACATAAGGTTGGTTCACATAGAATACAAGGTATCTCAGATGAGTTCATTCCATCTATAGTAGAATTAGATAAACTTGATGATATAATATGTGTCGACGATGGAGATGCAGTTATAATGGCTCAGAAACTAGCTTTTAATCTAGGTCTAGGAGTAGGTATATCTTCTGGGGCAAACTTTATTGGAGCATTAATAGCTGGGGAAAAACTTGGATCTAATAAAATTGTAACCACAGTATTTTCTGATGATAATAAAAAATACCTAAGTACTGATTTAGCAGGTACAGAACCAGTAAAAGAGGGGTTTTATTCTACTGATATTGAACTTCTTAGTGTTAATAGTTTACATAGGGTTTGTGAGATTTGTAATAAGGGAAATAAAGCATCTTAGTTTATTGAGTTTTAATTTTCTTTTACTAAGTATTTAAACCTATATAATATATAATTATAGGATGAGGTCTCTTAGTAATGAAAATTGAATATCAGATGCAAAAAAACTTAACATACAAAAATAGAACAGTATTCAGTAAAGTATCATTAGATAGTTTTGATAGAGTCCCCAAATTATATACAGATAACGAAGCTTGTTTTTTATTTGTTAATAGTGGGGAAATATCAGTAAGATCTCAAGATGATTATATGAATTTAGATAAAAACACAGCTCTACTAGGTAAATGTTTAAACTATTTTTTTGAAATGAATAGACAGTTGAAACAGAAACAAAAAGGCATAGAAGTTCTTGGAATTATTCTCTATCCTGATATTGTTGAGGAGTTATTTGAATTCGATTTGGAAAATTATACCTATACAGTCAATTTTAACTTAAAGCAGATAGAAGTAGATAAATTGATGATTAATTTTAGAGAGAGCATCAATTTATTACTTGATAATCCAGAGTTGGCTGATGAGTTAATGATAAAAAATAAACTAAAAGAGTTTATATTATTACTTACAAAGTCCCAGAGAGCTCCATCTCAATATGATTTTCTATCTGCTATGTTTAAACCTAATAATGTTCATTTTAAAACAACTATCAGCCATAATATTTATAGTAATTTAACAATAGATGAGATGTCACATTTATGTCACTTAAGTACATCTTCATATAAAAGGAAGTTTAAAGAGGTTTTTAATGAGACTCCTCAGAAATATATAGTTAATAAGAAAATTGAAAAAGCTGCAGTGCTTCTTAAAAACTCAAATTTAAGAGTTTCAGAGATAGCTTATGAAATCGGTTTTGATTCTTTGTCTACTTTTAATAGGAATTTCGTTAAAACATTTAATATATCTCCATCTAACTATCGATTGAACTAATTTGATAACTTATTGATCTAATCTGATAAGTTTATATTCAAATTTCTCCTTATATTATAATTAAGTGATTTGAATAGGAGATTTTAAAAATGAATAAAAGAATAATGATTACAGGAGCAAACGCAGGACTTGGTAAAGAGAGTGCAAGACAGCTTGCATATGTAAATGGTACAGAAAAAGTAATTCTAGCCTGTAGAAACAGGGATAAAGCTTTAGCTGCACAAAATGAACTTGAAAATATAACAGGTAAAAAGATATATGAAATACTTATAATGGATGTTTCTAATCTGGAATCTGTTAAAAAAGCTGTTAACGAACTAGAAGTTCCAATCGACGCACTTATTATGAATGCTGGTGGAATGGGTGGACCAACACCAAATAAAAAAACAGAAGATGGAGTAACACATATTGCAGCTTCAAATGTATTAGGACATGTTTTATTATTGGATGAACTTCTAAAAAAGAAGAGACTTAATAATGTCGCACTGTTTGCAGGTACTGAAGCTGCTAGAGGCGTACCTAAAATGGGAATGAAAAGACCAAGTTTAAAGACATCCTCGGTTGAGGAGTTTAAATCAATTTTTGACGGGTCTTTTTTTCCAGAAAATGTTAAACCAATGGTTTCATACGGACCTGTAAAATACGCTGCAATTATGAGTTTAATGTCTACATCTCGTAAATATCCAGATATAAAAATATTATCTATGAGCCCAGGTGGTACCAGTGGAACTGAGGCCGCAAAAAACTTACCTGGAATAATGAAATTTATGATGGTTAAATTAATGCCTTTAATGGGAATGATGCATAGTTTAGAAACTGGGGCCAAAAGGTTTGTAGATGGAATAGCAGATAATAAATTCGAAAGTGGTAATTTTTATGCTAGTAAAGCAAAAGCAGTTACAGGGGCAATAATAGATCAAAGTGATATTTTCCCTGACTTAAAAAATGAAACTTTTCAGGACAATGCTAATTTAGCAATTCATAACTTTATTAAATAAATATCACATTATTATAATAACTGTGTTATATCTTCTATTAATTATATAGAAGATATATACATGCCTATAATTAAAAATATAAAAGGTAGGAATATACTTGATTCTTCGGTAATTATATATCTTCATGGTTCACATTTTGAAAAGTATTTAATTCCAATAATACTTTTTTTCTAAAAGTTCCAGGAGGAATATTACATTTACTTTTAAACAATTTATTAAAATATTGTGTATCAGGTATTCCTACTGAAGAACAAATCTCTTTTATAGATAATGTCGTTGTTGCTAAAAGTTCCTGGGAACGTTTTATTCGTAAATTATTTAGATATTTAAGTGGTGGATCATCAAAATAATCTTTAAATATAACAGAAAAATAACCGGGAGCATAACATGCTATTTCAGATAATTCATTTATACTTAAAACCTTGTTCAAATTCGCTTCCATATATTTTTTAACATTCAATAAAGGGATAGGGCATTGTTCATTAGAATCCTCTATAAAATTTGATAACAAAATATCTATAGAACCTCTAACAAGCATTTCTGATTTAAGATCAGAATTAGTATAATTTGCAGAGATATTATTAAACATATTTGTTAAGTTATATGTAGATTCTGGACTATTTATTAGTATTGGACTGTAATCAATAAAACTGTATAGATCTTTATCATAATTAATTGTGAAATTTATATAACTATGGTCAAGATAGGATTTACATTTAGATTGTATCAGAGAAAATGAAGGTAGTAGGTATAGGTTATCTTTTTTAAGTTCTATTATACGATCATTAGTTATTATCTGAGCCTCTCCGCTATGTATAAAGTATAATCTGTTTACAGGTAGTGCTGTTAAATCCTTAGACCATTTGGATCCAACTCTACTACGACCTGCAGTATGAATATTATAATAATTTAACATTAAATCTCCATATCTGAGAAATATACAATGATGACTAGGTTTTCTCTATTTAATTATGATGTTTTATACAAGATAATGTAAGTACTGGGAGATAATAATGAGTAAAAAACCTAATGTAGTATTTGTATTAACTGATGACCAAGGATATGGCGATCTTAGTTGCACTGGAAATCCATGGCTAAAAACTGACAATATTGACTCATTTTATAATGATTCTATGATAATGAATAATTTTCATGTTGGACCTACATGTGCACCTACTAGGGCAACACTAATGACAGGACATTATGCTAATTCAACAGGTGTATGGCATACAGTTGGTGGCCGGTCTCTGCTTAGAGAAGATGAAGTCTCTATTGCTACAGCGTTTAAAAATGGTGGTTATAAAACAGGAATCTTTGGTAAATGGCATCTTGGTGATAATGCTCCATATAGACCCCAGGATAGAGGTTTTGATAAAGCCATTGTTCATGGTGGAGGTGGTATAAGCCAGGCTCCAGATTATTGGGGTAACGATTATTTTGATGATACATATATGGTAAATGGTGAGTTTAAAAAATTTGAAGGTTATTGCACCGATGTTTGGTTTAGAGAAGGTATTAACTTTATTAAAGAGAACAAAGAGAATCCATTTTTCTGTTATATACCAACAAATGCACCCCATGGACCATTTAATATAATGAAAAAGTATAGGGATCTATATAAAGAAAAACTGGATATAACAGATGCAAAACAGAGAGAGCGTTTTTATGGAATGATTACTAATCTGGATGAAAACTTTGGAATATTAAGAGATACATTAAAAGAACTGGAGTTGGAAGATAATACTATTTTAATCTTTATGACTGATAACGGAACATCCTGTGGTGCTACTTTTGATGATTCTGGAAAGCTTATAGATGGCTGGAATAACGGACTTAGAGGCTGTAAAAACTCAGAGTATGATGGAGGTCACAGAGTTCCATTTTTCTTAAGATGGCCAAATGGTGGTTATGATGGTGGTAAAAATATAGATCAGCTAACAGCAAGTATTGATTTAATGCCCACACTACTTGAGATGTGTGGAGTAGAACACGGTTTAACATTTCATGGTAAATCTATTGTTCCACTACTGGATGGAAATTCAGATAAATGGACAGATAGAGCTGTTGTAACAGACTCCCAAAGGGTTACAGATCCAATTAAATGGCGTAAAAGTGCAGTAATGACAAATAGATGGCGTTTAATAAATGGCTTAGAGTTATACGATATGAATAATGACCGTTTACAACAGAATAATTTAGCTTTAGATCAACCGGAAGTTGTTATTAGTTTAAGAGAAGAGTATGACAAATGGTGGGATCTCGTTAAGCAAAAATATGATGAAGAGATACCTATATCCATTGGTTTCAATTCAGAAAGAGTCCGCCTATCATCCCATGATTGGAGAGGTGATGGAGATCATGCTGTATGGAATCAGTCTCAGATAAGAGATGGAAGAATTACAAATAGCTATTGGGAAATTAATGTCAAAGAGTCCGGAACATATGAAATAGAAATGTGCCGATGGCCAATAGAGGGAAATGGTAGATCTATTAGAGAGGGAATAGATGGAGATGACATCGTCTGGAATAAAAATGATGTAGACGAAACTAAATATGATTTTTATACAGGTGGTAAAGCCCTAAACATAATTAAAGCATCGATACTGATTGATGATATTAATAAGCAATCGGATGTAAATGATAGTGATAATAGTATTAAATTCAGAGTAGAAATAAAAAAAGGTAAAACACATCTACAAACATATTTTACAACTGAAAGTGGGGATAGTCTTGGTGCTTATTATACCTATGTGACCAAAGTGTTATAGTACACTGTTGACAATCTCATTTTATAGGGTAGAATAATCTACTACAGCAGGGGGATAAATAGTGTTTTTCAAAAAAAAACAGGTGAAAACTAAAAAGAGTATATTTAGAAGGTTTTTTATTCCGTATATGGTTTTACTTTTAATATTTTTTATCCCTCAGTTAATTATTAATCAGAACTTTTATAATAACCTTAAGTCTAATCACTCTGAAAAAATTAAGGAATTAACAAATAGGAGTCAAAAACAGGTAGATTCAAGATTTACTGAAATAGATAATATCATGTCACAGATAATACTTGATCCTGAATTCAGATATTCTGCCCTCTCTTACTCTACAGATTCAAAAAAACTTTATAACTATGCTCTCTCTCTCCCTCGGTATCAATATATTAATAGTGTTCTTGAGGATATAATTATCTATTTTTATCAAAATGAGCTTTTTATTAAACCTGGAGTATTTTCATTAAGACCAGAAACATTTTTTAAAGCAAATATTAATGATAATTATGTGAATTATAAACCCTGGGTAGAAGATATTAAATCAAATATAGGAGTTGATAGGTTTTTTAGATCATCCTTTAAGAACCTGGGTTTTGATACAACAACAGCAGATTTAATAACTTATATAAAAGATTTTCCAATAGGTAATAAAAATTCTACAAAAGGTATAATAATGTCTTCAATCTCCTTAAAAAGTCTTTTTTCAACTTTTGATAAAACTCAATTTGGTGAAAAAGGGGATTTTATTATTTTATATAATGATGAGTTTCTAGCATCTCTAAATTTTGTAGATAATTATAATCATCTTAATTTAAAAGAACTGCAACATAGTTCTACAGTTGAAATTGGTATAGAAACATTTCAGGTAATAACAATAAAATCTAGATTTAAAGGGATCACTTATGTATCTTTAATACCTGATACTCTATTACTTCATCAGATTAATAATTTTTTAAACATCTCAATTACTGTGTTTATAATCTTTTTGCTTATTGGAATATCAATCTCAATATTTTTTGCACTACAATCAACTAAACCAATTAATAAATTGTTTAATCTTATAGATTCCAAGGAAAAAAATAACAAACAGGACAGTAGATTTAACTCCTTTGAGGATATTTTTACTTCTGTGGAGAAGATTGTGGATAAAAATGATCTTTTACAGGTAAATATAAAGAAAAACAGAGATAATCTTAAGTCAGGTTTTCTATCACAACTTATTTTTGGTAACTTTAAAGATCAAGAAACTTTAAATAGCTATCTAAACTATATTGAACTTCCATTATTAAGTAAAAATTACATATTGACCATTGGAAAACTAACCGGTTTTAATATTGATAATAAAGATAGAGAGGTAATAGAGGAGCTGGAACAAAAAAAGCTACTGATTAAAACAGTTATAGAAGAAGAGTTCAATGATTCTGTATTAATACAGAATTTACAAAGTGATAAAGTTATAATTCTATTTCATAGCAATAAAGGTTTTGATAAAAATATTATTAAATCATTTCTTAACCGAATAAGTCAAAAACTAGAAGATCACCTTAAGATAAAGAGTCAATTTGCTTTAGGTAATGTTTATAATAAAATAATCGATACAGCATTTTCATATAAAAGGGTTATAACTATATTTAATAATCCTGTACCTGCAGGGGATAGGGTAATATGTGTGGATAATAGTAATTTTACTGAAAAAATATGGACCTACTCCCTTGAAACAGAGTTACAGTTAATTTCTTTAGTAAGAATGGGGGAGTTTACAAAATCTATCGGTCTTTTTAATCAGCTAAAAGAGGATAATGAAAATTTAAGCCGAAGCAGAAAACTTGATTTTTTATATGAACTAAGTGGAACAGTATACAAGTTAGCTTACCAGTTATTAGATGAAGATAATATCGCATCATTTGAAATACAGATGAACAAAAATAGGCATAGTGAACATATAATGGACTATTACACAGGTATAGAAGAACAGATAAAACAACTATGTTCAATTTCTGAAAAAAATAAAGAGAGCCACAATACCCAGCTAAGAGACTCTGTATTAAAATATGTTAATGATCACTATGCTGATTTTGATATTAATCTTTACAAAGTTGCATCCCATTTTAATTTGGCTGAAAAATATCTTTCCCGCTTTTTTAAGGATCAGGGTGGACATAATTTTGCAAGTTATATTGAAGATCTTAGAATGAACCATGCTGTAATGTTAATGAGTGATACAAAATACTCCTTAACTGAAATATCTAAAAAGGTTGGATATTGTAGCCATAATACTTTTTATAAAGCATTTAAAAGAAAATTCAGCGTAAGTCCTGGTGTTTACAGGGAAAAAATGTCAGATAAGTAGAAATAATCCATGTTCACTACACATCATCAGCCTTAAATGTAGAAATAATCCACTACTAATTTACCATTTCAACTACTCCAATATCGATATTTGATACAATAATTATATTATCAAGTATCGGCGAGGAGGATATATGAGAAGCAAATTGACATCAGGTTCAATTCTAAAAGATTTTCGTAAAAACTATCAGTTACATATAATTGTACTGATTCCAATTGTGTTTATTATTATTTTTAACTATATACCTATGTATGGAGTGCAAATTGCATTTAAAAACTTTATTCCAATAAAAGGAATAATGGATAGTCCATGGGTTGGATTAAAATATTTTAAAAGGTTTTTTGATTCACCAATGTTTGGTAGGGTAATGTGGAATACCATTTCATTAAGTGTATATCAACTTGTTGCAGGATTCCCAATACCTATTCTTTTAGCACTGGCTATGAACAATACTAAAAAGAAATTGTTTAAAAAAAATGTTCAGATGTGGACTTATGCCCCCCATTTTATATCAACAGTTGTTCTTATTGGAATGATGTACCAGTTTTTCTCACCAAAATTGGGAATTGTAAATGATGTTATTAAACTTTTTGGTGGTGACCCAAAAATGTTCATGGGTAATCCTATGTATTTCAGACATATGTTTGTATGGTCAGGAGTATGGCAGAGAGCGGGCTGGAGTTCAATAATTTATCTATCAGCTCTATCAGCTGTAGATACTTCCCTGCATGAAGCTGCAATTGTAGATGGTGCAAATAGGTTACAGAGAGTGTGGCATATTGATATACCAGCAATTGTTCCAACAATGGTAACACTTTTTATTCTTAATTTTGGTCGGGTGATGTCCATTGGTTTTGAAAAGGCACTTTTAATGCAAAATGCAACAAACCTAGAAGCCTCGGAAATAATTTCTACCTACGTATATAAAGTTGGTTTAGCATCTACAGTTCCAAACTTTTCATATGCGTCAGCTATAGGTCTATTTAATTCAGCAATAAACTTTGCCCTCTTAATCATAGTCAATAGAGCAGCTAAAAAAATGACAGAGACATCACTTTGGTAGGAGAAGGAAATGAGTAATACAGAGATGACAAAAAAAACAGAAGTACCAAAGTTAATTACTAAAAACAGAAGGGTGCAAGATGAGAAGTTATTCTATTTTTTAAACGACTCAATACTTTTTATAATATTCCTATTGGTATTTTATCCACTGGTTTATATTGTAAGTGCTTCCTTTAGCTCACCTAATGCTGTTTCAGCAGGTAGAGTTTGGTTGTTTCCTGTGGATTTTTCTCTGGCAGGTTATGACGCAGTATTTGGACACAGAGGAATATTTACAGGCTATGTAAATTCAATTATTTATACAGTATTAGGGACAATCTTTAATATATTTCTTACTGTTTTAGCTGCATACCCACTATCTAGGAAAAAGTTTAAAGCAAAAAATATCTATATGTTTATTTTTGTTTTTACAATGTTTTTTAATGGTGGTCTTATTCCAACTTATATGCTTGTAGCCAAGCTTGGACTAATAAATACAAGAGCCATTATGGTACTTATGGGGGGGATATCAGTATATAACATGATTATTACCAGATCTTTTTTCCAGAGTGCAATTCCTGATTCTTTAATAGAGGCGGCAGAGTTAGATGGTCTGAGTGATATTGGTATTCTGTTACATATATTTTTACCACTTTCTAAAGCTGTACTGGCTGTAATAACACTATTTTATGCAGTATTCCACTGGAATCAGTTTTTTGATGCTTTTATCTACCTAGGAGATAAAAAGTTATTCCCTCTTCAGTTATATCTAAGAGAGATACTTATAATGAATCAAATCGACCAATCCATGCTTGAAACAATGGATATGGAAGAGATGATGGCACGGGAAGGACTTGCAGACTTGTTAAAATACTCACTAATTATTGTGGCAAGTGTACCTGTAATGCTTATCTACCCATTTATCCAGAAACACTTTGTTCAGGGTGTAATGATTGGATCTATAAAAGGTTAATTTAACCGTAGGTTTACGGTTTATTAAATATTAAAAAATAATAGGAGATTTTAATGAAAAAATTATTAGTAGTTTTGCTGGTTTTTGCAATTTCAATCGCTTCGTTATCAGCTGGTGGTAACAATGAAGCAAAAGATGGAGCTGTATTGGAAGATACCGCGTCCAATGTTAACCCTCCAGGTGTCTTTCCAATAGTTAAAGAGCCTATACAGGTAAAAATGTATATAACTCCAAGCGCTAAAGTAATCGATATCGAGACTAATGAGGCTCTTAAATATATTGAAGAATTAACAGGAATAGATTTAGTATTAACTGTTGGTCCTGAACAAGCAAAGGAGAAGATTAACCTTATGTTAGCTTCTCAAACTGACCTTCCTGAAGTATTTTTAACATATGAAGGAATCTCTATGGAGCAGGTGTCTATAAATGGTGAATATGGTGTATTTGAACCTATTGATCATCTATTGGAAAAATGGGCACCAAATACTATGAGAGCATTTGAATATCAGCCAGATATCAGAAGACAGATTACTGCACCTGATGGCCATATCTACAGCTTTTCTAACTATTCAGAAGGTCAACATGTTATGCATAGTCAAAAGATGTGGGTAAATCAAAAATGGCTTGAAAGAGTTGGACTTGAAGAACCTACAAATCTTAAAGAATTCAAAAATATGTTAGTTGCTTTTAAAGAAAAGGATGCAAATGGAAACGGAGATCCTACCGATGAGATTCCACTTGGTTCTATTGCGGATAATACATGGAGAGCAGACATATTTGGTTTCTTAATGAACCCATTTGTTCCAACAATCGATTTTAAAGAGGCATATCTATATAATGATAAAGGAACAATTAAAAACTCTGTACAACAGGCAGGTTGGAAAGATGGTTTATATTATATGAAAGATCTTTATGACGAAGGTCTGCTTGATCAGGAAGCTTTTGTATTAACTAAACCTCAAATGAAAGCTTTAGTTATGAATCCTGAAGGTGTAATGGTTGGAGCAATTCCTGCTGGAGCTCCAGGACCTTTTATTAATTCTGCTCTACCTGGACCTAGGGATGAATACAATGCTATTGCTCCACTAACTCAGGTTAACGGTGACAGACCAAGAACACCATACTTTAAACCAAAAGCACTTCCTAGATTTGTTATAACTTCTGAAGCTAAAAACTTAGAGGCGATTGTTAGACTTGGGGATCTATTAATGATCGACCCATTTAGTGGTAAGCCAGGTGATTTAGAGATGGGACTTAATGTTTGGTACGGACCTAATGGTTGGACAAAGCCTGCTGATGGTGTTAAAGGTAATAATGGAAGTCAAGCTCTATACGAGTGGGCATTTAGTTTTAATGATCCAACTAACCTGAACTTTGCTAACCTTCCTGGACTTTTTTCTCAAAAACTTAAAAAAGGTTCAATGGTTGCTAAAAAAGGATTTGATTTAGAGACTCTATTATGGAATGTAACTGAAGAGAAGTACGAACCATATAGTGACCCTGTATTTGTACCACCAGTAATTATTAACAATGATGATGTTTCTGAAGCTGGAGAGATCAAACAGATCTTAATGGACTACATGAAAGAGAATAATGCTAAATTTGTTATGGGTATTAGAGATCTTGATACTGAGTGGGATACTTACCAGGAAGAGTTAATAACTTTAGGACTAAACCGTTATGTTGGTATGGTTCAAACTGCATATAACAGACAGTACAAATAATACTTAAAAATAATTAAGTAACAGTAAGGAGTTGCTTTTTTGCAGCTCCTTTTTTTATGGAGAAAAAATGCAAGAATTACGATTTAGACAAATTCACCTGGACTTTCATACAAGTCCTCTGATTAAAAATATAGGAGAAAAGTTTGATGCAGACGAGTTTGCTTCTACATTAAAAGAAGCAGCAGTTGATTCTATTACCTGTTTTGCTAGGTGCCATCATGGTTGGTTATATTATGAATCAAAAAACTTTCCAGAACTTATCCATCCTGAATTAAAAAAGAAGGGATTACTTGAAGCTCAAATAGAAGCTTGCCACAAAGAGGATATTCGTGTGCCTGTTTATACTACTGTTCAGTGGGATGAGTTACAGACAAAAGAACACCCTGAGTGGTTAATGCGTAATCCGGATGGCAGTCCAAAACAACATGGTTTTTATGATGCAGGATTTTATAACTTTCTCTGTGTAAATACACCATATGCAGATTTTTTGGAGGCACATTTAAGGGATATGTTTGATAGTATTCCTAATATAGATGGAATCTTCTTAGATATTGTACAGGAGACCCAGTGTTCCTGTGAGTACTGTAAAGCTGGGATGATAAAAGATGGTCTTAAACCACACTTAGAGAGTGACCGTAAAATATATGGAAAGAAGGTTATAACAGATTTTAAATATTGGATGACAGATATTATCAGATCGATGAACAAAGATTGTTCTATTTTTTATAACTGCCAGGCAGTACAGCAGCACTCAAAAGATGCATATTCCCATATCGAAGTTGAGTCTCTTCCATCAGGAGAGTGGGGTTATGATCACTTTGCATTTGAATCCAGATATGTTCGAAATTTAGGCCTTGATGTTTTAGGTCAGACAGGAAAATTCCATACAGCATGGGGTGATTTCCACTCTTTTAAAAGTAAAGAAGCTTTAGAGTATGAATGTTTTAGAATGTTAACACTTAATACTAAATGTATGATAGGAGATCAACTAGAACCTAATGGTAGACTTTCTACAGATGCATACAAACTTATAGGCAGTGTATATAACAGAATTAAAGGGAAAGAAGAGTGGTGTTCATCTGCTTCTGCTCTATGTGATACTGCAGTTTTTGATCCAAGGGAATTTTATAAACCCTGTGACTTTAAACACCCTGAATCTCTTTTAGGTGTTATGAAAATGCTTGAGCAGATGGGTAATCAATTTGACATTATAGATTCTTCTATGGATTTTTCTAAATATAAACTACTAATCTTACCAGACGTTATCCCAGTGGAGGGTGACTTTTCAGAAAAAATTGAAAATTACCTAAACAGTGGTGGCAGCTTAATTTTATCATATATGTCTGGATTCAAACCGGATAAATCTACAATCGGCTTTGATAAAATGCCTGTTACAAAACAGATAAAACAGGTTGTGGATTTAAATGGGGATGAGATACATGGAAAATTTGAACTAAGACGAAACTCTATGGCTAACTATATTATTCCTGAAGGGGATATAGGTGTAGATTTGCCTAATACTGAACATACAATGTATAGTAAAAACCTTGATGTAACTCCAGTTAAAGGTAGCTCTGTATTGGTAAATGCTATTGCTCCTGAGTTTTATAGAGACTATATGCATTTTTGTTCCCACAGACAGGCTCCTTCCTCAGGTATTATAGAAGGCCCAGCCATTGTTGGAAATAAAAATGTAATCTATTATGCCCATAATATATTTAAGATGTATCAGTTAATAGCCCCGGGTTGGGTAAAAACTCTATTTAGAAATAGTGTAAATATGTTATTAAATCCAATGCTTAAACATGATGGTCCATCTACACTATTAACAGCAATAAATAGACAGGAAGATAAAAAAAGGGATGTATTACATCTATTGCACTATATTCCTAAAAGAGTTTGTAAAACAATGGATATTATTGAAGATGTTATTCCTTATCATAATTTAAACCTATCAATTAAAACTGATAAAAGCATAGAAAAAGTAACACTGGTTCCTGAAGGTATAGAGTTGAACTTTATTACATTTGAAGGTCGTACAAATTTTGAAGTCGAGAAACTAGAAGGCCACCAGATGGTTGAGTTAACATGGAAGGGTATATAATGAAAAGACCAAATATTTTATATATTATGTCCGATGATCATGCAGCTAATGCTATTAGTGCTTATGGGTCAAGATTAGCTAACCAGGCACCAACACCAAATATTGATAGAATTGCAGACAGTGGAATACGTATGGATAACTGTTTTTGCACAAATGCTATATGTACCCCAAGTAGAGCTGTTGTTTTAACAGGTCAACATAGCCATGTTAATGGAGTTAAAACACTATCAGATCCATTAGATGAAAAATCAACACTACTATCAGAACTTCTGAAAAACAGTGGATATAAAACAGCACTTTTTGGAAAATGGCATCTACATGCTGAACCTAGAGGATTTGATGATTGGGCTGTACTTCCTGGGCAGGGTGAATATAATGATCCATCGTTTATTATTCGGGAAAACAGCGAAGCTCCAGCAATTCTTGATGTTATAACTAATAAGGATTCTACTTATACAGATGAGTGGACTAAAGATTATGACTGGGGGAAACATATTAAGGCAAAAGGCTATGTAACAGACGTTATTACAGACCTTACCTTGGATTGGCTTGAAGAGCAAAACAGTGAGAAACCTTTTTTCCTATGTTGTCATCACAAGGCTCCCCACGACTTCTTTGAGTATAAGAGAGTACACGAAGATATATACAAAGATACAAGCTTTAATGAACCTTCTACGCTTTTTGAAGATGAGAAGACCAGGGAAGAGATATCCAGAAAATATGGAACAACTGTTTCAGAGCGTTGGGAACCGAGGAATATGGTTAAACACCTCTCTGATCCTAACTATCCAAATGGTGGTGCTATAGATTTTAGTGGTAAAACTGCAGAAGAGAAAACTAAAATTGCATACCAGAAATATATTCAGGATTATCTTAGAACTGTTCACGCTATAGACCAGAATGTAGGGCGTATTCTTGACTATCTAGAAAATAGTGGTCAGATGGAAAATACCATAGTTATATATACCAGTGACCAGGGGATGATGTTAGGTGAACATGACCACATAGATAAAAGATGGATATTTGATGAATCACAACAGATGCCACTTTTAATCAGCTACCCTAATGGTATTAAAAAGGGAATAACTTCTGATGACGTAGTAGATAATGTGGATTTTGCACCCACTCTGTTAGATTATGCAGGTATAAACAGACCAAACTACATGCAGGGTAGAAGTTTTAAATCTGTTCTGGAACAAGAGACTCCAAAAGGGTGGAGACAGAGTGTCTATTACAGGTATTGGATGCATATGGCCCACCATTGGGTACCAGCTCATTTTGGTATAAGAACTCAGGAATGGAAACTGATATTTTTCTATGGGAAACGGCTAGATGCCTCAGGTTGTGAACAACCTGACTGCCTAGTTGATACCCCACCGGGCTTTGAGTTATACGATGTGAAAAATGATCCTGAAGAGAAGGTTAATCTTGTTAGTGATACTAATTATTCAGATGTTTTAAGTAAAATGAAGTCCGAGTTAATGTCACTAAAAAAAGAGGTCGGAGATAGCGATTCTGCATATCCTGAAATGATGGAAATGCAAAATAAATATTTTAATGATTCTTACTAATTGAAAGGAGTTCAATGTGAGTGTAATACCAGAATATCTTAAAGAATTTAAAGATCTCTATAATAACGTAGGTCCCAGAGATGCTAATAAAGAGTGGTTTAAAAGTGCAGATTATGGTCTGTTTATTCATTATGGTCTCTATTCAATGTTAGGACGACACGAATGGGTTCAGCTATTTGAAACTATTCCAGTGGACCAATATGAAAAACTAATAAATGATTTTACTGCTGAAAAATTTGATGTTCAGGAAATAGTTAAATTTGCAAAATCATGTGGAATGAAATATATAAACATCACTACAAGACACCATGACAGTTTTTGTCTATGGGATACAAAGTATACAGAGTTTAAATCTACAAATTCTCCAGCAAAAAGAGATCTTGTAAAAGAGCTCTACGACGAGTGTGAAAAAGAGGGAATTGCACTGTTTTTATATTACTCCCATGGAAGGGACTGGAAACACCCCCATGCTCCAAACAACGATGATTGGGGTGGTAAAGCACGTCCTCTCTATGAACCATTAGAGTCTACATATAAATATGGTGATGAACATGATCTAAACATCTACCTAAATTTTATGAAGAATCAGGTTACTGAATTATTAACAATGTTTCCCAATGTTTCCGGAATATGGCTTGATGGTATTGCAGTTCCTGCAAGTGGAGATTTTGCTAAGTTTAAGTGCCAGGAGTTATATGATCTTATACATAAAGTAAGTCCCCACGCCCTTGTATCCTATAAACAAGGGTTGTTAGGTACAGAGGACTATTTCACCCCAGAGCATTATGTCCCAGATAATAGTGATGATAGACAGGGTAAAATAAATTCAATGAGTAAAAAAATTGAAGTTTGTTCCACAATGATTCAAAATCCTGTCTCTTGGGGTTGGCAACCAGAATCAGAACATAGATCTGTGGAAAATGTTTTGTCTCTACTATCAAGTACTAAATCTATAGGAGCCAATCTTTTATTAAACTCAGGGCCGTGTCCTGATGGTTCTCTTGATCCGGTAGATGTGGAAATACTTTTAGAGGTGGGGCAAAAACTCTCTTCTAATTAGTCTTTTAACATATAATACAGCAGCCTAGATGCAACATATGGCTGCTCATATTTTTCTTGCAATTTTATAACAAATAATTGATATTTGATATATAAGGAAAAAATAATATGCAAAAGCCAAAAATTCTAATATTACCTCTGTTATATATATTTTTTATAACTCCTTCATATTCTGAGGAGCAACAACTTTTTAAATTCACAGGAGGCGCTCCTCTTGATTCATATCAATCAATTACTATAATACCTATTTTGAAAGAGGTGTTTAAAAAAATGAATAAAAAAGTAACTTTTAAATACAATCCAAGCCTCAGGTCTTTAAAATTATCAAATTCAGGAGAGTATGATGGGGAGTTACATAGAGTTTATGATTTTCACGAAATTACGAACAAGAAATATTCAAATTTGATACGTATTGATACATATATGATGTCCATTCATCTTTCGTATTTCACTACAATTAAGGGACTGAATATTAAAAATAGAGAGGATTTGGCACAGTATAAAGTTGCTTATTACCGTGGTAGAAAAAATGTGGATAACTTGCTAAAAGGTTTTCTCCCGCCGAGTCAGATTTTTTTAACTAATAATGATGATATTGCATTTAAGATGTTATCCACTGGAAGAGTGGATATTGTTATTGCAGAGGATGTTGAAGGATTATTCTTAATTAAAAAAGAATTAAGTTATTCAAATATATATAAACTTAAAAATATTAAAGAGACCAAGATTTATACTTATTTAAATAAAAAGCATAGTTCTCTGCTTCCTCTAATAAATAAAACTCTTACTGATATGAAAGAAGATGGATCATATCAGAGTATCTTAGAAGAATCCCAGTTGGAATATTTTAACCGTTTATAAATTTAAATTATAACTTAATATGTCTTTCTAGTTTTTCGACTATCTCAGGAAATGTATCCTTAATATTTGTAGTTTCATCTGGGTTAGATTTAATATCAAATAGATATAACTCCTTATTCTTGTCGTGTATAAGTTTATACCTCCCATCAAAAGCGAGCTTCCAATTAAATGATTTACCTTTTTTACTGAAATTAAGAGCTGATGTTACAACATTCCTAGGAATATAAAATCCACCCTCAAATTGTTGTTTTAAAGAGCAACTATCCATTTGCGTTGGAACCTCAAGGCAGGCATAGTCAAGAAAAGTTGCGGCTAAATCCATTGTAGTTACAACTCCATCATAGGCTTCAGATTTTAATACACCAGGACCAGAGACTATTAAGGGTACAGCTACAGAACCGTGAAAAGGTTGACATTTTCCCCATAAATCGTGATCTCCAAGCATATCGCCATGGTCTGATGAAAATACTATAAGCGTGTTTTCCAATAACCCACTCTCTTTAAGATAATCTAAATATTTACCTATTTGATTGTCTATGTTTTCTATCATAGCGGCATAATTTCTTCTAATATTAAGATGTATTGATTCATCATATTCAGTAGAGTTTATAGGCATTGGAAATTTTTGGTCTTTATATAGTTTTGACATGGACTTGGTAATATCCCATGGGGTATGGGGCCCAGTAAAGTTTACCTGTAAAAACCACGGTTTATTAGCTGGTGTTTCTTTTATTAGATTCAGCCCATTCTCCGCTAACCAGTTATCACAATAAAAATCGTCCTTTAGAGGTGTTGGAAAAGTTGACAGGTTGACTCCATCAGTTATTCTCTTTGACATATCATCTATATGGTTAGACATTACTTTGTTATCTTTTAGATGTGAAATATAAGGGCCAAAATATCCATTTCTTGAACTTGTTATACTATCAATCTTACCTTCATTATCCACACCATCACTGAATCCCCACTCGTTTAGGAGATGTTTTCCATCGACTCCCCAGTTAAAATCAGGCTTATGTAGGTCAAATTTCCCACACCCTAAAACCTGGTAATCTGCTTTATCTCTTAGTAGTTTATAAAATGTTTCCTGCTGCAAAGGGTAGTTTTCTGCATTGGATCTGACACCACAATTTTTATACTCTCTGCCAGATGCTAATGAAGCCCTACTTGGCGCACAAAGTGGCGAAGGGCAGATAGCTGAGTTAAATACAATACCATTTTGAGAAAGATAGTCCAGGTTAGGTGTTTTTAATGGTAGCTTTTTATTGCTGCCAAGCCAGTCCCACCTCCACTGATCTGGGAAAAAAAATAGAATATTAGGTTTCATGTTGTCTCCTTAAAATTATAGATTGAATTGTTAGTCCATTCATCGACTCTTTAGCATAGGATTTCCTGTGGTTTGTCCAATCCTTATTAAGACACCAGGGCCCAGCATGGGGGCTCTTAATATCTTTTTCTGTCCAGATACCACTCTGTTTTATCGATTGTGAATCTTTTTTTATTAATATCTCTTTAATACCTGGCTCTTTAAAAATTAATAATCCTAGAGATATTGATTTAATTTTCAACTGCTTTTTTTTATGGTTTATCTCATTACCATCACTAAATCCTTCTAGGAAACCAGAACTTTGACCAGTTAATAATAGTTTTAATGATTTGTCTCCAACCTGTATAACAATAGGCATCTCTAGCATATCCAAAGAGTATTTTATTTCAATTTTAAAATTTTCACTATTTTTGATGTAAAAAGACCATTTCTTCTCTATATCTGGGATGTTAGTATTATACTGAAGGTTGTTATAATTACCCTGGGATATCTCATTTTCTCTAGTTAATTCGATTTTGTTATCTATCTCTATAGCAATATTTTTTTTAACAACAAGTTTAGAATCTAACTGACACTTTATTACGGTTACATAGGGTTCCGGGGAGAAGTCAAAAAGATCAATTAAAATTCTATTGTTATGTGTTTTCCATTTTATCTCATTACCACCTGTCATGAAACTTATTTTCTTTGGTAGATTATTTATTTCAGGCAGGAGAATTTTATTATCTTTTGGCCATTTAGATACCATTAAATATAAGGTTTCATTAATCCATGTTGCATAACCCCAGGTAAGGTAGTTAAAAGGGTTATTATTAACATTAAAAATCGAATCCCTGTTTATTTTTACCCATTCTCCTATTTTTGAAAGAACCTGTTTTTCATAGTTCAAAATAGATCCATCAGCCTTGGGTCCTATATTAAGTAGATAATTCCCACCAGAGGATGTAACTCTACAAAGTAGATCAATCTGTTTTCTTAGCTGTGTCTCGATATTTGGTCTATCTATCCAGGACTTATAACCCCATGAGTGATAAAAAGTACAAGGTGTCTCACAACCCTGATTTATAGGATTTTCTGGAAGGTGGTTATCTGGCAGGGTTAAAAAGTCCCCTTGGTTGTTCATTACCCTTCCACTAACAAGACAGTCTGGCTGCTGTTTATGGACTGTTTCTGACAGTTTAATACTATCCTCAACTGTAGGTAGTCCCATATCAAAAAATACTTCGTTTATTGCACCATAGTTATTTAACAATTCCCTTAGCTGTTTTATAGATAGGTCTAGGTGATCTTTTGTGAATTCCTCAAAAACTGCATATTTGGTTTCTGGTTCTCTGGTAACCGCGGTATTTGAGTTCCAGTCCGGATTTGAAAAGTATATTCCAAGTTTAATATTGGATTCTAAACAGGCTTCTGATAGCTCTTTTAATATATCTTTTTTATACGGAGCCAGATCCACAACGTTAAAATCTGTTGTATCGGTTTTAAACAGACAAAATCCGTCGTGATGTTTAACTGTTAGGACAATATATTTCATTCCAGCATCTATAGCAGTTTTTACTATATTGGGGGCATTAAACTTTACTGGATTAAAATCTTTAGTCAGGTTTTGGTATACTTCTCTTTTTATGCTGGCATGTCGCTGTATCTGCTCACCTAATCGCGGGATCTTTTTTCCATTCCATATTCCTGCTGGTATTGAATAAAGTCCCCAGTGAATAAAAAGTCCAAACTTCAGAGATGACCATTTATTAAGTGCTTTAATATTTATTGTATGTTTTCTCTTTGGTATATCCATATTTTAAATAATCATATCTTGAATTAAATAATCAATGCTTTCTATAAAATTTCATTGTCAGGTGGATTATTTCACTATGGAATATAGAAATATTCATGGTGTATATAAATTGTAAACTTGAACAGAAAGTTCACATTGTTAATAATAAAAAGAGTAGATATTTATAATAGGAGAAGTTAAATGAAAAAAAATATTGTATTCTTTTTTACCGATGATCAGCGATTTGATACTATAGCTGCTTTAGGAAACAAAGATATCATAACACCTAATATGGACAGGCTTGTTAATAGTGGAACAACATTTACCCACGCCCATATTCCCTGTGGAACATCCGGCGCAGTTTGCATGCCTAGTAGAGCTATGTTACATACAGGTAGAACTCTTTTCCATCTACAAAACGAAGGGCAGGAAATCCCAAAAGAACATATTACATTAGGCGAAACATTACAAAAAGCAGGCTATGAGACTTTTGGTACAGGGAAATGGCATAATGGAACATCATCTTATGCTAGAAGTTTTACAGCAGGCGGAGAAATATTTTTTGGTGGAATGTTTGATCATTGGAATGTCCCTGCATATAATTTTGATCCGACAGGGAAGTATGATAAAACTGTGCCATATACTACCGCTGCATTTAGTTCCAGAAAATTAAATATTATGAACACTGATCATATCACCCCTGGTAAACACTCTTCGGAACTGTTTGGAGATGTATCAGCAGAGTGGATCAAAAATTATAATTCCGATAAACCATTTTTCAGTTATATTTCATTTATGGCTCCCCACGATCCAAGAACTATGCCTGAAAAATTTAAAAATATGTACAGTGCAAAAGATATTCCACTACCGGAAAATTATCTGCCTGAACACCCTTTTGATTTTGGTATAAGGAACTTAAGGGATGAAGTATTAGCCCCATATCCAAGACAACCCCAGGAAGTTAAAGAACATATTGCAGAATATTATGGAATGATAACCCATCTGGATAACGAGATGGGTAAAGTCATAAAAGCTGTTGAAGATAGAGGAGAGCTTGAAAATACACTATTCATTTTTGCAGGTGATAACGGTTTAGCTTTAGGTCAACATGGACTGTTTGGTAAACAAAACCACTATGAACACAGTATCCGTGTACCACTAATTTTTTCAGGACCTGGTATTCCAAAAAATGAATTAAGGGATTCATATGCATATCTACTAGATATTTTCCCAACTATTTGTGAATACCTGCAGGTAGACAAACCGGAAACTGTAGAGGGAATAAGTTTATTGCCTCTAATAGAAGATGTAAAAAAAATAAATAGGCATACACTCTATTTTGCTTTCACAGATATTATGCGAGGGGTAAAAGATAGGCAATATAAACTTATTGAATATGCAACACCATGTTGTAGAAAAACTCAACTTTTTGATCTTATAAATGATCCACACGAAATGAATGATCTATCTGATGATGAAGATTACCTTAGTATTAAAAACTGTCTAAGAAGTCAAATGTTTATATTAAGAGATGAATGGGATGATCGAAAACATCCACTTGGAAAAAAATACTGGGATAGGTATTAGGAGAGAATATTGAATAAACATCATAATATAATAGCAGATAAAACATTACAGGTCGCACTAGATACAGTCAAATCTATCTATGCCACAGATAAAAATGCACATATAGATATACTTTTAGAAGATAGATACTATTTTGTGGATCATACGCTAATAATTGCTGGAGACTATTCTCCTGGATCAGATGGACGTTTAACTTTTAAAGCCTTAAACAGTAGCAAACCTATTATTGGTTCTGGTACTAAGGTATTTGACTGGAAACCAGTAGATACCTGTAATATTCCGGATTATATTAAATTATCAGATGAACAGAGATCAAAATTATTTGTATCAAATGTTCCTGGGGATATAGATGATGTAAAATGCCTATTCAAAAATGATAAAATTTTACAGAGAGGAAAAAGTCGACCTTTAGAAGCCAGGGTTACAAAATATGAGATGCTAAAAAGTTTTAATGTTGCCAATGAGTCTGACCGAAAACTTCTAAAACAAGTTCCTGTTCCTGGAAAAGAGTTAGAAAAAATAAGGTTTTCAGAGGATCTTGATATACTTTTTACAGCTGTACCATGGCAGTTATCGATACTTCCTGTAGAAAGATTTGATATAGAAAATGGATTTGTTTATACAAAGGAAGAGGGTACAGTTCCTGCATGTATGAAACTACATGAACCTTCATGGCTTGAAAATCAACCAGAATTCATCTCTAATCCTGGAGAATGGGCTTATGATTCAAAGTTGAAAATGATCTTTTATTGGCCAGTACAGCCCTCCGATCTTTCCGACATTGTAATTCCAACATTAAAGAACTTAATTACTGTAGAAGGTTCAATCGACTATGATGGTCCAGTAGATAGTCCAGTTAATAATATTCATTTTAGTGGAATAACATTTAAACATGGGATAAGGGATACAAAAGACTCTCTATCAAAAGCTAGAGGACTTCAACATGACTGGGAATTTTTTGATAGATCTAATGCATTATTACAATTTAGAGGAACACAAAACTGTAGTGTATCAAACTGCCGATTTACAACAACAGGTGGAGTGGCTATTAGAGGTGATCTGCATGTTCAGAACTTGTTAATTGAAAATAGTATGATTGATAATATTGGTTCAATGGGAATCCTTTTATGTGGCTATGGTCCTGGTTCCAAGGATGTTAATAAAAATAATACTATCAGAAATAATATAATCCACCACACAGGGGAGATTTATCACCATGGACACGCCATCTTTTTATGGCAGAGTGGGAATAATAAGGTATCACATAATACAATTCACCACGTTCCTAGAAAAGCAATTGGAATCGCAGGTCTCAGGCTTCCACTTTTAGAACTAAGAGAGGTAACTTGGGATGATTCATCATTATTAATCCGATGGGACGAAATTGATAAGGCTACTAATGGTCTAGGTCTTGAACTAACAAATAAAATTAAAAAATCTGAAATAGATGGGGATGATTTGGTAACAGATAATCTTCGTGGAGAATTATGGAAGTTATATCTGGATTTTCTGCATGGTCGTAATAATATAATTGAGTATAATAACGTATATCGTGCTCTGGACAAGCTTGGTGATGGTGCTGCAATAAATATTTCAGGAGCAGGAGTTGGTAACATTATCTACAGAAATTATGTACATCATGTTACAACACACCACGCTTCAGGTCTAATGAGAACCGATGACTGGCAATCAGGTACTACTTTTCAGGAGAATGTTCTATATAAAGCTAATGTCTCTGGGATAGTTAGAAAAAACATGACCCATCTGGTAAATAACTATATTATAGATGTAAGTACAAAGCAGACGGTTCGTTTTGCTTCATATCCAAATGAAAGTTCTACCAAAGGGGCACTAATAAATAAGAACATATTCCTTGAAACAGAGAGTCCTTTTGTTTTGTATAATGAGGGATATACAAGTCCTGGGATGGTTCATATCTCCGATGTTAACTCAGATTTTAATATCATTCATAACCTTTCTAACTCAAATATCTCAGAGGAATTATTAGATCAAAACCGGAGAAATTTACTTGATAACAATAGTTTAAATAAGGACCCCCAATTATTAGACCTTAAAAATGAAGACTTTAGACTATCACCTGATTCTCCATGCCATTCCTTGGGTATACTTTCTATTGATATTAAAGAGATGGGAATTACCAATGAATATCCAGAAGATTTACTACAGTTTGACGATGATCCTGGTTACGGAGACCCAGAAGTTTATCACCGTGGTAGAAACAACGACAAAAAGGAGTATCTATTTTGGTAGAGGAAAAAATAGAAAACAGTTGGGAATCATTAATAAACCATGGTATTCCAGAGTGGATGCTTGATCAAAAATTTGGAATCTATGCACACTTAGGACTATATTCTGTTCCGGGTTTTGGTAACGAATGGTATGAAAAGCATATGCATGACCCAAGTAGTGATATATATCAGAAACATATTGATGAATTTGGACCAACAGCAGATTTTAGCTATCTAGATTTTTTACCTAAATTGACAGCAGATAAATTTGATGCAGCAGAGTGGGCTGAGTTATTTAAACTCTCAGGAGCAAATTATGCCGGTCTCTCTCTGGCACATCATGATGGTTTTGGGCTCTGGGATAGTGATGTATATAAATGGAACGTAGGGAAAATGGGGCCAAAGAGGGATCTTTATGGTGAACTTGCTACAGAGATTAAAAAAAGAGGGATGAAACTTGTGGCCCCTTTCCATATTTTACGTGGATATAACTGGGTTCTTCCAGAGTGGAATCAATGGGATCAGTCATGGAATGAGGATGTTGTAGAACAAGGGAAAAAAGAAGGCTGGCAGATCTTTGATGCAAAATATAAAAACTTTTATTGGAATCAGATTGCTGGGGCGGATTATAAAGACTTTTTATTACAATGGAAGGAATCAATAAAAGAAGTAATAGATAAATATGAACCAGACCTAATGTGGTTTGATGGTGGAAGATTTTCTTTAGGCGAAGTGGAACAATATACTCTAGAAGTTTTATCTTATTATCTTAATAAAAGTATTATGTGGGAAAAAGAGGTTGGTGTCTTTAATAAACTCCCAGTAAGCCTTATATATAACTTTCCTGAAGAATTTGGAATCAGTCAGTTTGAAGAAGGCAGAGATAGACCTGAAGTTATGACTAGGCCATGGAATGATGATATGAAAATAAGTCATGGTTCCTGGGGTTGGACAGAAGGACAAACATATAGATCAGGTAAGGAGATTCTACATGGTCTTATAGACCGTACAGCAAGAGGCGGCAGTCTCATGTTATCACTATGTCCTAAAGCTGATGGTTCCATTTGTGAAGAGCAGAAAACATCCCTTAGAATTGTTGGTGAATGGTTAAAATATAACGATGAAGCAATTACTGGAACCAGACCATGGCTTTTACATGGAGAAGGGGATATACAAAAGTTAAAAGTTAAAAATGATAAGGGCAAGATATATTGGAAATATGATAAATGTAATGGAAATGATATTAGATATACAATGTCTAAGGATGGCAATATTATTTACGGTATAACTCTTGGTTGGCCAGGTGATAATGTTTATTTTAAATCACTTGGATTATTATCAAAATATCTTAATAAAGAGATTAGCCATATTCAACTTCTAGGGTCTAAATCAAAGACTGTTTGGAAACAGGACGATAGTGCATGCAATGTAAAACTTGATCCTAATTTAGATAGGAACTTATTAGCTTATACCTGGAGAATAAGATTAAAATAAACATCTCATTTGTAGGGGGTTATAGACCCCTACAGTTCAAATATATTTTATCACTGTAATGCATTTTATTTCCCTTAATCAATTAATATATTTTTATCTCTAATTATATGCTTTCTTTAATCATAAGATATAAAAGATTAGAAATACCCTAAAAATATAGTACACTTGTATTATAACAAAATAAACATAATGACTGATTTCTAATTCTATTATCCCTTATATAATTTAATTAGATTGGAAAATATAAGGAGATCAAAATGTTATTTATTAAAAAATTAGTAGTTTTAGTTACAGTAGTTCTGCTTTCATCACTAGGTTCAATTTATGCTCTAGGTAATGAAGAGTTAACAATGGATAATACATTTAAGCCTGCCCAGATAGTTAAAATTGACTTAGCCAGCTCAAGTTGTATTATACAAAAAGGTTCATCAGATAAAATTGAAGTTCATCTGGAGTATACATACCCTAAAGAAAATTACACTCCTTTATTTAATGAAGTAGGTAACTCTCTGATTTTAACTGAAAAATTCAGAGGAATAACTATCTCAGGTAAAAGTACATGGACAATAACAGTACCTGAAGACACCAAACTGGACATAAGCATCGCATCGGGGAGGGTTAATATCAGCGGTATTACTAAAGGTTTTAAAGTTGGTACAGCTTCAGGAAGTATAACAACTGAGAATACCTCAGGTTCGATTCACCTATCTTCAGCAAGTGGGAAAATTACAGTTTATGATCAAGACGGAAATGCAAACTTGAGTACTGCTAGTGGAAAGATAAACTTAAACTCTATTACAGGTGATATGAAAATAAACAGTGCCAGTGGATCAGTAATTGCTGAAAATATGGTCGGAGATATGGCCGTAAGTACTGCTTCAGGAAAAATAAACATTGATTCATCAGAGGGTGCTTTTAATGTTAATAGTGCAAGTGGCAATATCAATATGACAAATATTTATATTACTGGTGCCAGTACATTTAATGGAGCCTCTAGTGATATTCTTGTTGAACTTTCTAATGGTACAAACTACGATCTTAGCCTTAATACGGCTTCTGGGAATTCTGTTCTAGACTATAAAGGTCAAGCTGTAAATGGAAAATTTGTATTTACTGCCCGTGAAGATAGAGGTGAGATAATATCGATGATACCTTTTGATACAGAAACAACATTTGATAAAAATGGATATACATATATGAAAAAAACATTTGTTAAATCAGGAGATACTCCACAGATAGAAATTTCAACTGCATCAGGTAGAGCTGAGCTAAAATAATGATATTTAATATTAGAGAAGGAGTTTTATACTTAATAGTAATCTTCCTTCTCTTTTCCTGTATGGAAACAAAAACAAAATTAACTCTTCCATCAGAAACAATATCCAACTTATCTTTTACAAGTAAATCTTTAGACAATATTTCTATAAACAACTACCAGATGGATGATGGATTATCTGCAAATTTATCAACAAAAGTTCTAGTGGATAAAGAAGGATTTGTATGGATTGGAACAGAGGATGGTCTTAACCGTTATGATGGAAAATCTTTTAATAAGTATAAAACAGATCCAGATAGAAGTGACAGCTTAAATAATAATCAGATAACAACAATTTTTGAAGATTCTAAAGGATACCTATGGATAGGCACATATGGTAGCGGGTTAGAACTATTTGATAAAAACAGCAACCGTTTTAGGCATTTTAAACATGATTCAAACTGGGATAATACTATTGCCGGTGATTATATTGTTTCGGTTAACCAAGATTCAAATGGTTTAATATGGGTAGGCACTGAGGACCATGGTTTAAGCAGTTACAATATGGATAAAAACCTTTGGAATAATTACACTGCATCATCTGAGAGTGTTTTATCAATTATTGAAGATAGTAAAAAAAGGTTGTGGATTGGAACAAAGAGTGGTCTAAGTCTATTTAACAGAGAAAAAAACGAATTTCAGAATATTTTAAATGGATATCAAGTAAATGATATAAAATATTATAACAATGATTTATGGATTGCTACAGAGAATAATGGTCTATTAAAGTTCAGTACTTTAGATATGCAGATTAAATCCTATTATATAGAAGACAGATCCATAATATCCCTATTTATTGATTCCGTAGAACTGTTATGGATAGGAACAGAGAGTGGCATCAAAGTTTTAAACGTTAAGAATGGGGATTTTGTTCCATTAAGATACAATTTTGATAGTCCTGTTTACTCAATAGACGAAGATATGGCTTCAGGTATTTGGTTATCTTCAAACAGTGGAATATTTAGAATAGAAAGAAGAACCACATCTTTTAATAGTTATATGGATTTTAAAAGTATTAGTTGTATCACAAAAGATCACTTAAGTAATATATGGGTAGCAAATAGTTCCGGGGAAATTAATATCTATAATTCAAAACTAAAAGAATGGAATCTTTGGGATAATCAAATATCAAATAGGGAAATTTTATCACTACATTTTACTAAAGATAGTGATCTCTGGGTTGGAACCGATAGAGGATTATTAATGTATTCTAGTTTATCTCATGATTCTAAACCAATTTTCTATCTGGATAATTACATAATAAACAGCATAACAAGTGATGTTGGTGTAGTGTGGATAGGAACTGAAAATGGACTATTTTATTTTGATAAAGAGATTGACGATTTTATAGAGATTAATCTTGAACATAATAAAGTAAATACAGTTTTTATTGACTCTATAGGTAACATTTGGATAGGAACAAAAGGTGGAGGTATCCTATTATATAACAGATCAAAAAAGAGTTTAAAAAAAGTAGTTATAGATTCAAGACTAAATAAGAATATGAATAGTAATAACATATTAACTTTCTATGAAGACAGATCTGGGATTATATGGATAGGAACAAGAGGTGGGTTAATCAGGTTTAATAACACCACACAGATATTCAAAAGATACAGCGAAAGTAGTGGATTACCTAATAATATTGTAAAGGCAGTTTTAGAAGATGATAAAGGTTATCTCTGGATAAGCACTAATAAGGGGTTGTCCAAATTTAACCCTAAAAATGAAGAGTTTGTGAACTTTAATAAATTTGATGGTTTAAGCGGAGACATTTATAATGTTAACTCAGCAATATATAGTGATACAGGTATAATGTTTTTTGGTGCAGAGAGTGGAGTTAGTTCATTTTATCCAGATGATAATTTTAGAAACAGTTACATTCCCAGTATCTATTTTACATCTTTTACGCAAAGTGGTATCCCCCTTGTTTTTAATGAAGCGATAGAGAATCTGGAAACTATAACTCTAAAATGGCCAAAAAACTCTATTGAGTTTAGTTTTGCAGCTCTAAACTTTTATCAATCGAATCACAATTATTATGCTTATAAACTAGAGGGATACGACAACTTTTGGAACTACACAAACAGTATAGGATCAGGGCAGTATTCAAATCTCCCTGGAGGCAGATATAAATTAAGAGTCAAAGGTTCAAATAACGATGGAGTCTGGAATAATACAGGGACATTTATTAACCTAATAATTTATCCTGCTTTTTGGAAAACATGGTGGTTTCGAGGACTATTAATAATTTTATTACTATTTCTTATTATATTGATATTTAGGTTAAAAGTTCAGAGTACCCACAATAAAGCTATAGAACTCGAAAATGAAGTAAAGAAGCAGACTAATAAAAGAGTTTTGATAGAAAATGAACTTGCAGTAATTTCTGAGAGAACCAGGCTTGCAAGGGATCTGCACGATTCTGTAACTCAAACACTTTTTAGTGCAAATCTGATTTCAGAAGTCCTACCTGAATTATGGAATAAAAATCCAAACAAAGCAGCAACTAAGACCAGACTTGTTAATACACTAACTAGTGGAGCATTAGCTGAAATGAGAACACTTTTAAGGGAGTTAAAACCATCTTCAATCACAGAGGTTCCAATGAGTGATCTGCTAAATCAGTTAATAATTATATCAAAAGCTCAAAGTGGAATTAATATATCTATTAAAACTGAAGAAAATATTACACTTAAACCTGATATACAGATTGTTTTTTATAGAGTAGCCCAGGAGGCGTTAAATAATATTGTTAAACACTCTTGTGGTTCAAAAGCTTCAGTAATATTTAAAAGTGATAAAAAGGAAACATTTCTGCGAATAGATGATAACGGGTGTGGTTTTGATACTTCAACTATACCACCGGGGCACTTTGGAATCGGTAATATGAAGGGTAGAGCAATGGACGAAGGTATAAGTTTTAAAATAAATAGCAGTGTTGACTGTGGCACAATTATTGAACTTAAGTGGAGAGGGAAGGACATATGATAAAGATATTAATTGTAGATGATCACCAGATGGTGCGTATTGGTTTAGAAACAGCTCTTTCTATCATCGATGATTTTGAGGTCTGTGGAGAGGCCAAAAACGGTCAGTTAGCCGTGACATTTTGTGAAAAAAATAGTGTTGATGTTATTTTAATGGATCTGATGATGCCAGTTATGGATGGTATTACTGCAATAAAAAAAATAAAAAATGAATATCCCGATATCAGAATTATAGCGCTTACAAGCTTCCCAGAAGATGATCTTGTAGAAAAAGCTATAGAAGCAGGAGCTGATAGTTATCTTCTAAAAGATGTTACAGTTCATAGATTGGAAGAGGCTATTCGTGCTGCATCCCATGGAGTTCCTACTCTATCGCCTGAAGCCACCCGGGTTTTACTTAATAGTAGAAGAGATAGTAACCGTTTAGGAGATGACCTTACCCCCAGAGAGACGGAAGTTCTTAAGATTATGGTCAGTGGCCTAAATAATAGACAAATTGGAGAAAAACTATTTATTAGCCGTGCAACAGTTTCTGTCCATGTAAGTAAAATTTTAAGCAAACTAAATGTATCCAATAGAGTAGAGGCTGTTACATTGGCAATTAGTTTAAAGCTTTTAAAATAAAATCGTCTACCTGTTCTAATAACATAACTTATTACTAATTAGTTATATTACCTAGTTATTTCATATTTTCTCTTCTTTAATAATCTTAAATTCTAAACTAAACATTTTTTCCTTACTTATTAATTATAAGGAAAAAATAAATGTGTATCAGATTAACATGTTATATAATTAAAAAATAACATCTTTAATAAAATTAGGGCGGAGGTATGATTGACCGTAGAAAATAATACCGTACTTATAATGGATGATAATCTCCAAAATATTATTTCTTTATCTACAATCTTAAAGGATGAACGTTATAATGTTCAGATAGCTAAAAATGGTTCTCAAGCTATAGATTGTGTAAAAAAAGATCCACCACAACTTATTATAATGGATGTTTATATGTCTGTATTGGATGATTTTAATGCATGTCATGAGATAAAAAAATATGAAGAATTTAAATTAATCCCAATAATTTTTATTAGTGCTATGGATGACTCTTATAATAAAGTACAGGCTTTTAAAGCGGGGGGAGTTGACTATATTACAACACCATTTCAGATTGAAGAATTATTAATGAGAGTGACAACTCAAATTAGTTTATATAATCTACAGTTAAAATTAAAGGATACAAATTTAAAATTAGTCAAAAATTTAAAAAATACTTTTGAACAGTCTGTTGTTGGCATTTTTTATGGTAGTCCTGAAGGTAAATTTATAAAAGCTAATAAAAGATTTTTAGATATTACTGGTAATACAGAGCGTGAGCTTCTTGAAATGTATATTATTGATATAATTCACGAAGATTTTAAGTCTATTGAAATGTCAAATATAAATAAGCTGCTAAATAAAGAAGTTTCAAAATATGTTCAGGAATTCATAATTAATCATAAAAGTGGAAACACTATATGGACAAAAATAACAATATCTCTTGTAAGTGATAATTTGGATGAGCCTGATTATATTGTTGGTGTATTGGAAGATATTACCGCCAGAAAAGAGTCAGAAAGAATTCTTAAAACAAGTGAACGAACTCTTGTACAGGCTCAAAAAATGGCAAAACTTGGTAATTGGGAATTAGATCTCGTGAATAATAAGTTATATTGGTCTGAAGAAATTTTTGATATTTTTGGTGTTGATTCCAAAAATTTTGAAGCTACGTATGAGACATTTATAGAGATTATACATCCTGACGATAGAGATAAAGTCAATCAGGTATATCAGGAACATCTATCAAATAAAAAACCTTATGATATTGAACATAGAATACAATTAAAAGACGGAACCATTAAATTTGTCCGTGAGAACTGCGATTCTGATTTTAATTTAGATGGTGAACCTATTAAATCAAGGGGAACAGTCCAAGATATTACTGAAAAAAAAACAGTTGAAGATGAGATTCATAAATTAAATTTAGAACTTGAAGATAGAGTTAAACAAAGAACAAATGAAATAAAAATATTATCCCAGGCTGTAGAACAAAGCTCTTCTTCTGTTGTTATAACAGATAAAAATGGAATAATTATATATGTAAACAAGAACTTTACTGATGTTACAGGATATACATCTCATGAATCTATAGGTAGTAAACCTTCTATTATTAAATCAGGTGAAATGAATGGCTCATTTTACAAAAAATTGTGGAAAACTATTTTATCTGGAAATACTTGGAAAGATGAAATTTTAAATAAAAAGAAAAATAATGATCTGTTTTGGGAATTTGTTTCTATCTCACCAATTTTAAATGAAACCAATGATATTATAAGTTTTGTTGCTGTTAAAGAAGATATTACTGAACGTAAAATACGAGAAAAATCATTAAGGGAGAAAACATTCAGGCTCGCACTTCACACCGATGTATTATTAGATCTAACGAAAGGTCATGAAATAACTGATAAAAGTATTGAGAAGGCGTATAAAGTTATAACAGAAGCCTCCGCAAAAGGGTTAAATATAGAACGTTCAAGTATTTGGTTATTTGATGTTAAAAGAGAAAGTTTAGAATGTTTAGATCTGTATGAATCTTCATTAAATTGTCATTCAAAAGGCTTAATTTTAACAAAATATAATTATCCTGCTTATTTTAAAATTCTTGAAGAAAAAAGACTCATCTTAGTAAACGATACCAGAATTGAGAATAAAACTTCTGAGTTGAAAAAAAAATATCTAGACCCCTTGAGTATTTTTTCAAAGATGGATAGTCCTATTTGGTTAAGAGGTGAAGTTATTGGGATCGTCTGTAATGAGCATATTGGAGATATCCGTACCTGGAAATCTGATGAAAAGTCATTTTCTAGATCTATTGCAGATTATGTTTCTCTTTCAATAGAAGCATCCGACCGTAGGCAGGCTCAGGACATAGCTGAGACTGCTACAAAATCCAAAAGTGACTTTTTAGCAAATATGAGTCATGAAATACGAACTCCTATGAATGCAGTTATCGGTTTAACACATTTATTATCTAAAACAGACTTAAATTATAAACAAAATGATTATGTAAAAAAAATTGATAGTTCAGGTAGGAGTCTTCTTGGAATAATTAATGATATTCTTGATTTTTCAAAAATTGAAGCAGGAAAGCTTGATATAGTAGACATTGATTTTAGTCTTAATGATCTTCTAGACAGTATTATGAACATCGTAAATATTAAAGCTCAACATAAAGGTCTTAAACTGGAAGTATCTATAGATAATGGGATTCCAGATAATTTAGTAGGTGATTCAATGAGAATAAGTCAGATACTGATTAATCTTATAAATAATGCAGTTAAGTTTACTAAAAGTGGTAATATTATAATAAGTTGTAATATTGTAGAATTGTTAGAAGATAATATCATTCTTAGTTTTACAGTCAGTGATCCAGGAATCGGGATGACAGATGAACACAAAAAAAACCTTTTTCACTCCTTTTCCCAAGCTGATACATCTATTACACGTAAATATGGGGGTACTGGACTAGGGCTTGCTATCTCTAAAAAATTAACAGAGATGATGGGGGGCCGAATTTACTTTGAAAGTGAATATCATAAAGGAAGTAAGTTTTCATTTACAGTTAATTGCAAAAAAAATAAAAAAATAAAACAAGACATAATTAAATTTGACCTTAAGGTTTTAGTTGTTGATGATAGTAAAATAATTCAATCGATATTAGAAACTTATTTAGTAAAATTAGGTTGTAATATTACACTTCTTGATAGTGGTGAGGATGCAATTGATTTAGTCAAAAAATCAGAGAATAATCCATTTAATCTGATATTAATGGATTATCATATGCCCGGAATAAATGGATTAAAGGCAATAGAAGAGATAAAAAAAACAATTAATATTAAAAAAACAAAAATTATTCTAATTACAGGATTTGATGATGAAGATATTAAAAAAGAAGCTGAATTATTAGAATGTAATGACTTTATTATTAAACCAATAACCAAATCTATGCTTTTTGATTCAATTGTAAATTTATTTGGACCACCATTAGGAAGGTATCTTGTTCAGAAATCATCTTCTGAGTTATATAAGGAAAAAATACATTCCAAAATACTTTTAGTAGAAGATAATGATATAAACCAGTTAGTTGCAAAAGAAATTCTTGAAGATAAAGGGTTGGATGTAGATATTGCCCAAAATGGAAAAATTGCTGTGGATATGGTTAATCAAAATTATTACGACCTTGTTTTTATGGATATACAGATGCCAGTTATGGATGGTTTTACAGCCACAAATATTATAAGAAGAGATGAGACTAAAAGTTTTCTTCCAATTATAGCTATGACTGCAGATGCAATGACAGGGGTAAAAGAAGAAGTACTAAATAATGGTATGGACGACTATATCACTAAACCAATAGATCCAGCATTACTATTTATAACTCTGGAGAAGTGGTTAAAAATTAATATCGATGACAGAGATCTTAGTTCAAATAATATAGAATCTATATTACCTGTAATTGAGTACATTTCTGTAAAAAAAGGGATAAGTAGAGTAAAAGGAAACACAGACGTTTTTATTAAACTTATTAAAAAATTCAGGATTAAATACATCGATGTAATGGACATCATTAAACCATTGTATAACAAAAAAGAATATGAAAAATGTGAAAAATTAATACATGGGATTAAGGGAGCTGCTGGAAATCTCAGTGCAGAATCACTATATGAGGCAGCTACAAAATTTGATACCGCCTTAACAAAGTGGGATAAAAACTCAATACCAATTTATTTCACGGAATTTGAGGATGAACTGCTTAAGGTATTGGAATCAATAGACAGGTATGAATGCCTTAATAAAGAGGAAACTGATTATGTTACCCATGATGAAAGTATAGATATAGATAAAGAACTAATAGAATTTCATAAGCTTTTTTTAGAACTAGCAAAAAATCTTAAAGAATATAACATGAAGGCAACAGATATCATGGATGAAATATTGTTAAAGCTTAGGTCAGTGGAAATAAAAGACCAGATTAAAACTATTAGTATTAAAGTTGAAGATTATGAATTTGATGTTGCTCTTGAACTTCTATCAAAATTTAATATTAAATATGATTTGAATATTGATTAGTCAACAGTAATAATTAAAATAGGAGTTCTTCATGAATACTAACAAACAACAAATACTTATTGTTGATGATATTAATACTAATCTTCAGGTTTTATATAATATCTTAAAAGATGACTATGAAGTCCTCTTTGCAAAAAATGGGATACAGGCATTAAAAATAATTAATAACAATAGCGTTAAACCTGATCTTATTTTACTCGACGTTATGATGCCTGAAATGGATGGATTTGAAGTTTGCAGAAAACTTAAGCAGTCATTTTTCACAAAAAATATTCCTATAATTTTTGTATCAGCAAAAGATGAAGATGTTGATGAAGAAACTGGGTTTGGATTGGGAGCAGTTGATTATATTGCTAAACCGGTCCGTCCAGCTGTTGTCCTGGCAAGGGTAAAGACCCATCTGTTAATAAATGACCAAAAAAAACATCTTGAAGATATTGTAAAAGAGAGGACCAATGAACTCGAAAATACCAGATTAAAAATTATACGGAGATTAGCTAAGGCTGGAGAGTTTAAAGATAATGAAACAGGAATGCATGTTATAAGAATGAGTAAGTACGCTCAACTTTTGGCAAAAAAGATAGGAATGAGTGACGAAGAATCTAAATTACTTTTAAATGTAGCTCCAATGCATGATATAGGTAAAATAGGTATCCCGGATCACATTTTATTAAAAAAAGGACCACTGGATGCAGAAGAATGGAATATTATGAAAAAACATGCACAAATAGGGTATGACATCTTAGGTGAAGCAGATGCAGATATCATTTCTGAGGCTAAAAATTGTGCAATTACTCACCATGAAAAGTGGGATGGTTCAGGTTATCCTAATGGAATAAAAGGTGAAGATATACCTATTTATGGCCGTATTGTGGGTGTTTCTGATGTATTTGATGCTTTAACAAGTGAGAGGCCATATAAAAAAGCGTGGAGTGTTGAAAAGGCTTTAGAACTTCTAATTCAGGAAAAGGGTAAACATTTTGATCCTGATTTAATTGATAAATTCCTTGAAATCATACCTGAGATTCTAAAAATTAAAGAAGAATTTAAAGGCTAGAAAATATTCTCTGTATATATAAGATATTACTTACTGGTATAATAATCTGCAAACATCTATAAAACTATTTTTATAACATGTAATCTAATATATATGTTTCTAATTATACCAATTTCCATTCTAATTATGATATTAATAATCTTTTATAGTTTTAAAACAGGAGTTGTTCCTATGCCTTCATCTTATAATGAGAGGTTATTAGTTTTAAATATTATCTCCAGGTATAAAAACATATCAAATATAACAGAATTAGGTGCCGGTTGGGGAGGTATTGTTAATAAACTTTCAGTACGATATCCAGAGCAATACTATACTGCTGTAGAACTTTCTATAATACCCTATTTCGTAGGGAAAGTTTTTACATTTCTTAAGAGACAACCAAATATAAACTGGAAACTTCAAAACTTCTTAAATGCACCCTTAGATGATGAAACTATATATATTACATATTTATCAGGACCTATAATGAAGAAGTTAAGAAGTAGGTTTGAAAAGGATTTACCAAAAGGTACAGTATTAATATCAATTGCTTTTGCTATGCCTGGGTGGACGGCAACAACTGTTGAATATGTAAATAGTAAAACTTATGCACCTATCTATATTTACGAATTAAAATAGGTTTTTACTTTGACCTACAGAATTATGAATAAAACATTTAATTTAAATGATAATTATTACTGTTAATTTCTTGACTTTATCTCTACATGGAGATACTTTGTAGGTATGGATAGTAACAAAGTAGATGAAACTAACGTTAATTTAAAGTTAATAATATCAATTACAAAGTTAATGAAGTCTGTAGAATTAGGTATAACACCCCAGATTTTATCAGAAGGTTTATCACAAACACAATTTATTGTTTTGGAAGCCTTATTACATAAAGGTCCACTAACAGTTAATGAAATTATTGAAAAGGCATTTTCGTCTAGTGGTAATATTGGTTTAGTAATAAAAAACTTAGAAAAATTAGAATTAGTAAAAAAACAAGTATCAGAAATCGATAAAAGAAGTAGAACTATTATTTTAACAGAAAAAGGAAGAGATGTTATTAGTAACTTTTTCCCAAAACATGTAAAAACTCTGAATCATCTTTTAAGTGGAATTAACAAAGAAGAAAAAATTGAATTATCAGGTTTAATGAAAAAGATAAGTCTATCCATAGGAGAGAAATTATGAATATTAAAGGAATAAAAAAGATAAAAACACCTCAAAGAGTTACTGATGGAGCTGGTGTAGAACTAAATAGAGTTATTGGAATTGATGAAGTAGATGATACCGATCCATTTTTAATGTTAGATCATTTTGAAAACAGAGACCCAACAAAAGAGATGGCTGGTTTCCCATGGCACCCACATAGAGGAATTGAAACAATTACATATATGATAAAGGGTGGAATCTACCATGAAGATAGTCTTGGTAATAAGGGTAAGTTAGAGTCTGGGGATGTTCAGTGGATGACAGCTGGGAGTGGAATAGTTCACCAAGAGATGCCTTTAGAGGGAGCTGGTAACCTGTATTTAGGGTTTCAGTTATGGTCTAATCTACCTTCGACCCATAAGATGATGAATCCTAGGTATCAGGAAATAAAATCAGATGATATTCCATTAGTTACAGACGAAGATGGTAGTTTAATTAAAGTGATTACTGGTGAATATAAAGGTGTACAAGGACCTGTATCTGAAATTATCACAAATCCTCTATACCTTGATATTTATATTCTACCAGATGTAGAAAAAGAGATTATTGTTAGTGATAAAAAAAATACATTTTTATATGTTTTTGAAGGTAGTGGGGAAATACATTCTACATTAAAATTAGAACCTGTCAAAAAGTTAGATCTAGTACTATTTACATCTGGAGATGTTATTAAAATTAGTTCAGGGAAAGAGGGTATTAGGTTTTTACTAATATCAGGAGAACCACTTAATGAAGCGATTGCTTGGAGTGGACCTATTGTCATGAATACCCAGGAAGAGTTACAAGTTGCTTTTAATGAATATAATAATGGGACTTTTTTGAAACAATAGATAACAGCAACTGATATTTATGACATATCAGTTGCTAGTTTATATAACTATTAAAGATAAAAGTTAACACCTAATACAACTTCCGTAGATGGATACATCCAATCTGGTTCACCAATTAAAAGAGATTGGCAAGCTTCTAATATAATATTCATTGATGGATGGATTTTATATCTTGCTCCTAATTTTATATTAGGACCAATTAAAAAACCTTTATCATCACCTGTTAATCTAATTGTAGGACTTAAACCTGTACCAACTAAAAAAGTGAAAACTTCATTTTGTGGAAATAAAAAATTAATCCCAACCTTAATAGGAATGTTAAACATAGGTTCTACATCATCATTTTCATCTACATTTTCAGTATTTAAATTAAGAGCAACCTTTATATCAAGTTCTTTATTGTCATTTAGTGGTTTTATTAAAGAAAACCCAAAATTAACAAAAAACTCTTCTAGGTACTCTGTTCCAGCACTTATTGAATATGATGTTAATCGATCTTCTGAATAAAGGTTAAACGCGGCTAATAATAGTGTAACTAATAATATTTTTTTCATCCTATTATAAAACTATATTTGTCAAGAAGAATCAAGTTATTTATTATATGAATCTCCTTGTAACAGCTTAATAAAGCATTTAATATAGCTATATGAATCTCTTAACAATTCAAGAAGTTGCCTCAAAATTAAAGATATCTAAAGCAAGTGTTAAAAACTGGGAAAAACAAGGATATCTTGCGCCAGTTCATAATAAATTATACTCACCATCAGATGTTTCTACACTTCAGAGTAAATTAGATAGTGGAGAACTTAAAAGACTTGAGAGCAGGGCAAATAAAAGTAGATCCAAGAACCAGTTTATACCTTTAGAGTATCTAAAGAATCCTGAATCCATAACAGGATTAGAGGAAATTATAACTTTTATTACTAAGTATAATATTAAACCCGAACAAGCACTTTTTTTATTGGCAATAAATGCACTGGTTAAAACAGACGATATAGAAAAAGAACATTTATATGAAGCTCTAAAATTTGAGAATTCAAATTATTTTAAACGTGAGTCAGTTTTTGAGGAATTAAAAAACTGGTATGAGCAGATTCATAAAAAAGAGATTAAAAAAGATAATCTATATTGTAATTTCCTTTTAGAAGTTCCTCTACCAACTGAAATTGATCTGTTAGGTATTATTCATCAATCAATTATGCAAGAGGGTACAAAGTCATCATTAGGCTCATATTATACACCGCCTTCATTAGTTTCTAAGATTGTAAAAGATAATATAACACCTGAAAGTAAGGTTCTAGATCCTTGTTGTGGAACAGGGCAATTTCTTTTAACAATGGCAGATGATATCCTAGATCCAAATTTAATTTGGGGTGCAGATATTGATGAAATCGCAGTAAGGATAGCAAAAGTAAACCTATTATTACATTATCATGAGCGGGATTTTACTCCTAATATATTTCACTGCAACTCATTAACCAATTGGGTGGAAGGAGATTTTTCTTTAATAGCAACAAATCCTCCCTGGGGTGCTAAAATTAATTTAACTACATTAAAACAGTTAAAAGATATATATCCTGAGATACAGTCAAAAGAGAGTTTTTCATTCTTTTTGACCTTTGCATTAACACATCTTAAAAATGGCGGTATATATTCATTTGTACTTCCTGAATCTATTTTATATGTAAAAAATCACCAAGATATTAGATCCCATCTTCTAAATAACTCCCAAATTAAATTTATACAAAGTGGTGGGCGGATGTTTAAAAATGTATTTTCCTCAGTTATTAGAATTGATGGTATAAATACATTACCGGTCAATGATACCGTTGTTAAACTAGAGACAACACAAAACGAATATAGTATTAAACAAAATAGATTTTTATCTAATCATAACAGAATAATTGACCTTTATTGCTCAAATACTGACCAAAATATAATTGAGAATGTATATAATAAACCCCATGTAACATTAGAAAATAGTGCTGATTGGGCTTTAGGAATTGTTACTGGAAATAATAACTTACACATAAAAAAAATAATCGACGAAAATCTTGAACCACTTTTTAAGGGAAAGGACTTAGAACCACTAAAATTTAAATTGGCAACTAATTATATAGAGTTTAATCCAAAACTATTTCAGCAATGTGCTCCTGAACATCTATATAGAGCTCCTGAGAAATTAGTATATAAATTTATATCCAAAGACCTAGTTTTTGCTTATGATGATAAACAGCTTTTAACACTGAATAGTGCAAATATTCTTATCCCAAAAGTTCCTAATTATCCTATTAAAATAATTGGTGCTCTATTTAATTCAGCACTTTACAAATTTATATATAAAAAGAAATTTAATGCTCTAAAAGTACTAAGAGGGGATATTGAGACTCTACCCATTCCAAACTTAACCTCTGATGAAAAAAAGATATTAACCTCTTTATCTAACAGAGTCATTTCTAATGAAATCGAGTATAAAGATATCGATGACTATATTTTTAATCTATTTGAGATATCAGATGAATACAAGTCTAAGATAATGATGTTTCTAGAATCCTAAAGCTTCTAATACTTTAACCCCAAGCTTTCTATTTTTTCCTCTGTATGGATAACAATGGATATGAATTGCAGGGTTAAAGTTTAGCTCTATTATAGTTGCATTATCATTAGTTCTTTTCTCTTTTATATCTTTAATCATCATATCAACACCAGTAATATTGGCTCCAACAGCTTTTGCAGCTTTTATTGCCTCAACAAAATAACTTTTATCAACACTATCAGTGAAATCTAAACTGTCACCACCTGTACTAATATTAGAGTTTTCCCTTATGTAAATCAATTCATCCTTATTAGGAATAGAAGCAATGTTCAGATTTTGATTTTTTAAAAAGAGTAATTCTGATTCACCTAATTTAAGGTGTTCTAAAGGTTTTTTATACCCTAAACCTCTAAGTGGATCTTGGTTCTTAATTGTAATTAACTGTTCTATAGTTGATTTCCCATCACCTATGATATTAGCTGGAACCCTTTTTAGTATTCCACAAACTTCACTGTTTATAATTGTAAACCTATATTCTTCACCAGGGAAAAATGTCTCTATTAAAACTGTTTCATCATTTGCAAAACCTAAATTGATACCTTGCTCAAAATCAACTTTACTAAAACCACTGTTTAAAATTGTAATACCAATACCAAAATTTGTATTATTAGGTTTTATTACAATTTTTTTAGAGTTGTATTTATAAAAGTCATCTATTGCAGCTAATTTGTTTGTATATATCCCTCCCTGAGGAACAGATACACCATTTTCAGCTAAAACCCTTTTAGTTATAGCTTTATTTTCCATTACTAATACAGTTGAATAACTATCTAGACTAGTTTTTGTAGCCTGTTTTATATATTCAATTTTCTCTCCACTTCTTATACTTATAAAGTTCTCATTAACATCTAATATTTTTACTTTTAAGCCTTTTAGAAGAGCTTCTTTCACTAATATTTGGGTTGATAACTCAAGTTCTTCATAACCTTTTAAAGAGAATCTTTTAGATAATGAATCAGTTTTATTTTGTTTAGCTACAGAAAGGTGATGATTAATATAACCCTTCTTTTCTACAAGTTTATATATGTTTTCAGAGTATGGTTTAACTTTTCCATTTAACTTATTTATTGCATTAGATATTATTGAATTATAATAATTATTATTAATATTTAACGTATCTAAAACATTTTTTACTCTCTCGAAAAAGAAAAGTCCCTCTTCTTTTAGTTCATCATTAAGTTTTCTACCATGTAAGCTAACAAAGTTTTGTTTCTCTATAGCTTTACTTTGTGCATCCTGATCATAAAGGCTACATGGATATAATAAGCTAGAAAGTATTATTAGATGTACTAAGTGAATATCACCTTTACTAATCCCAACTTTTGTTAAAGGATTAAGATCTATCATTCTTAGTTCTATATACTCAATTCCTTCTTTTTCAAGTTCAGTGAAAGTATTTTGATCTTTACTGTTCTTTAATCTAACAGGACTATAATATTCATTTACACAATTTAATGCACCTTTGGATATTAATGACTTTAAGTCACTTATATTCTCATCTAGTGTATCAAAAGATACTCTAAAATCCTCATTATTCCTGTATCCACATATACTGTTTCTATAAGAACAAGCATCGTCAAATATAAACTCTTCACCCCGCCTGAACTCTTTTGCAGTTTCACAACATAATTTATATGTTGAATGAGTTGCTACATTAGCACCTAATAAATATGTAATTAACCATTGGTGTTTAAGTAAGTTTCTTGAAATTGTTAGATATAATCTATTTTTAAAGTCATAGTAAGAATCTTGTTTTTCTTCAAATTTATATAGTTCATGTAAAAAAGAATTTCTAAAAGAGAAATTATAATGTATTCCAGAAATTAACTGTTTATGTTTACCATATTTTTCAGCAATATACTCTCTATATTTCATTTTAGCTTGAGCATCAGGACTTGAACCATAATTTGCAATTGGAATATCATTATCATCAGGTATTATTGGAGGCATACTACTAGTCCATAGGTATTCATCTTTAGGTAAGTTTTCATTAACAATATCGTGAATATTCTCAAGCATATAATAAGCTTCATCTATGGAGTTAGATGGTGGTGTAATCATCTCTATTTGACTTTCTGAGAAGTCTGTCGTTATATATGGATGGGTTAGCTTGTCACCAAGGATTGTTGGGTGTGGTGTTAGTGCTAATTTTCCATCTGTATCAACCCTGAGGTTTTCTTTCTCAAGACCCCATTTACCTTTAATAAGGCCGGCTGCTAAATTATTATCTTTTATCGTTTTTAACATTTTATCCATTAGTAAAAAGATAAACATCATAATAGGGAAAGTCAATTAGAATCTTGTTTAAAAGGAAGTAAGTTGAATTATAGATCGTAGAATAAAATTTCTATGTAGGTGTTTAAAATATAAACTTAATAGACATAGTTGAAATACTCACTAATTTATTAATAAAAGAAAATTTGATCTAAATTCTTCCAGATTATGTTTTCCTCCAGCACCTTGCCATAATGGACTTCGACCACCACCTTTACCATTAATTATTGGTAAAACGTCAGATTTAAACTTATCAAAATCTATAATCGGATTTGATGAATCAATTAGATACCAGTTTAAGTTTTCTCCTAAATTTATAACTAATAGGGCATTCTCCAGTTTATTAACTAATTCTGAAGCAAGCTTTTGAGTAATTTTAGATGGTATGTTTTCGAAAATAATGAAACTTTGTTTCTCTTGTTGGATAGATTTAATACTGTTTTTTATCAATATCTCACTAATACTTTTTTGTTCCTGTTTAAGTTTGGAAACACTGTTTTTTAAAGTTAATAGACCACCAGGTATTTCATTATCTCTAGTAGAAAGTTCTTTGTTTATTTTATGAATAATTGAAGTTTTATTTTGATAATCTTTTAAAGCGTTTATACCAATTAGAAATGTTAATCTGATATTACCTCTAATTTTTTCATAACCAGTGATTTTAATAAGACCAATTTGTGAAATGTTAGATAAATGCAGACCTCCACAGGGAACACAGTCATAGCCTTCAATTTCAACAACTCTAATATATCCTGAATATTTTGAGCTACGTCTTATATTAAAATCTTTTAACCCTTCATCATCTGTTTCATGATAAATTATATTATTATTATTAGAAATTAGTTCAAAACATCTATTTTCTATGTTAAGTAAATCATTATCATTTATTTGTGTAGAATCGATCTCAATAGTTGTCTCATTTTCACCTAAATGAACACTTAATGTATCTAAATCTAACTCTTTTTTTAATACTGCAGATATTAGATGCTGACCACTATGTTGAACCATAAAATGTTCTCTATGGTCTCTGTCTATTACACATGTAACAACTTTATCAAGAGGTTCTTTTTCTAAGATATGTAGAATATTATCATTCTCTTTTATTGTATCTATAACTTTTATATTACCAATTAAACCTCTATCCCCGGGCTGTCCACCACCTTCAGGATAAAAGTATGTCTCATTTAGTTCTATAAGATACAAACCTCTATCATTTTTAGTGATAGAGGTTATTTTAGCTTCAAAATTATATATTTTATTATCTAAATAGTATTTTTTTAATGTCACTTAATTATAGATGACGCAAATAAAAACCAACTTGCATGTGGTATCCATTGCTCACCCCATCTCCATGTATTATCTCCGGTGTTTGCACACTCTGGTTGAAAGTCTATATCAGATTCATCTAAAAATCCACCAGTTATACCGTTACATATTCCACCAGGAAAACTTGGATATGCAGCAGCATAATCAGGAGTATTTCTTCCTCTACCATATAACATACACATATCGTAGGGGTTTAAACCTAGAATCCAGTGCATTTGATTATTTCCAAATGTTAATAATTTATCAGAAAACTCTTTATCATCTGAAAATAGCAAGGATCCCATGTAAGCTGCCGCAGCTAAGGATGCTATTCTAGCATTTTCACCTTGCCACCAGTAACCTGTCTCATTTTTATGGGGTATAAAAAATGCCGTCTTCCTTACATCATCAGTATCCACAGTATATTGCCTAGCATATCCAAATGGGTTAGTCACTTCACTTGTAATTTCTAGTTCGTAATTAAGAGCATTTTTAATTACACTTTTAACTTCAGAACTATCTTCAATAGATAAATATTCAATTAAAGATATAATTGGAAAACCAGCTTCTGCTGCATGGAAATATGGTCTGTCTACATTATCTGCTCTAAACCAGTTATTAATATTATTATCAGAAGTTTGTCGGTCCATTAGAGATTTAGCTCTCTTATCTGCAGCATTTTTATGTTTTTTATCACCGGTAACTTTAAATAGTTCAGTTGCAGCTAATAGAGCGCAATAATCATCTATTATATTTTCTTCACCATCGTCTAAATACTTTGTATTATTTATTTCTAAATGATCAAAAGCCTTTATTGCAATATCTAAATATGTTTTAGATGAAAATTCGCCTTGTTCTTCTAAAGTTGAAGCTTTAGCCAATGCGGCAATTGATACTCCAGCGCCCTGCCTATAACCTGCCTGATAGTTATCAAATTTATGGCCCTTCTGAGTTTCGTAGGCACATATCTCTCTCTGTTCTGGGGCCTTAGACCACTTATCAAAAACTATAGAATAAAAATATCCATCTTTATCAAACATTCGAACTAAAAAATCTGCACCAAATAGTGCTTCATCTATAACTCTAGGTTTAATTAAAGCAGTTTGATGATCTCTTTTATCTGAGTTTTCAATTAGCTTTAGAATGTGCCAAACAGAACCAGGAATTTGCTGAGGATTGAAAAAGTTAGCATAACTTAAATGAGTTAAATATTTACTAATATCACCGGAAGCATCATACCAGCCACCACTAACATCAACAGTGCCAGTTCTTTTACCAACAAAGGATGCTGTTCTATCCTTTCTATCCCATTTACCAGATGATCTTTGGGATTTAAAATAATTAATAATTTCATTGTGTAAAAACTTATCATATATAGTTTCTTCAATATAAAAAGGTTCAGAAGATATTCCATCAACATCAATATAATATCTTCCTAATTCTTTAAAACCGGAGAAGTCTAAACTAAAGAAATACCAATCTTTCCAATTATCAACTGTTCCAGCACGGACAATTTCACCAGTGTAAACAATATCCCCATTTTCTCTATTTATTAAAGAAAATGATCTACCTGTAAACGATTCCGGTGCCTTTAAAACAGCTTTTTTGCTTGTGGAGACTGTATAACCAGGATGACTAATAAATATTTTCATATAGACCTCTCTCTATTTAATCTTTTATTGTTAATTTTTTTGGTACTATGTAATCAAAAAGACTTAAAGCCAACCAACATACAGTTCCTGTTAACCAGGGGATACCACCATTTCCAGCTTTATCTGGATAATAACCACCATTATAATAATTAACTAATACAAATGGTTCACTTCGAGTTTGCCTAAAATCTTTATACATAGGAAGGGCTCTTTTTAAGAATTCCATACCTTCTTCATTTCGGTTTGCCTGTAATAAGGCATATACGCCATACAGTGATGCATGGTTATATACAGCAAAATTTTCAGCTAATCCAGGTGCAAGGGCGGATAAATTTCCAACAGCTTCTTCAGGTTCTACAAAACCAGGATCACATATCATCAGTCCGTTTGGTGTTGCTAGTTTTTTAACCATATTATCCATAGCAATTTTAGCTTTGACCGGATCTCTTTTATCCATACCTGAAATTGTAAACCAGGCCTGTGGTAGTAAAAAGATTCTATCTTCCATACCAATCTTTTCGCCTTTTTCAGTTATTCCACGACCAAACCATTCTCCAGTCCAGTAGACCATTACACCGTCATATAGTTTATCTTTTAACTTTTCTATGTTTAATCCATGAGTCTCATCGGTTCTAATATCAAGAATTGCAAGTTTATCTAAGGCATAGTATGCAAATTGGTTTAACCAAACACTTCCACCTTTTAAACCTAATCCTGAAAGTGCATCATTCCAATCCCCAATTCCCATATCAACTAAACCATGTTCTCCAATTTGAAGACAATAATTTATACCTCTAACACAGTGTTCGTATACAGTGGCTTTTTCTTCAGATTGAAAGAATTGAACATTCTCTTTTAAAATAGATTCATCACCTGTGTTTAAAATGTATCTTTCAACTGCTATAGGTAACCAGAAGGCTAAATCTCTAAAATCCCTTTCATCATTAAATCCTCCACCAGTATTCCACTGTCTTAGACATCGTCCATTATCAAATTGTTTTGTACACATAGTTAAAATGATCTCTTTTGCACCATTTTGATTAAAATAGCTAAGACTCATAGCATCCTGTGCAACGTCTCGGAACCCTCTAAATGGAATTCTAACTAAACCCTCTGATTGCTGATAAATTTGATAGGGGAAAAATGTTTTAAGATAATTTTTTAATATACTATCCTCAAGGTTTTCAAAAGCAGGCTTGAAAACCTTCTTTTGCCAACTCTTTTGTACAACTTCAAACTCCTCTTTTACCTGGGTTACTGTTGGGAATTCCCTTTTTATTTTATCTATGTTTTTTTCATCAGTACCTAAAAATATAACTAACTCTCTGCATTCCCCTGGTTGTAGGGTTAAATCAAATTGGTAAGCTCCAATATATGGATCTCCACCACTTGTTGAATTCTTTAATTGTCCATTTAATACATTTTCTGGTCGTCTCATAGATCCATTTCCCCTAAATGAAAACAGACTAGCATCGTATGATGTTGGTTTATCAATAGATGTAAAAAAACCAGTAATAGTATCTGCATCACCCTGAAGTTTTCGAAAAACTAAAGAGTTTGTAGAATTATCATAGCTCGAGTTTGTGAACCATGAATAATAGACAGGATCAACTCCAAAAGTATCATATAATAGAAACTCAACTTCAGGAGTAACAGAAATATTTTTAACAACGTTAGAATTATTTAAAACTTTTATTAAACCAATCTCATATGTACCATCAGATGGTAAAAAAATAGTATGGCTAACATTTATTCCATTTTTGGAAGAATCAAACTTAGTATATCCCGGGGCATGAATGCATTTATACTCATCTAAACAGACTTCAGAAGGGTAGAAGGATGGACTCCATACTGTGTCACTATCCTTTATATATAAAAACCTTCCTTTATTGGGAGTATAAAAATCGTAGTTTGTAACTACTGTTCTTGGTTCCTCAATTGTTGTTGAATATGCATCACCTAAATGAGATATTTTAATTCCATAACTTGGATTTGATAAAAAGTTATACCAACTTCTTAGTTCCTGAGGTTCTGTTAACTCAAAATGTGTATCTGTTAGTTTCCAGCTCATTTATATACTCCTATTAACTCAATTTAATATATTATTATCCGGTTTTATCTAAAAAGCAATTAGGTTTGTATTGTTTTTAATACTAATCTAAAAGTTTTTTTATTATATATTGTTTTTATTATTTAATAAAGTGATTTTTTGGATTATGTTTTTACGATAAAACTCCGATTTAAAATGCTTCTAGCCACTCTATACCCCTTTTAAAGTTTTTTCTAATAAGTTCTTGACAGACAGGGTAAACAGGAGTAAATTGATGTTAGTTAAGTTAACTTACTAACTTAACCAAGTAGGTAAGGAGTTAAATTGAAAGCATCAAACAAGAGTTTTCAGAGACAACACAACCTTGCCCTTGTAGCAAGAAGTATTTGGAAGAGCGAAGGGATTAGTCGGGTAGATATATCTAAGGATATTCAATTAGATAAAACATCAGTATCAAGTATTGTTTCTATCTTATTGGAAAATGAATTAGTAGAGGTTGCAAATATTGGAGATTCGATGCCTAAGGGTGGAAGAAAACCAATAAACCTAAAAATAGATACTGATTTTGGTCATGTTCTTGGTCTAAATATTCAACCTGATAAATGTAAGTTAGCAATTCTTGGTTTAGATGGTTCTTTACTGTTTAAAGAAGAGATTATTATTCGAGAAGATTTAACATTAGAGACAATTATTGATCTTGCGATGTTAAAGATTGAATCTGAGTTTAAGTCAGATATAAAGATATTAGGTTGTACTTTAGGGCTACCAGGTACAATTGATACTACAACTGGTTCGGTAATCAATTCCGATCCATTTAAAATAAAAAATAGGGATATTGGTGCAGATTTAAAACTTAAGTACTTATTCCCTTTTTTAATAGAAAACGATGCAAACTGCTGTGCATGGGCTGAGATTTTTTTCAATAAAGAGAAAAATGGGAATTTTCTTTTCCTATTAGGAGAATTAAACAAGCACTATCTTGTTCATAATATAGAAGTTGGTATTGGTTTTGGTATGGGTGTAGTAATTGATAATAAAGTTTACCACGGTTTTAATAACCAATCCGGTGAGTTTAAAAGTCTTTTCTGGCGAAGTAAAGATGATTATCAGTTTGGCTCAGATAAAGCTAAGCGATCTTTTGGTAGGTTGCAAGGTGTATTAACAGATGAAGTATTGGAGGAGTTATTATTAAACTTTACTCCTATTATTTCTGTTTTAAACCCAGAGAGGGTTGTTATAGGTGGAGATATTCAAAGGTATACAAATAGAATCAATCAGATGATTGATACTGAGTATACCGATAGATATTTTTCACAAAAGTTTTCAAATTGTAAGTTTGTTGCCTCTAGTTTTGGAGAATACGATGTTGCAGTTGGAGCTGCTTGTATGTTTTTGGAGAAGTTATTTAGACTTCCAGAGATATCAGAAGCAGATAATATACGAAATATTAGTTGGGAAAATCTTTTTTCTGACTTTATTTGATAATTAAATGGAGGAATTTAATGAAAATTCGAAATGTTGTTTTAATGTTAATGGTTGCTTTATTAGCAGTTGGAAGTGTATTTGCTGGTAGTAATGAAGAAGCTCCTGCAGAGAAAGTAAAATTAGTTGTTCTTGGTTATGGTGACGCAAGTACTCCTGATGGAAAAATGTTTGTAGAAAATATTGAGAACTACATGGCTGCTAACCCTGAAGTAGAAATTGAGTGGGATATGCAGTATGACGAACTATATCACCAAAAATTACAGGCTACTTTAGCTGGTGGTGAGCAATTAGATATGGCATATATGTGGAATGGTGGTTCAAGACATCAACCAGTTATGGATGCACAACAAGAAATTGATCAATTACAATTTGTTGACGCTTCTTTATTCCATGACGGTGCTTTAGCTGGTGGTGGTAAAAATGGTGAGTTATTTTCAATTCCAAATGCAAAACAAGCACATACTGTTATGTATTCAAACGATGATTTATTAGCTGAATTAGGTTTAGAAATTGCAACAACTTACGAAGAGTTATTAGCTCAAAGTGAAATTGCACAAGCTAACGGTATTTCAGCTCTTGCATATCCTGGTGCTACAGCTTGGTGTCACAATACTTTTGTATACTCAGTATTAGTTGGAAGATTTGGTGGTGCTCAGCATGCTAAAGATTTAATTGCTAAAAAAGCTAAGTTTACAGATGCTCCTTCAGTTAAGGCATTTGAGTTTATTAAAAAAATGTTTGACGACGGTGTTGTTACAGAAGATACTTTACAAGCAGACTACGGTGTTTCTTTAGCACAGTTTAACAATAACGAAGCATTATATATGATTGATGGTGGTTGGAGAGCTGCACAGGTTACTTTAACTAACTTTACATGGAATCAGTTTATTGCTGTACCAGGTGAAATTGCTGCTGGTTCTGGTAACGGTGGATACTCTGCTGGTTACGCTGTAATGAAATCTGCAACTGTAGATCCTGCAAGAAAAGCTGCTGTAACTAAGTTAATTCAGTATATGTCTGGTGAAGAAGCTTCTTTAGTTAGAGCTAGACTTTCTGGTGCTGTACCTTCATTTAAAGTGAAAGGTGATATTGTTTACAAAGTTGGTACTGAACCTTCTGCATCGTATATCGCTGGTTTAAGTTCAATTACTGACACAGTTGGTGATTATATCGATGGTACTACTACTTCTACATTTAGTGATGGTATTATTGAAATATGGTTAGGTTCAATTACTCCTCAAGAATTAGCTGATAAAACTCAGAAAGTTTACGACGAGAACTAGAAATAACTAATTTTAATTAACATAAGAAGTACAAGGGTCATACTTTGTACTTCTTTTTTTTCATGGGAGGGTAGAGTGAAAAACAAATTACGTAAAAGAGGGGATCTGTTATTTTATATAGCCATGGTTGCACCATGTATGATTCTTTATATAGCGATTATTGCCGGTCCGATTGTGGCAAGTTTAGGTTTTGCTTTTACTAATAATGACTTTAGACCAAATCAGGAATGGGGTTTTATAGGGTTTGCTAACTTTATAAAAATATTCTCTGATCCTGTCTTTTGGTTAGGATTTAAAAACAACATGTTAGTTGTTGCTTTATCTGTATTTGGTCAGATACCATTAGGTCTTTTATTAGCATATTTCCTTTTTAGAAATATGGTAAAAGCACCATCGTTTTTCCAAGCAATGGTTTTTATGCCACAGGTTATATCAACAGTAGTTATTGGTCGAATATTCCAAAGCTTTTTTGATATTCGTGGGGCAGCAACAGGGTTAATGCGACTAATTACCGCCGATCCAAAGTTTACATTTAAATGGTTTATTTCTGATAATCAAGCAATGGTTCCAATTCTAATCGGTATGTTATTTATTTATACTGGTTTTTATATGTTAATGTTTTTAGCTAATATGCAAAAACTAGACAGTGGAATTGTAGAAGCAGCTTCTATTGATGGTGCATCTGAAATGCAGATTTTTGCAAGAATAATTGCTCCTGCTTTATCAGGGATTATTATAATAAATGCAATATTAGCAATTGCCGGTTCATTAAAGAGTTTTGACTTAATTTATGCAATGGCTCCAAACGATGGAAAGGGACTTGGTAATAAAAATATTGTATTAGCAACATATATGTACCATAACGGTTTTAAAACATATAAAATGGCATTTGGTAGTGCGGTATCTGTTATTATCGTTGCAATTAGTATGCTATTGATTGCTGTATCAAGCTGGGCTGGTAAAAAGCTAGACCCATTACAGGAGGGGTAAGATGGATAGTACAAACTCAATAAACAAACATACTCCATTAGGAAAATTAGTGGTATATGCTCTTTTTATATCATTTGTGATTTTTACAACTTATCCACTATTTTGGCTTGGTTATTCGTCAATAAAAACAAAAAGTGAGATTCAGAACGATCCTTTAGCTTTCGCAGAAGTACCACAATGGGGTAACTTTTCTGAGGCTTGGGAAGTAGGTAATATTGGTACAGGTTATATGAACTCGACAATATACTTAGTTTTTACTCTAATTATCGTTTTAATAGCTTCAATGATGGCTGCATATGTATTTGCGAAATCACCATTTAAAAAACTCACAAAGGTATTAAAAGCAGCGGTAGGTTTAGGTATTCTTATATCTACCCACTCTATAATGATACCTCTGTTTTTAATGTTAAAAACATTTGGTTTAACTGGATCTAATGCACGGCTTGGGATAATTTTAACTTACTCTGCAGTTGCATTACCAATGGCCGTATTTATAGCTGCGGATTTTATTAAAGGTCTTCCTGACTCCTTAGTTGAATCGGCTGAAATAGATGGTTGTGGGAGATTTCAGGCATTTATACAGATTATATTACCAATGACTAAACCTGTAATGGCAACAATTGCTATTATTACAGCACTTGGAACATGGAATGAGTTCTTATTAGGTTTTATTTTATCTAATAGACATACAAAAGCTTTACCCCCAACTATTATTGCTTTTGCAAATCCTAGAACTCCAGAGTACCACTTGCAGATGGCAGGTTTAGTAATTTCAATTATACCTATGATTGTTTTATATGCTATTTTTAATAAAAGTATTACAAAAGGTGTAGTTGGTGGTGCTATAAAAGGTTAATTTTACCTTAACAAAATATTTTTTCTATACTCCTCTGGCTACAGTTATACTGTAGCCTTTTCTTATTATAAATGAAATTATTTCTTGTAGATATCTTGAAAAGCTTCTTAATTATTAGTAAAGTTACTTAAGTATATTTTAAGGCCGGTATAACTAAGGTTATAACTTGCCAATGAAACCTAGGGGGAGCGTTATGGACTTTACTAAGTATAAGAAGTATCCGCCAGTTAATCTGGATAATAGAGAGTGGCCAACAAAAATTTTGGACAAAGCTCCTCTCTGGTGTAGTGTCGATTTAAGAGATGGTAATCAATCTTTACCTATACCGATGAGTATTAACGAAAAAGTTGAGTATTTTAAACTCCTAGTAGAAATGGGATTTAAAGAGATTGAAGTAGGTTTCCCATCTGCATCAGAAACAGAATTTAACTTTGTACGTCGTTTAGTAGATGAAAAATTAATACCAGATGATGTAAACATTCAAATATTAACCCAATGTCGAGAGCATTTAATAAAAAGATCTTTTGAAGCTTTAGAGGGTGTTAAAAATATAATTATTCATTTTTATAACTCTACATCTAAACTTCAAAGAGATGTTGTTTTTAATAAAAGTCGAAAACAGATAACTGAGATTGCAGTTGCCGGGGCAAAACTTATTAAAAAAATAGCTGGGGATTTTAAAGGTAATGTTCGTTTCGAATACTCTCCAGAGAGTTTTACTGGAACAGAGTTAGATTATGCTTTAGAAATTTGCGAAGCAGTTATGGATGTTATAAAACCAACAGTTAATAATAGACTTATTTTAAATTTACCTGGAACTGTAGAGATGTCTACACCTAATATTCATGCTGACCAGATTGAGTGGTTTTGTAAAAATGTTAAAGATAGAGATAAAGTTCTAATTAGTTTACATGCTCATAACGATAGAGGTACAGCTACTGCAGCCACAGAACTTGGTGTTTTAGCAGGTGCAGATAGGGTAGAGGGAACTCTTTTTGGAAATGGAGAAAGAACTGGTAATGTTGACTTAGTAAATGTTGGTATGAATTTATATACTCAAGGTATTGATCCTGGGTTAAATTTTTCTAATATAGATAAAATTATTGAGATATACACAAGATGTACAAGAATGACTATTGCACCAAGACATCCCTGGGCTGGTAATTTAGTATATACAGCTTTTTCTGGCTCCCATCAGGATGCTATTAGAAAAGGACTTGAGGCACATAATAAATCTGGTAATCATGTCTGGGAAGTACCATATCTGCCTATAGACCCATCGGATCTTAATAGAGTTTACGAAGAGATAATAAGAATTAATTCTCAATCAGGTAAAGGTGGTGTAGCATTTGTTTTAGAAAATAGTTATGGCTACAAACTACCCAAAACTATGCATCCTGAGTTTAGTAGGATCATACAGAAAATTACCGATGAAACAGGTAGTGAATTATCACCAGAAAACATATTAAATTCTTTTAATAAAGAATATTTATATGTAGATTCTCCATACTCTTTATTGGATTATACAATAACTACTAGTAGTAAAGAGACAACAATATCAGCTGAAGTAACAGATGGTGATAATACATTCAAAGTAACTGGAAATGGAAATGGACCTATAGACAGCTTTTTTAATGGAATTATTCCTATAACAGGGAAAGATCTTAAGTTTCATGACTATTCTGAGCACTCATTATCTGAAGGTGCTGATTCTAAAGCAGTTGCATATATTGGAGTTGTTACTGGTACTGGAGATATTGTATATGGAGTTGGAATCGATTCAAGTATAAATACAGCATCAATAAAAGCACTACTTTGTGCATTAAATAGAGTAAAAAGAGGAGAATAAAGTGGCGTATAATATTGCAGTTTTACCTGGAGACGGTATTGGTCCAGAAGTAATGGTTCAAGCATTAAGAGTATTAAAAGTTGTAGAAGGCAAATTTGGTTTTACATGTAAATTAGAAGAGGGATTAATTGGTGGTGCAGGTTACGATGCTGCTGGACATCCTCTACCAGAAGCTACAAAAGAGATCTGCTTAAGATCAGACGCTGTATTTTTAGGAAGTATCGGTGGTCCTAAATGGGAAAACCTTGCTCCTGAATTAACACCAGAGTTAGGTGGTTTATTAGCACTTAGAAAACTTCTTAATCTATTTGCAAATATTAGGCCTGCAGTTATATACGAAGAACTTAAAGAGATGTCACCACTATCATCTAGAATTTTAACAGAAAAAGTAGATTTTGTTACAGTTCGAGAATTAGCATATGGTGTATATTTTGGGCAACCAAAAATGTTAGAAGAAAATGAAGCTTTTGATACAATGAGATACACAAAAGAAAATGTTCAGCAGATTGCAAGAGCTGCATTTGATATTGCGATGAAAAGAGATAAAAAAGTAACATCAGTTGATAAAGCTAATGTACTATCAAGTTCAAAGTTATGGAGACGAGTAGTTGAGGAAGTTTCAAAAGAATATCCTGAAGTAGCTTTAAATCATCAGTATGTTGATAATGCTGCAATGCAGTTAATGTTAAATCCATTACAGTATGATGTTATTTTAACTACAAATCTATTTGGTGATATCTTATCAGATGAATCTGCAGCTATTTGTGGTTCTTTAGGAATGTTACCTTCCGCATCATATGGTGAAAGCATTAGTTTGTTTGAACCTTCAGGTGGATCAGCTCCAGATATTGCTGGTAAAAACCTTGCAAATCCAATAGCACAGATCTTATCTTTAGCCATGATGTTAGAGTCTTCATTTAGTGAAGATAAAGCAGCAGAAGCTATAAGAAGTGCAGTTGATAAAGCAGTTACTGGTGGTAAACGAACTGGTGATATTGCTTGTGGTGGACCATCTATTTCTACAATTGAAATGGGTGATGTGATCTGTCAGTATATTCAGGAAGCTTAATTATAGGATAATCCCTTAGGGGGATTATCTATATCATTTTATTGTTGATTTCACATCTCTTCGAATTCAAATGACCTTTCAAATAGTTCTTTTAAAATACTTAACATTCTGGCCTCATCAGGACCATCAATACGTATAATAATATTTGTATCTTTTGCTAAACCTAGAGTTAATATTGATATGATATCTCTTACAGGAGTTTCTATACTGTTTTTTACAACAATGATATTACCAGTATATCCTAATATTGCCTTAAATATAATTCCGCTAGGTCTTACATGTATACCTTTTTCATTATTAATAACCGCTGTCGTTTCAACCATTCCTTTATTATATATGCAACTTTAATAAACTGCAAAATAATAATAACTCTTTTTTTTATTTTTGCTTTTTGATAAAATAAGCTAAGAGGTAAAGTATGTTTCAAAAAAGGATTGTTGTATGTTTAGATGTAAGAGATGGAAAAACTACTAAGGGTATCAAATTTCAGGGTAATGTTGATATAGGTGACCCTGTTTCTATGGCACAAGACTATTATAAACAAGGTGTTGATGAACTTGTTTTTTACGATATTACTGCCTCAAGCGACAAACGTGGAATAATGATAGACGTTGTTAAAGAAGTTGCAAAAAAAATATTTATCCCATTTACAGTTGGTGGTGGAATTAATAGTTTAGAAGATATTAGAGCAGTTATAGATGCTGGAGCAGAAAAGGTCAGCCTTAACTCTGGGGCAGTTCGTAATCCATCAATTATCAAAGAAGGTGCAGATGTTTTTGGTGCTCAGTGTATAGTTTTAGCCATGGATGCTAAAGCAGACCCCACATGTCCTTCAGGTTATAGAATTGTAACAAGTGGTGGGCGAAATGTTACAGACTGGGATGCTTTAGAGTGGGCTAAAGAAGGTGTTCGATTAGGTGCCGGAGAAATTGTCCTGAATTCTATAGACGCAGATGGTATGAAAAATGGTTATGAAATGAAGTTAACTAAAATGATCAGCGATGCTGTACCTGTACCTGTTGTTGCTTCTGGTGGTGCTGGTAAACCTGAACATTTAACTGAAGTTTTAACTAAAGGTAATGCCGATGCAGCTTTAATAGCTAGTATGGTTCATTATGGTGACTACACTGTTGGTGAAATAAAGAAAGAGCTTCAAAAAGATGGAGTCTCTGTAAGAATAGTTTAAAAAAAAGCAGCCATTTGGCTGCTTTTATTATAGTTTATGCATTTCAACTGCATCAGCAGCTTTTAATAATAACTCATCAATCTCTAATTTATTAAAAATTTCAGTAGTTTCAATAAAGTCTGGTCTAGTCTGTGGGTTAGGAGGTGCAAACATTGCACAACAATCATCAAAAGGTTGTATTGATGTTTCAAAACTCTCTATTCTTCTAGATATTTTAATAATCTCATCTTTATCCATACCAATTAGTGGTCTAAATACTGGTAGTTCACTATTTGAACCTGTAAAATGTAGACTCTGAATTGTTTGACTTGCTACTTGCCCAACAGCTTCACCTGTAATTAAACAGATTGATTTACGTCTTTTTGCAATAATATTTGCTATTCTCATCATACAAGCTCGACCCATTAAAGTTGCATATGGAGGAGGAACTTCTTTGTTTATTTTAAGTTGAATCTCAGTAAAAGGTATTGTAAATAAATTAATTCCACCACACCAAGGAGATATTATCTTAGATAAATCAACTACTTTCTGATATGATTCTTCAGAAGTATACGGAGGTGTGTGGAAATAGACTGCATCTATATTTATACCTCTTTTTGCCATCATAATACCAGCAACTGGAGAATCAATCCCACCTGATAACAATAACATTCCCCTACCTGAAGTCCCTACTGGTAAACCACATGGGCCTTTACCACCAAAACCGTAGATATAGGCATGTTCTCTAAGCTCTAAGTTAATAATGAAATCAGGAGTTCTAACATTTACTTTAACTTTATCTCCAAACTCTTCTAATATTAACCCACCAAGTTTTGATGAATATTCATATGAATCCATTGTAAGAGATTTATCAGTTCTTCTAGTTTCAACCTTAAAAGTTCTACCTTTCTCATTTTCAAGATTTTGTTTTACTAAATTAAATACAGTCTGTTTTATATCTTCAAATTCTTTAGAAGTCTGATGTGCCTTATGAAATCCAACGATTCCGTAGGTTTTAGATAGACAGTCATGTACCACTTGTTCTTCACAATCATGTATAGTTAAATAAAATCGTCCACTACGTATAATAACAGTTGTTTTATACAGTTTTAATGAACGTTTTATGTTGTCTTTAAGTTGTTTTTCAAATAATTTCCGATTACCTTTTTTTAGAGTAATCTCACCGATTTTAATTAAGTATAAGTCTTCCATTCACATAACTTATCACAGTATAACTTTAAGGAGCAAGTTCTTTGATAGACTCTTCTAAAGCTTTTAAGAAATTATCTATATCTTCTAAGGTTGTAGTCCGTCCAATAGATACTCTGAATGATGAAAAACCTTCATCCTTAGATATACCCATTGATAATATACCTTTAGTACTACTTTTTTTATTACTAGAACATGCACTTCCTGTTGATATCATGAATCCTTTATCATTTAAGACCCTAGCTAAAACCTCTCCTGGTAAAGGTGGGGAAGTTAAAGAGAGTATATTAGGGACAAAACTTTTATCAGATAACACCCTATCTTTTGGGATAGTTGAAATACCTAGGGATCGAACTCCAATAATTAACTTATCCATAAGTCCATTAAGAAAAATAATTTTATTATCAAGATTTAAAATAGAATCTTCTAAACAATTTGTCATAGCTGTAATTCCAAATATATTTTCAGTTCCTGGTCTTATTCCAGACTCCTGTCCACCACCGAGGTTTATAACATCTCTACTTTTTTTTAAGTATAGAAGTCCAATTCCTCTAGGTCCACCAAACTTATGTGCGGAAATTGAAAAAGAATCTATATCTAACAATTCTAAATTAATAGGTGTTTTACCAACTGCTTGAACACCATCTATATGAATATGAATATTTTTTCCTATCTCTGACTCTTTTTGACGAACTGTTTCTATTAATTGCTCTAAATCCTGAATAATACCTGTTTCATTATGAACTAAAATAAGAGATACGATTTTTGTTAACTCAGTAATACTTTTATTTAATTTCTTGTTTGGAAACTTCCCTGAACTATTTGGGTCGATGTTTTTTACTTTCCAGCCAAAGTTTTTTAAAATATCAATTGAACCAGAAATTGATGGGTGTTCAATGGAAGATGTAATAATTTGACCCGTAATATGTTTTTTTAAAAATGATAGTAGAACAATATTATTAGATTCTGTACCACCACTAGTAAAATATATAGAATCTTGTTTACAGTTTAATAACCCGGCACAAGTTTCACGACTCTTATTAAGTTGATCTTTAGCTGCTAAACCAGCCGAATGTACTGATGAAGGATTTCCATAAAACTCTAAACTTTTATTTAGTGAATCAGTTATTATCTGCTTCCGGGGTAGTGCTGTTGCAGCCCAATCTAAGTATGTCATGATTTTATTATATATTAATAAGCTTATAAAGCTAAAGACTTGCCTATAAATTATTCTTTATCTATAATTAAATTTATGGATAAGTGTGAAAATGAAGAAAAAGTGAATGATTATTCAAAAAAATTAAAAGTTATTGGTCATCCACTTCGAATGAAAATGTTAATAATAATTGAGGGGAAATCCTCTTGTGTAGGAGATTTATGGCAGTGTCTAGACTCCTCTCAACCATCAATTTCTCAACATCTGGCAATATTAAAAGATGCTGGAATTGTTAATTCAGAAGTTCAAGGTAACAAAAGAATTTATAATATTGTTGATGATTTTATAAAAGGAATTATTCAATCATTAGAATTATAGTTCTAAATCATCTCTAGATATGGGTCTTCCAATATAGACCCCTTCTGGCCCTAAGTATTCTTGTATTGCGCCATCTATACTAAATTGAACACTATCTACACTTTCATATTCAGTAGCTGTATATACAATTTGTTTTATCTGAGCAATATATCCCTCAACTCCTAATGAATTAAATCGAAACATCTCATTGAAATTCAGATAAGCCACACCATCTTTTATACTTATTGATAATACAACTGCTCCATCGGGAACCAAAGTTAATAACCCTCTATTTATATCTTGGGTATCAGGCCCAACTAAAAGTCTTTCCAATGTTTTTGATAAAGGTGATTTACCAACATAAATAGATTTTAAAACACTTTTTAATACAATTTCACCATCATCATTAACTTTTATAAAAAACAATCGTATTTTTTTCTTAACATCCCCAGTCTCTGTTGTCTCTTTAGGTTCAGGATTATTTAATACGATCTGATCTTCAATGTCACTTCCAGAAACAAAAAGTGCATTGTTATTTTCATTTTCTGAAATATTTGTGACTAGTATTTTATTATGTGAGTCAACAATCGAATCAATTTTTGTTAAATATATAATAACAATTAGAGTTATTAGTACAACTACAATAATTAATAACCCCTCTGTAGGAAGTTTTTTTAGGAATTTATTCATAATTAATTGTAGATAATATATTAAAGTGTGTCTAGTTTATAAAAAAAGTTGTATTTTTTATAAAACCTTAGTACATTTATATAATAACACTTCATAAGGATTGAAATGATCGTATTAAAAGGTATATCTGCATCCCCAGGAATCTCTATTGGTAAAATCTATCTTTATTTTGATGAAACAGAAAGAGAGGCTGTGCCATCATATACTATTGAATTTCATGAAATAGAAACAGAAAAGAAAAGATTAGAAACCGCCGTAGAAAGAGCAGTTAATGAACTTGTTGAGATAAAAACTAAAGCAGATGGTATTGTTAGAGCCGATGATGGTAGTTTTCTTGATGCTCATCTATTAATGTTAACTGATATTGGTTTACATGATAAAGTTCACAGAGAAGTAGAGGCTACATTTTTAAATGTTGAAGCTGCACTACTTAAAGTTAGTAATCAGATCGTTAATCAGATGAATGATTCTGAAGATACATATTTAAAAGAGAGAGCCCTAGATATCCAAGATGTTGCAAGGCGACTATTATCTCATTTAATGTATAAAGAGCGAAAGTCTTTAGAGAACTTAAAAGAAGATGTGATCTTAGTTACGACTAATTTATTACCATCAGATGCGTTATTAATGGATAAGGTTCATATTAAAGGTATAGCTTTAAATGCAGGTGGGAGAACTTCTCATACAGCTATTTTAGCTAGAAGTTTTGGTATTCCAGCAGTTTTGGCACTTGGTTCAGTGACTTTACACGCATTAGACGGTAAAAATATAATAGTAGATGGATACACTGGTGAGGTAATAATTGAGCCAGATTCTAAAACAATAGATCAGTATCAGATTAAAAAGCGTGAATTCCAGAAGATGGAAAGCGAACTTTTAACAATGAACAAACTTCCTGCTGAGACAAAAGATGGTAAACTAGTTCACTTAAAAGCAAACATTGAAGTTAAAGAAGAAGTTGATTCAGTTTTATCCCATGGTGCTGATGGAATTGGTTTATACAGAAGTGAATTCCTATTTTTTAAATCAGGGGATCTTCCATCAGAAGATGAACAATATAATAATTACAGTCATATTTTAGAGATGATGGAAGGAAAATCTGTAACAATTAGAACTTTAGATGTTGGTGGAGATAAACTTAACCCAAAAGTTACAGGTGGATACGAAGAGAAAAACCCACTTTTAGGGTGGAGAGCCATAAGATTTGGACTTCATGAAAAATTATTACTAAAAGCTCAACTTAGAGCTTTGCTTAGATCGTCTATTTTTGGTACATTAAGGATTATGTTTCCTATGATCTCTGGAATTGAAGAGCTAGATGCTGTTTTGGATATTCTAAAAGAGGTTAAGGAAGGGTTAAGAGCAGACGGAATTTCTTTTAAAGAGGACGTTCCTGTTGGAATCATGATAGAGGTTCCATCAGCTGCATTAACTTCGGACATCTTGGCAAAGAGAGTGGATTTCTTTTCTATAGGTACCAACGATTTAATTCAATATACAATTGCCATTGATAGAGGTAATGAGAAGGTTGCACATATGTATGAACCTCTTCATTTAGGTATATTAAGACTTGTAAAAATAGTTATAGATAATGCTCATAAAGAGGGTATTCCTGTAAGTATGTGTGGTGAAATGGCTGGAGACGCTCTAGCTTCTGTAATATTATTAGGACTAGGATTAGATGAATTTAGTATGAGTTCATTTGGTATTCCTAGAATTAAAAAGATTATTAGGTCGGTTTCCATTTTAGAGGCACAGGAATTAGTTGGTACAGTAATGGATATGAAATCCTTCAAAGATGTTGATAAATACACTACAGCATACATGGAGGAAAAATTTGGGATCAAATCTTTCAAATAAGGTATTACCTAAAGTAGTAGTTGTTGGTAGACCAAACGTTGGTAAATCAACACTTTTTAATAGATTTTTAAGGGAGAGAAAGGCAATAACAGACCCTACTCCCGGTGTAACCAGGGACCCTATAGAGGCACCTTGTATTATTGGAAATAGAGAAGTTCTATTAATTGATACAGGTGGTTTTAAATTAGAACGGGACGAAGAATTCGACGAATTAGTATCTCTTAAGAGTATCGAGATGATTGGTGAAGCCGATCTTATTCTATTTGTAATGGATGTAATGGATGTTACACCTGAAGATGAATCTTTTATTGAACTATTAAGACCCCACGAAGAGAAGGTTTTATTAGTTGCAAACAAAGTAGATACAGTAGAAAAAGAGAACGAAGTATGGAACTTGTATTCTTACGGTTTCACGGCTGTCTTAGGTATCTCTGCAGAACATAACAGAAATATTTATGAGTTAGAAGATGCAATAACTTCAAGATTAGAGTTTGTTGATGTTGAGGGTAAAGTACAACCAAATGCCCCAGATATTAAAATTACAATCTTGGGTAAACCAAATGCTGGTAAATCTACTTTAGCTAATGCATTAACAAAAAGTGGTAATTCATTAGTATCCGATATTGCAGGAACAACAAGAGATGTTATTCAAGGTAATTTTAAATACGATGAACTTGACTTTCAAATATTAGACACTGCTGGTATTAGACGGAAAAGTAAAGTAAAAGAAGATGTTGAGTACTACTCGGTAAACAGAGCAATTAAAAGTATTGCTGAGGCCGATGTTGTATATCTTTTAATAGATGTAGAAGAAGGTTTAACAGACCAAGATAAGAAAATTGCTTCTCAGATTATTAAGCATGGTAAAGGTGTTATATTAGTATTAAATAAATGGGATATAATGAAAGAGTTAGGAAATGACTTTAATGCTGTTGAGGATAGAGTTCGATTTCTATTCCCAATTCTTAGCTTTGCTCCTGTTCTTAGTATTTCAGCTCTTAAAAAAAGAGGATTTAGAGAACTACTTAAAACAACTGTTAGTATACACAAAGAATTAGAGAAACGTGTAGAAACAAATGCTCTAAATGACGCGTTAGCAGAGTGGCAAGATTTTAATCCTGCTCCAATTGTTAAAGGAAAATCTTTGAAATGCCGATATTTAACTCAGGTATCGGTGTCACCACTGAAATTCGTTCTATTTGTAAATCGGGAGAGAAGTTTTCCAGAATTTTATGCAAGATATGTATTAAATCAGATTAGAAAGGAATTTGGATATAAAAACGTACCTATAACTCTGGAAGTTAAGGACAGTTAAATGAAACAACTACTGCTTAGTTCAGTATTTTTAATATTTGTGACCATGAATCTGGTTTCCCAATCACTCACATCTGAGTGGAATATGTTACGAGATTCAGGGGTACACGAAAATTATGAGATAAGACAACGACACCGAGCAGTAGTTATGTCAAAAAGTTTTGAAGCAGTTAATGCACCTAAAAGAGTTTTTTCACAAACCGAATCTGATGTAAATGTCAGGTTTGAAGTTAGAAAAACAGCTACAGCATTTTATCTAATGTTTTTAAATCAGTATCAAGATCGATTTCCTGTATGGAGTAGTGGTTCCTATATTATAAAAAAAGATCTTGTTAGTGGTAACTTCATCCAAGCAAAAGTTTTTTTATATAATAATGAAAATAGTTTTATTCGAATATATCCAGAGCAAGATAGAAGTAGGTTAGATCTTAATCTATTTGGGCAAGAGATATATACGGGAGTTCGAATTCCAGTACCCTTCGACAAACTTATGTTACTTCCAATATCTAAAATATTATCACTAACAAAAAATAAAATACCATGGGAAACTATGTTCACAGATATTGAATATTCAGAGTGGACTGATGTGAAAAATTTATCATTAGAAGTTCAAAGTTTAATTCCCGAATTAGGTGATAACGAAGATGGTGCTATAGATGAAAATGGTGAATATGTTTTTATTGAAACATTAGAACCTCAGGAAGAAATACAAGGTCTCAACTGTTCAGGTTTTACAAAATGGACTGTGGATCTTTTATACAATAAATTAACAGGTAATAATATGCCAATAGAACCCCTAAAAAAGAAACATTATGATTTAAGGGGAAATAGCTGGTCTGATAGGGCAGAGGATTCAAGAGATCCTTTTTTTGGTTTAGATTGGACAAGAAATATAGCTTATTTATATAGAAAAACTTTATATCCATATCTTGAGTTGGATTTTAAAAGTTGTGATATTAATTCAGTACCTTACTTTTCATATAAAGATAATGTAGGTTATGAAACAGATGAGATCTCTGCAGCACTTTTTCTAGAGGCTATTAAAAACCCCGGTAGGATTTATTTAGGTTCAGTAAACAGACCTTTTGGTGATACTTTTAAATTAAGACAGCATGTACATGTCGTAGTACTTTTTCCATATTTTGATAGTAGTGGAAAGTTTCAAATAGATGTTATTGAACGACAGACCAAAACTGGTATAGACTCTTTAGAACAGAGATATAAAGGTGAATTCATGCATCTAGTACATATAGAATTAAACTAAAGGAGTTAAAAATGACATCAATTCTTATAAATGGAGGACCTATCTTATGGATAATTATGGTTCTTTTTTTCTTGGCAGCAATAATAATTGTTGAAAGAATTTTATATTTCAAAAAAATAAGAGTAGACGAAGAAAAGCTTTTTACCAGAGTACGAGCAGCTATAGAGAAAAAACATTTTGATGAGGCTTTATCTATATGCGATACTAATGAATCTCCTTTATCATCTTTAATGAAATCAGGAATTAACCATAGACATTTCCCTAAATATGTCCAAAAAGAGATATTACAAGAGAAAGCAAACCAAGAAGTACCTGCTTTAGAAAAACACTTATCGGCTCTAGGAACTATTTCTCATATTTCACCACTATTAGGATTATTAGGCACAGTAACAGGTAATATTTCATCCTTTGGCCTATTAGGTGGTTCAGTATCAGTTAGTGATCCTGGTCTTTTAGCTACAGGTATTTCAGAAGCGTTAATAACTACAGCTGCTGGTCTTATTGTTGCAATTCCTGCTGTTATATTTTTTAACTTTCTAGTATCTAAAGTAGACTTGATTCTTATAAGAATGGAAAACCAAGTAAATGATATGATCCTTCTTTTAAACCAGGATGAAATTGTAAACGAGGTTAAATAATGAAAATCAGGCGAAGATTAAAAAGAACTGCTGTAGCAGATATGACTCCCATGATAGACATTATTTTTCAGTTAGTTATATTTTTCATGATCTCTAGTGTCTTTAACACCGCACCTGGAATTGATATTGAATTACCAAAAGGTGAAACATCTCAAACAATGGAAATTACTCCCCTTGTAATTACAATAACTGGAACAGAAGAGATCTATATCAATAAAAATATTGTACCTCTTAGTGGACTAAAAGATAGTTTAATTAAATACAAAGAAACAGTTGATGATAAAACTAGTAATGTTGTATTAAAGGGTGATCAGAATAGTTCCTATGGTGTATTTATCGAAGTTATGGGGATATTAAGATCTACTGGTTTTGACCAGATAAACATGATAACTGATAACATTGGTAAAAAAAGTGAATAGTTATAGAATTAAAAAAGAGAGGGAGAGGGTATTATTTAGCTCTTTAGTTGTATTTGCATCAGTTGTATTTATAGCATTATTCTCTTTTATATTTGATCTGTTTCAGTTTGAAGATTTTACAGAATATACAGGACCTGTAAAAATAACATTTGGTTCTCCAGATGGTTTAGATGATATTATCATTCCTACAAATGATATAAATAAAGATGTTGTAGAGCCTATCGAAGAGCCACCAAGTGATCCTAAAGTAGAACCTGAACCTATTATTGAACCTATACCAGATATAGTAGAACCAGTACCTAATGAGCCTAAAATTATAGAACCTGAACTTACTACACCTAAAGAAAGCACAATAGATACAAAATCTGATACACGTCCAGAGCCAATTATTCAAAAAGGTGAAGAGAATGGTAACTCCCATGAAACTAGTTTTGATAGTGAATCAAGTAGTGTTAGACGAAGTGTTTATTCTCCTATTTGGCAATTCATGCCTTTGCCTCAATCAATTACAGAGGATTTGTATGCGTTAATAAATGGTGATGTGACTGGATTTGACGAGGAAGATTATAATAGAGACTTATTTAACGATTTTTATACTAAAAGTGGGGATACGTTCCAATTAAATAGTTATGTTGAATTTGATGATCGACCATATTTATGGGCAATACTTAAAGATTCTGGTTATAATATGGAAGAGCCAGAGTTTAAAGAAAAATATACTTTAAAGACTATAATTATTACATTTGAAATAGGTAATAGTCTTAATGGTCAAAATATTATAAAAAGTTCAGAAGTCACTACTTCAAGTGGTGTACCCAAGATTGATGAAGCTGTATTACATGGTTTTAATCAAAGTACATACTCTAACTCTACTGAGAAAAGTGTCACTGGAAGATTCAAATACTCATTTAAATAAATCTATTTTACATAATTTGCCCATTAATAATCTAATCAGTAGGTAACTCATCAATAGCTATACTCCCAGGATATTTGTTATTAATCCACTCAACGGCTTCAATTCTAGTTGGAAATATTTTTGTTGGCCATGGAGCACCTGTTGTACTTGCTTCATATGTTGCAACAAGATCTTTTAATTTTTCATCAGATCCTACTAAAGCAACAAGTATGTATGGATTCGTTTGGGAAGCTGCAAAATCCATTCCTGTGACTATTTCCATTGTATCATAATCTACATTTATATTAGTAACAGACACAAAGTCCATGAGTTGATACCGCATTTTATCAAAGTCGTACAGACCATAAAACTCAGTACTTGTTTTGTATATATCATTTGAAGTTAGTTCCTCTGAGAATATCCATAACACGCCTTTTTTTAAGGTCTTTGTCATTTTTATCATTGTGCCTATAATCCTTTAATGCAATATTTAAATTATATATCATATTTATTTAGTATGCATTCTCTTTTAAAATTAATTTTGTAACAAAATATGTTGAGTTTTTTAATATTTTTATATTCATTATTTTAATAAGATATTTCCTATAGAACAAAATTATTAATAAAAGTAAACTTGCAAGCTTAAAAAAATTAAGGTATCTTTATTTATATGAATATAAAAGCTGTTATTTTTGATATAGATGGAACATTTTATCCTAACTGGAGAATGAATCTAATGACACTACCTGTTGTTTTAAAGAATTTGAGACTGTTTTCAGCCTTTGCAAAAACACGGAAGGAGTTAAGGCATCATCCAGAGTTGATGACTGATAATTTTTATGAGGTTCAAGCTGAACTAACGGCAAAAAGACTTGGTAAACCAACCGATGAAATATTAAGAAAAATTGAGTCTGATATTTACATAGAGTGGACTGAATCTTTAAAAAAAGTTAAACCCTATGACAATGTTCGAGACGTGATTGAGGTAATCCATTCAAGAGGATACAAAACTGCATGTTTATCTGACTTCCCAATATTAGAAAAACTTACATACTTTAATCTACATGACTTATTTGAGAATAGGGCTTATACTTGCGAAGATTGTGGACATTTAAAACCACATCCAAATGCGTATAAATATGTTGTCGAAAAGGTTGGTGTAAAACCTGAAGAGATTCTATATGTTGGTAATAGTTATGCCTACGATATTGTTGGAGCAAAAAAAGCTGGAATGTATGCAGCTCATATCTCAAAAAAAGAGATAGTAGGTGATATTACTGCAGATTTTACATTTAAAAAATATAGTGATTTTTTAGAAAAATTTGATAATTTAATAAAGGGAGAATAATGGTCTTATATTCAATCCTAGGAAACCTATTTGTATTAGGTATTGTAGGAGTAGTTCTAGTACTGTTTAGAAAATCAGATAAAAGTAGTAAGTCTCTAGAACAGGTTAAAAAATATGCCACAAAAAGAAATGAAGAATTTGACCTTTATGTAGAAAATAAAATTGTTTATTTAAAAGATATCTCTATCTCCTTAGAAGTTCAGGAAAAAACTGGAAAAATAATATTAGATAAAATATCCGATGAAGTTGATGATCTATCAAATAAAATTGAGCATATCGAAGAACTAAATAAAAAGGTTACTGGCTATACATCAACAATGGACAAGATGTTAAATCTATCTAAAGAACTTGATGACAGATATAGTAAATTAAAAAAAGATTCAGTATATATGGAATCTCTTGATAAAAAAGTTAAAGATGGGCGTAAAAAATTATCATTGATTGAAAAAAATATAACAGATATTACGTCAGAATTTATTAGAAATAATAATAACTCAATAAATAAATTAAAAGAGGACGTTTTATCAAAGACTGCTCTTCAAGTTGAAGAATTAGATACAAAAGTAAACAATTCTTCTATGGAATATGAACAGATTAGTAACCTTATTAACGACCTTAGAGATAGTTATAATAGTGGTGCAAAAAATAGTTATAACTCATTTAAAGAAGAACTTCATACTCTTGTAGAACAACATAGAGAGAACATTGTAAATATTACAAAAGAAGGTGAGAGTCTAGAAGAGGCATCATTAACTGAAATTAAAGATAAAATTAGTCTACGAAGTAATAACTTAACAGATATTTTGGATGAGAAACTAAAATCTATAGAAAATGATAACATGGAAAAAATAAGTAAATTATCTATGGATATGGGGAATATAGAGGTTATAGCTAATAAGATTCAAAATGAAAATAAGCAACGTCTTGATTCTATAAAAGAACAATTAGATACACAACTTCTACTGTTAAAAGATGCCAATTCAAAGGGTGTTATGGACTTACAGGAAGAGTTTCAAGTTAATTTCACAGAGTTTAAGCAGATATCTCTTTCTGAAATAGAAAAATCTAAGGTCGAGAGTGATGATTTAATTACTGAGCTAAATAAACAGCTTGAGCAAGCAGCTGAATATAAAACTGAAGTTATAAATAAGTATTCAAATACAGAAGACTATGTTGGAAATGAGATCTCAGATTTAAAAGATAGAATAGAGAGTAGTATATTTGAAATTACTCGGGATTTAGATAATCACGAAGATAAAGTTAAAGCATCAGCACTTAAACATATGGATAGTAGTATGAATGACTATAAGGATGAAGTTGATAGAAAGCTTGGTGAGTTATCTTTAGTTTCAGAAACTATAGATAGTGTAAAAAACAGCGCCAATGAACAAATAGCATTAACAAAAGAGACTTTTAATGAGGAGCTTGCTAGAATTAAAAATAGTCTAGTTAGCGAAAAAGATAAAATTGCTAATGATATAGATCGTTTTAAAGACGAGATTACTAAAATATCAGCTCAAAATAGTGAGACTATCGACCAAGAAAGAATTACTCTTCTATCTAAAGTAGATCAGATTAAAGAGAGTCAGTCTTCATTGAGCCAGGAACTTATGAATAATGAAAAAGAAATCCGAAGTCAAGTTGCACATCAAAGAGAGAACCTTTTAGAAGGTATTAATAGTGATATTACAGCTCAATTAACCCAATTAAAAGAGGATTTAGACGGAAAAATAAACTCTTTTAGTAATTTTGAAGCTACTATAAATTCAGCAAAAGAAGATCTAGAAAATAGACTTTCATCTAACAATAATATTTTAGAATCTGAATATAGTGAATTTAAAAACAGTATTTTAGAAAGAATGAATACTGAAAAAATATCGTTATCTTCATTTATGGAGCTTTTTAATTCTGAAAAAGATCTATTAGATACTGAAATAACTCAACTTAAAGAGATATCTTATAATAATATTTCTGAAAAATTAAATCTGTTTGAAGATGATTATTTTATTAAGTTAAAGACAAAAGAAGAGTATATAGAAACTGAGACAGATCGATGGAAAAAACAGTTAGATTTGTCAGTTAATGAGATAAAAGATGAAAGTATAAGTTCTATTGTTAATAATATGGAAGAGGTAAACTCTAAAGTTAATAGTTTTAAAGAGAGCCTTACTATCGATTACATAAAGTTTAAAGATAATATCGAGAATAAGTTAGAGTCTCTTGTTTCTAATATGAAAACCGAAGAGAGTCGAATATTGTCTGAAAAAGAAACCTTTAAAGATAAAATCGATGTAGATATGTTAGAACTACAACAACGATTAAGTAGTATTAATGAGCATGTTAGTGTCGATTCTAAGGCTATAAAGGATAATTTAGCTAGGATTGCAACTGAGCAAAATAACTATATAAGTGAATCTGAAATATTTACAAAAGCTGACTTTTTAAGAGAAGAACTAAAAACCGCGATCGGACAATTATCAGCTAATTTAAAAGATGTTAAAGATAAATCAGATTTTGTATCAGAAACAAATCAAAAACTTGATGGATTAAAATCCTTAACTCAAAATATTAATAACCAATTAGATAGCGTTGAAGATAAAAGAATAAAAATAGAGACACTTGAAAATCGAATTTCAAAAGTATTAACTCTATCTGATAGTGTTGATGAAAAATTAACACGTATTAAAGATGCTGAAGTTGAAGTCTCAGATATTCAACTAAAACTTAGAGAATTAAAAGAGTTACAATCTGGAGTAAATCTAGAATTTAATAGATTGGAAAAGAAAGATGAGATCTTAACAGAAACCAATAAAGCTATAGATAGTGGTTTTGGACATATTCAAGTTATTGAAGGTAAATTAGATGTTTTAAAAGAGAGTTTATTACCATTTAATAATCAGATTGATAATATAAAAGATAAGCTTGGCCGGGTCGAAGAAAAAGAGACAAAAATTGATACAGCAATTAATGTATTGTCTAACTTAGATCAATCAATATCTGAAATGGAAGATAAAATTGAAAAAATGGATAAAGCTAGAGAATGGATTGCCGGAGTTGAAACAAGATTAAATGATACTGTTCGTACAGCTGATGAGCAAGTTAAATTAATGGGTGCTTTAGCTCAGAATAAAAATAGTAAGGAAATTAAATCCTCTACAAACAGTGCGCCAGATATGAATAAAAGAGAAATGGTCATAAGATTGGCACATAATGGATGGGATGCTGATGCAATATCTAGGACTACAAAGTTAAGCCGAGGAGAGGTTGAGTTAATATTAGAGCTCTCTCCAAGAAAATAATTTATCAAAAACTCTATAAACTCTTGACGATTTTACATTTGGTGAGTATTTTATTTCCATGAATGATGATAAGGATAACAACGTGCAAACGTCTGAAGTCTTAGAAGAAGAAATTAAGACTGACCAAGAAACGACTCCAGATGTAGAAGGAGAGGTGGTAGACGCTGAAGAGACTACAGAAACTGAAGTTGTGGATGAACTCGCTTTTAAGGAAGCAAGAATAAAAGAGTTAGAAGAGAGTGTTGAAGAGCACAAAGCTAACTATTTACGAAAACATGCTGATTTTGAGAATTTTAGAAAAAGAATGATCAAAGAGAAAAGTGATGCAATTAAACATGCAAATGAGTCATTAATCACTGATCTTATCGAAGTTGTAGATAATTTTGATAGAGCTCTATTATCTACAGTCGAAAATTCTGATTTTAATTCCTTTAAAGAGGGTATTGAAATGATTGAGAAGCAGTTTAAAGGAATGTTAAGTTCTAATTGGGGACTTTCAAGAATAGATTCTGTTGGACAAGAGTTTAATCCACAGATTCACGAAGCTATGTTTATGGAAGATTCTGATGATGTTGAAGTACCAACAGTATCAGAAGAATTTCAGTCGGGTTACATGCTTCATGAAAAGGTATTAAGAGCCCCAAAAGTTAAGGTTCAGAAACCTGCAGACCAATAGTATATCTATTGGGATAATTAATGAAGAATAAGGAGAATTAAAATGGGAAGAATAATTGGAATTGACTTAGGTACAACAAATTCATGTGTATCAGTTATGGACGAGTCTGGGAAACCAGTAGTAATACAAAATGCAGAAGGGCAACGAACAACTCCTTCAATTGTTGGTTATACAAAAGGTGACAGATTAGTTGGGCAACCAGCTAAAAACCAGATGGTAACTAACCCTAAAAATACAATTTTCTCTGCAAAGAGATTTATGGGACGAGCTTACTCTGAAGTAACAGAAGAGTTAACAATGATCCCTTATACGGTGATTTCAGGAAATGGAGATCAAGTTAAAATTGATGTGGATGAAAAACATTTAACTCCTCCTGAAATTTCAGCAGCAATTTTACAAAAAATGAAAGAAACTGCAGAAGACTATTTAGGTGAGACAGTAACAGAAGCAGTTGTTACTGTTCCTGCATACTTTAACGACGCACAGAGACAAGCTACAAAAGACGCTGGTAAGATTGCTGGTTTAGATGTAAAAAGAATTGTTAATGAACCTACAGCAGCAGCACTATCGTACGGTTTTGGTAAAAACCAGGATAAAGAAGAGATTGTTGCAGTATATGACTTAGGTGGAGGTACATTTGATATCTCTATTTTAGAACTTGCGGATGGTGTATTTGAAGTTAAATCTACAAATGGTGATACCCACTTAGGTGGAGATAACTTTGACCATGAAATCATTAACTGGTTAGTTGGTGAGTTTAAAAAAGATCATGGTGTTGATCTATCTAAAGATACAATGGCACTACAAAGACTAAAAGAAGCTGCAGAAAAGGCTAAGAAAGAGTTATCTTCAGCCCAAGCTTCTGATATTAACCTACCTTTTATTACTGCAGATGCAACAGGACCAAAACATTTACAATATAACTTAACAAGAGCTAAGTTTGATCAAATGACTGAAGCTTTAGTACAAAGAAGTAAAATACCATGTGAGAAAGCATTAAAAGATGCTGGTTACTCTCCATCAGATATCGACGAAGTATTATTAGTAGGAGGTTCAACAAGAATCCCTGCAGTACAAGAGTTAGTTAAGAAAATATTCCAAAAAGAACCAAATAAGGGTGTTAATCCAGACGAAGTTGTTGCAATGGGTGCAGCAATCCAAGGTGGTGTTTTAGGTGGAACTGTCGACGATATCATCTTATTAGATGTAACTCCTTTATCTCTAGGTTTAGAGACTTTAGGTGGTGTTATGACTAAGTTAATTGAAAGAAATACTACAATTCCTACAAAAAAATCACAGGTATTCTCAACTGCTGCAGATAATCAAACTGCTGTATCAATTATGTGTTTACAAGGTGAAAGAGAGATGGCTAAGGATAACAGACTTTTAGGTAAGTTTGACTTAGTTGATATTCCTGCAGCTCAAAGGGGTATTCCTCAAATCGAAGTAACATTTGATATTGATGCAAATGGTATTGTTCATGTAAGTGCAAAAGATTTAGGTACTGGTAAAGAGCAGAAGATCAGAATTGAGTCTTCTTCAGGTTTAAGTGACGAAGAAGTTGATCAGATGGTAAAAGATGCTGAAGCTAATGCTGAAGCAGATAAAGCTGCAAAAGAACAAGTTGAAACAAGAAACAATGCTGACTCTTTAGTTTTTCAAACTGAAAAAACATTAAAAGAAAATGCTGATAAGGTTTCTGATGAAGATAAAGCTAACATTGAAAAAGCAATTGAAGATGTAAAAGAAGCGCTAAAAGCTGATAATACAGATGATATTAAGGCTAAAACTGAAGTTTTAACAACTGCAGCTCAAAAATTAGCTGAAGAGATGTATAAGCAAGAGCAGCCAGGAGCTGAAGCTGGTCAGCCAGGTGCTGAACAAGGACAACCATCTCAGGATGAGCCTAAAAAAGCTCAAGATGCTGAAGATGCAGACTTTGAAGTCGTAGACTAAGAGAGATTATAGTGTCAAAAAGAGATTATTATGAGGTACTAGGTGTTGATAAATCAGCAGTTAGTGCTGACATAAAAAAAGCATACAGAAAACTAGCTATCAAGTTTCACCCTGATAAAAACCAGGGTGATGCAAGTGCAGAAGCAAAATTTAAAGAGGCTACCGAAGCCTACGAGGTCTTATCTGACGATCAAAAGAAGCAAGCATATGATCAATATGGTTTTGCAGGTGTTGATGGTATGGGTGGTCCTGGTTTTAATGCCAATGCATTTCATGGTTTTGAAGATATTTTTGGTGGTGGTTTTGAAACAATATTTGACTCCTTTTTTAGTGGAGGTGGTCAAAGAAGAAGTAGAGGCAGACAGCAACAGCGAGGTAGTGATCTTCGGTATGATATGAGAGTTTCTTTTTTTGATTCTGTATTTGGTACAAAAAAAGAGATTAAATATCGTAAAGATATAGCTTGTGACTCATGTGGAGGATCAGGATCTAAACCTGGTTCAAGTAAAAAAACATGTGGTACATGTGGTGGACAAGGTCAGGTTCGAAGAAATAGTGGATTCTTCTCAGTTGCTCAAGCTTGTCCTACTTGTGGTGGTGATGGTCAGATAATTGAAGATCCTTGTTCTACTTGTCGTGGTAAAGGTATTGAAGAGAAAGCACAGAAGGTGAATGTAACTATTCCAGCTGGTATTTCTCATGGTAAACGTATTAGACTTAATAATCAGGGTGATGCAGCTCCAAATGGAGGTGTTCCCGGTGATCTTTATGTTTATATCAGTGTAGATAATCACGATTCATTTGAAAGAGATGGTCACGATTTATACTGTGCAATACCTATAAGTTTTTCCCAGGCTGCACTTGGGTCTGATGTTTTTGTTAAGACTTTAGATGACAAAAAAATCAAACTAAAAGTTGCTGCTGGAACACAAAGTGGAAAACTACTAAGAATAAAAGGTGAGGGTGTTTTTCATCTTAATACGACTAGACGTGGTGACATGTATGTAAAACTAATTGTTGAAGTTCCAACTAAACTTTCAACAAAAGAGAAGAAAATATTAAAAGATTTTGCAGATATACATGGAGAAAATAGTACTCCAGATCCAAAATCATTACATTCATTGTAAATAAAAAAGAGCCATGAAATGATATGAACCCCTTTTACTGGACGAAATCTAGTAGAAGGGGTTTTTTTATATTATTTTAAATTCACTTTTTCCTATATTTATTACTGATCCAGGTTGTAATTTTTTTTCTTCACCTGGTTTCAGAGGATTTTTGTTAACATATGTTGCATTAGTACTCTCAAGATCTCTAATCAGGTAAGTGCCATCTTTTTCTTCTATTATTGCATGACGCCTAGAAACTAAAGGATCATTTAATACTACATTATTTGATTTATCTCTACCAATTGTAAGTTTTCTTCCCATAGAAATAGATTGTCCATGCCATGTTAATTTTAAAGCAACTTTTGTTATAATATTATTTTTTTGTCCCTGTTTACTTCTCTTGTAAATTGTTTCATCCATAATATTATTATAAGTTCTTATAGATAAAAAACAATAGTGTTTTTGTATTCTCTTTAGCTATTACTATAATTAGCCGATAAAATATTAGAGGTTTTTATGTTTATCAAGAAATTACTTGCAATAATATTGTTATATATATCTTTTAGTTTATTTGCCGACTATTCACTAGACTCTAATAGTGATGGTAAATTGGATGTGTGGGTAGAAGAACTTTTAAAAGATGGTTATATTATATCCACAGATACTAACTTTGATGGTAAAGTTGATTCAAAACTGGCATTAGATGCAGCAGAACTAACTCTATTTGAAGAGATTGACTTTAATTTAGATGGTGTAATGGACAACTTTTATTATTATGAGAGTGGTTATGTAACTAGACAAGAAGTTGATTCAAACTATGATCAAAAAATTGATGTCTGGGTATATATTGTCAACGAAGGTAAATCTATATCTAGATATGAAAAAGATCTAGATTTTGATGGTATTGTTGATAAAGTAAAGGAATTTGAGGTATATAAAGAGAATGGCTAATATTATAACAGATTTTCATGGGTGTGAAGAAGTTCTTAAGAAAGGTGAATTAGAAGGAGTTTTATTCCTATCTAAGCAGAGTAAAAGAGCTATGATTTTAAAAAAAATGGCAACAGTTAAAGAGATAACTGTGAAAAATATTTCCATAGATGAAATGGATAAAATGGATTCAAATCATCGAGGTTTTGTATTAAAATTAAAATCAACAAAACAACTACATAAAAGAGAACAAGTAACATTTGAGACATTTATAGAGAAGTTTGATAAAGAACAAGGATTAGTTGTCATATTAGATGGAATTACAGATCCACATAATTATGGTGCTATACTTAGATCTTGTGACCAATTTAGTGCTGATTTAGTAATTATTCCTTCTAGAAGGACAGCCAGTGAAACTCCAGTTGTTGCAAGAGTATCTGCAGGAGCAGTAAATTATGTGGATGTCGCTGTTGTTACTAACCTAAATAGAGCAATTAAACAGGTCAAAAAAGCTGGATTTTGGATTTATGGTGCTGATATGGGTGGTAAATCTGCTACTGATATCGATTTTAAAGGCCGTGTAGCCATTATTATGGGTTCAGAGGGTAGTGGTATGCATGAGAAAGTAAAAGAGAGCTGTGACGGCATTGTATCTATACCTACCACAGGTAACGTTGATTCATTAAATGTATCTGTTGCTGCTGGAATATTAATGTATGAAGTAAAACGACAGCAATTAATCTAATAACATAAATCTATTTGATTTTTATTGTTGCAGGTATTATATTTTAATACAGGAGTTATATATGAGCATAGATATCAAAAAAGTTGATAATGGTACATTAATAAATATAAACGAAGCTACTTTAAGTGGAGCTACAGCAATAGATCTGAAAAATGAAGCTATTAAACTAATTGAAAGTGGTGAGGTTAATCTACAACTTGATCTATCTAGAACGGATTATATTGATAGCTCGGGTATAGGTAAGTTACTTTTTTTAAATAAAAAATTAAAAGGTCTCGGTGGAGAACTTTCAATAATAAAGATAACCCCTATTTTATACGAGTTTTTAGAATCATTAACTATAGATAAAATTATTAATATAAATAACTAATAAAAACCCAGTTTTAAAACTGGGTTTTATTTTTTTATTTAAAAAACTTTCTTGCTATATCTTTTCGATACCAAGAACCATTAAATTTAACTTTATTTACAATTTTATATGCATTTTCGCAGGCATCTAATGTATTTTCCCCAGTTGAAACAACTGTAAAACAACGTCCCCCGCCAGTTAAAACTTTTCCATCTTCTAATGTTGTTGAAGCGTGGAATATTAAACCTTCACTATTGTCTATATTTTCAATACTTGCTTCTAGGTTTTTCTCGTATATACCAGGATATCCTTCTGCAGCAATTGTAATACAAACTGCAGACTCTCCAGTTAGTCTAATATTATATGTATCTAAACTCTCTTCAGTAATAGCATCCATAACATTACAAAAATCAGACTTTATTGTTGGAAAAAGAATTTGAGCTTCTGGATCACCAAATCTAACATTGTATTCTAATACTTTTGGACCAGCATCCGAAATCATTAAACCAATGTATATAACACCTTTATAGTTTAATTTGTCTCTGTTTAGTCCTTTAATTGTTGGGATAACTGTTTCTAGTTCAATTTTCTTTAATAATTTTTCATCAACCCAAGGAACAGGAGTAATTGCACCCATTCCTCCAGTATTTGGACCTTTATCTCCATCATAAGCTTTTTTGTGATCAGTACAAGGTTGTAAGATTTTATAGTTTTTACCATCTGATATAACAAAAATTGAAACTTCAAAACCTTCTAAAAACTCTTCAACAACAACTTTATCATCTTTTAAAGCGTCTAATCCAAAGTTTATCATTTCTGTTTTATCTTCTGATTCTAAGACACCTTTACCTGCAGCTAAACCACTTTTTTTAACTACAACTTTTTTGTTTAAATTATTGATATATTTTGTATAGCTATCTTTATCAGAAAATTCTTCATAATCCGCAGTTGGAATATTGTTTCTTTTCATGAAGGCCTTAGAGAATGCTTTACTTGATTCTAACTGAGCTGCCTCTTGACCAGGACCAAAACAGTTAATACTGTTTTTTCGTAAAACATCTGCTAAACCATTGGCTAATGGTATTTCAGGGCCAATAAATACAAAATTGATTCTGTTTTCTTTTACTACTCTTAAAACTTCACTGTTATCCATAACATCAATATTTAAATTTGTTCCAAGATCTTCAGTCCCTGCATTTCCTGGTGCCATAAAAAGACCAGAGATTCTTTTACTTTTAGCAAATTTCCATGCCGCTGCGTGTTCTCTTGCACCAGATCCAATAATTAAAACTTTCAATTGCTTCTCCTAAATATTTTTGTTGAGTTCATCAAGTTTATTGATAACGATCTCAGGGTATATTCTATGTTCGATAACATGTATATTATTTTCGATACTTTCCAGTGTTTCATTTTGTTGTCTTTTAAAAGACTCTTGATAAATAATAGGACCTGTATCCATACCTTTATCTACATAATGTATTGTTATACCTAATTCATCATCACCTGAATTAAAACTTTCTTCTATTCCATGTGATCCAGGATATTTTGGTAATAACGCAGGGTGTATATTTATAATTTTATTTTCCCATTTATTAATAATTAATGGTGAAATCAGACGCATAAAACCTGCTAAAACAACTAAATCAACATTCTCTTCTATAAGTATATTGTTTATCTCTGTTTCAGCTTCATTTTTATCTCGTTTATAATATGTTACATAATATGCTTTTATACCTAACTCTTTAGCTCTATTAAAAACAAAAGCATTTTTACGATCACAAATTAGGCATTTAACACTGTGTTGCGTATTTTTAATTGCTTTACTTAAAGCCTGGAAGTTACTTCCACTTCCAGAAGCCAAAATAGCTATATTAGCCATTATTTAATAATACCAGCTTTAAATATATCAATACCTTTCTCTTTAGCAAAAGATAAAAAAGCATCTTCAGACTCTTTTTTAATAATTAGTGTCATACCAATACCCATATTAAAAACTTTTTTCATCTCTTCATCAGAAATATTTCCATTTTTTTGGATAGTATTGAATATTTCAGGTTTAGACCATTTCCAGTTTAGTTCAGGTTTTAAACCTTCAGGAAGAGCTCTAACTATATTACCTTCTAACCCTCCACCAGTGATATGTGCCGCAGCTAAAATTAAATTAGACTCTAATAATGCCTCAACTTCTTTTACATATATTTTAGTAGGAGTTAGTAGATTATTCATATTTTCTGTATCATCGACATCGATAGTTTTTCTTGCTAAAGACAATCCGTTAGAGTGAACACCAACTGAAGCCATACCAATTAAAATATCTCCAGCCTCTATTTTATCTAACATAGGTAACATTTTACTTTTCTCAACAATACCTGTGCTAAATCCAGCTAAATCAAACTCATTGTCAGCATACATATCTGGCATTTCAGCTGTTTCACCACCTGCTAAAGTACAACCAGCTTGTTCACAACCTGTAACAATACCTTTAACAACTTCTTTTAAAACATCTTCGTTTAAAGTTCCACAACCTATGTAATCTAAAAAAACAAGAGGTGAGGCACCACAAACAATTAGGTCATTAACACACATAGCAACTAAATCGATACCTAATGTATCAAATTTTTGTAGTTTCTGAGCGACCATTAGTTTAGTTCCAACACCGTCTGTGCAGGATAAAAGAACAGGTTTTTTATACTTTTCTGTATCGATTTCAATTCCACCAGCAAAACCGCCAATTGAATTAGAAACAGCTTTAGAGTCTATGTTACCAATAAATGATGCAAATCTATCACCTTTTTCAATATCAACACCCGCTTCTGAATAGGTTAATCCCATCTTCTATCTCCTTTTTATTTATCTTTACCGGTATTTGGACTTACCGGGTAATCATTATTAAAACATGCATAACAAAAATCTTCTGATTTATCAAAACAAGTTTTTAGCTTATCTACAGGTAGAAATTTTACACTATCAGCATCTATATGCTTAGCAATCTCATCAGGAGTTTTACTGTTTGATATAAGCTCTTCTTTTGTAGGAACATCAATTCCATAATAACAAGGTCCTTTGATCTCTGGAGCAGACAGTCTTACATGAATCTCTTTAGCACCAGCATTTCTAAGAAGTTTTACTATTATTTTACTAGTTGTTCCTCGTACTAGAGAGTCATCAACTAAAACAATTTTTTTACCTTCTACAATTTCCCTAACTGGATGGAGTTTCATTTTAACAGCAAGCTCACGTTTTTTTTGAGTAGGAAGAATAAATGAACGACCAGTATAGTGATTTCTTGTTAATCCTAACTCGTAGGATAGACCAGACTCTTTTGCATAACCAAGAGCCGCAGTATTACCAGAATCTGGTACACTCATAACTAGGTCATAGTTTTCTATTTCATCCCCATCTTGTTTAGCTAAAACACGGCCCATTGTTAATCTTGATCTATAAACAGAAGTATCAAATATCTGAGAATCTGGTCGTGCAAAATATATAAGTTCAAATGAACATTGTGCTTTTCTCTCAGAAGTTGCAAAGATTTCAGATTTAATACCATCGTTATTTACAACAATAAGCTCACCAGGTTTAACTGATCTATAATCGGTAATATCTAGGATATCTAATGCACAGGATTCTGATGCACATACTGTGATTCCATCTTTTTGACCAATATAGAGTGGTCTAAATCCCATAGGGTCTCTCATTATGTATAGTGAATCATCTTTTACCATTACCATACTAAATGCACCTTCAAGGTAACATAATGTCTCTTTTAATGCTTTATAGAAGTTATTCTGCATAGAATGTGCAACTAAGTGAAGAACAAGTTCTGTATCCGAAGTACAACCAAATATTGCACCTTTATCGGTTAGTTTGTCTTTTAAAGTTGCAGAGTTAGAAAAGTTACCGTTATGGGCAATAGATATGTCACCTTTATTACAGGAGACCTGTATAGGTTGAACGTTTTCTACCTGATTACCACCAGTAGTAGAATATCTTACATGGCCAATACCAACAGTTGATAATCTCTCTTCTTCTAGGTATCTTCCTAGAACTTCAGAGACCATACCTATATCCTTGTAGGTTACAAGTTTTCCGTTATTTAAGTAGGAAATTCCAGCACCCTCTTGGCCTCTATGTTGTAATGAAAATAGAGGAAAAAAGAGATC
>JAOPTT010000021.1:0-33733 GCA_051531975.1 Spirochaetaceae bacterium
ATAACTTCGTCTGTAATCTCTTTACACTTCATAGCTGGAGCCTGTTCAAATGGGATAACATCTGAAGGTATTTCAACAAATGTTTCTAACTCTTCATCAAACTTACCAGACTTATTACCATTAAAGAAATAAGTAACATGTCCAAATTTTTGTGTTTCGGAAATTGCATACTGTGAAACTTTATTAAAAGCTAAATATTCAGCCATAGTTCTTGTAATTGTAGGAGGGTTAACTAAATATTGTTTTGGAATATGTAAATCACCATCGTACTCCATCATTCCTGCATATTCTACTTTAGGTACTCTAATTCGATCGAACTTATCAAAATCGTCACCATCTTCAAATGCTTTTGTAATTTCTAAAGATCTATCACCTCTGAAGTTAAAGAAAATAATACTATCGTTATCTTCTATTGATCCAACTGGTTGTCCATCTTCATCTGCAACAACAAACCCAGGAATATCCTGATCAATTGCTTTAGTCTCTTCTCTTAACATATGAATAGCTTCAACTGCAGATGGAAATACCTGACCAATTCCTAGTACATGAGTTTCCCAACCCTTTTTAACCATATCCCAGTTAGCATTGTATCTGTCCATAGTCAAAACCATTCGACCACCACCAGAAGCTATTTTAGCATCAAATGAATCATCTGATAATTCTTCTAAAAATGCCTGGAATGGCTCAAAATAATCTAAAGCAGAAGTTGCACCAACATCTCTTCCATCTAATAAAGCGTGAACTCTAACAGTTTTTACTCCATTAGATTTTGCTGTTCTAACCATATGCTCTAAGTGATCTATATGAGAGTGAACATTACCGTCTGAAAGTAGACCTAAAAAGTGTAATGTACTATCGTTTTCTTTAACATTATTTGTTAATTTTAACCAAGTATCACCTTGATAAAGATGTCCTGTAGCAATTGAGTTTGAGACAAGTTTTGCACCTTGAGAAAATACCCGGCCACAACCTATTGCATTATGTCCAACTTCTGAGTTACCCATATCTCCATCTGATGGTAAACCAACAGCAATACCATGAGCTTTAACAGGCACATTTGAACATGTAGCTGTTAAATTATCTAAATTAGGAAGGTTTGAAGCTTTTACAGCATCACCTTCTTCGTATTTTCCATAACCAACACCATCCATTATTGCCAATACAACTGGACCACTCTTTTTATTTAAAGTTTGGTGTTTTTTTAATTCTTCAACCATATCATTCTCCTACGTAAAAGATATATAAATATCGATACTATTTCAATTGTTTTAGCCAATTAGGAATACCTTCTTCCTTATATACAGATGTTGCCTGTATGAAAGGTCTTCCAAGTAAAACTCTAGTGGCTCCTAATGTTTTTGCTTTATACATATGTTCTTTTGTTCTAATTCCACCATCAACCCAAACTTCATCACAAATATTTTTTAGTTCAGATATAATTTCTTTTAATCTATATGCGATACCTTCACCATCATCAAAAACTCTTCCACCATGATTAGAAACTACAACAATATCTGGTCTAACTTCTTTCATTAATTCTAGATCGGCTTGGCTCTGAACACCTTTTATAATAAATGGTTTGTTACAGTGGGATTTTAGTTCTAGTAATTGTTTAGCATTTTTTTTCTCTAATGAAACTAGACCTTCCATTGTAGGGATTCTATATGAATCGATATCAACACCTATTATATTCGCAATACCTTCTACAAGCTCAAAACGTTCCAATATATTTTTATTAGGGTATGGTTTTATAAATGCCGTACCTTTAAAATTATTATTTTTTAATGCTTTAATACCACTTAAAAGTTTAAAATCCGGGGTGCCATCACCAATACAGTACATAATATCAGCTTTTTGTGCCCCTTTAGCCATATAGTTATGAAATACAGCTTCTGGAAAGACATTACCCATATTTTGACCAACTCCTGTCATTGGAGCTACTCCTATCAATGGTAGTTCATTCGAAATATTTTCAACTTCAATATCATTCCATGAGTTATAGTTATTAATAAATGTTTTAGCTTTACCTTTTCCACCCATTCCAGGGACTTCACCAACACACCCATGTCCATTACATTTTGAACACCCACGACATGCTTCATGTGTAGCTAAAGAAATTGCTCTGTTATATTCTATTTTATTCATTGCATCCTTTTAAAAGATCATCATATATTTCTATATATTGTTTAGCAGAGTTGGACCATAAAAATTGCTGTTTAAAGCCCTCTCTTCTTAATTCATCAAATTTATCTGGTTCATTATAGAATAAATCAGTAGCTTCTGTAACTGATTGAACAAGGTTTTTTAGAACCTTTATTTTTGACATTCCATTAAAACCAAAACCTGTACCACCCTTCTGTTTATGAGGAATAACCGTATCTTTTAAACCTCCAACAAATCTAACTAATGGTGGTGTTGCATTACTTAATGATTCCATCTGGGTAATTCCACATGGCTCGTATAAACTAGGCATTAAAAAGAGGTCACAACCTAAACTGATTTTACTAGCTAGTTCTTTATCAAAAGCTAAAGTAACTGATATATTTTTAAAATCTCTGAATTCCTTTAAAAAATCCTCATATTCCGGAAGACCTGTTGCTAATATAGCTATGTTTACATTTTTAATATCTGCTATATGCTCTAATATGCTTTTACCACCAAATTTTTCTTGCAATAATTTAAATTTCTGCTCAACTGCCCTACCAACAAATCCAATTAAGAAGTTATTTTTATTATCACTTTCTACAAATTTACTACTTAGTTCAGATTTACACTTCTGTTTTAAAGAGATAGTTTTTGAATAATCTCTGTTTTTAGAGTATTCAAAACCATTTAAAATCCCATATAAAGAGTTGTTTTTATTATGAATTTTTAAAGATTTCTCTAAACCATGACCTCCGGAGAAAAATCTATAGGGCCTATCTTTTTTTAATATCTCGTTTTTATAAGTTGGACTAACAGCATTAACCGCATCTGCAGATTTAATGCCAAATAGAAGTGGATTTACCGAATTCCATTTTTTTCTAGGATCTTTAAAATCTTTTCTCATCTCTTTTGAATGCAGATAAGACATAACACTCCAGTTTCTAATTGCTGGAATCCACATATTTCCCTGATAGGAATTATTGTGAATTGTAATTAATCTTTTTGCTGAATTATTATCTAATTTTAGCTGCCCTAATAAAAATCCTAATCCCCAATCATTAACATGAACTATATCTGGTTGTTGTTGTTCAACTATTTTAGCACCAGCTAATGAAAAGAAGTGGAATCTAATAAAATCATCATAAAAAGGTGTATGGTCACTAAATACATATGGTTCACCATACTCCGCTTCAAAATATGTACTATTTTTTATAAATGAGACAGAGATATCTTTATAAGTAGATTTATGAATTGATACAAGTTCAGTAACTTTAATACCCTCTTTATTTCTAAATGGTATTGAGAATTCTAAATATGGTTTCTCATGGACCCATTTTTTATCAATCGATGAATATAGAGGAGTTATTATTTCAATGTCTACACCTAATTGTTGGACTGCTAGAGGTAATTCTAGGGCAACATCCCCTACACCTCCTACTTTTGAAAATGGTTTACATTCTAATGCAAAATATAAAACTCTCATTGAGTTAGTTCTCCTTTAAAAACCTGTCAAAGTTATTATATATATTCTCTTTTAAGACATCTAAAGGAATGTTCTTAATAGATGATATTGATTTATAAGTAGTTATTATTTGATCTGTATAGTTCTTTGAACCTAAAGATATAAAGTCTTTAGATAACATATCTGATTCTATCAATAATTTATCAATTGGAACAGATTTAATTATATGATTTAACCTTTCATTTTTTATTTCTCTATTTGAAAACGAAAAAAAGCTATTTAATTCCAATAATTGTCTAAAAGTTTCATAACTACCTGAATAACCATGAAACATTGCTGGAATATCTTTATTAAAGTTTGATTGTAAGCAGTTAAGTAAGGGACCCCATGCTTTTACACAATGGATACTAATACTTCTACTATATTCTTTAGATAAATTTAGAAATGTATTAAAGACATCTACCTGTTTTATCATGTTATTATTTCTTTTATCTAAACCTATCTCACCTATTTTAATATCTCTATCATTTTTTATATTATCTATTATATTATTCCAATTAATATCTGTTTCTAGAAACAGAGGATGTAATCCTATGGATTTATACATTTTTTTAATGTTACTTAATAACAAGATATCTGAAACCTGGTAAGAATTATATAACGATAAAATTGGTGTTGTTTCTGTTATATGGTTATGGGAATCTATATAGTCATTCATTAAATATATTATACACTATAAAAAAAAATTGTAATTTCAAAAAAAGTATTGACCATTTTTTCTGTGTAAAGTATATTTTGTCACGTTGTTAGCCGCTGTAGCTCAGTCGGTAGAGCAGGGGACTGAAAATCCCTGTGTCAAGAGTTCAAGTCTCTTTGGTGGCATAAAACAATAACCGTAGATCTAATCTACGGTTTTTTTTTGCACTAAGTTGAATTTATTGTTATATTTAAACCATGATGAAAAATATTATTATTATATTCAGCATTTTATTTGTTTCTAGTTGTATAACTGTAAAAGAAAAAGAGTTTATTCCAGAAAAAATAGAAAATGTAACAGCTAATAAAGTAGAATTAAAAAATATTAGAACTATTAGGCAAGCACTTTCTGATGGTGTAATATTAAACTCAGACCCGTATTATTCAGATTTTGCAGTATTAATTTTAGATTTAATAAATAGTAAGAATTGGAATGAGATATCTATATTAACAATTAAGGAATTATATAACGATTATGTTATTGATAATAATGGAGAGTTAATAGATTATTGTATGTTTATGTTACATACAGGAGACGAAGGTATATCTACAAATTACACATTAAATCAAATTGACAATGCTTTTTATACTGATAGTTACTTAATTGATGATAAAATTATATATGAAGGAATATATACTTATCCTACAGGTGAAACTGAATTCTTTAAGATTCTTTTATCTGAATCAGACGAAGGCTTATTAATAACTAGGGAGTAAAATGGAAAATGTAGCAATATTATGGGATATCGAAAATGTAACCCCTAAAAGTAACAATACACTTTTTATTGAAGGAATGTGGGAATATTCTGAATCTATTGGAAGAGTTGTATCTAGTCATGCATATGCAGATTGGAGTAAACCTCAATTTAGAAAAATTGGACCAGTATTAAGCTCCCTACATTTTCATATGGTGCATATACCAAGAGAAAAAACAAAAAAGAATAGCGCAGATATGCAACTTGTAACTGATTCTTTAGAGCTTCTTAGATATTATAATCATATTGATACATATATATTAATAACAGGTGATAGTGATTTTAGACCTCTATTGCATACCTTAAGAAAAACAGGTAAAAAGATACATATTATTTGTGATATCACAACAGCAAGCCAAGACCTACTCTATTTAGCAGACTTTTTTGTGGATTATAGGGATATTATTCAGTATAGCGAGCACGAACACGAGGAACTTGGTTCTATGTTTGAATACAATTCAGATGATGATTCAGCAGAATCTTCTTCTGTGGAAACATCATACAGAGGAATTAATTCTAGGGAGTTTTGGTATCCCGCAATTGGAGAAGCTGCTGCCCTACTTGAGAAAGAGAATAAAATTTGCAATATGTCCACACTAAAAATAAAATTAAAAATGTTAAATCCTGAATTTGATGAAAAAAAATTAGGCTTTAAACGTTGGAGTTTATGTGTGCACCTTGCGTCAAAAGCAGGTTTTATAACACTTGAAGAGAGTGATAATCAAACTATAATTAAGCCTTTAAAAGAAAATTATATTAGTGGAGAACTACAAAATGCATTTGTGGTATTAAGTAAAATATTAAAGGAAGATATAGATAATGAATTTCAGAGTTTTGCTTTAATAAGCTCCAAAATGTCAAAATCAGGAATAATCTTAGAAGATTTAGGTTTTAAGAAGTTTAAGAAGTTTATTTTAGCCGCCGAAGTCAGGGGCCTAATCGAAACAAAAATTGAAAATAATGCTCAATATATTAGAGCGATATAAGAGGTAATAACATGAATTGGAGAGCATCCCACATATTAGTAAAAGATCCAGAGATTGCATCACGAATAATTATTGAATTAAGAAATGGAGCTGATTTTAAAGTACTAGCAAAAAAGTATTCAACCTGTCCAAGTAAAAAAAAGGGTGGTGATTTAGGATGGTTTGGCCCTGGAGCTATGGTTCAGGCATTCGAAAACTCTGTTAAGAGCTTATCTGTTGGTAGAACCAGTAAACCAGTTAGAACGCAATTTGGATTACATATAATTAAAAAAACAGGACAACGTGGCTAAAATAGATTCACTTTTTCTTAAAAATATATTTAGGTTAATGATTCCAATAGCTCTACAAAATCTAATTTTTTCTGGCCTAAACATGGTTGATACATTAATGATTGGCCAGTTAGGTGAAGAATCTATTGCAGGAGTATCATTAGCTAACCAATTTTTCTTTATTTTAACTCTAATCTATTTTGGTATATCTGGTGGTTCTGCAATCTTTACAAGCCAGTTCTGGGGTGCAAAAAAATATGATAAAATAATTAACATCCTTGGTGTTGCTATAAAATTAGCTGTTATTGTTGGATCTATTTTTACAATATTTGGCTTTTTCTTTCCCGAGGTTGTATTATCAGTTTTCACTAACGATGAAGAAGTTATTAATATTGGTGCGGGGTATCTGAGAATAACCTCTTTATGTTATATTGTTAGTGGTATAACTTTCATATTTAGTGGTGTTTTAAGAAGCACAGGGCAAGTCAAACTGCCCTTAATAATATCTGGTATATCACTAATGTTAAATACAATCATAAACTATCTTCTAATATTTGGTTCTTTTGGGTTCCCTAAACTCGGTGTAAAAGGTGCGGCAATTGCAACTTTAATTTCTAGAATTGTAGAGTTTAGTCTGTTATTTTTAGTACAAAAAATTAATAAAAGTGAGTTGCTTAAATTTAAACTCAGAGATTTTTATCTGTTAGGTGAATTAAAACAAAAATTTAGGAAAACTGTACTGCCTGTTGTTTTAAATGAAGGTTTTTGGGCAGTAGGAGCTGCTTTTTATAGTGCAATATATGCAAGAATGGGTACTCCAGAGGTTGCATCTTATCAGATTCAACAAACTATAACTAATATTTTTCTAATTTTTGTTTTTGGTATTGGAAATGCCAGTGGAATTTTAATAGGAAATAAAATTGGTGAAGGTGATCTAAAAACTACTTATACCTACGGTAAACAATTAATTATCCTATCTATTTTTATTGGTGTTATAACAGGTATTTTTGTCTATATGTTTGCCCCATATCTAGTAAGTTTTTTTAATGTATCTTCTTTAGTTATAGATACAGCAAATAATTTAGTCAAACTTTTTGCAATTGTATTAGTATTTAAATCAATAAATATAACCTTAATTGTTGGTATTTTCCGAGGTGGAGGGGATACTAAAACAGCAATGTTTATGGATATTATTTCAGTGTGGTGTATAGGTATACCACTTGGAATATTAGCTGCATTTATTTTTAAACTACCTATCGAGATAGTTTACCTTATAATAACTATAGAAGAATTATCAAAATGTATATATGGATACTATAGATTAAAAAGTAAAAAATGGATGCATATTTTAACAGATTAATACCTTGATTATTATATTAGTAATGATTATCATTTCTTAGGGGTTGATATGAATTTAAAATCCAATAAAAATATTAAAATAGAGAGTTTTCAAGAGCTAAAATTACTTTCTAAACAGCTTCTTAATGAGTTAAAGCCTGGTAATATTGCACTTTCAGGTGGATCTACTTATCTTCAGCTATTAAAATTATGGTCACATGAAGAATTGGACCTAAAAAATATTAATTTTTACCCAGTTGATGAAAGAGTTGTAGATTTTGAAAGTCCAGATAGTAACTGGGGAAATACATATAGAAACTTCTTAAAAAAATATGATAAAAACCGAAAAAATCATTTTATTGATGGGGTGAAATATAATCAGTATCTTGAAGATATATCTTTAAATACAATATTTTTAGGAGTTGGTGATGATGGTCATACAGCAAGTCTTTTTTCTTCTGAAATGGTTTTTTCAGATAATAATTTAAAAGTTATTGAAACATTAAGTCCAAAAGCTCCAATTAAAAGAGTATCTTTAACTGGTAATTACATAATATCAGCTGATAATATTATTATAATATTTTATGGAGATGGAAAAAAAGATATTGTAAATAAAGTATTACAAGGTAATGATTTACCAATAACAACACTATTAAACAGAGTAAAAAGAGGAATTATATATATTCATAAACCTCTTCTAGGAGATATCGATGAGTAAAACAGTACTTCTAATCCTTGGTGCATCAGGTGATTTAACTAAAAGAAAATTAATTCCCGCTCTAAGTTCTATTCAAGAAAAAAAATTGCTGCCAGAAAATCTAGTTGTTATAGGATCTGGTAGAACACCTTATACCAACGAAGAGTATCGAAAACATGTAGAAACAAACGATGAACTTTGTAACTGTCTCTATTATCATGTAGGGCTAGAAAACATAAAAGAGTATATTTATAGTTTTGGTAATATTGACAAAATTGTAGTATTTCTATCCCTACCTCCATCAGTATATGAAAAGACGATAAAAGATCTGTATAATCAAAATATTACAGGTGATAATGTTTCAGTTATAATTGAAAAACCTTTTGGAAGAGATCTAAAAAGTGCTAAGCAATTAGAAAAAAATATTCTAAAATTTTATCCTCAGGAATCTATTTTTTTAATTGATCACTATTTAGCAAAAGAACCAGTGCAAAATATTTTAATATTTAGATTTGCAAATAAAATATTTGAAACAAATTGGAATAGATTTCACATTGAATCAATTCAAATAAACTGTTCAGAATCTATTGGAATTGAAGATAGAGCTAAATATTTTGATCAGAGTGGTATGATTAGAGATATGATTCAGAGTCACCTAATACAATTATTAACTATTTTAACAATGGAAACTCCTAAAAGTAGCTCTGCTGAGGACATTGTAGCAGAAAAGTTAAAACTACTTAAAAAACTAAAGGTTAAAAATGTTGTTCGTGGACAATATAATGGATATAAAAATGAAAAAGGTGTTGCAGCAAATTCTAAAACAGAAACTTATGCTGAAATTGAGTTTAGAATTGAATCAGATAGATGGAATAATGTACCAATTTTTATAAAAACAGGAAAAGCACTATCAAGAAGAGGAACAGAGATTGGTGTTACTTTTAGAAATGCTGATAACCCAATTTTTGAAAATGAAAAATTAGAAAAAAATTCAATAGTTTTTACTGTACAGCCACAATCAGGTATTTTTGTGAATCTTGTTAATAAAGTTCCTGGTTGGGGTGCCACTTTAACCAATGCAAATATGAGTTTTTGTTATTCTGATAAATTTGAGGGGAACATTCCAGACGCTTACCAAAGACTGTTAGTCGATGCGATACATGGAGATAAATCATTATTTGTTGGTGTTGATGAGACTACAGAGGCGTGGAAAGTCATAGAACCCGCTTTAGAAGACTCAGATTTGATTTATTATAATAGAGGTGAAGATCCAGCAGATATATTAAACAGTGAGCCTATAAACTTTAAAAATTACACTAATTTATGCTAAAAAAATCCCCAAATTAGGGGATTTTTTTTATACAATATAATTAGTAGAAGATGTATTTCCTCCTCTACCAGTCCAGTTTGAATGAAAAAACTCATTTCTTGGTTTATCAACCCTTTCATAAGTATGAGCACCAAAATAATCTCGTTGTGCTTGGATAAGATTAGCTGGAAGTGTAGAACTTCTTAATCCATTAAAATAGTTTAATGAAGATGTAAAAGTTGGTACAGGAATATCATTTAATACTGCCAATGAACAGATTGATCTAAAACCATCTAATGATTTTTTAATCTCTTTTGTGAAATATGTATCTAAAACTAAGTTTTCAAGTTTTTTATTTTTTCTAAATGCATTTGCAATTTTATCTAGAAATGAACTTCTAATAATACATCCACCTCTCCAAGTTTCAGCAATTTCTGCCATATTTAGATTCCAAGAGAACTTAATATCAGCATCAGATAACAGAGTAAATCCCTGAGTATAAGAGATAATTTTAGCTGCATATAATGTATCTTTAAGATCATTTAATATCTCTTCTTTACTTTTAGTTAAAGTAACTTCAACACGTGAAAATTCTTTAGATACTTCTTCTCTAATACTCTTTATTGAAGACAAATATCTACTAAATACAGCCTCTGTAATTAGTGTTAAAGGGTTACCAAGTTCAAGTGCTGTTTCAACAGTCCATCGACCTGTACCTTTTTGTCCTGCTACATCTAAAATTTTATCTAAAACATATTCATTGTTTTCTTTATATTTAAAAATATCAGCCGTAATTTCAACTAAATAACTATCTAATACACCACTGTTCCAAGTAGTAAATTGTTCACCAATTTCACTATTATTCATACCTAATAAATTTTTCATTATGTTATATGCTTCTGATATTAGTTGCATATCACCATACTCTATTCCATTATGAACCATTTTTACAAAATGACCAGCACCACCACGTCCCATCCAGTTACAACAAGGATCTCCATTATCAGCTTTTGCAGAAATAGATGTAAATATCTCTCTAATTAGTGGCCACGCCTCTGGATTACCTCCTGGCATTAAAGATGGGCCTAAAAGAGCACCCTCCTCACCTCCAGATACACCTGAACCTATAAATAGAATTCCTTTACCATTTAGAGAATCTACTCTTTTTTCAGTATCTCTGTAATCAGAATTACCACCATCAACAATAACATCACCTTTTCCCAAATATGGTAATAAGGATTCAATTGTCTTATCTACAACATCACCAGCTTTCACCATTAAAATAATCTTTCTTGGAACTGAGATAGATTTTACAAAATCTTCTATTTTATCTGACCCAACAAAGTTTTTATTTAAGGCTCTACCTTCGATAAAATTCTTTGTTTTACTATAAGTTCTATTAAATACAGAGACAGAATATCCCCTACTTTCAATGTTTAATGCAAGATTCTCACCCATTACAGCAAGACCAATTACACCAATATCTGTTAATTTCATATAAACCTCTCTTAAATATAATAATCTTTTTAAGAATGATTATCAATAATAAATTTAAACATTTTACTACTTCAGAGAGAGTTTATAATATATAATGTTTTCATGAAAAATATATATCTTTTTAGCTCAGTAATTATTTTATTTTTTATCTGTAATAATACTGTATATTCAGATCAAATTCATTTAAAAATACCATTAATACAGGAATCACCAGAACAAAACAACTTTTATCATGAACTCTTAGAGATAGCATTGCAACAAAATGGTTTTACTCTAACTTTAGACATAATTGAAATACCACAAAAAAGAAGTAGAATTTATTTAGAGAATAGTAATATATCAATCTTGTGGATGGTTGAATCTAAAGAACGTAATAGTAATTTTATTCCTATCAAAGTTAATATCACCAATAATTTAATTGGAAAAAGAATTTTTTTAATAAAAAAAGATAATCAATATAAATTCGATAATATTAGCTCTTTAAAAGAGTTCCAAAAATTAAATTTAGTTTCAGGATTTGGTGAAGGTTGGTTTGATTCAAGAGTTTGGGAGTTAAATAAATTAAGATACAAAGAACATGTTGGAAATTGGAGATCTATATATGCAATGCTTGGAAATGATCGTTATTACGACTATTTTCCTAGAGGCATTAATGAAATAATAGAAGATAGTAAAATTCACCCAAACGTACAACCGGGGATGATCAGGTTCGTATCGCCTGCTGTTGTAAAAGCCTTCTGGAACTAACTGCAACATCAAGAGAGTACGGTATGCGATTAGCATTGGAAAATATGAGACGCCGTGATGATGCGCCAAATCGAGCAGGAATGCGTGGGGATGATTTATCAGTCATCATCGAGGGAACCGATGAATCAGTTGTCGGTCTATGTTACGACACGGAACACGCAACATCAGTGAGAATGAAGATATAGCTAATGCATTCGCCCGTAATGCAAAACGAATGATTCACATACATTGGAATGATAATTTTGGAATAGAGGATGAACACTTAGAACCAACCGAAGGCAATATCGATTTCCCGCCATTCTTCAAAACTGCAAAGGAAGTTTCCTATAAAGGAATGGTCGAACTGGAAGTATCCCCTAGAGATGGTGAAGATCCATTAATATTCTACAAGCGAAATTATAAACGGTTTGTGGAGTTCACCCGGTAATTCCACTATTTTCTATAAATTCAAGGATTTGCCATAACTCATTCCATAATTAGTCGGACAATTCCCTTTTTTTCCTATATCCAGCATTGAGTTAGCCTAATATTATAGATTATATACTTTAAAAAAGGAAATATAATGAAACTACTATTAATAAGGCATGCAGATCCTGACTATGCTAATGATACAATTACTAAAAAGGGACATCTTCAGGCTGATCTTCTAGCAAAAAGTCTACTTAATGTTCCAATTGATCACATTTTAGTATCTCCACTTGGACGGGCTAGACATACTGCGGACTATATTATTAATTTAAAAAAAATGGATTTTAAGCAGCTTGATTTTCTTAAAGAATTAAGTGGCAAATATACTGATAATGATTTTGCCTGGGATCACCATGGTAGCCATCTGCTTAAACCTGGACTTGATATAACAAAATCCAACTGGCCTAAACAAGTTCCCTATGGAAAACATATGAGGCCTGTGTTTCAAGAATTCACTTCTAGTTTCGATTCTTGTATTTCAACCTATGGGCTGGAAAGATCAGGACATTTATACAGGGTGAATAAAACAAAAGACGAAACGATAGCAATTGTATGTCATATGGGAGTAATATTAACCCTCTTAAGTCATCTGCTTCACATCCCCTTACCTGTTGCCTTTTCACAGTTCCGTATAGAACCCTCCAGTGTTACAAGGCTTGAATTGGAGATAAATGAAGGTTTGGGAGTTTTCCGTCTTATATCACTAAATGATATGTCCCATGCAAAATCACTTCCCGCTAATGTTTATGTGACTGCACAATGATGAGTAACTATGGATGAAATAAATGACAATAATTTCAGAATCGTACATATAAGTGATACTCAATTAGGTTTCACTGACAGTATGAATAGGAACAGGTTAGCTAAAGAACTAGGCAGACCTGAAGAGGATTTAGAATTACAGTATTCTAAAATCGATAAAGAATATTATGAACTTGCAGTTAAAGAAATTAACCAGTTAGACCCTAAACCCGATGTAGTCATAAATACAGGAGATCTGGTTGATTCTCCTGAAAACGTGACAGCATGGCAAGATTATCAGGATGTTACAAATTCAATAAGTTCTCCTGTTTATGAAGTAAAAGGCAATCATGACGGCCCTATTGAAAGAGGGAAAGATTATTACAGCTTTACGTTAAAAGGTCTGTTATTCACTGTAATAAACACCCAGTTCCTTAAAAATAGTGAATTTTATCCTGAAGAATGTAATAAACAAAAGAGATTTATTGAAAAGGAACTCTCTGATAATCGTTACAATAAAAATATAATAATGTTAATGCATCATCCGCCTATACCCCATGAAACCGTTAGAAATGAAGACTATTTTTTTATACCAGCAATACAGAGAAAATGGGTAATCGAATTATTAGAAAAATATAATATTAGAGCTGTATTATCAGGTCATCTGCACCGGAATATTATTCTTAAATATAAAGATACAGAATTGATAACAACAGGTTCAATCGGTGAAGCTTTGGGTCACGATTATGATGGGGAAATTGCAAAACGTGGATTCAGAGTAATAGATATCAATCTGAAAACAAGTGTTATTAATCACGATTATATAAAACTACACTGAATAAAACGTTCTACTCTTATTTTTTGATCGACACCAACAGAGTGTAGGAGTAGAAAAATTATCTCGATTTCCGATAATCCCCTGGGCTTACTCCAAAATTCTTTTTAAATGCTTTGTAAAAAGTAGTCTGAATAGCATAACCCGATTCCAATGAAATATCTTTAATATGTTTATAACTTTCATCTTTCAGTTGCATTACGGCATGATCCATACGGATTTTCTCAAGGTATTGATGAAAACTAATTCCATAATATTCCTTAAAAAGTTTAAAAATATAATTTCCTGTTATCCCTAATTCCTGTCCTACATGATCAGCAGACAGAAAAGGATTAGTAAAGTTATTGTCAATGTATGTGCATAGGTCCTGTACCATTTTTGCTTTACGATCATTTTTAACAGTGTTTTTTTGGTCAACCAGCCTGTTTAGAATCTCTTTATGTTTATTAAAATATTCCATGTAATTATTTATAGTGATATTTACATTGACAACGTCTCTAATAGACGAATCTAATTTATCATCGTTAAAAACCACCCTTTTTGTTATACTGATAAGGATACCTGTCATGGATATCAAAAGAATTTTAATCAATGAAAAAGAAATTTTGTTTTCAACGAAGTTTTTTAGATATATTTCATCTAAAATCATCTTTAGAGCTATTTCATCACCTGAAATGACGCTGTTTATCAGTTTCCTTTCAAAATCAACAGGATAATACAGAGGATATGAGTCTTCATCTTCTTTTACAGACCATGAAATGCCTTTATCTGTTTCCAGATTATGTGTATCCCGTATGATAGACGCTTGCTCAAAGGAGTAGTGAATATCGTTTATTAATTGCACACCAGAACCCACAGAGATCTTTGTTTCAGAAAAATTCTCAGTTGATATTCTGGTATAAAGCGATTCAACAAAAGACTTCAACTGTTCATCCTTTATAAAAGAAGCATCCTGTTTTATTAATATTATTTCACTGGGGTTACGGTCATAAAGATATATATTTTCCCCCGGCAGTTGTTTTTTCATTATTAATTTTATATGAGATTTCCAGAGGGCTATTTCTCCGATTTCATCGGAACGGGTGATTTTTGAATCTGAAATTAAACTGAGTATGATTACAGTATATCTATTTGCATCTATGTCGAGGCAGGAATTAATAACTTCTTTTCTCTCTTCCTCATGGATATGATATCCTGTAAGCAGCTTTTTGATAACTGTCGATTCAAGCAGTTCCGTCTGTTCCTCTAGATAATCTGTCATTCTGTGAACACTAAAATTGAAAGTGGAGAACAGTCCTTTGGGATTATTATGTTTCCCTTTGTCTTCACCGTAGAGAATAAGCCGTTCCTGAAACTCAAGATACATTTCATTTACCGGCTTGCTGTTCTGATAAACTATTATAAATGAGAAAACCAATCCCAGGAGTATGAGAGAGGACATTATAGATATCAGAAAGTATCGGATTTTTTTTGTCTGATCCCTCAGATATTTTTTTGATTGAATAACGACATATCTGTAAGGCTGGTTAGGACTGCCGTTTTCTGTTACAAACCATTTGGAGTTCTCTTTGAAAACATCGAGATCCGATTTAGTTAATACCGAGTTGGATAATAAAGTTTCAAATCGATTCCCCGTTGCCGTTCCAAATTGAATATTATTATCTTTATCGAGAACAAATACACATCCCTCATTGGATATATCCAATTTTTTAAGTGTTTTAATCAATGCATTTTTATCTATATATATAACTATAACTCCGCTTTGCTCGCTATAGGAACTACCAAAATCCTGGATCATGCCCATTCTATAGGTGAAGTGTGATACTTTGTTATCTGGATTCAAGTCGATTAAAGAAACGATATTAGCAAAAGTATTTCTGTCAAAAGTTTGATTGTAAAAAAAATTAAAGGCTTCATTTATTTTGTCATCATGAAATCTGAGGGCGTATTTCAGATATGTTTCCAAAGGAAGAGATAATTCGTAGTTCAGTATAACCGCAGGTGATTTGATTAGTACAAAATAATCGAGAATATAATCATGACTAATTCCCGATGGAACCAGGCTTTTTTTTACATCGATATCAAATAGTTCTTTTGACATCGACTGCTTGTTCATATCCTCTAAATCTACGGAAAAGTTAAAGGAAGAGGAAACATAACTAAGATGGGAAAAGAGTTTTTTCGAGTCTACAAACAAGGTAGCCATGGATTCCTCGACTTCTTCAAGCAGGAAATGGTTTTTTTGTTTTATTTGATTTTCCGCAAGTTTTAAAGATTGATAATATAGTACACCACCCATTAGCCAGAGCAGTAAAATCAGAATTAAATATGGTAAAAACAAAGTTGCAAAAATTCCGTAATAAGATTTTTTTCGATTAATCATAAAAAAATATTAACATCCCTCATCAGGAAATGCATTAAAAACTTTCCAACTAACCGGTAATTCCACTATTTACTATAAATTCAAGGATTTTCCATATTTATCTTTCCACAATTAGTCTATCAATTCCCTTTTTTTCCTATATCCAGCACTAAATAATCCCAATAATATTATTAATGTACTTAAAAAGTAAAAATAATTAGATTCAATAATCATTTGAAGGAGATTTAGGAGAGACAATGAATAAATTGATAATTACAAAGAAAATAAGAAAAATACCTAAAAAGCGAAAACATAATTTATATAGTGACTGGATGCTTTATACAATGGTTGTACCTGGAGTTATTTTCTTAATTTTATTTAAATACATCCCCCTGATGGGATCTGTTATTGCCTTCCAGGACTATAATATCTATAAAGGAATTATGGAAAGCAACTGGGTTGGTTTCAAACATTTTATTACTATTTTTACCTATTATGATATTTGGAGAGTAATTCTGAATACATTCAGGATTGGATTTGAACTGGTTTTGTTTACTTTTCCTGTTCCAATAATCCTGGCTATTCTAATTAATGAAATAAGCAGTAAAATTGTGAAACGATCTGTTCAGACACTGTTTTATCTTCCACATTTTTTCTCATGGGTACTGATTGCCAGCCTTGTATTTAAATTTCTAAGTATGGGCGGTCCTTTTAACAATATTCGTGTAATGTTAGGTTTGGATAAAATACTATTATTAAATGATTCCAGTTATTTTGACTTTATCCTTATTGTAAGTGATGTCTGGAAAAATGCCGGCTGGGGGACTATTGTATACTTGGCTTCTATTGCCAGTATATCCCCTTCTCTTTATGAATCAGCTGCTATTGACGGAGCGAATCGTTTACAGCGTATTAAATATATAACACTGCCGTCTCTTGTTCCGGCAATAGTTATTCTGTTGCTGCTACGGCTGGGACGGTTCCTGGATATCGGTTTTGATTTTATCTATCAATTTCTAACGCCTATCAATATTGACAATGGAGATATCATAGCTACTTACAATTACCGTGCCGGGATTATTGACGGAAAATTTTCTCTTTCCTCAGCACTTGGTATTTGCAGTGCCATTGTGGGATTAGTGTTTATTTTACTTTTTAATCACATTGCAAAGAAAAACACAGAAAATGGAGGGTTATTCTAAATGAGAAGAGAATCAAATGGCGATAAAATTTGGGTCACTACTATAACAGTTTTGCTACCCGTTCTTGCAATAATCAGTTTATATCCCCTTGTCTATATTCTGGCTGAATCATTCAGTGGGAACAATGCATTAGAAAAAGGGCTAGTTGTACTCTGGCCAGTGGATTTTAATTTTGAGAACTGGGCTAAAGCTCTTTCAGATGGATATGTGTTTCGGCCAATTATTAATTCCGCTGTGGTAACTGTGGTTGGAACAATCAGTAGTATACTGGTTTCAATTCTTCTTGCGTATCCAACCTCAAAAAAATCATTCCGATTTAGTAAGATCATATCACTTGCTGTTGTGTTTACTATGATCCTTAAGTCTCCGATGATTCCATATTTTTTAACAATCCGGAGTTACGGTTTAATGAATAATCCACTTGTTCTGATACTTCCAAACTTATTAATTCCTTACAATTATTTTGTTCTCAAAACCTTTTTCCAGCAGACTCCTGATTCTCTAGAAGAATCGGCTCTGATGGATGGGGCTAATTTTTATCAGATTCTGTTCCAGATTGTTTTGCCGATATCCAAGGCTGCCCTAGCTACAATCGGGCTGTTTTATGCAGTACTCTTATGGAACCAGTTTTATCATCCCAAACTGTTTATTATGGATGAAAAATACTACACAATTCAGCTTTATCTTAGACAGATTCTGGACCGAACGTCCTCTGCAGATCAGCAAACAATGTTGATGAATCCAAATATAAAATATGGACCCAAGGGATTAAATGCAGTGTCTATCATAATATTGACTCTGCCCATATTAGTTGTATATCCATTTATACAGAAACATTTTGTAAAAGGTGCCACATTAGGTGCCATCAAAGGTTAATTTGACAATCGTTGATTGTCTAGTAATATTAAGAAGGAGAATTTTATGAAAAGAAATTCAATTATGTTGATGATGTGCTTTTTTATTGTTGGCTCTTCAGCTATTTTTGCTGGTGCTCAAAATGAAAAGGCTAGTACGGAAAGCGAAATTCCTGTACTGGAAGTTTGGTGGGCTGCAGCAAATAATAAAATGGCTGAGACTATGGATGAACCGAATGTTTACCAGCAAAGGGTAATAGATGCAATTGGGATTGGTTATGAGAAACCAAATGTTCCATGGGGTGGTAGCCGGGATTATGCTGAAAAACTTAAACTGCGTCTTGTAGCCGGTGATGCACCTGATATTATGCGTCTGCCAAATTCAGGGTTCAGTATTCCTGAATTGATTGATGGTGGAGTTGCTGTTGATATAACAGAACTTCTACCAAAATATGCTCCAACAGTTTATGCCGCAATACCGGATGATATTAAGCAAGTGGTAAAATATGAATCTTCAAATAAAGATAAGATGTATTTTATTCCTGTTATCAGAACTGCTGCTAATCACGGAGCGTTTATCAGAAAAGACTGGTTGAAAAGAGTTGGTCTGGATATGCCAAAAACTGAAGAAGATTTCTTTAATGTATTAAGAGCATTTAAAGTACAGGATGCCAATGGAAATGGTGACCCTAATGATGAAATCCCAACTAGTGGACGTGGTCCAGGTAGATGGTGGGATCACCTTTTTACACCTTTTGGTGTAGCTATGATTGAAGGATTCCCAACCTGGGATGTTTATGATGGCAAAGTTCAATACAGCGGTGTTCAACCGGAAATGAGACGGGCTCTGGAAACTTTAAGCAAAGCATATGCAGAAGGGCTTATTGATCCGGAAGTATTGTTAAATAAACCAAGTGTCTGGGAAGGGAAAATTTTTAATGACCAGGTAGGAATTCATTTTCATATGCCTATATTCCTTGGCGGAAAAATCCCAAAACTATATCCAAATTACCCGGAAGCTGAATGGGCATGGTTACCTCCTTTTAAAGTATCGGGAGTAGACGCAAAATGGTCGAAAGGTTATGTTTCTTCACAGAATACCAATGAAAAAGTTGTCTTTACTGGTGATGAAGAGACTGTAATTAATGCTCTGAAACTTCTTGAATACCTGCAGACACCGGAAGTTACTAAAGCCAATATTGATGGGATTGAAGGACATAGTTATAATATTGTAAATGGTAAAATGGTTGTAATTCCTAAAACTGAACAAGGTGATGAAATTAACTCCTGGGTTCAGGATGTACCGGTACGGACTACAGAAATTTTCAAATATGCCACACTAAAGAGTGTAAATGAAATGGATGCAGGAATACTACAGACAAGAGCTGCTGATACAATGAAGAACGTGTATAATGATGCTAAAATAATCTCTACTGTAGGGCCAAATCTTCCATCAGCTATTTATGACGGTTTTCCAGATATATCATCACATCAATTATACTTCTCTATGATGGCTAAGATTCTTATTGGTGAAAAACCAATAGAATATTTTGATGATTTTGTTAAAAAGTGGTATGCCACTGGTGGTGATGAAGTAACTAAACTTGCTCAAAAAGCTGCTGCTGACCTTGGATTATAATCTAATAACCAGCAAAAATAAAATATATTAACTGGGAGAGGTCTGGAAACAGACTTCTTCCTATTATAAACAGGAAAGGAAAACGGATACCATAAATGAGACCATTAAATTCCCAAGGGTTTGTGACTGCCTGGCTTATTTCCGGTCCAATTGAAATGCCATTCCATCGGTCAAATAACCGAAATAATCAGATAGAATTTGAACAGGATCTTCGGGCTGCTCTGGCTGAAGAAGAGTTTGTCTCAATGAGCAGTAATTATATACTTGGAAACAATAGTGAACTAGGGGTTCCTTGGAGGTATTTCTACTCTTATGACAACTGGTTTGTTGACGTTTCCACATTTTACCGAATTCCACAAAAAGTGGAATTACAGACAGTATGCTGTATCTATTCCCAGAAAGACAGAGAAGTTCAGGCAACAGTCTGGACATATGCTGCACTGGATATCCAAATAAATAAACAGCATATATGCTCTATAAAACAACCGGTTTATAAACCTATTCAAAGTAAAACTTTAAATATTAAATTGTCTGCAGGTAGCAACATTATTGAAGTCAGAATGTTAAATCTTGGACTTAGAGACACCCGTAATCTTTTTGGATTTCAGCTACATGATGACTCTAATGAGCTGCTACAGTATCTACCGAACCAGCAGACTTCAGAGGAATATTTTACTATAGCCGACTGGCTCGATGAAATAAACATAACAAACGGAAAACTAATCTTTAACGGATCTGCTCCTGAAGGAACCTTCATGAAAGCCGGGGATGAAATTATTCATCTAGAAAAAACAAATGTTAAATTATTGAATAATAGCTGGAAAACATTAGAGATTTCTGTACCAGTTGAGAATGGTTTATTAAGTAGAAATCTGGATATTATAGAAAATATTAAACCTGAATTTATAGACCTGAAGCTGCCTACGGAAACCGGAATATTTAAAGAAATAGCTGATAAAGATAATATGATATTTAATATTCTGGCTAAATGTGCCCTAGGACACTTTGAAAAAGCCGATAAAAAAAATATTTTATATACTTTGTCATTGATAGAAAATAGGATCGATACTGCGGATTTTCTACTAACAGCTCTGTTCAGACTGTTGAATGAGTATGAGTATGAACTGGATCTGCAGCTTATAGCGAGGATAAAAGAAGTCCTTTTGAAATTCAGATATTGGATGGATGAAAAAGGTTCTGACGGAATGTGTTTCTGGAGTGAAAATCATTCCTTAATGTTTTTTAGTGCAGCAATGTTTGCAGGACAACGTTATCCAACTGATCTATTTTCATTATCAGGGAAAACTGGTAAAGAAATTCAAATGGTAGCCAAAGAACGATGTCTAGAATGGTTAACTGATGTTGAAATTAATGGATTTGAAGAGTACAACAGTTCTGGATATATGGTAGTTACTTTCTGTGCCTTGCTTAACATTGTAGATTACGGTGATGTCGATATTTGTGTAAGAGCTAGCTCATTGGCTGATCGACTTCTGGAAAATCTTGCTCTTCATTCATTTAATGGATCTGCAATTGCTCCACAGGCAAGGGTATATCATGATGTAATATACCCATTCCAACAGGGAACACAGGCTCTGATTAATTATATAGATCCGGAACAGCCTTACAGATATCAACACTGGTTATCCCTGACTGCAGGTACAAAATATAAAGCCCCAGAGCACTTGAAAAAACTGATGAAAAACAGTGTGGATACAGAATATCTTTCAGGTAATGCAAGAATAATTATTAAAAAAACAGCGGATTATATTTTGACTTCAACACAATCGGAAAAAAGTGATGCTGAAAACCGAAGATGGCCAAATATTTTAAATAACACGGATGCAGCTAATAGAAGTCTGCTGTATGTGAAATCGATGAACGAATGTTACCATGGAACTACATATTTCCGCCCTGGCGTTTACGGTTATCAACAACATTTATGGTATGCCGCTCTGGATAATGATTGTGTAGTTTTTGCCAATCACCCTGGTGGAACATCAACAGCAAGTTCAATGCGTCCAGGTTATTGGTATGGAAACGGTGTTCTACCGGCTGTTAAGCAGAAGAGTAAAATATTAGGTACTATATTTAATATACCTGACTGTCATCCCATCAGTTTTGTCCATCTGTTCTGGCCTGAACCTAAATTTGATTTTACTGAATCAGATGGACAATGGCTGTGGGCCAGAAAAGCCCATGGGTATATTGGCATCTGGTGTAATCACTCCCTAGAAAAATATAATGACAGGTTATTTGATTGCGAATACAGGGTATATAAAAAGAAAACAGCATTTATTGTTAAATGTTCTTCTGAAAAAGAGAGTGGGAATTTTGATAATTTCAAAAATGAATGTTTGAATCTTAAACCTTTATTCGATTCAGATAGATTATTATTAACAACAACAGAGGGTTTCAAATTGATATTTAAAGGATCTGAGGATCTTACCCAATATATTTAAATTCCTAAATGGAATAGCTGAAGGGATATAAATGAATGAGTAATAACTATAAAACAAATGGAGATATGAATATGGACATACAAAGCTTAAAAGATAAATCTTATCAGATTAAAGAGAATATATATAAGGGGATCTGCCCTTTTCAAATAGAAGCCTGGGTAACGAAAGAACCCCTACCCTATAGTGACAGAAAAAGTGGAACATATAAAAAACTTAATGTAGGTGATAAGTGGGGAGAAGAACTTTTCGATTGCGCCTGGTTCCGGTTCAGCTGTGATGTTCCGGAGGAGTGTATTGACGAAAGGCTTTTTGCCCTGCTGGATATAAGTGGTGAAATGCTTGTCGTCGATAAAAATGGGAATTCCGTAGAGGGATTAACTAACCAGAACTCCGTCTTTTCTAAAGAACTAGGTAAACCAGGTAAAATTTCCTATGAACTACCGAAAAAAGGTGAAACTTTTGTAGAAATATGGGCCGATGGAGGTCTTAACGATCTATTTGGCGCCATTCAGGATGAAGGAAAAATCCTTAGAGCATCCCTGGTTATACGTAATGAGAAACTACATCAGTTATGGTTTGATTTTCTATTCCTGACAAGTCTTATAGAAGCTATGGAAGATGATTCTGAGAAACAAAAAAAGTTGATTCTGGATCTAAAAGAGGCAACGGATATTCTGAAATCCTTTTCCGATAGTGAAATATCACAGGTTACAGCTCTTCTGCAACCTCACCTCAATACATCTGTTTCAGTCGATAGACAGGATAAAACGTTTCAGGTATCGGCAGTAGGCCATGCCCACCTCGATCTCGCCTGGCTTTGGCCTATCCGGGAGACCATTAGAAAGGGAGCCAGAACTTTTGCCACTGCCTTAAGATCAATGGAACGTTATGATGAATATGTCTTTGGAGCTAGTCAGCCCCAGCTTTATGTATGGATAAAAGAGTATTATCCAGATTTATATGAAAAGATAAAGGTAAGAATTGCTGAAGGGCGATGGGATGTTCAAGGGGGATTGTGGACTGAGTGCGACACCAATCTTGTTTCAAGTGAATCTCTAATCAGACAGCTTGTATATGGAATCCGGTTTTTTGAAGAGGAATTTGGTATTAAAGTAAACAATTTTATGCTTCCCGATGCCTTCGGATTTTCCGCAGCTCTACCACAGATAATGTCTCTCTCCGGTATAGAGTTCTTTATAACCATGAAGCCAGCCTGGAATTTGATCAACAAATTTCCTTATCACTCTTTTATATGGAAAGGAATCGATGGTTCGGAAATACCTTCCCACATTATTCCCGAGGGAACCTATAATGGCCGAGGAACAGCCAGGTCATTTACAATGACAAAAGATAATTACCGTGAAAAAGATGTATCGGATCACGCACTTGTCCTTTATGGAATAGGAGACGGCGGTGGAGGTCCTGGACTGGAACATATTGAATCTTTAAGAAGATCTTCAAGGTGTGCAGAACTCCCTAAAGTCAGACAGGAGCGAGTTGGGGCATTTTATAAAAGGTGGATAAAACAGCGTGATAGTTTTCCTATATGGAATGATGAAATCTATTTAGAAAGGCATCAGGGAACCTTTACGAGCCAGGGTAGAACAAAAAAGATGAACCGTTCCACTGAACATTCCCTGTTCAAAGCGGAATTTCTCGCAGTAGTTTCTAATATATTAACAAATAAAAAGTTTGATTCTGATGAACGGCATATGATAAAAGAGATATGGAAAGAGACTCTACTCTATCAATTTCATGATATTCTACCTGGATCATCTATTAAAAGGGTTTATGATGAGATTATTCCCCGATATGTGGAAAACCTGAAAACTCTTAATGGTTATATAAATAATAAAATATCTCTGATAGCTAAATTGATTCAAACAAACAACAGTAATCCATCTAAAATGTATATGAACTTCACCTCATTTCAACGGGATGAGTGGGTTAATAATGGGGAAAACTGGAACAAAGTATCAATGGCTCCAATGGCTTTTGCATTTAGCGATTCTATAGACAAATCAACCAATAATATAGCTGTTTCTACAGATAAAACAGGAACTATAGAAAATGAGTTTTTTAAACTTACATTCTCTTTAGAAGGATGGATAAACTCAATTTGGGATAAAAAATCAAAAAGAGAAGTTCTAAGTTCAGAAGGAAGAGGAAATCTGCTTTCAGTTTATCAGGATGATGGTGACTGTTGGGATTTCCCACTGGATTATAGGAGTAAACTTATAAGTAACCCAAAACTAGAATCGGTTTTATATAAAGTTGAAGGACCCTGTGTTTCTGCACATATGAATTACATATTTGGAGATTCCACTATTGAGCAGGAGGTTCGATTGACCTCAGGGAGCAAAAGAATCGATTTCATAACAAAAGCAGACTGGAAAGATGAGGCAAAGATGCTTCGGGTCGGTTTTGATGTTAATGTATTATCTAGAGTTGCAGCATATGAAATTCAGGGTGGTTATATAGAAAGACCAACTCATGATAATACGAGTTGGGATAAGGCAAAAGAAGAAGTTCCTGCACAACGTTGGGCCGATCTCTCACAGGCTGACAAAGGTGTAGCGTTACTCAACGATTGTAAATATGGCCACAGAATAAAGGGTAATACTATGGAACTAACCCTGCTAAGAAGTAGTCAGTTACCTCGGGTTTTTGTTGATGTCGATTCAACAGATAGATTCAATGATTGTTACACGGATCTAGAAGACCACGAGTTTACCTATTCTCTTTTTCCCCATAATGGAAATGATCTGAAACAGGTGATAAGGGAAGCCTCATTCCTGAATAGCCCTATTGAGATTTACAATATTGATTCTTCTATAACAGCTGAATCGGCTGACTTCTCTTTTTTCAGAACTGATAATGATGCAGTAATCATTCAGTCTGTAAAACCGGCTGAAGATAATAATTCTATAATAATCCGGCTTTATGAATCAATCGGTGGTGATGTTGATTGTAGTTTATCTTTATATAAAACACCTTCCTCAGCTTTTACTTGTGATCTGCTTGAGGAAAGTGGAGAACATATTCCTGTAATCGATGGAAAATTACAGCTGCACTTTAAACCCTTTCAGATTATTACAATAAAACTGGAGTATTAAGATGGAATTAACAGAAGAAAATATTAGAGAAATAGTAAGAATAAACCTCCAGCCCTTTATCAGGGTTGATGGTGGTGATATTGAATTTGAAAAGTTTGATAGTGATAACATCATTCATTTGGGAGCTCATGCCGAATGTGCAATCTGTCCGGCATCACCAGACAGGCTCAAATGGTGGGTTGAAAAAGAGTTTAAAAAGGCATTTAACCGGGAGTGTCAAATTATTATAAAAAACCGTATCCCGTATTTTGAGCAATAGGAATTAGATAGATGGCACATGTAAAAGTAGAAAGAAGAAGTATGTCCCAGAAACAGTGGGCCCGACTGGAATTTGCACGGATTGAAAAACTAGTAACCCGGCAGAATATAAAAACAGATAACTGGAAAGTACGGATTGGACAGTATTTTCCGGAAAAATATATATGGGATGGTGATTTTCAGCCCATAAACAATGGAGATCTCTGGGGACGCCCTGACGGTACTGCTGAATTTCGTAGTACTTTTAGAATCCCCCAGTCCATGAAAGGGAAAAAAGTATGGTTATCCATGCTGACCGGGGCTGAGGTAATTGTCCATAATAATGGTAGGATGTTAGATGGCCTGGACCCAAATCGTACCCGTATTATTTTAACTGAAGACGCCGGTCCCGAGGAGTTCTGTGAAATTGTTATGGAAGCCTATGTACGTTCAAAACCCGATGATGAACGCTCTCCTAAAACTGAACATCTACGGGGTAGTATACAGAGATTCGATATACCTAGGTTAGTCGTAATCGATGAGGTTGCCCTGGAACTAAACTATGATCTGTCACTTCTATATGAAATGGCATTTGGTGATTCCATCCCGGAAGATTTGCAGTCCAGACTTCAGCGTCAAATTGAAAGTCTGCTGAGATTGTTTCCACCTTATGACTGTGAAATAGCTGACTTGTATAGAGCTATGGGGCAAATTATTGAGTTTCTTAAAGCCCATGTATATCAGGAAATTCCTGTATTTGGACATCAGGGTAAATTGGCCTGTGTAGCCCATTCACATTTGGATATAGCTTATCACTGGAAAGTGGGCCAGACAGTTCAGAAAAACGCTCGAACTTGCTTGATTCAGCTTCGGCTGATGGATCGTTATCCTGAGTTTACCTATTCTCATACTCAAGCATGGACATATGAAATGTTAGAAGAGTTCTATCCAGAGCTTTTTGAAGAAGTGAAACAACGGATAAGTGAAGGCCGCTGGGAAATAGTCGGCGGAATGTATGTTGAACCGGACTGTAATATCCCATCAGCTGAAAGCCTTGTTCGGCAGATTGTTTATGGTAAGAGATATTTTCTCGAAAAATTTGGTATAGAGGTGGATAATTGCTGGCTTCCAGATGTTTTTGGTAATTCAGCCATTTTGCCTCAGATTCTTAAACTAGGGGGAATTCCTTATTTTGTTTCAAATAAAATGTCCACATGGAACGATACTAATCTCTTTCCCCATAATAACTTTCTTTGGAAGGGGCTTGATGGATCTGAAGTTTATGCCTGTGTTCCTCCTGTTCATTTTATTAGCTGGATGGATCCTAACGATCTAGCAAAACACTGGGAGACATTTCTAGATAAAGATTGGTGTGACGAGTCTCTACACATGTACGGGTATGGAGATGGTGGCAGTGGAGTAACCGAGGATATGTTAGAAACTTTCCCCCGTATACAAAAAATGGCAGGGTTGCCACAGGTTCGTCAAACTACAGGAAAAGAGTATCTGCACTCAGTATTTGATAACATTGATAATTCAGAACTACCAGTGTGGGATGGAGAACTCTATCTGGAAATGCACCGTGGAACATTCACTACTAAAGGGGATCTGAAACGGGAAAATCGAAAGGGTGAATTACTAGCATATGTAGTTGAATCCTTATGTGTTATGGCAACACTGAATGGTAAAAATTACCCATCAGAAAAGATCAGTAAAACTTGGAAGAAGTTACTTCTTAATCAATTCCATGACATAGTTCCAGGAAGTCATACACAACCTGTATTTCTAGATGCGATGGAAACCTATAGTAGTATGGTTGAAGATTTTGATAAATTAAAAAAAGATGCTATGAATATAATTGCTCCTGAATCAGAAATTGATGATGTCTGTATTATTAATCCTTTTAGTGATTGCCGCTCAGGGATTGCTGTACTAAAAAACAATCTGGATTCTGTAACTGTCTGGGGAAAATCCCTAAGCGATTTTGAAGGCAGAACCTACCCTATTCAAGATCAATATGTACCTCAGCAGAATATTTCCCGGACCGTAACCGCCATACCAGACATAACATCATTCAGCAGCACAAACTTCAAACTGGTTGATTCCGGCCAAAAACAATTGAATGATTCATTTATAATAAAACCATCATATATGGAAAATAATTTTTTCACATTAACTTTTGATGACAATCACTGTCTTGTATCCATTTTTGACAAGAAACGAAGTCGTCAGGTTTTACCTCCTGGAACAATTGGAAATGAATGGCAGATATTCGAAGATAAACCGGGCAAATACAATGCCTGGGATATTTTACCTAACTATGTTGATCATAGGATAGAGATTAATAATTGGCAGAATGTAGATATTGTGGAAGAAGGACCTTTGTCTATTGCCCTTAAATTCACAAGGACTTTTTCAAAAAGCAGAGCAGAATTGGTAATCCGGCTTCATGCTGAAATCCCCCGAATTGACTTTGAATCATGGGTGGACTGGCAGGAAACAGAGAAACTGCTCAAAGTGGCATTCCCCGTAAATGTCAAATCCCGATATTTCACTACCGATACATCTGCAGGAGGATTGGAACGGGAAAATCATCGTAATACCTCATGGCAGAAAGCCAAATTTGAAGTGACTATGCATAAATGGGTTGATCTGTCTGAAGGTCTGTTTGGAGTAACCCTATTAAACGATTGCAAATACGGTTGTGATATCAATGGTAATGTTATGCGAATATCTCTGCTACGTGCTCCTATTCGCCCCGATCGTGTCAGTGATAAAGGAGAACATCGGTTCACTTATTCACTTTTTACTCATAATGGGGATTGGAGAACTGGAGGCGTGACAGAAGCAGCTTATGTCCTAAATGCGCCATTAACTGCAATAATCGGGCATCATGTAGAAACGCCTGAGAATACACCAGTTCTTTCAATTGATACTATGGCACTCAAATGTCAGTCTTTTAAATGCGCTGAAGATGGTTCAGGTGATATAATTTTAAGATTGGTTGAAGTCTATGGTTCCCATGGTACAGCAGTAATCCACCCAACATTTTCATTTCAGGAAGTGACTATTTGTGATCTCCTAGAAAGAACTATTGATACAGTCACCTTCACATCAGATAGAGTCAAACTTTCATATCTGCCCTATCAGATACAAACCATACGTTTTAAAAGATAATTTTAATAAGGAATATATATGATTACATCTATTTCAAAAAAACAAAATATTTTACTAATCATGAGTGATCAGCATAATGCCAATGCCATCGGTTATACAGGGAATTCCGAGGTTAAAACACCTAACCTTGATAGCCTGGCTGCAGATGGGGTAACTTTCTCCAATGCATTTTGTAATAACCCTATTTGCGCTCCAACTCGGACTAGTTTTATTACAGGTCAATATGTTCATACTCACGGTTTAGGTGGTAATGATAACCGATCTCTATCTAAGTCAAATGAGTATACCCTTGGCAGTGTTATTAAAAATAACGGTTATGAAACTGCTTTCATAGGTAAATCCCATACAGTTCCCAAATGGGATAAAGAAAGTTATGACTTCCTCAAATATAACGGATTTTGTGATGCAGACTATGACGATCCATTGACCTGTCACTATCTTAAGTATCTGCATGATCATAATCTTAGTAATTATTGTGTGGAAGGTACTGAAAACAAAAAGGGATTTCCCGAAGCGTTTAATGGCTCAGCCCCTTTTGATTTAGCTGATGAACACTCTGTGGAACACTATACCGGAGAGATGACTCTGGATTTTTTAAAAAACCGTGATGATTCAAAACCCTTTTTTGTAACTACTAGTTTTTTACGTCCCCACGATCCTTATACACCTTCATCAGAATATTTTGGAATGTATGATCCAAACAAAATTACTCTTCCTGAAAATATGACGGATTCCAGTGAGGGATTTACAGGTAAACCTAGATATATGCAAAACCAAGCCAAAAAATCCTTTAAAATCATGGATGATGAGATTAATCGTTTTGCATTTACACAAAATTCAAGTGATCCCCTGAAAAGAGTAGTTGCCAGTTATTATGGCCTTATCAGTGCCAATGATTATGAAATAGGCAGAATTATAGATTATTTAAAAGAGATTGGGGAGTATGAAAATACTATTATTGTATATACCTCAGATCATGGAGATTTTGCAGGAGAACATGGATTGATGGGGAAGTGTTTCAGTATCTACGATGCCATTCACCGTATCCCGTTTATTATAAAGTATCCCGGTTGCCAGAAAGGGCAAACCTGTGAAAATATTATCGAATCAATTGATCTCTACCCCACTCTGGCTAAGCTGATAGGTATATCGGTACCTGATTTTGTAGATGGCATTTCATTTATTGCCGATGGTAGGTTAGTGGATAATAAAGATGAAGCTTATTGTGAAGCAAATAATATTTGTGCTGTACGAACCCAAGATTATCGGCTCATTTATCATAATGGGTATACTCATGAACTTTATGATTACACAAACGATCCCGGTGAACTTTTTAATGTGTATAACCATCCTGACTATAATGAAATTCAAACAACACTCTATAAAAAATTAAATCAAAATAGTTATATAGTCAAAGATACAGAGGATCATAGTAATTCTCTTACAACTCTTATTCATAAAAAAGGGTATTTCTACTCAGAAATAATTAATAAAAAACCAGGAGAAACTACACCTCTCAATAATAGTATTCCATTAGAAATAGAAGGATTAGTATGACGATAACATTAACCAATAACCAGATACAGTATCAGTTGTATACCGAATCAGAAAAAGCATTAAAAAGGATATTATTAAAAATAACCGATGAGAAAGGAATTCATGGACCCTTTCCTATGACAGACTGGGAAAAAATTGATAATCCTACAGCAGTTCTTAATGAAAACTGTTTGTTTTTGGCATGGGAATTGTATGAGGATAATTGCCGAATTCAATTTACTAAACTAAATTTAAAGACATTAGTAAACGTCGAAAGTATTTTTGAAGCGGGAAAAAATAGATATAATCTGACAGGCATTGAGGAAAGGTGCTACAGGCCACGATTGAGTGTCTCCTGTGGTAATTTACTTCTCTGTTATGAGCAGTTTTATGAAAAACAATACATTATCAATGGTAAATTGTATCAGAATGGTACATTTTCAGGGCCCTTTGAACTTGGATCGGAAAAAGGTAATAATCAAGAACCATGGCTTACACCTACAGAAGATGGATATATACTTTCTTATGAAAATTCCAGTCCTCTTTATAAAGACTATGTCTGGAGAAATTCTAAAGGAAATGAAGTAATTATTCCCGCCTTTGGACACGGTTGGCGGGTTGAAACACGGTCGTTTCTTAAATATCTTGAAGTTATAGAAGATAGCCTTACTACCTCTGTATTGGAACAACCCATCGGTAATTCCGATTCTCGAGGCTTTATCCCTCTTGATGGAAAAGAGTCCTCCGGCTGTCCAATAATACTTACACTCCCGGACAGTTCCCTTATGGTTTTGTTCTGCAGCTACATAGAGAAGGTCTGGCATATATGCTATTCCTTTTACAGAGAAAATTATTGGTCTTCCGCATTTGACACAGGCTTAATAACAAAACTGAGAACTACTCCAGAGGCACGTCTTGGGCAAGAAGGTGATTTTGTTGAAGTTTTTCCAGGTCCAGACAGTCCAAACTCACAAAACTCAGTCAAAATACGTTCAAAAGTAGGAAACTCTAACTCATCATTACCTGGAAAATCAATTTATATGGATCAAAAACTTTGTCCTCTTTTTATGGGTATTCAACTAAAAAAATCCAGCAGAGAGTTGGAATATAAAGGTGAAAAGAGAAAATTACTCTGGGGAGATCTTCATATGCATACCAATATCTCATCATGCAGTTTACATGCGAAGTTTCATTGTAGTGAGTTGGAAGAGAAATACCGTCAATGCCATGATGTAGGACAATTAGATTTTGCTATGGTTACGGATCATGACAGAATGTCCGATTCTGAATGGCAACGTACAGTAGAAGTCGCTGATTTCAATAACCGTCCTAGAGTTTTTACAGCCTTTCAGGGCTTTGAGTGGACTGCTACTGAAGGTGGAATACCTAAACAGGGACATTATAATGTTTTATATAAAGATACGGGGCGTTTATACCGCTTAAAAGAAGATGATGGATCACATATTACTAAGCTCTGGGAGGATATGGTTGAAGGGGAAGTTCTGACTATTCCTCATCATCCAGCAGATGAAACCCATATGCTGGACTGGAACTTTTTTGACCCTCGTTTTGAACCCCTTGTGGAAATTTTCCAGGTTCGAGGTTCCTATGAATACCCAGGTAACTCTATGGACCCTTCACTATACCGGCCTGAAAAGATGGTAAAGGGAGCCAGCATTTTAGAAGCTCTTGAAAAGGGTTATGAATTTGGTTTTACTTCTGGAGGTGAGCATGAAGGTGTAGGAACTACAGCTGTATTTGCAACAGAAAATACCCGGGAAGCTATATTTGAAGCATTATGTAATCGTCATGTCTTCGGAACCACTGGAGATCATATATATTTAGATTTCCGGGTCAACGGTGTACTCATGGGTGGTGTGATTTCTGACCCAGTCACTGTTCCTGAAATCACGATGACTATAAATGGAACTGCTGCAATTAAAGAGTTACGAATTATGAGGGATGGAAAAAAGGTTTTCTCCAGGAGTTTTGAGGAAAAGGATGTTGAGTTAACCTGGGTGGACGAAGATTTTGTTAACATAATAAATAGCCGTCAGGTTCATTATTACTACATGGTAGTTGAGCAGGTAAATAATGAAATTGCTTGGGCAAGTCCTGTTTTTATAAAGTGAAGTTCTTTCAACAGCAACTATATAGACCAAAGTCATTTTTAACAGCACAAACTGACCGAATAGATCAGGGAAAATAAGATAATGCAAATGAATAACTATTTGATTGATGATCTGGTATCATTTTATATGAAAATATTAATGAAAAAAGGATTTTCTAAGTTTAGAGTTGAGAAAATTGCCCGTGTTCAGGTGGAAATTCAGGCTTTTGCCATAAAAACCCACGGCTGAAGTTCGAGCATCCCAATATGACTTACTGCACCGGAATCGATTATTTAATAATATTATTTGAATAATTTTCATTATCAAAAACTTTACAATTTTAAATTATGGTCTAAACTTGGTATATAATTAGTATATAAAAACTGCATATAAGGAAATAAAAGTGAAAAGCAATAACTTTTGCCAAAGTTGTGGATATCCATTAAATAAGGATAAAAAAGGAGGAGGAACAGAAAAAGATGGGTCAATAAGTAAAACTTACTGCTCTATGTGTTATAATGACGGATCATTTTTATCTCCTCCGGAAGTAAACAGTGCTAAAAAAATGCAGGATTTTTGCATCCAAGAGATGAAAAAAGACGGTATGAATGGATTATTAGCCTGGATTTTAACCAGAAGTATACCAAAACTTGAAAGATGGACTACATAATATATTAGAATTATTGTTATAAACTAAAAAAACCAATCCTTTGAAATATATTTTAGTTATAAAATTATTTCAAAGGATTGGTTCTGTATATCTAGACAGTTTAAAACTGAAATTAATAAAAAAAAGTCTAGCTGTTGACCCCCAACGCAAAGCAGTTTGCCTTGGGCCTACTCTCCCACTAACACTATACTTTTCGATGAGAAAATGTATAGCCACTTCTCGACGAGAGAATGTTTGACTATCTTAATGCTTAGTTTAAATATTCGAAGATAATTAATTGGGTACACGATGGTACGGAGTTAGTGTTATGATAAATTGGGTTTGTATTAATCAGAATCGATTATAAATAAAAAAAGTCTAGC
>JAOPTT010000022.1:0-65602 GCA_051531975.1 Spirochaetaceae bacterium
CATAGGTGTTATCTTCGAAAGTTTAAACTAAGCATTAAGATAGTCAAACATTCTCTCTCCGAGAAGTTTGATGTTAGGGTTATTAAACTAGACTTTTTTATTTATAATCGTTTCTAATTCAATCAAGTTGAATTCATCTAAGCACTAACGCAGCACCATCGTTGCCATATGTGTTATCTTCGAATATTTCAATTAAACTTTAAGATAGTCAAACATTCTCTCTTCGAGAAGTGGGCTAAACATTCTTTGATCAAGAAGTTTAGTGTTAGGGTTATTAAACTAGACTTTTTTTATTTTATAATCGTTAATCTAAATATATAAAACCAACCGATAGGGTTGGTTTTTTTGTTTATAAGGTTTAAGTTATTATTAGTTACATAGGGGAAGTAATTGGATAATAGACTGCATGAGCTAGATTATATTATAAACATTGAAAAATTTCAAAAAATTCAAGATGATATTGCAAAAGCTACAGATATGGCAGTTATTGCAATTGATTATAAAGGTCATCCTATTACAAAACATAGTGGATGCAGTGATTTTTGTAAAAAAGTTAGAAAAAATATCAAACTAAATATGTTATGTGAAAAATGTGATTCTAGAGGTGGACTTGAAGCTGCGAGAGATCAAAAACCCTATATTTATCTATGCCATTTAGGAGTAGTAGATTTTGCAATTCCTATAATAGTAGATGGGCATTATCTTGGAGCTTTAATGGCTGGACAAGTTCGTTTACAGAAAGAAGAAAATAATAATAAACTTGAAGATATTTGCAGTAGTAAAGATAAGATTGATCTAGATTCTATACCTGAATTAAGAGAAATGTATGAACAGTTATATACTTTATCTCTAGAAAAAATAGAAGCAATTGCACAGATGATGAATCATTTAATAAATTATATCGTAGGAGAAGCTGTCCTTAAAACTTCACTCTACGAAATTAACCAAAAATTAACAGAACCTAAAAAAAACGAAGAAACACATCTGTATTATCCAATTGGTGAAACTGAACAAGATAACTCTGTTTATGAAGCCCATAGATATAGTTTATTAAAACCTGCTATTTCCTTTATCCATGAAAAATACAAAGAAAAAATATATTTAAACGATATGGCATATAAGTGTAATATAAGTCCAAGTTATTTTAGTAAGATATTCAAAAGAGAATTAGGGGAAAATTTTTCTAATTATGTTAATAAAGTTAAAGTGGATTATGCAAAAAAAATATTAGAAACAACAAATTTACCAATAATTGATATTTCCTTAGATTTTGGATTTGATGATTGTGGCTATTTTATAAAAGTATTTAAGAAATTTACAGGTGAAACCCCTGCATCTTATCGAACTCATTTTCATAAATAGTAATATTATATCCTATAATGACATAATAATACGACTTAATCTTACTTTAATTGGCTTTTATAGTTCAATGCCAGATAGATATTTCCATGTAATAATTTTAAATATAGGAGCTTGGTATTATAACATAATGCACTCCTTAATTTTATTATAGGAGATATCAAATGAAGAAAATTTTAATTTCACCATCAAAATATGTTCAAGACAACGGAGCATTAGCAGATTTAGGGGAGTATGTATTAGCATATGGTAAGACAGCACTTCTAGTAGCTTCGGCAGATGATCAAGGTAGAGTTCAATCAACTTTAGATGAAGCAACTAAAAAAAACGATTTTAAATTAGTTTTTGGTGGATTCAACTTAGAATGTACAGATGATGAAGTAGAACGTTTAATAAAAATATGTAATGAAAACAGATGTGAAGTTGTTATTGGTCTAGGTGGTGGTAAAGCATTAGATACAGCAAAGGCTGTTTCTCATTCAAGGGAAATCCCTGTAATTACTGTACCAACTATAGCATCAACTGATGCTCCTTGTAGTTCATTATCTGTTGTATATAATGAAAAAGGTGAATTCCAAGAATATAAATTTTATCGAAGTAACCCCAATTTAGTTTTAGTTGATACTGGAATTATTGCAAAAGCTCCTACAAGATTTTTAGTTGCAGGAATGGGTGATGCATTATCTACTTATTTTGAAGCAAGAGCTTGTGAGAAATCATTTGCAGACAATATTCCTGGTGGAAAAAGTACTAAATTAGCTGTTGCAGCAGCAAAATTATGTTATGAAACATTATTAGAAGACTCTTTAAAAGCGGTTGCAGCATCAGATAGTAATGTTGTTACTCAGGCTTTAGAAAATATTATTGAAGCAAATACTCTATTAAGTGGTATGGGTTTTGAATCATCTGGGTTAGCAGCAGCACACGCTATTCATAATGGACTTACAGCATTAGAAGAGACACATCACTTCTTCCATGGAGAGAAAGTATCGTTTGGTACAATTGTACAATTAGTTCTTGAGAATGCACCAAAAGAAGAGTTAGAAACAGTTCTTACATACTGTAAATCTGTTAATCTTCCTACATGTTTAGGTGATTTAGGTGTTAAAGAGATCACAGATAAAAAAGTTAGAGCTGTTGCAGAACTTTCATGTGCTGAAAATGAAACTATTCATAATATGCCATTTGTTGTAACAGCTAACGACGTATTTGCAGCTATCTATGCAGCAGACAAGTTAGGGAGATAAAATGAAAAAAATTATAAATAAACCTGAAGATTTAGTAGTAGAAATGTGCGAAGGTATGGTTTCAGCACATCCAAATGAACTTACTTTTAAAAAGAAACACAAATTATTAATAAGAAAAAAATTAAATACTGATAAAGTAATATTGATAAGTGGTGGTGGTTCAGGACACGAGCCAGCACATGCTGGGTATGTTGGTGAGGGTATGTTAGATGTTGCTGTTTGTGGTGATGTTTTTGCTTCACCTTCTACAATTCAGGTATACAATGCAATTGTTGATACTGAGTCATCTAAGGGTACTTTATTAATAATTAAAAACTACTCAGGTGACATCATGAACTTTGAAGCTGCAGCAGAAATGGCTGAAGAAGATGATGATATCAAGGTTGAAAAAGTATATGTAAACGATGATGTTGCAGTTAAAGATAGTTTATATACTGTTGGTCGTCGTGGAGTAGCTGGATCAGTTTATGTCCATAAGATTGCAGGTGCAGCCGCTGAAAAGGGTCTTGATTTATTAGAAGTAAAGGCAGTTGCAGAAAAAGTTATTAAAAATGTTAAATCCATTGGTTTTGCTTTAACTTCTTGCACAGTTCCTGCAAAAGGAACTCCTACATTTGAATTGAAAGATAATGAAATTGAGTTTGGTGTTGGAATACATGGTGAACCAGGTGTTGCTAGACAAGAGATGAAAACAGCTGACGAATTAGCAGAAGATTGTGTAAATAGATTAATTGTAGATTTACCATTTTCAGAAAATGATGAAGTTGCATTAATGATAAATGGTTTTGGAAGTACTCCACTACAAGAACTATATGTATTAAATAATTCTGTTACTAAGTTATTAAAAGATAAAGGAATTAAGATATACGATACAATGGTTGGAAATTATATGACTGCATTAGACATGGCAGGGGCTTCTGTTACTTTATTAAAATTAGACGATGAGTTAAAAAGTTACTATGATGCACCAGTTAATACAATTGCAATAAGGAGATCTTAATGAATACATTAAATACAAAGACGATAATTGAAATTATTAAAGAAATGGGTGAGATCATTATAAAGAACGAAGTATATTTTTGTGAACTAGATTCTGTTGCAGGTGACGGTGACTTTGGAATGTCAGTTGCAAAAGGTTTTAAGCAGATTAAAGCTGATTGGGATGATATTTCTAAAGATGATATTGGATCATTTTTAAAAGATAGCGGAATGATAATAACTGAGTATTGTGGTGGAGCTTCTGGTCCAATTTGGGGTTCAGCATTTAGAAGTGCTGCAAAAAGTGCCAAAGGCAAAACAGAAGTTACTTTAGCAGAGTTTGCAGAAATGATGGAAGCATCTGTTGCTGGGATACAAAAGCGTGGTAATGCCCAATTAGGAGATAAAACTTTATTAGATTCACTAATACCAACAGCTGTAGCTTTACGAAAAGCCTCGGTTGAAAATATTGATTTTATTACCGCATTTGATCTAGGAGCTAAAGCTGCAAGAGATGGTGCTGAAAAAACTAAATCTATGGTTGCTAAGAAAGGTCGAGCAAGTTATGTTGGTGAAAGAAGTTTAGATCACCCTGATGCAGGAGCTATGGCATTAGGAATTATATTTACTGAATTACATAAATTTGTAAGTAATATGTCATAAAAATTTATTAACTGCTGTAGAAAACATACAGCAGTTAATATAATAATTAATATATTGTTAATATTTACCTAATTGATTTTAATTCTGTATTTCTTTAATTTGAATACATGAATAAAAAAAATATATTAGGTACGGAGAGGATAGATAAACTTCTCTTTAAAATGTCTATGCCAGCAGTTGTTGGTATGTTAGTTAATTCTTTATATAACGTTGTAGATACAATATTTATAGCCCGAGGTGTTGGAACAGATGCTATAGGTGGTTTATCTATTGCATTTCCTATACAGATATTAATTATGGCCTTTGGTATGCTTTTTGGTACTGGTGCAGCATCGTTAATATCCAGATCTTTAGGTGCCGGGGATCATGATACTGCAAATAGAAGTGCTGGTAATGTACTCGTTATCTCTTGTATCGTTGGTGTACTCATAATGATCCCATCAATGATTTTCATTGAGCCTCTTTTAAAACTTTTTGGAGCAACAGAATCTCTTTTACCCTATAGTCGAGAATATTTAGAAGTTATTTTAATGGGTGCTCCATTAATCATTTTTCTAATGGGTGGAAATAATATTGCCAGAGCTGAAGGTAATGCAAAAATCGCAATGGTCTCTATGGTTTTAGGGACAGGACTTAATATAATCTTAGATCCAATCTTTATTTTTGCTTTAAATATGGGAATTAGAGGTGCTGCAATAGCAACTGTATTATCTCAATTTATATCTTTTTTATATTTAATGAATTATTTTGTAAAAGGAAGAAGTTCTCTACATATAAGCAGAAAAACAATGGTATTAAAAGCATCTATATTGGGATCAATAATATCTTTAGGACTAGCATCCTTTATTAGACAAGCTGGTGGTAGTTTTGTCGCCATTGTTTTAAATAATGTACTTGGTGTTTATGGTGGAGACATTGCAATATCAGCTTTTGGTATCATCAATAGATTATTGATGTTTGGTTTAATGCCACTGTTTGGTATCGCACAAGGATTTCAGCCTATAGCTGGATTCAATTATGGTGCAAAGAAATATGATCGGTTATGGGAAGTCCTTAAACACTCTATGATATATTCAACAATTTTGTGTGTTGCATATTCAGGTATAATTTTTATATTCCCTGAATTTATGTTATCTATCTTTTCTACTGATAAAGAATTAATAAAATTAGGATCAAATGCAATTATTTATGTGATGATGATGATACCATTTATTGGAGTACAAATTATTGGTTCAATGTTTTTCTTATCAATCGGGAAAGTAATTCCTTCTTTTATTTTAGGACTAAGCAGGCAAGTTATTTTATTACTGCCATTAATTTTAATACTTCCACCTATTATGGGTATTAAAGGAATATGGCTATCTTTTCCTATAGCTGACTTTTTAGCTTTGCTTATTACAGTCGTTTGGCTTTTAGCTCAAATACGAAAAATGAAGAAAATAGATGATACTGTATTGACTTAATACTCGGAATAAACTTTAATGTCAGAGTCAGTGATGATAGCTCCAAGGCCACACCCGTTCCCATACCGAACACGGAAGTTAAGCTTGGATGCGCCGATGGTACTGCGTTAGTGGGAGAGTAGGTGATCGCTGGCTTTTTTATTTATAACGATTCCGACAAAAGGAGGAATCGTCTCTCAATAGGTAATAAGTGAAACTTAAGTAGGACAAACCACCTGTAAAATCAAGCAGGCTAATATTACATTAAATTATACTTAAAGTAGTTTAAAGACATAAACCATGCAAAGTCACACAGCCCAATATCACATTCAATTAAATCTAAACTTAATTAAAACGAGCAACTGTAAAATCATAAAGGCTAACATTACATTAAATTATACTTAAACTAGATTAAAGATACAAACTCTACAAAATCAAACAAGCTTATATTACATCCAATTATACTGAAACTAGCTTAAAAACATAAAACCAACAAAATCATGTAACATTAGATTCAATTCAATTATATTTAAACTAAATTAAGACAAAAAAAAACCTGCAAAAAAATTGCAGGCTTATTTTATATTCGATTATATCTAAACAAAATTAACATTTAAATATTTTTTAACTTCTTCTTTTGGAGTAGAATTCTTATTTAATATATTCCACACAGTATTTATTATTTCTAATTTTAAACCGTGTTTTTTAGCTAGTTTATAGGCATGACCAGCTGCAACAGCACCTTCTGGTAGGTATGGTAGTTTGTGTAGATTTGCTATTAAATCATCATAATCTTTAAAATCATCCAGTATATTATTTAATATTATATCCCGGCCAAATCTTCTGTTTCTTCCATGAATACTTCTACAAGTAACATCTAAATCTCCAACACCTGCAATTGAAGTAAAAGTTTCTGGGTGTGTTGCTCCTAAAGCATTACCTAAGGCCATGATTTCATTTAAACCTGCAGCAAGTAGCAATGATTCTGTATTATCACCTATTGTATCTGAATGCTCTTTTATAGCGTCTAATACACCAAATGCAATAGCAATTACATTTTTAACTGCTGCACAGATCTGTACTCCAACAACATCAAAACTAGAAAAAACATTAACAGATTTACTTGATAACAGTTCTCTAATTTTTATTGAATTCTTAGGATTTTTTGATGCACTAATTAACCCTGTGAATCCACCTGTAGCAACTTCCTCTGCATGACTTGGACCAGATATATAAACTAGATTATCTCTATAAAAACCAGGTAAATAGTTCTCAATTGTTTCAATAATAAGTTTTGGGTCATCTTTGCTAGGGATGAAGCCTTTAGCTACAATTCCAATAGTAGTTAAGCCATCTTTAACACAAGGAACATCAATAAGTTTTTTTACACTATCTAATATAAACAGAGATGGACTTGCAAGTATTAATATTTCTTTTTCAGAAGCCGCATCCATTATTGAAGTAGTAGCAGTAATATTTTTTGGTAATTTAATACCAGGTAAAAATTTTTTATTTTCATTCATGGAATTAATTTGATCACAACCTTCTTCATCAAATGACCACATAGTTACATCGATTCCTTTCTCAGCTACTACTTTTGCCAAGGCAGTACCAAAAGCTCCTGCACCAATTATTCCAATTTTTTTAACCAATTTAATCTCCTAAGATTGATTTTAATCAATCCACTCTTTGTTATTATCATTATATGTCAATATTTCTTCAGGTTTAAAGTATATATCAATTTCTCTTGTTGCGCTCTGAATAGAGTCAGATGCATGAATTATATTTCTCATAGAATAACCATAATCTCCACGAATTGTACCGGCAGGAGCATCTGGAGCATATGTAGGACCAACAATTGTCCTTAATATTTTTACAGCGTCAATTCCCTCAAGTACCATTACTATTACAGGTGCTTTGGTCATATAATTCTCTAGACCAGGATAAAAGTCTTGATTAACATGCTCCTGGTAGTGTTTCTTAGATATTTCTGGTGTCATTTTAATCATTTTCATGGCAACAATCTGAAAACCTTTTTTTTCTAACCTAGAAATTATTTCACCGGCAACTCTTCTCTGAAGAACCCCAGGTTTTATCATTGCAAAAGTTTGTTCCACATTATTCTCCTATTTATAAGTTAATGAATAAGTATACGTTTTTTGTAATAGAATAAGGTCTATTAGTGGAATATTAAAAGCAGCTAAATTTGATTTAATTATTTCACCACCTTCGATATCTAATATGCTTCCATCAACCGAAATTTTTACATCAACAAAAGATGTAATTATATCACTAGGGCCATTATCTCCTAGGGTAAAACTTGTCATATCTAAATATTCTTCTTTTGTTAGGTCTTGATTAGAGTCAGGACCAATCATATCTATAGTACTATCTTGAAGCATGGGTAAAGTTTTCTTTAAATATTTATAATTAGCTAATGAGATTTGAATCTTTAATGTTTTTAAGCCATTGTTTTCTGATAATGTAAATATCTGTAACTCTTTAGGTATAGCCTTAGTTGTATCATTGAATAGATCATTAATATTATCAACTTTAAACTGTCCATTATAAGTATCTTTATTATTTGATGTGATATAAACACTATTTATTGAATCTTCTTTTTCAAGATCTTTTTTCATTTGATCAACATCGATAATGCTTAAGTCTTGACTATTTTGTATAACAGCCATTTCAGATAGTGTTTCAACTAGTGATTGTTTATTTTGGACTGAAAACTCTACTTTTGCACTGTTATCTTTATTAATATGTATTTTATGATTAGAAGAACATGAAAAAATTAAGAATGAAAGGATTATAGTTAATATTATTTTCATTATTTAACTCCATAAAAAGAGATCATTGAACCAAACTCTTTAGAGACATCTTGTTTATTATACAGTATGGACTGGATATTGTATCTAAATATTATACTTTCATCAGTTTTTGTATTAGTTAACATCCATTCGGTTTCTGTATAATGGCCATTAATATAATTAATTTTGTTTGTTTCATAAATATAAAGTGGTATTCGACTTTTTTTTGTTAGATAGAATTCTTTTTTTAATATAACAGGTGTATTCGCTGAGATAATATAATCTATTTGAGAGTAAATGTTTTCTTTTATCGGCACAATTTTTTTAACATCTTTAGTTATATTATAATTAGAAGCTTCTGGTATTATCTCATCTACTGGGTTTTCCTCGTTTATACTAGAAACTTTTAAAACAGTGCTATCTGTTATGTCGTTAGTAATTTCTACTACTTTATTTAGTACAGATATTTTGTTACTTCTAATATTCTTAAATTTAAATCTAGATGACTTTTCTAATAAAATATAATCCCTGTTTCGAAGTGCATTATTTAAAACATTAAGAGGAATAGGTAAACTGTAGAAAAAATCTTTATCAGTTACTTTAGTTTTATCAATGTAAAATAGATCCGTTGTTTCATTAGCTACAATCTTATAGATTTTATTATCTATTTTTATTGATAGGTTATAATGGTTAAATTTATTTTTTTCTTTATAAACTGCAAAAACAGTTACAATTTCATTAAACTCTATCTCTCCTTCAGCAAAGAAAGTAGGAACACTGTTTTTGTAATATTCATCAAAATAACTTTTATCTGAGATACTATCTGCATTAATAAAACAGATAGATAATAATGATATAAAAAATAAAACTATAGTTCTTTTTAGCATTTTAATCCTTTTAAAATTACACCTATAATATGTATTTAACTACATAGGTAATTTTAACAATTATAATATCAATAAATAGATAGAAGTAATAGATCTATATATCAATTAATTTACGTATATAAATTACAATTAAGCAATCTCTTAATAATAACATAATGAATGTGTCTACAACCAGAATATGATGTAACCTATTTTAATTTTTTAATTAGATAAAATATTATGTTATAAGTATCAGTTTTACAAATTAAAACACTTTGCTATAATGTTAATTGATATGTATTACATAAAAAAGTAATATGCTATTTCAAACAAACTAAAGAGGCTTTATGAATAAAGATTTACAATTTCCTATAGTATACGACCTTAGAATTATCTATAGTGGTGAACCACAAAATGGGTTAGATAACATATCCCAATTATTAACCGATTTGTGTATCGATTTTAGACCTGGAATTATTAAAGAAGGTGGAAAACCAACATTGTCCAGGTTAGGCTTCAATATTTCATTATCAAGTAAACAACAAATGGATTCATTATATAATAATTTACAGACAATTCCTGAAGTTAAGTGGGCAACATAATGACAGATAGGATAGATGATCTTTATAAAATTTTAATGGAAGCAAAACATTATTATTATCACTCAGACAAACAAACATTAACCGACCATGAATTTGATGAACTAGAAGATGAATTAAGAGTTTTAGAACCAAATCATATTTATTTTTCTTTTGTTGGTAGTGATAAGTCTGATGATAAAAAAATTACTCATCGGGAACCAATGTTATCAATGGGTAAAGCAAAAACATCTGAAGAAGCAAATAAATGGTTTAAAAAATTAGATCTACCTGGGATAGAGTACTGTTTACAACCTAAAATTGATGGTTTAGCAGCAACTTGTAGGTATATCAATGGAAAACTAGTCTACATATCAACTAGAGGTGATGGTGCTGTTGGTCAAGATATTTCCCATATTTCAAAATATGTAGAAGATATTAAACATTCAATTACTTTTTCTAGTGGAGACGTTGAAGTTCGTGGTGAGTTATATCTACCTAAGGATACAAAATATGATACCAAAGGCAAGGCCTTAAGAAATAACTGTGTTGGTCTCATTAATAGAAAAGAGAATAGAGAAGATCTGAAATATGTAAGATTTGTATGTTATCAAATTGTAGGTGACCATGAGATTCCATTAGAATCTAAAAAGATAGAAACACTGAAGATGGATGGATTTCATATTGTTGATTATAGTGTTTTAAATACTGGAACTGAGATTGGTCAATATTATAAAGATTATTTAGATTCTAAACGTGAATCATGGAATTATGAAACAGATGGGATTATTATCGCTGTAAATGATAATACCCTGCATGATGAAATTGATTCTAGATGGGTTGTTGATCATCATCACCATTATCATTTAGCTTTTAAACCTCCATCTGTTGGGAAAGAGACAAAGTTTCTAGGAATAGAATGGCAGGTAAGTAGGCAGGGTAGTTTGGTTCCTGTTGCACAATTTGAGCCAATTAACATAGGTGGTGCTAAACTAGAAAGAGCTACTTTACACAATTACGACAATGTAGAAAACCTAAAGCTTAAAATTGGGGATACACTATTTGTTGAGAGAGCCAATGATGTTATTCCATATGTTAAAGATAATATATCTATAAAAGATAGAGATGATAGTTTTATATCTGAATTAATACCAAAAAATTGCCCATCCTGTGATTCTAAGTTAGAAAAACATGGTGTTCATATTAAATGTAATAACCCTGAATGTGATGAAATACTGATTCAACAAATAATATATTGGGTAAAAGAAGCTGATATCGATGGAGTTGCTGAGGGTACACTCCGGTCTTTATATAATCTTGGTAAAATAAAACACGTAAAGGATATATATCTTTTAGAAACAACTGACCTAGTTGGTTTAGATGGATTTGGTGATAAAAAAATCAGAGGATTTATTACTGGTGTTAAAAATGCGAATACAATGACTGCTGCAAAACTATTAAGTAGACTTGGTATACCATTAGTACAAGAGAAATCCTTAAAAAAATTAGGTATTAAATCCATAGAGGACTTTAAAGATTTTAAAGATGACGGTTATGTTATAGGAAAAAATATTATTAAATGGAAAGATAACATTTTAAATATTACATTTCTTAATGACTTATTAGAAACTGTTAACATTACAGAAGTTATAGAAAATGTTAATAATGGACAAATTTGTATGACTGGAAAAGGTCCACTTTCTAGGAAAGAACTAGAAACAATTATTGTTGAAAAAGGATGGGAATTTTCGTCTACTATGACAAAAGAAGTTAAAATCTTACTCTGTGAAGATATTGAAGGGGAAAGTAGTAAACTTAAAAAAGCAAAAAAACTTGGTATTGAATTAATGAGCTACAATAACTTCTTAAATAGTTGATATTTTTAACCATTTATCAACTTCTTTTAGGAACATTTTTTTTCTAATTGGTTTAGTAATAACACCATTCATTCCAGAATCTAAACAAGTCTGTTTTGCAGTATCCATTGCATTTGCTGTCATGGCAAGTATTGGTATTTTCCTATTTGGACCTGCAGATCCTCTAATGTATTGAGTTGCTTTAAAACCATCCATTATTGGCATTTGTAGATCCATCAATATTAGATCAAATGTTGTTTCATCACATTTATCTATTGCTTCTTTACCATTTTGAGCAACTGTAACTATATGATTATCCATTTCTAAATGTTTTTTTGCAACAATTTGGTTTACTGGATAGTCTTCTACTAATAAAATGTGACTACCTTGTGTATGTTCAACATCATCATCTAATACAGGCTTTTCTATAGCATCAAAAAGTGTATCAATATGTTTTTTTACAGGAATTTCTAAAGTAAAGATCGTACCTTTGTTTAATTGACTTTCAACATGTATTGTTCCATTCATCATCTCTATTATTTTTTTACAAATGGTTAAACCTAACCCAGAGCCTCTATATTTTCTTGTTAAACTTCCATCAACCTGTTCAAATTTATTAAATATAGATTCAATTCGATTATCTGGTATACCAATTCCTGAATCAATTATTTTAATCTGTAAGACTAAATCAATACCAGTCGATTTTAAGTTCTCTATAAAAATTTTAACAGTTCCATTTGGAGTAAACTTAATTGCATTATAAAAAATATTTGATATTATCTGATAAAGTCTTAACTCATCAGAGACAATTATTTGTGGTACTAATTTATCAATTTTATTAGAAAGTATAAGGTTTTTGTCTCCAGCTTGAACTTGGCCCGAGTTCATTAAACTATTAATTAAAGAGCGAATATCTATATCTGCATCAACTATAGCCATTTTTCCAGCATCAATTTTAGAATAATCTAAAAAGTCATTAATTAGATGTAAAAGTGTTTCTGACTCATGAAGTATCTGTTTCACCTGTATAGTTACAGTATCACTGTGATCTTCAGTTAAAATAATATCACAAAACCCCATAATGCAATTAAGAGGTGTTCTAATTTCATGGGATATATTTGCAAGAAACTGGGATTTTAATGCGTTTGCTTCTTCTGCTTTGGTTATTGCCGCTGTTAATTGTTCGTTGGTTGTAATAAGTTCTTGTGTTCTTTTATGTACAACATTTTCCATCTGTTCAAATGATCTAAAAAGTTTTATTTCTGAAAGTTCTCGACTTAAAAGTACCTTATTAAAAGCTTCGGCTAAATGTTTGAATTCATGGTATGGGTAATCAAATCTATTTAGCTTTTCACTCATCTCATGGGCAGCTAACTTTTCCGTATTATTAACCAGGTCATTTAGTGGTTTAGTAATTTTCTTGATATTTCTTTGAGAATTTAAGAATGTTGCAAAAAATCTACAAACTGATAATATAAGTATAGTAATTAGAAGCAGTAAATTAAAATTATTTTGTTTTTGAGTAGAAAAATAGAATCTTATATTTGGTATTTTTGAATCAATAAATCCTATATTCCTGGAATTCTTAGGTTCAACCGTATTATTTACATTAAATTTCAGATCTTTATAATAGAAACCTAAAAAATCATCTGTTGTAAATATATTTTTTAAAAAGTGAGATTCTGTTATGTTATAAAATTGAAAATAGTTATAGTTATTAAACTCTTCTTTATAAATGATATATGTTTTGTTCTTATATGAAATGATATCATTATTTAAATCTGTATTAATTAAAGAATAGAACATTGGTAAAATATCATTTGGTAAGTTCTCACCTTTATAAAGTAAATAGCTATTAAAATCTCTGTGTTTTCTATTTCGCTTTTCTAAAAGATCCTCAATTTCATGTAATGTTATATCTGAATTACCTGAATCAAATGTTTTAACTTTATCCAGGGTTTCTCTGTTGTTAGTTACATCAAACATATAATTACTTATTAAAATATTATATTTTTGTTGTTGTTCTGAATAAATGTTATCTATTATGTAACTGAATATAAAAAACAGTAGAATTGCAGAAAGTATATTTGTAATAAGAGATACTAGGATTGTTGATCTGTATATAGCTGAAGTAAAAGATTTTATTTCCATAATTGTATAATTATATTAACTTTATTTCTTTTAGACCGCAAGTTAATATTCCTTAACTGGAATAAAAATAATATTATGAGGGCATGATAAATAAAAAGAATCTTGTAGGAATGACATTAAATGAACTACAAGAGTTAGTTATAGAATTAAAAATGCCTAAATTTAGAGGTAAACAGATTGCTGATTGGGTATATAAAAAATCAAAAACAGATATAGATGAATTTACTAATTTCTCGTTAAAAGATAGAGATTTATTAAAAGAACATGCAATTATAAGTATTAATCCTACATCAAAAGTAGCTATATCAAAAGATGGCACTAAAAAATATCTATATGTAATAGATATGTGGAAATCTATTGAAGTTGCATATATCCCAGAAGAGAAAAGGAATACTCTCTGTATCTCTTCTCAGATTGGTTGCCGTATGGGTTGCCAATTTTGTATGACAGATAAGCAGTCTTTAACCAGAAGTTTAACAGCATCTGAAATTGTTAATCAAATAATTTCTCTTCCTGAAAGTGATTCAATAACCAATATTGTTTTAATGGGAATGGGTGAACCGCTTGATAACTACGATGAAGTATCAAAAGCGTTAGATATTTTTACAAGTGACTGGGGGCTAGGTATTAGTCCACATAAAATAACACTATCAACGATCGGTTTAATTCCTAAATTACAACTTTTTTTAGAAGAGCGTGAGTGTAATTTAGCTTTAAGTGTACATAATCCAATTTCTGATGAAAGAAGTGATTTTATGCCAATTGAGAGAGCATATAAATTAGAAGATGTAATAAACGTAATTAGAGATTTTAATTTACCAGCAAAACGAAAGTTTTCTGTTGAGTATATACTTTTTAAAGATCGTAACGACTCAATTAAACATGTAAAAGCATTAGTTAAACTTTTGCATGGTGTTAAGGTTAAAGTAAATTTAATTTATTACCATACTATTCCAGGTGAAGACTTTGAAGGTTCAGGGGAAGATAAGATGATATGGTTTAAAGATGAGTTAAAAAAGAGGGGAATACAAACAACTATTAGAAAAAGTAGGGGACAGGATATAGATGCTGCCTGCGGATTGTTATCTACAAAAAACAGTTAATAAGAGGCCCTAAGACCTCTTATTAAATTATTATAATAGTTAAGGTACAAAACTCATTATTGCACCAATTAGACCACCAAATACTCCACCCCATACAACTAACCATCCAAGATGTTTTTTAATCATATCCTGGATTATCTGTTTTACTTTCTCTGGTGTTAATTCTTCTAATCTAGACTCAATAATAGTTATTATTTTATCTTCAACAGAGTTATTTACATCTTTAGAAAAGGCTGCCTTTTTAAGTGCATCTTTAAACTTTTCCTCTTTGGATGCTTCAACAATTCCATCTTTCATATTTCCTGCAAATGGTTCTCTAAATGATTCTAGAGCTTTTTCACCACCAAACATACCAAGCATTCCACCAAAACTAGATGCCATTATTACTTCAGATAATTTATTAAAAAAGATATCGTAGTTAATAGCATCTGCTACATTTCTAAAATCAATTTTTTCTATGGAACTTTCAGATTCATTTAAAAAACGATCAATGTTCTCTTTAGTAAAAAACTCATCCATTATTAAATGTCTGATACCAAGTTTAAACTCTTTAAAGTTATTTGGAATTACTCCAGACCCATATAAAAAAGGAACTTTTTCGAATAACATATGTATGGCTAACCAGTTTGTAATAGCACCTGATAAGGCAAAAAAACCGATTGATAATAATAGATCACCAAATAGTGGCGAAATATAACCTATAATAATTAAAAATACTGCAATTAAGTTTGTTAATAGACTCTTATTCATAAAATGTAATTTACTAAAATGAAATGAAAAAGACAATAGCTTTGAATTAGAAAATGAAGCGAAATATATTATAGATTAGATTTAGAAATTGAAGTGAAATAATTTAATAGGCCCAAGAGGATTCGAACCTCTGACCCTCGCCTTAGAAGGGCGATGCTCTATCCAGCTGAGCTATGAACCCCTATTAAAATTATCGGGATGGCAGGATTCGAACCTGCGATCCCCTGCTCCCAAAGCAGGTGCCCTAGCCACTGGGCCACATCCCGTTGTTATAGTACGTAAAATAAAAAAATAGGCCCAAGAGGATTCGAACCTCTGACCCTCGCCTTAGAAGGGCGATGCTCTATCCAGCTGAGCTATGAACCCATATTTAATTATTATCGGGATGGCAGGATTCGAACCTGCGATCCCCTGCTCCCAAAGCAGGTGCCCTAGCCACTGGGCCACATCCCGTAGTACAAAAAGAACTATACAGATTCCCTTTTCTTTAATCAATAGAAATTCATAAAAATTGAGTGTTTTATAGTGATTTTTTCTTGTTTCTGTTGACAGAAACAAGACTAAAGTATATTTTGTATCTATCGATAGTAACGGAGTGTTTATGAATAAAAGAACTGACGGCATAATAAAAGTTATATCTGGTGAGAGATTTACACCATTTGCATTAGCTGAAAAACTACAAGCTAAAGTTATATTAGAGTCTTCATCATTAGCCAAAGGTAGAGAGAGATACTCTCTGCTTTTAATAGAAGAGGCATTTAGAGTAAGTCAGAAAGATAAAGACATCTCTTTAATTAAAAACAAAAAAAAATATAAGTTAAACCACGGTGGAGACGATATTTTATCTGTGCTTGAATATTTTGCTAGTCAGCACCCAAAGGTTCACCAGGATTTCCCATTTCCTGCAGGTGGAATAGGATTTTTATCATATGAGTTTTGTAGATTCTGTGATGATATTAACTTCTCTAAGCAGGAAGATGAACTAAAACTACCTGATGCTGAATTTATATTCCCCCATGTTGTAGTAGTAATTGACCATTATTCAGATCTTATATATTTAATAGGTCTTAATTATAAAGAAGCTGAAACTGATTTAAAGAGTTTAGTTGATCAAACTGAAGATCGAATCCACGACCTTAATTTTAACTATATGGCAAAAAAAGAGAAAACATATCACTCTGAAATATTAACTTTAGGTGCCGGTAAAGAGGAATTTATTGAAGGTGTTCATAAAGTTAAAGACGAAATAGTAAAAGGTAACCTATTACAAGGTGTATTATCTAGAAGGTTAGATATAAAAACAGATATACCAGCATTTGAAGCTTATAGAAATCTAAGATCGGCAAATCCATCACCATATATGTTTTATATTGATTTTGGTGAGTATCAACTGTTTGGTGCTAGCCCTGAAGTTCATGTTAAAATAGATCGGGATAAGGTTTTAATGAGACCTATAGCCGGTACAAGACGTAGAGGTAAAGATAATGCCGAGGATATTGCGCTAGAAAAAGAACTTCTTTCTGATGAAAAAGAGAAAGCTGAACACTTAATGTTAGTAGATTTAGCTAGAAATGATTTAGGGAGAATTTGTTTAGGAGGGTCTGTTAAACCTACTGAACTTATGAGAATAGAGAGATACTCAAAGCTTATGCACATAGTTTCTGAAGTAGAAGGTAAACTTCCTGAGAATTTCAGACCATCTGATGCAGTTAGAGCAACATTTCCTGCAGGAACTGTTTCAGGAGCACCTAAAATACAAGCGATTGAAACTATATGCCAGTTAGAAAAACAAAAAAGAGGCTTTTATGCTGGTTTAGTTGGTTATATGGGTGTTGAAGGTGAGTTAGATACATGTATTAGTATACGGTGTGCACTTAAAAAAGGTGAACACTTATATCTACAAGCTGGAGCAGGAATTGTTTATGATTCTACTCCAGAGAGAGAATTTGAAGAGACTGGTGAAAAGATGAGAGCATTGGCTTTAGCTGTAGGAGTAGACGTATGATAGTATTAATAGATAATTTTGATTCATTTACACATAATGTATATCAGCAATTAGTTCAGGTAACAGATATGGAAGTAAAGGTTATTAGAAATAACAAAATTACAGTCCAGGGTGTAATAGATCTGAATCCAAGTCATCTGATTATATCTCCAGGACCTGGTAGACCAGAGAATGCAGGTATTTCATTAGATCTAATTAAAGAATTTGCTGGAAAGATACCAATATTAGGTATTTGCCTTGGGCATCAAGTTATTGTAAGTGCTTTTGGTGGTGAGATAATTGGAGCAAAAAATATTGTTCATGGTAAAGTTGAATCAATAAAATGTGATGGTAAAGGTCTGTTTAGAAATCTTGATTCACAGATAAAGTTTACAAGATACCACTCATTAGTTGGTAATAGTAAAAACTTACCTGACTGTTTTGAAATAACATCAACAAGTAACGATGGTGAAATAATGGGTGTTAGACATAAAGAATTTAATATTGAAGGTGTACAATTTCATCCTGAATCAATAGCAAGTGAAAGTGGATTAAGTCTATTTAAGAATTTTTTAAACTATAAAAGAGAGCCATATAATATAAAAGGTAATTTAGAGAAATTAATAAAAGGTACTAGTTTAACCTTTGATGAAGCTAAAGAGTTTATGGATGAACTTACAGAGGGTAATTTATCCGATGCAGTTATAGCTGCTTATTCTACAGCCCTGAATTGTAAAGGAATATCACCTGAAGAGATTGCTGGCTGTGCTAAAGCATTAAGAGATAAAAGAACTCCTGTTGTTATAGATAAACCAGCATTAGATACTTGTGGAACAGGTGGAGATGGTCTGAATACTTTTAACATCTCTAGTTTTACTGCACTTATTGCTGCAGCATGTGGTGCAAATGTTGCTAAACATGGAAGTAGAGCAGTTTCTAGTAAAAGTGGAAGCTCAGATTTTTATTCTGAACTTGGTATTAGTTTAGATAGCGACCCTAAAAAAGTAGCTGATAATATTAATAATAAGGGTTTTGCATTTATGTTTGCTCCTCATTTCCATAGTGCAATGAGGTTTGCAGCACCAGCAAGAAAAGCATTAAAAATAAAAACTATATTTAACTTAATAGGCCCCTTATCAAATCCGGCTAATGCGGACTTTCAGCTAATAGGTGTATGGGATAAAGATTTTTGTCCAATAGTAGCAAGAGCAGCTAAATTATTAGGTGTAAAAAAAGTTATGGTAGTTCATGGTTTAGATGGTATAGATGAAATATCTATCTCTGATAAGACTAGAATTGTATCAATAGATGAAGACGGTGTTGAATCAGATTATATATTTGATCCAGCGGAACACGACATACCGATGTATAAAATGTCTGAACTAATTGGTGGTAGTCCCTCAGAAAACGCTGGAATGGCAAGGGATATATTAGATGGAAATGGATCAGATGCAATAACAGCTGCGTGTTGTCTTAATGCAGGTGCCGCTCTTATGGTTTCTGGAGTTGTTGATACTATATTAGATGGATATAACTTAGCTACCCAAGCAGTAAAAAGTGGTAAAGTGAAAGATAAACTAAATGAGATAATTAGTTAATTATGGATATAAGACAAGAGATTGCAAATAAAAGAGCAGAGAGAATAAAAAAAGAGGGATATGGACTATCTATAAAGGTTCCAAAGACTAGAGAAGTACCACTTAATGATTTTTATAAAGGTCCATATGTTATCTGCGAAGTTAAAAGAGGTTCTCCATCTAAGGGTGGCTTTGCAAAAGATTTAGATGCAGTAGGCCAGGCCACACATTATAAAGATAGTGGAGTTAAACATATAAGTGTTTTAACAGAAGAGGATCGGTTTTTAGGTTCATTACAGGATCTAATTGATATAAAAAAGGCTTGTCCAGATGTTGCTGTATTAAGAAAGGATTTTCTTCTAGACCTAAAGGATATAGAGGTTAGTTTTCTTTGTGGGGCAGATGCTTTCTTATTAATTGCTTCACTATTAGATAAAGAACTTTTAGAGATGATGTATAAAAGGGGAGAGCAGTTAGGAATGACACCTCTTGTTGAAGTACATGATAAAGATGATGTAGATAAAGTTCGGGATCTTAAACCTAAATTAACTGGGATAAATTCCAGGAACTTAAAAACATTTACAATTGACAGCTTTAGGCCACTAAAAATAAGATCATATATAGATTGGGATACTAATGTTATTTATGAATCTGGAATAAAAGAGAGTTCTGATGCTGTTTTTGCAAGGGATGCTGGATTTTCAGGTATTTTAGTTGGAGAGTGGGCTGTTAAAGACAGAACTTTAGCTAAATCCTTGGTTGATTTATATAAGCAAGATGCAAAAAAATCACCATGGAAGAAATTATATGAGAACTATTCTGATTCAAAACCTTTTATTAAAGTTTGTGGTATTACAAATAGAGAGGATGCTATAAAGGCAGCAGAACTTGGTGCAGATATGTTAGGTTTTATATTAGCGACATCACCAAGAGAGACCTCAATAGATTTTATAAAATCTATAAAGGATATTAATAAACCATTAAAAGTAGGGGTAGTTGTCCTGAAAAAAGGAATAAAATTATCTTCTGATATAAAGGCTTTAATATCTGATGGATATCTAGATTTTATTCAGTTCCATGGTGAGGAGACATCAGAATATTGTAAGAGTTCTGGAGTACCTTATTATAAAGCACTAAGAATAAAAGATTTAGAGTCTCTTAATAATGTCCAAGAATATTCTGGGGTCTGTTTATTAGATTCTTTTTCTAAGGATGCCCATGGTGGTACAGGTAAAAGAATAAGTGATGAACTAACAACTGAAGCTAGAAAGTTTGCTAATTTATGGTTAGCAGGTGGTCTGAACCCAGATAATGTTAAAGAGATAGTAAATAAATACAGGCCAGAACTTATCGATGTATCAAGTGGTATTGAAATCAGTCCTGGTAAAAAAGATTTTAGTAAGATGGAAAAATATTTTAAGGAGTTAAAATGAAAAAATATAATAACTTTTTTGGCCGTTTTGGTGGTCGATATGTTGCAGAAGTTCTTAGGGCACCTTTGCAAGAACTTGAAGATGCATATAAAAAATATATAAATGATGAAGATTTTATTAAACAATTAGCTCAGTTTTCTAAAGAATTTATTGGTAGGCCAACTCCACTACTATTTGCTGAAAATTCCACAAAAGAATTAGGTGGAGCACAAATATATATAAAACTTGAAGGCTTAGCTAATACTGGAGCCCATAAAATTAATAATGCTGTAGGACAGGCTCTGTTAGCTAAAAAAATGGGTAAAACCAGAATTATTGCTGAAACAGGTGCTGGACAACATGGTGTTGCAACCGCTGCTGCATGTGCAAGGTTTGGTCTTGAATGTATTGTTTATATGGGTGCAGAAGATATTAAACGGCAACACCCAAATGTCTACTGGATGGAGTTATATGGGGCAAAAGTTATAAGTGTGGAATCCGGGGCTAAAACTTTAAAAGATGCTGTAAACGAAGCTTTAAGGGATTGGAGTGGTAGTTTTAATGATACACATTATATAATTGGTTCCGCTTTAGGACCGTCTCCATATCCAGACATGGTTAGGGAATTTCAGTCAGTAATAGGAAAAGAAGTTAAGGATCAGGCTTCTGAATTAGATATTGCAGCAATGGTTGCATGTGTTGGTGGTGGTTCTAATGCTATAGGATTTTTTGAGCCATTTTTAGAACAAAAAGAACCCAGGTTAATAGGTGTTGAAGCTGGAGGCCGAGGTAGTGGTCTAGGTGAAAATGCTATACGAATGACAGATAGTGGACGAGACGGCATAGTTCAAGGGTATAAAAGTAAATTTTTAGTAGATAACGATGGTCAGTTATGTGAAACCCACTCTATATCTGCAGGTTTAGATTATCCAGGTATTGGCCCTCAGTTAGCCGATTATGGCGAGATGGGAAGAATAGAGTTTACATCTGCAGATAATAATGAGGCTATTGAAGCACTAAAGTTTTTTGCAAGAAACGAGGGTGTTATTTTTGCCATGGAGTCAGCACATGCTGGAGCTGCAGCAATGAAGTTAGCTAAAGAGTTACCTAAAGATAAATCTATAATAATTAACATGTCAGGCCGGGGAGATAAAGATATATTTATTTCTGCTAAGGTAATAGATGAAAAACCATGGAAAGAATTTTTAAAGGAGGAGTCTAAATGAACAAACAGATAGTATCACATTTAATCGCAGGGTTCCCAACTTTAGAAGACTCGTTTAATGTTGCAAAAGGTCTTATTGATGGAGGTGGTTTTGCTCTAGAAATTCAGATTCCATTTTCAGATCCATCAGCTGATGGTCCAACAATAGAAGCTGCCTGTTGTAGCTCTTTAGAAAAAGGATTTAAGGTAGAACATGGCTTTGATCTTATTAAAAGGGTAAAAGAGTATAGCCCTAAAACTCCAATTTATATTATGAGTTATGCAAGTGTTATTTTTACAAAAGGAATCGAAGAGTTTGTAAAAAAAGCAAAAGAGTATGGAGTTAAGGGTCTAATTATTCCAGATTTAACAGTAGGATCGGATGAAGGTTTATATAAAATAGGATATAAACACGGCGTAGATATCGTACCAGTATTAGTTACTTCTGTGCCTAAAAGTAGAGTTGAAGAGATATTAGAAGTTAATAAATCAGAATGGGTTTATATTGCACTTAGAGGTGGTATAACTGGTACTTATACAAATATTACTCAGGAGAATTTAGACTTTTTAACCTATGTAAAATCAAAGAATGTTAAGGTTATGGCAGGTTTTGGTATTCAGAGCTCAGAACAGGTTTCACTGCTAGATAAACATGTAGATGCATCGGTTGTTGGTTCATATTTTGTAAAAAAAACCAAAGAATTATATGACAATAATTTAGATATAATAAAGGGTATCAAAGAGAGTATTGAACAATTAAAAGATTGATTTTAATGTCTATTAAAGTTATTATTAATTTTTAAGGAGTTTTAATGGACATTAATAGATTTGATGACATTTTTGGAAATAGTTTTTTTGCAGGTATTGATAAATCTGAATTTTCTGAGGTCGATTTAAGTTGGTTTGTTGAACAAAAATTCTCAATTGGTGACATGATTATTAGACAGGATACCGAGGGTGATGTTATGTATTTAATATCATCTGGGGAAGTAATTATCTCTAAGGTAATTTCTAGTTTAGAGGTAGAACTAGCTAGAAGAGGACCAGGTGATTATGTTGGTGAGATGGCACTTTTTGATAAAGAACTTAGAAGTGCTAATGTTATAGCTGCAACAAATGTTGTGGTTTATTGTATAACAACTAAAGTCTTTTTTGAGCTTTTTAACCATTTTGAGCAGATTAAAATTAATGTAATTAAGATTATAAACTCCAATATTAGAGAAACAGGTCAAAAACTTGGTGCTAAAAGTATATCTTTAAATAGGCAGTTATCAATAAAAGATATCGAGTTAAATGAAACAAGAAGTCTTTTAAATGAGACTATAGAACTTAAAAGAAATATTGATGAGCAAAAAGAAGAGCTTGAACTAATAAACCGTGAACTTGAAAAAAGAAATAAAGAACTTTATCAGTTATCAATTAAAGATGATTTAACACTACTTTATTCAAAACAACACTTTATGAACTTATTAGATAATGAGTCATCTAGGTCTAAAAGATATAATATTCCTTTATCACTATTGATTATAGATATAGATAATTTTAAACAGTTTAATGATTCTTATGGTTATTTTACCGGGGATAGGGTTATTAAGGAAACTGCTGGTCTAATATCTTCATTAGTTAGACAAGAGGATATTATTGGCCGAATAGACGGTGAAAAATTTGGTATCATTTTAGCACATCAAACCTTAGAAGAAGCTATAAAAATTGCAGATATAATAGTAAATGAAATTGAAGGGAATCACTTTGTAATAAATGGGAAAAAAACTGGTGTAACAATAAGTCTTGGTATATCCACCGGGGATGATCTAGTTGTCAAAGCGGAAGAGGCTCTGTTAAAAGCAAAAGAATCTGGTAAAAATAACTTTCAGATAGTTTAAATACTATTCTGCAGATGCTCTTTTTAACTTATCATTTATTGCCTGACCTATATTTATCTCTTTTATATACGAAGTTAAAATAAGGTCATATCCATTACTATCTAGTTCTCGAAGATATCTATATAACTTCTCAGCTGCCTCAATATAACTTCCAGAAGAAGATAAATTCAGTACTTTAGAAAACTGGATATTAGGAGTATTATCAGCAAATGCTAAAAATGCAATTTTTCCAGTATAACTTTTTAATGGACTGTATATTTCTAGTTTTGTTGTTGGTGCATAATGTTTTTCTAGCATTCCTGGTGCATCTGGTTTAGATGAACTATTTACTCTCTCTGTTACCTCTCCAATTATCTCTTCAATCTGGGATTTAGTTATTTTACCTTTTCTTAAAATAGTTGGTGAATCTACTAATGAAATAATAGTTGATTCTAATCCTACGGTACATTCTCCACCTTCAAGTATATAATCTACTCCATCTTTTAATGGCTCCAGATGAGAACTTTGAGTTGGGCTAATATATCCAAATTTATTTGCACTTGGACCTGCAATAGGCAGTCCAGATTGTTTAAGAAATTCTAATGCTACTGGGTGGTTAGGAATCCTAATACCAACTGTTTCTAAATTTGATGTCACAAGATATGGAATATTATCATTTTTAGGAAGTATCATTGTAAGTGGTCCTGGCCAGAACTTAGCCGCAAGTTTTTGTGCAACTTCAGGGAAATCCGATACTACCATAGATATTTTATCAATAGAATCTATATGTACAATTAGAGGGTCGTAGGTAGGTCTCTCTTTAACTAAGAAGATATTTTTTACAGCATTTTCATCAAGAGCATTAGCCCCTAATCCATATACTGTTTCTGTTGGAAAAATAACTAAACCACCATTTTTAATAATATTTCCGGCTTTAGTTATATCACTTCCAATTTTATCCATTAAAATCCCCTTAAATTGTCTATAGATAATAGTTTAATAGCCAATAATATGTCAATTGAATATGAGCCTAGACTATTGATTAATATCGGTTTTTTTAAGATATTTATATCTTAAATTATACGTAAGACGTAGGAGTTCAAATTGAGTCCATTAAACAGAAGAATTGGTATCGTAGGTGGTGGTCAATTAGGTAAAATGATGATTTTAGATGCAAAAAGAATGGGTTACTTTGTAGCTATTTTAGACCCATCTGAGAACTGTCCTGCACACTCTATCTGCGATGTACATATAGTTAAATCTTTTGACGATACAGAAGCTTACAAAGAGTTAGCATCAATTGTTGATGTAATAACCTACGAGTTTGAACATATAAATTCTAAAATACTTCAGGAAATTGAGGATGATGGACACCCGGTCTACCCAAGCCCTCACTCCCTAGAAATAATTCAAGATAAGAAGATACAGAAAGAGACATTAATTAAACACGGTATTAATACCCCTCAGTTTATAGGTGTAGACTCAACCGAAGATATAAAAGAAGCAGGAAAAGAACTAGGTTACCCTTTAATGTTAAAAGCAAGAAAGGGTGGTTACGACGGCAAAGGTAACGCCTTAGTTAAAACAGAAAACAACATAGAAGAGTGTTTTACAGCCCTAGGTTCTGGTAATGTTCCTTTAATGGCAGAGAAGTTCTGTCCCTTCGAAAAAGAGATTTCAGTTTTAGCATGCCGTGATATAGAGGGTAACATCTCAGTTTACCCGGTAGCAGAGAATATCCACGTAGATAGTATTCTTGATGAAACTTTAGTTCCTGCTGACATATCAGAGAAAAGCAGAAAAAATGCAATGACAATGGCACACTCAGTAATGGAAGTATTCTCCGACGTTGGTATGTTTTGTACCGAGATGTTTGTAACAGCAGACGGAGAAGTATCACTAAACGAGGTTGCACCAAGACCCCACAATTCTGGTCATTATACAATAGAGGGCTGTTATACAAGCCAATACGAAGCTCACATAAAAGCAATTACAGGTTTACCAATCGGCGATGTATCACTAAGAAGTCCTTCAGTTATGAAAAACATCCTAGGGCAAGGCGAAGAGGGTAAGACAAAGATCTCAGGGATAAAAGAACTACTACAGGATCCTAAAGTAAAATTCCACCTCTACGGCAAAGATAGATCAAAACCTAAAAGAAAAATGGCACACATAACAGCAATAGGAAACACACTAGAAGAGGCAAGAATAAGCGCCAACAATGCATACAACAAGATACAAATATCAGGAGAGAAGAAGTGAATAAAATAGCAAAACCACTAGTAGGAATAATAATGGGAAGCGACTCTGACCTCCCAGTAATGAAAGATGCAGCACAAATATTAGACCAATTACAGGTTCCATACGAACTAACAGTAGTGTCTGCCCACAGAACCCCTGATAGACTTGTTAACTACGCAAAAACAGCAAGAGAAAGAGGTCTAAAAGTAATAATAGGAGGAGCCGGAGGTGCAGCCCATCTACCAGGAATGGTAGCATCAATGACACCTCTACCAGTAATAGGTGTCCCAGTTAAAACCAAAACAATGAGCGGCCTAGACTCCCTATACTCAATAGTACAAATGCCCCCAGGAATCCCAGTAGCAACAGTAGCCATAAATGGTTCCAAAAACGCAGGTATCCTAGCAGCCTCAATAATAGGAGCATCAGATAAAGAAACCCTAGACAATGTTGAACAATACAAAAAAGAACTAGAACAGATGGTACTAGGCAAAGCAAAAAAACTTGAAGAGATGAAGTACAAAGAATATTTAGAAAATATGTTATACCCTCAAACATAATAAAATACTAAAAAACCAATCAATTACCAAACTAAAGTCTAATAACACCAATAATACTCCAAAATAACCTCAAATATAGCCAAAAATATAACTTTTGCTATATGTACTATCAGTATAAATTATGTATTAATTAAATAGAGTTGAGATCGTTCAGATATAAATTCTTTTACAATAATTTAAGGGAACAAAATGATAAATAATTTTATAATACATGAGATACAAAAAGAGCAACACACTGACATTAGTAAGTTTATTCCATCAAAAGTTGAGGTTACTAAAGATTATATTGCAGAATCATTAGTAAATGAATTACATAAAGAAATAACAAAATCATCAAAAAAAGTATACGGAATCTTTAAATCCACTTCATCATCATATTTTAAATTAGAGTTCGAAAAGCACCTAACTAGTGAAAACTATAATTTATTAGTAAATTCAGAATCATTTATCGGAGATATTAATGGTGATTCATTGAGAAGACATATTAATGGCCAGACTTTATCAACTGGAGGACATATAATTCTCATTGATTATAATATAGGTGATACTAGATATTTTGTTGTGGCTATGATAAATAATAAATCTGGTAAATCAGTTACTATAAGTAGTGATGGTATTCCAACAATTTATGAGACAGACCAAATTGATTTTTCAGCTCTAGATATAGCATGTAGAATTGATATTGATGCTTTTAATAATGGTGATGACGAAAAAAATTATTTATGCTTTATTTCTGGAAGGCAAGATATTGCAAAATATTTTGTAGATTTTATTGGATGTAAGAAATTTAACAAAAAGAAAATAAATTCTGAAAACCTTGTATTTATTATTGAACAACTTTCACATGATTATCCAGAAAAAGATATTATTGAAAACGCATTTAATTATATAAAACCAAAAATCAAAAATAAAGAAGTTGTAGATTTATATCAATTATCTGAATATCTTTTAGGAGAGGATAATCAGGATGAAATAATCAAAAAGGCAGTTGAAAATGGTATTCTCATAGATCATAGTTTTATCCCATCAAATTCTGAAATTGATAAATTGAAAAAGTTTGAGTTTATAGGGGATTGGATTAACAAACTACAATTCAAAAAAGATATTGCACTAAAACAAGATATAATTAGTATTGTTGATGATAGTACTATTCAATTACACGATGTTGGTAAATTAGTTGAAAGAATAAATGAACTTAGAGCAAACTAAATTTATAAATGAAATTAACATAATATATAAAAACTCAATAAAAGATGATAGTAATTCAGATATTATTCTCCAAACAAAATCTAATAATAAGGATAACGATCAGATATATAAAATATTAATAGAAGATAGTAAGAACAATAAGTTTTATGAACATGATTTTGAGTTTGATGTTGAATTAGAAAGTGAAGATCTTTCTAATATTTGTATTATTGTTAAAAGAAAAGTTATTATTGATAAGCTACAACTATGGGTATATCTTGACCATAATCAATTCTATACAAGAAATGTATTTAATTTCCCCAAAGGAGATTTTTACATAATTCAAAGCCAACAGGAATCGGATAAAGATAGCTTGTTCTACAAAGATTTTGTCAGATATTTAGAATTTATTAAATTGATGAATGACTCTTGTGACTTTAAGAATACTCAAAACAATTACTCATTTATTTTAGAAGGATCAAAACCATTTTGTATAAATATAACTAAAGGACAATCATTTAGCTATTCAAAATACTTAGATAAAATCTTATCCATTAATAAGAACTCTTCTGATAAAAACTCGTTTATTGAAGAATTTAGAATTATATTTAAGACAAATTTAGCAAATTATATAAAAATTCATAGATTTAAAGATATTATTGAATTTACTCCAGTTATTGAAGATTTTATGAAAGATGTATTTGAGGATTATAGAATTTTAATTAGTAAATTTTCTTTTAAAGAATTAAAAACACAATTTATAGAAGAAAAAAATAAATACACTCTACTTCTAAACAACCATATTAGTAATGTTATAAAGTTAATTTATTCCATACCTTTAAGTGCCGGACTTTCAATTATACTAAAAATTGAAGATACAGAAGAAGTTAGTACAACTATTTTGTTTGTTTCAGCATTTATATTTTTTGCAATAGTTTCAATAATCATAATAATTCACAATTACACAAGTTTAAATTTAACCCACTCTTTTATACTTAATGAAGAATCTAAACTAAAGAACATAGATTTAGATAATGAAACTACTTTATTCAAAGATGAATTCAAGAAGCATTTTGATATGTTTTATACAAAAATAAATTTAACAAAAGTTCTAAGTATATTTCTAATTATAATTTTTATAGGATTTAGTACTTATTTTTTAATTACTTCCTTTCATATTGATATAGTAAATATAAGGAAGATGATATTCGATGATATCAATTTCTTTGTCTGTGTAAATTAATTTAACTTGATTATACATAACAAAGTGTTGGAAATGAAAAGATTTTGTCATGAAATCTGCAAGAAAAATGCAGGTTCCACACCAAATATTCGGAGCAAACTTTCATCTCAACATGATGTTATACATATAAATAAAAAAATATTGATATACTGTAGATTTTAAACTATAATTTTTTACTTGGAGAATAAATAATGTTGGATCTAAATGAATATCTGCTAAAATTGAATGATAATAAATTACATGACAATAATGTTCTTAAATTATTTATACTCTTTTGGGATGAAATATCAATTAATATAAAAGATCCTTCCAATAAAAAAAATAACTTTGATCATCTATTAAGAAAATATCAGTTTTCTAATGCACCAATCAATAAGAAAATTAAAAACAACAACAATAACCAACTAATTGATAATGATTTAAGAATAAAAAATATTTTTATGCACTCAGTAAAAGGTATTGAACCCTTAAAAAAAGAATATCCCCAAATACCCTACGGAATAAATCTTTACAAAAATTCGAAAGTAAATAGTGCTATTATCATTGGTAATAATGGTTCAGGGAAATCATCTATTTTCTCAGCATTAGAGAAAATTTATACAGGTAGAATTGGAGAACAAGAAATAAGAGAAGCTAGTGGTAATTATCTTCAGAGTAAAAATACTAATACTGCTCCATTCTGTTCTATTACTACGATTAATCGTGAGTTTAGTTTAGATGAACCAATCTATAAACAAATAGATTTGATTAGTTCTAACCCAGATAGTAGTTTTATTAGTGAATATGATATTCAACAAAATAGTGTAATAAATACTGATGGATCAAATAATGGTCTTTCTGATCTAATTGCTTCACAAATTGGGTTAACAGATTTTCTAAATTTAAAAAAATATTGTTATGAAATAAACAACTACAGAAGAACAAGTGAAACGAGTAATTACAATAAAAATATAAAAAGACAAAATTCAATAAATGGTGAAGTAAAAAAAATAAATGAACGAATCGATAACTTAAAAGATAACAATATAAAATCAGATGAATCTTCATACTCATTAATAAATGAAGTAAATAAAATGATTTTGAAGTTTGAAAATGATTTGGTTGATGACTTTAATTTTACTCCAATAGTAGAACATATAAGTAACTTTTCATCATTATTTGCTAAATACAATCTTTTAAAAGATACTCATAAATTGAATAAAGGGAATTTTTATGAACAAGGACTAGAATTTTTAAAAAGTGAAACTGATTGTCCATTTTGTGGTAATTCGAAACTAGATTTTAATGAAATAAAGGTTTTGATTGAAACTGAAATTAATAAAGATAAAGAAACGATTAAATTAAGAGAAGAAGTAATACAAAATATAAATAAAATTTCACTTCTTTCGCATGTATTTGTAAATTCATATACTAAATTAAGAAATATATTGTTTGATGATTTAAATTTGAATATTAATTCTGAAGGGGAGTTTGAAGTCTATAAATCAACAACAAAAGATTTTTTAAATAATAACTTATTTTATGAAGAATTAAGTGAGTTACTAGTTTTTTTAGACAATAATAAAAAAATAAGTGATTCCGAAATTTTTAAAAAGCATGAAAAAGTAATCAGTATTTTTTCAAAATTCAACATAAATCATGAATTAGAGATATTAGAAACTCATCTACATATAAGGGATGAATTTGTTTCAAATATTCTTAAGTTTTTAAAACAGATAGCTAGCTTAGACGATAAACAAGATGCTGATTTTGAACTTAAGTCATTAGAACAAAATATTAGTAATTTAAAAATCGAGTATAACGATTTACAAAAAAACGAACCTAATTTAGATCAGCAAAAAGAATTATATAATAATATAAAAAATGATATTAAAGTTTTATATGATATTATAGCTGTAGAAATTGAAAATATAATAAAAGAAGAGATAGCCCCACTCAAAAGTACTGTTGAAACAACTATGAAACCTTTTTTGACTGAAGATGATATTGAATTAGAAATTAATTTTGAAAATGAATTAACTATTTCATTAGTAAAAAATGGATCTTTTTTTAACCCTAAAGAATATTTTAATAATGCAAGATATAAAATATTCTGTGGAGCATTAGCAATTGCAATAGCATTAGCATCAAGGAAATCATCAGGTGTTAATTTACCTTTAATAATGGATGATGAATTTTTTGATTGTGATATTCTTAATAGAATACAATTTGAAATATTTTTTGAGAGCATTTTATCTTTATATAAAAATACTACTCCAGAAATGCCTCTACAATTTATATTATTTACACATGATGAATTAATTTTTGAAAGTGCAAAAAAAGCGGTTATATCTTATCAATTAAAGAATAATGTAGTTTGTAATGACACAATATATGCCAGATTATTTCCCTCGACCCAAACCAATAATGAACCAGAAAGTATAAATGACTTAAGATTTTGGAATTTACTATATGAGTTTAAATATGGAGAAAAATAGATTGAGAAAAAGATTTTTTATAAGAATTAATTTAAAATTTGTTTATGTATTATTGTTGCTAATTTCTATCGCAAACCTTTTAGCAGTAGTTTATTCATTCAGTAGCTTATCAAATAGTCAGAAAGTGCATTTCCAAAGGTTGGATGATAATGAAATAAAAATCTCTGATTTTCAGAAATTAGTTAAAGATTATTCTAATATAATAGATAATTCAAATGAAAAAAAATATATAATTATTGAGAAGAAAGAAGTAAATAATATTTTAGAACTATTAGTATTTTTAAAAAATGATTTTGAAAACTCAAAGAAAGATGTTATTTCAGAAACTTCATTTTTCATAGATAAAGTGAATCTGTATTTATCAATTGGAATTGTTTTATTAACATTGATGGGGGTATTTATACCTGTAATAGTACAATCTTTTAGTCAACAAGATATTAAAGATAAGCAGAAACAATTATCTAAAAATCAAAACTTTCTAAGTTTAGTACAAACAAAGCTATCTAATGATTTTACTGAAAAAAATAAAATTGTAAAAACATTAGGTTCAGAAATAAAAAATATAGAAAATGAACTTAGAATTGAAAAAGCAGAAATTGATAAAAACAAAGATATTATTAAAACATTGCATAGTGATAGTAAAAAAATATTTCCTATACGTCTTGTATTTTTATTAGATAAAACATTGGATAAAGACTTAATTAAACAATTTACTATTAGTCCTCAAAATTATATAAAAAGTATTTCAATTACAATTAATGAAATTAAAAATGAACTTGAAAACTGTTGTGAAAATGATATATTTCCAGATAATGATAATTTTTTAAAAGGTGGATTGAGAAAGTTTGTAAATGATTTTGATCTTATCTTATTATCTCTACATGATAGAAGAGCACTAAAAATATATGAAAAAATAATAATAGAAATTAAGAGATTTGTAGAATTAGAAAATTACACTACAGAATCATATATACCATTAATTGATGTATTTTCATCTGTATCTATTGATATCGTTAATGTATAACCCTAAGGATTGATTCGACTATAAAGGCCAAACACCTCGAGATCTTCAATTAAATGAGATTATTCTATGGTCTTTATCGTCGATTTCAATCCAATGTTCCTGTAAGGCATCATAATAACTCCAATAAACCACAAAATAACCTCAAATATAGCCAAAAATATAACTTTTACTATATGTACAATCAGAATGAATTATGTATTAATTAAAAATGAACTGAGATGGTGTAAATATAAATCTTTTCACAAAAATAAAAGTAGTTTTTTTATATGGAAAACTCGTGATTTAAGATGTTATATTTATATAAAAATTTATCGTTATTAGATTTATAAAATAAACATCTAGAACTAAAACCCTTTACGACATTCAATTTTTTTAATTTATAATAGACGAAAATAATGTTAAAAGTTATTATATAAATGAATTTAAAAGGAATATAAAATGGAAAAAGAGAACCAACTCAAAATATTTATCAGTTATCAGCATGATGATGAAGATCATATAATTGACTTTGGACGACAAGTTACTCCACTTATTACAAACAAAGAAATTAAGTTATGGAAAGACAGAAAAGTTACAGGTGGAGAGCAACTTTTTGAGGTCATTGAACAAAATTTACGAGATTCAGATATTATTTTGTTATTTATATCTTCAAACTTCCTAGCTTCTCCAGCTTGTTTAGAAGAAAAAAGAATAGCGATAGAATTAAATAAAGAAAAGAATACACGAGTTATTCCGATAATCTTATCTCCATGTGGTTGGTTAGATGATAAAGAGATTCCTCACAAAATGGTATTTCCAACAGATGGTAAAGAAATTACTAGTTTTCCTGATAAATTAACGGGTTGGAATGATGTATATAATTCTCTTAAAAAAGTAATAGAAGAAGATAAAATACTAAAAAATTATACAAATAATAAGGATTTTTTAGATTTTTTAAATTCCACAGATTTCCTAAAAAATTCACATTCAAAAAAAATGGATTTAGAATTAGATGATATTTATATTCCAACCAATTTAGAATTTTTTGATGATATAAAAAATAATATTCAAACTATAAGTTCTGCAAAATTACTAGAATTTAATAAGAGTACAAGATTTATTATCGCAGGAGAAAACCAATCTGGAAAAACAACATTATGTAAGAAATTATATAAAGAACTTAGATCTAAAAATTTATTTCCAATTTATGTCAGTGGGCAAAACAAATATTTAGGTACTACTGAAAATATAATTAGTGAATCAATAAAACAGCAGTACAATTTTGATATATCAGAACTTAACCCCAATAAAATTATTATAATTCTAGATAACTTTCAGTTTGCAATAAATAAAGAAAAGCATTTATCTTATCTAGACAAATATAAAAAGAAAATTATTGTTATAGATGACATATATAATTTTGGAATAAAAGACAAATCAGAACTAGCGAATTATCAAAATTTTAAAATAAAAGAATTTAATCTCAATCTAAGAACACAATTAGTTGAAAAATGGATTTGTATAGGTTTAGAGCCAACTAAACGTGCATGTAATGAACATTTCTTATTAATTGATAAAACTTCAGAACTAGTAGAAACTTCATTAGGTAAAATAATAGGGACAGGAATTATGCCATCATTTCCATTCTTTATATTATCAATAATAATTTCTACCGAAACCTTTGAAAAACCACTTGATCAGGATATCACATCACAAGGTTACTGCTACCAAGCTTTAATATATCTTTACCTAAGAAAACAAGGGATTAAAAACTCTGAAATTGATACTTATATTAACTTCATAACAGAATATTCATACTTCTTATATAAATCAGATAAATCTGAGATATCAGAACATGATTTTAAAGTATTTATAGGTAATTACACTGAAAAATATAATTTAAGTATAAAAATTGAATTAATTTTAAAGAATTTATGTGAAGCACAAGTAATTAAAATATCAAGCACTAGAAATTATTCTTTTACTTATCCGTATATATTCTATTTTTTTGTTGCAAGATATTTTTCTGAACATTTAGAAACAGAAAAAGGAGAAATAGATATAATAATTAACAATTTACATATGGATCGTAATGCATATATTACAATATTTATCAGTCACCATAGTAAAAATAACTATGTATTAGATGAAATAATTTTAAATGCATATTGCCTATTTGATAAGCATAAAGAAGCAACATTAAGTTCAGATGAATTAGCTTTCTTTGATGAACAAGAAGAAATAATCGCTAAAGCGGTATTATCTGACGAATCAAATCCAGATGAGACCAGAGCTAAAAGATTAAAAAATACTTCAGATATTACCGTTGAAAGTCCAAATAATGTAAATAAAGAAAATGATTATATAGATAATGAAGAAAATAAAAAATATAATCAAATTCCAATAGAATTAAGAAAAAGTATTAAGACTATAGAAGTTATGGGTAGAATAATTAAAAATAGATCAGGATCTTTAGAGAAAAAAAGACTCGAATCTATTTTTGAAGAAGGTGTAAATGTTTACTTGCGACTATTAACTTCTTTCTTTGGATTAATACAAAATGAAGAAGAAATAAATACAGTTATTAAATATATTGAATCTAGATTAAAAGAACATATTGATAAACTTAAAGAAGATGATAAAACACTTGATCAAGATGCAATCGAGAAAATATCAAAAAATATATTTTGGAACATGAACTTTTTTACAGTCTTTGGAATTATTGATAAATTAATACATTCTTTAGGTAGTGATTCATTGATAAATGTCGTAACAAAAGTATGTGATAATATAGATACACCTGTTTCAAATTTGATAAGACATGGAATTTTTATGCAATACAATAAAAATGTAAGAACAGATGAAATCGAAGAAATGTTTAAAGATCTAAACTTTTCTGAAACAGCAAAAAAAATAATTAGATTTATGATTGTTGAGTATTCCAAAGTTCATCATATTGATTTTAGAGATAAACAAAAAATACAAAATCAACTTGGAATACCTGTAAAAACATTACTTAAAAAAGAATCGAAACATATAAAGGATGCTATTAAAGAATAATAAAATATGACAAAACATTGGATTTTAACTTTATTTTGTCATACTTTATGCAAGTAAAATGCATAAAATAAGCCAACCCTAGGGTCAAAACTTCCATTCAATGCTATGTCTTATAGTGTTTAGTAAAATTTAGGATACTTTTAGAAAAAATGATTCCTTAAATAGAATTTAAATTTATAATAGTTTAAAGGATTTAAAATATGTTAACAGACAATTACTACAAACCAGGAAAATATCAATTTGATGATTCAAAAGAAAATTTTGACTTAAATTTACCATTAAATGTTCTTCAAAGGTGTAACTTTGATTTCTTTAAACCAAAGAATGTTAAGATTGGGGTACTAAATAACCTTCTATATTCAGGTAAATATAATTCCGTACTAGGATTTGATGGTATAAAAAATATTTTAGTTTATTTTAAATCATTATTAAAAAGTTATCAAAGTGATCAGTATGTTCAAGGGAGTGATAATCTTACTAAAGTGTACCAAGCTTTACTTAGCTCTGGTATTTATATCGTTGACGAATACTTAAATAATGAAATCAAAAATAAATTTGATGATTCTAGATGGTTAACTGCTTATAGATATGTTTCTAAAAACTTCCCTAATATAGATTATACCAGCTTCAGAACTATAGTTGAAAGGTTTAAAGAAACGAGAGGGTATTCCTTTTATATTTATGAAGATGATACGGAAAATTTAAAAACTGTATTAAAGAATAAAATATTATTTGATGAAGTTGTTGACATCAAGGCAGAACTATTACAACTAAATATGTCTGAATTAAGAAGTTTATGCACTAAATACTCAGTAAAAGCTGCTAGAACTTTATTAGAAACAGCTGAAAGGCTAGCTAATGAAATAGGAGAGGATATACGAAAAGATTTACCTGATAGAGTATCATCTAGGGGAAATTTAGTTATAAAAGATTCTGAACTGGCAACTGGAAATGATATTATTTCTTTAGATAAATACTTACGAGAATTAGCAAAAATAATTAGAAATGAATTTTATTCAATTATTGATTTTAGATCAAAAAATATGTTCTTTGATGAAGTCTATAAAGATCGATCCGAAAGAAGATTACAAGGACGAATTCAATATGAAGGTAAAATGAAACAATGGGCCAAAGAAAACGGATTTGAAATTTTAAATTTTTAAAAAGGAAATATTATGAGTTACTTTATTATTGCAGTATTAATACTATGGATTATCATTCTTTATTCAGTTATTAGAACAAGAACAAAAACTATTAAAGAAAAAGACGAAATTTTAAAAAGTAGAGAAAGTACAATAAAAACTAAAGAATCTATAATTGATAATTTAAACATAGATATAGAGAATAAAGACAAAGTTATTAATAAATATCAACCTATTATTGATATTGAAAATGAAGTGATGACTTTACAATCACAAACAGGTCTTTTAGAAATAGATTATAAAAATAATAAAGAAAAATATACTTCTGAGTTAAATGAAATAAAAGAATATTTTAGTGAATATGAAATGAAGGTTAATATAGAAGAATTGGGCTATTTCAAACCAAAATATAATTTTGATAGTACATTTGAATATGAAGATGCATTAGAAGTAGTAAAGCAAGCCGAAAAAGAGTTAATACGAACGAAGAAAGTTTTTACAGTTCAAGACTTAAAAAATCCAATTGCTAAAATTGCCGTTTCTTCATTAAATAATTATTGTGAAAGAGTATTTAGTAAACTCACATATAACAATTTTCAAAAATCTAAAGAAAATGTAAAAAAAGAATTTATAAAAATTAATAAATTATTAACAGAACAAGGATTTACGATTGTTGAGGAATATTATTTCTTGAAAATTCAAGAAATGGGATTAATATATGATCTATTAGAATTTGAATATGATTTAAAAGAAGAACAGGCTGAGCTAAAAGCTCAGATGAGGGAAGAAGAAGCTGCAAGAAAAGAAGCTGAAAAAATAAGACTTGATGCAATTAAAGAGCAGGAAAGATATGAAAAAGCATTAGCACAAGCTCAAATAGATTTACAGGAAAATGAAGGAAAAGATAAAGATAAATTCCTCAAAAAAATCGAAGAATTACAATCTAAATTAGATGAAGCATTAACAAATAGGGAGCGAGCTACTGCAATGGCACAAATTACAAAACAAGGTCATGTATATATAATTTCCAATACAGGTTCATTTGGTGATGATGTATTTAAAATTGGAATGACTAGAAGAACTGAACCTAAAGATAGAGTCAAAGAATTAAGTGGAGCATCGGTTCCATTTCCTTTTGATATTCACGCCATGATCGAAGCAGATAATGCACCCCAATTGGAAAATGAGTTACATAGACATTTTGAAAATAATAGAATGAATAGAGTAAATAAAAGAAAAGAATTTTTTAAAGTTAATTTAGATCAAATAGAACAAATATGTGTTGATAAGGGACATAAGTTTAAAATGACAAAAGTGGCAGAAGCAAAAGATTACAGACAAAGTTTAGAGATAGAAAAAGAACAAATTAGAAGCTAAATATAACAAAAAAAATGAAATTGACAAAATATTGTAATGTTTCCTGCTAGTAATATGCAGGAAACACGACAACCCTGCGGGATAATTTCGCAACTCATTTTGACATTAAATATAGGTGGGTACTGCTTGTTATTGTTCTGTTATAAGCCATCGTAAATGGCGGTAAAATCAACAAACTTCAATATTAATTAGGTCTAAAGCTTAAATTTATGGCTCCAGATTCAAAAAAATGTATTTAGATTAAAATTTATTTAACTTGCAATGCAAGTAAAGTGAAATAAAAGGAATTATAAAGTATTTTACTGTTTTAATATACTAAAGTAGAATATCTATATAATAGAAGAAAGATTTAGACCATAAATATAAATAAAATTTAAACTAATCTTTTTTAATTATTTTGCCAGCGATTAAAACTGGTCAGTTATATAAGATGAGAAATTGTAAATAAGATCAAAGATATTATGGGTAAGTCAGAAAAGGATAATATGAATAAAATAGTAATTATTGGTAATGGTTTTGATCTTGCACACGATCTAAAAACTTCATATTGTGATTTTATTGAAAAATGTATTAAAGATAATCCAATATTTTTAAATAACAGTAAATCAGAACTATTTACAAAAATATATGAAATAAAAAAAGCTAAAAATTAGGTAGATATTGAAAACCTATATTTTAGGCTTATATTAAATCTTATAGATTTCAGTAAACCACATCAAGTCAATTTAAAATTCATTAAAAGTCTCAACAATGATTTTGATTTATTAAGAGTAAACTTAATCGATTATCTTGAAAATGAACAAAAAGAAAAGGACATAGAACCAAGTGAAAAGTATATAGAATTATTTTTAGAGGGAATTAATCATTCGACAGATGACATAATTATAATAAATTTCAATTATACTGATACTGCTGAACGATATCTAAGGATTATTAAAGATAGAATTGGTTTTTCTAATAAAGATAATATTAGATGTATTAATATTCATGGACAAATAAATTCTAGTACTGAAGAACCAATTTTTGGAATTGGTGATGAATATCACTCTGAATATAAAAAAATTAAAGAGCTTGATGACATTGATGAAATATTGAAGTTCAGTAAATCATTTTGGTATCAAAAAAATAATAACTATCAACAACTGATGAATATATTAGATTCATACAAATCAAAGAAAAGAGGTCACTTAGTCTTTCCACAGTATTGTACTATTGAAATATTTGGACATTCATGTGGATTGTCAGATAGAACCTTATTAAAATATATATTTAATAATGAATCTATCAAGTCCATTATGTTATATCACTATCCAGATAAAAAAGGATATACACAAAAGACATATGATATCTGGAGACACTTTGATAATGCTCATCAATTTAGAATGAAGTTAAAACCATTTAATGAGTCAGATATTATGCCTCAGATTATATAAAAATTGAATATGATTCTGTATATACTGAGATATTAAAACTATATTAGAATGATCTTTATCGATCATATAACTAAGTTTTGTTACCGATGTGCTATATAGTTCATTATAAATTATCTCAAATACAAACGAATTTAACTGTTTTAATATCATACCAATCCAGTATGCCATAGTGTTGTTTTTAAGCATTTTAGCCACTCGCCACTATATCTAGCGTATTTAGACTTAAGTGACTTGACTTATGAATATTTAATGAGTAAATTTATAATATAGTACATAAACATAAGGAGGATTAAATATATTAAATGGGCTTTCTAATTAATACTTAGAATATATTACAAATAGAACTATATGAGGTATTAAAAATGTCAAAAGGTGAAGATAGAACAATTTTTCAAAGAAATGATGGTTGTTGGGTAAATCAAAGAAATGGGAACCAAAAAGCTACTAGTATTCATTCTAATCAAAAAGATGCATATGACGCCGCTAGAACAAACCATCAAAACAAAAAAGGTGGAGAAATCTCAATTAAAAGAGGAGATAATGGTAGAATAAGAGCAAAACATACCATTAAACCAGCAAATGATCCAAGAAACATTCCAGGCTAGAATATTGGTCATAAAAAACAATGTTATAAACAATAGTAAAATAAATTTAAAATATATTTAATAAGGGTATTTTACAAGTGATCAACAAAGATTTTAGACATCATTATGTACCACAATGGCTTATAAAAAAGTTCTGTAAAGATGATCATATCCCTAAAAATGATGATGATTTTCCAGTTTCTGTTTATGATTGTGATAAATCTAAAAGTTTTAATAATATTCCAAGAAGAATTCTCTATAAGAAATATCTTAATTCTATTGATCTAAATAATTTAACTAATTTTATCGAATACCTAAAAAACAATGGCGAAGATGTAGAAATATTTAAATTATTAAATTATACAGCTGAATACGAACACATATGGGAAAGATTTGATAGGATCACTTCAATGATATATAACATCATTGATAATAAAACAAAAATTACAATTGATGATAGGGCGAATATAAGTTTCTTCTTCTCAGGTTCTTATTTTAGAACACTTAAAATTTTTAAAAGGGCAAAAGATAAGGTTTCAACTATTAGAAATTTATTACAAGATAATCTTAGATTTACTGAAAGCGAAATAGATACTTATTTGGGAGTAGATTCTACACTAGATGATGAAAAATATAGTATGTATAAGTTTCTATTTGAAAATAAAGATACATTTCAATATTTTACAGATTACCTACCAATAGTTCTATACACTAAGAGTGAATTTATTCTTGGTGATAATCCTGTAATACTCCTTAATTTTTATCATGATAATATAAATAATAACGGACTTGCGAATGAGGGTACATTTGCTGTAACTCCTATTGATAAGCATAGATCAATTTTAATGTTACCAACAAATTACTTAGATATGATATTAAATAATTATGACTTAGCTATAGCTGGAAATATATTATATGATAATTTTACAGGTGAAGAGATTTCAAATAGTGATGTAATTAATAAAATTGATTATATAATTAAAAAGTTATTCTCACCAGAAAGTATAGGAATACCACTTGTTCAATATAAATGTAACATAAGAGATGTAGAATTCTTAAACTATTTACAAATAGCTAATTGTGATCGATTTTTAATTTCCAGTGATAATAAAAAAGAGATGATCAATAATTATTTCACTTCATACCCTGAATTGATTGACAGAAACAATATTTGTAGTGACTTGTACATCAAAACTGGTAGTGATCAAAAAATTGAAATATTTCAAAAGATTAAAAACAATGAAATAATTAATGAAAAATGTGACTTCATGCCACATGTATATAATTTAAACTTAAAATATACAAACTTTTCAAAACTTTATAGAACAATAATATATAAAATCCAAAAAATAGCACGTGTTAGTATAAATCCTAATCCTCTGCTTAATAAAGAACACTTATATGGGAACAAATTATATATAGAAAAAAAATAATATTTAATCAAAGTCTAATATTTCAATAGATAATCGAAATATAAAAAAACTGTAATGGAAAATTATTTTAACTAACTCTCTGTAGAAAAAGCAGAGAATTCGGCAACCCAAAGGGTCATGATTTCTACTTCATCAGGCGTTTAATCACCTAATAGATAGGGGAAAACTATTTAATCTAGTATTATATCAGCTGCTTTTTCAGTTGAGATGTTTTCATGATTATATATAGATATTAAATTTTTTAGGTTTAGAGTGTTGTTTTCTATCTCATCTTCACATGTTTTACTTCAAATCAGAGATACTTAAAATAGAGATTTTTATTAACCTTTTGACATATTATCTACCGTAAATATCCTCTCTGTCTGAAAGGTTTAAAGTTAATTTATCAAGCTGATTTACAAGTGGTAACATTTTATTAATTATTTCTTGGGTTTCTGGTGTGACATTATCACTTAAATCATTTAGATTCTCATATATTGAAGTTATACTTTTTATTATTTTTTTATGTTTGGCACTATTTCTCATTATTCCTTCCTTTATCCTTATTTAATTATAGATGTTTTTTTATATTTTAAATATTTTATTTCACTTTTCGTTTCTCTGTTTACCAAACTTGAAAATATTAACATCCCAATAAAGTGTTCTTTTATCCCAAAAGGGAAGCACCAACATCAGGAAGTTCAACCTTTGTATATAACGTTGTTAAATTATTATATCTACTACATTTCTGATATACAGACAAATTATGATTATATGCTTCATATTGATAAGATTAGGCATCCATGAGGGTGTATAATGTTAATTGTATTAGAAAAAAGAAAGTCTTTTGTTAATAATTGAGGCAACTGGTTATTTTTTATGGGTTTGAAAACATAAATTTCTGATGGAATTTGAGACTTATGGGACATTTATTCATAAAGTCTGCTTATATCATTCCTAAAATATGGTATTGGTCTTGATTTGTGGGTATTTAATGTGAGATACTCCACATCTTAGCTCTTAATAAGTATTAAACTTCTAAGATGAGATTATATTCAAAAGTTTACTTTCTGTTGAAAGATAAAATAGGAATAATAAATTAAATAGTAAAAGGAGAAATCATGGGTAGTATTAAACTATATGACGATGAATTGTTAGAAAAGGCAATCAAAAGATTCAAGAAGACGATCGACAAAGAAGGTATTTTAAAAGAATACAAAGCAAGACAGTACTTTTTAAAACCTTCAACTAAAAAACACGTAAGAAATAAAACTATTAAAAGAAAAGCATTTTTAAACATACTTAAGGCAAAGAAAAAGAATTCATACTAATTGCTTAGGTAATAACTTCCCCTAATAGATAGGGGAAGAACTGTTTAGTCTAATATTAAATCAGCTGCTTTCTCAGTTGATATGTTTTCATAATTATCTTTCGATATTAAATCCTTTAGATTTAGAGTATTACTTTTCATCTCATCTTCACCACAAAAAATTACATAAGGTATTGATTTATTCTCAGCATATTTAAACTGCTGCTGAACCTTCTTCTTAACAGGAAAAACTTCTACGTTTATACCTCTTTTACGAAGCTCAATGGCCATTTGGTGATAGTGGGGGATAACCTTGTCATCTAGGGCTAGAATTAGAACATCTGTTAAACTCTTCTTAAGTGTTCTCTTTTCTAAAACTTCAAGACCAGCTAACAGCCTATCTAAACCAATAGAAGCTCCTACACCTGGAAGTTCAACCTTTGTATATAAAGATGCTAAATTATTATATCGACCACCTGAACAAACACTACCGATCTCTGGGAGTTCATTTAAGAACGTCTCGTATACTAAACCTGTGTAGTAGTCTAAACCTCTAGTTATAGATGGATCTAAGATAAAAGAGTCCTCTATGTTGTTATATATTATATAAGAGTAGATCTCTTCTAAACGTTTAGTATCTGTGTCTTCTCCACCTGCTAAAAAGATCATCTTATCTAGTGTCTCTCTAAAGTTTTTACCTGGCTTAATAAAATCTAGTATTTTTAGAGCATTTTCAGAAGTTGTAATCTCTTCTAATAGTTCTACTACCTTAATTTCACCAATCTTACCAAGTTTATCAACAATTCTAAGAACTTCTACAGTTTTATCTTTAAGACAAAGAGTTTCTAACATTCTATTAAAAATTCCACGGTGAGAAAATCGGATAGTAACATCATTTACATCTAAAACTGCTAGGGAGTTTTGCATCATTAACATAATTTCGAAATCGCTAGAAGGACTATCTACACCAACAATGTCAAAGTCACACTGTGTAAATTCACGGTATCGACCACGTTGAGTATTCTCTCCACGCCAAACTTTAGCTATATGATATCTTTTAAAAGGAAGGTATAACTCATCTAAATGCTGAGAAATATAACGTGCGAAAGGCACTGTAAGGTCGAAACGCATTGAAACATCACGTTTTCCACTGTCCTGAAAATTATAGACCTGCTTATCGGTCTCACCACCACCTTTTCCAAGGAGAACCTCAGTATATTCTAATGCTGGAGTATCGATAGGAACAAAACCAAAACTTTGAAAGTTATTTTCAAGTTTATTAGTAACTGTTTTTCTCTCTATCTCATTTTCTGGTAAAAAATCTCTAAAACCTTTTAGAACTCTAGGTTTAATTATTGAACTCATAACTTATCCTTTTATTTTAAGTTACTGTATTTTGCATTAAAAAAAGTATAAATTCAATATTTTATATTTAAAGAGTGCTTTTTTGTTGGGTTCTAACTTTTACATATTCCAACTCTTTCATAAGATCGTCTCTATTGTCTTTTAGGTTTTTAACTGCCTTTTGTAGTTCCATAATCTTTTTATCTAATACTAGACTTCTATTCATAATTAAACTCCTTATATTTTAAGTAATCAGTATAGTTATTGTTATAATAACTAAGCCCTATAGGAGTATTAACGGCAAAAACAATAAAAAGTTTATTTAGTAGCTACAACAATTAATCTTTTTGCATCGATATCGTATGGATTACCCTCAAAATCACCATAAATTTCTACAGATTTAAAACCAATACCTGAAAGTAGTGTGGACATTTCTAATGCAGTATAAACCCTGGTATCAAATGATTTTTCGAACATCTTGTTATCTTTGTAATAGAGCCATCTGCTTTGTAAAACTGTAAAACTATGAATCATTTGATACTCTAACATCACCTTTACACCACCGGATTCAAACCATATGTTTTTCTCAAAATCCCGTAATAAAAGTTCTTTTCCCTGGGTATCTATTAAGTATTTACCACCATCTTTAAGGGAGTGATATACATTTTCTAGTGCAATTATCTCATCATCCTCAGATTCAAGAAGACCAAATGAAGTATACATATTTATAGCAAAGTCATATCTGTTTTCATCTCTATATTTAAGTATGTCATCTTGAATAAAATTAAGATTTGAAAAGTTATTATTGGCTTTGGCACGGTCAAGATAATATTTAGTAATATCTACCCCGGTAACATTTATATTTTTAGAAGCTAAACAGTTTGAGAATCTACCAAAGCCACAACAGACATCTAATAGGTAATCATCTTTTTTTATATCTAAGAGTTTAATTAAATCTAGAGATTCAGAAGCAGTCTGTTCAATTCTATCTCTATCGTACATTAGTATCTCAAACTCTTCCCAAAATGACTCATCGTAACAAATTTCCATTAAAAACACCTTAACTTATTAAAAATATAGATTAATACTATATCCTACAAAAAGTTATGTATATAATAAATTAAACTTAATTAAAGTGGAGAAAATATATAAATGAAAAAGTTCAATGTAATAATAGCCCTTTTATTAATAAACAACCTACTGTTTGCAGATATATTTGAATTAGCATCACCTCAGTTATCCGCAAGTTCTGCATATTTTGATTCTAATAAAACGACAGCTGTTGCTATAAGTAACCCAGCATTAACATCTGACATTCAACGTTATACTTTCGATTTTAATTACCTTTTATTAGCCGGTTTAACTGGGGATATTTCTGGTCTTGGTCACTCTATTAGTTTAGGTGGAGCAATGCCATCTAAGTATGGTGTCTTCTCATCAACCGTCGACTTACTATTAACAGACGATTTAGGTACTTCTGATCTGAATGTTGGAACAGGTACCCACATTAACCTGAACTTTTCAAAAGAGATATACGCTGATTTATCATTTGGTGGTGGTTTAACTACAATATTAGCCTCCGGTGACGATGGTTTTGATTGGGGATTAGGTCTAAACCTAGGTTTTGTTAAAGATGTAGGCCATTTAGGAACATATGCTACCGATGTACGGTGGGGTGTAGCTATAAGAAACATGGGTAAAGGTTATAATAATTCCGATGATTTTTTTAAAGCTGATACCGATGTATTTACCCCTGCAGCATTTATTGAACTAACCACAATTAATACAGATAAATTTAATCTAGATGTTGTCTCTGAAATATCATTTCCATCATTTTCTAATATGAATATTGAAATAGGTGCTAGAGCATCATTTTTGGAACATTTTATAGTAGATACAACAACTAATGTAGATATAAATGAACTAATAGCTGGAGATTATGATAGTTTAATACCTTCACTATTTATAGGATATAATTTACTTCCTGGTAGTGAATCAGAAACAAGTTCAATCTACGATGAAACGTTATTCTCTCTATCTGCTAATCCATATGCAGATGGGATATGGGCTTTTGGTGTAGGTGGAACAATGCCAATTGGTCAAAAAGATACAACTCCACCGGAAGTAGTTATTGATTATGAAGATACCCAATATGTCTCTCCAAATTTTGATGGAACAAACGATGAATTAATCTTTCCAATTACAGTGGAAGATGAAAGATATATATCAGCCTATGAATTTACAATTACTGATAGTTTTGGAAATGTTGTAAAAAAAATAATTAACAAAGAAGAGAGACCAGAAAACGAATCTATTAAAAACCTTTATAATAAAATGGTGAGCCCTAAAACTGGAATACCTGTACCTGAAAACTTTAGATGGGATGGAATTGCAGATAGTGGAACACTGGTTACCGATGGAGAGTATACCTTCCAGACAAAGTTTACTGATGACAATGGTAATGTAACTATAACTAAAGAGTATGAATTTATTATAGATGTAACTGATCCAACAGTTGAACTTTCACCTCCTTCAGGTTTAGACCTTATTTTTAGCCCTAATGGCGATGGAAATAAAGATGTTTTAGAAATTCCACAAAGCAGTTCAAAAGAGGTTCGATGGTTTGCTGAAGTAACTGACTTTATGGGTAATAGTGTAAAATCTGAGGCATGGGACAATGCTCCTACCGATAAGTTTTTATGGGATGGTAAAGATGATTCTGGCCAGTTAGTTCCAGATGGAGTATATAAATATAAAATAACTAGTACAGACTTAGCTGGAAATAGCACAGAAGATTTTGTAGATAACATTATTATTAATACTAAACAGCCTCCTATTGGAATAACAATTAATACTAACTCCTTCTCTCCAAATAACGATACAGTTAAAGATAATATGGAGTTTGTTTTAGACATTCCTGTTAAGACCGGAATCATTCAGTGGGATTTAGCTATAAAAGATTCTACTGGATTAGAGGTAAATAGATTCTCAACCAAAAAACAGGGTTACTCTGTAATTGAAGATAACATTAGATTCAATGGAGATGATTCTGCAGGACGAACTCTAAAAGAGGGCAGTTATAGTGGTGAATTAAGTGTTGTTTATCAAAATGGGCATAGTCCTGTTGTTGAGTCCCCAACATTTAATATTGATATTACGCCTCCAAAAGCAGATGTAAAAACCACATATAATATGTTCTCTCCAAATGGGGATGATAGTAAAGATGAGATGATTTTAAATCAATCCTCAACAGTAGAAGAAGAGTGGCTTGGAGAAGTCTTTGATGAATTTGGTGACTTAGTATTTAATACTAGTTGGATTGGTGAAGTAAATAAAACATTTAACTGGGATGGTAAAAATAATGATGGTGAACTATCTGAAGATGGACTATTTACATATGTACTATCATCTACAGATAAATCTGGTAATAGTTACCGAGGTGAATCAACTAAGTTTGAATTAAATACAAGTAAAACAGGTATTGAATTAGCACTAAATAGAACCTCATTCTCCCCTGGGTCTGTTAACGGAAAAGTTGAACTAACAGCTATTCTAGATAGTATTATTCCTCTAGATAAATACAATCTGGAGATTATAGATAAAAACCAAAAGGTTATTAAAGTTCTATCTGTAAATGGAAATATAACTAGTGTCTTTAACTGGGATGGTTTAGATACAACTAATAAAAGAGTAGCCGATGATACCTATTTTGGAAGAATAAAAGGTGAGTTTGTAAATGGTAACAGAGTTACATCTACTACCTCTGAAATAGTATTAGATACAAAAAAACCTATAGTGACTGTTAAATTAAAAGAAAGATTTAATGTATTTAGTCCTAATGGTGATGGTAAAAAAGATTATTTAACATTTTTACAAACCACTTCAGATGAAGTTATGTGGAATGGAGATATAAGTAATCAAACCGGTGAAGTTGTTTATACTAGTTCATGGAGTGGTATTGCTCCAGCTGAGTTTATATTTAATGGTAAAAACATGGAAAATATAAACCTTACCGATGGAAAATACTTTTATGTTTTACATGCTACTGATAGTGCAGGAAATGTTGGAATATCAAATAAAATAGAGTTAGATATCGATACAGAAGATGTTGATGTATTTGTATCAACAGACAGTACTCATTTTTCACCAAATGCTGATGGTGTAAAAGATATTTTAACAATAACTCCACAATTAAAAAAAGTTGATGGAATTGATTCAGCACTATACGAAGTTTTAAATGCAGAGCTAGTTCCTGTCTTTAGTAAAACAATAACAGAAAACTTTATACAAACTGTAACCTGGAATGGAAGAGGCTCTGGTGCTAGATTAGCAGATGGTGACTACTCAGTTAAGTTAACTGTAAACTATAAACGTGGAGATTCTCCAATTGCAACTACAAATGTTGTTTTAGATACTAAAGCCCCTACAGGTCAAGTAATAACACAGGATAGAACTTTCTCTCCAAATGGTGATGGTAACAGAGATTTTGTCGTTATAGATAATGTTTCAGAGGATATTGCACTGTGGAAACTTGTTATTAAGGATAATAACAGTGTTGTAGTTAAAGAGAACATTGTTAATGGTTTAGTAACATCTAATTGGAACTTCGACGGACGGGGTGAAGACTTAACAATATTACCAAACGGTAAATATATCTATACATTACAAGGTTCAGACCTAGCTGGTAATAGTTATGAATCTGAAAATATTATAATAAATATGGATAACTCTATATCTACTGCAATTGTAACTAATAATTATGAAGTATTCTCACCAAACAGAGATGGAGTTAAAGATAAGGTTACATTTACACCAAGAATTGATTCTGAGAGTCCTGTTGAATCCTGGACATTTACAATTGTTGATAACAGTGGTAAAAACATTAAAGAGTTTAAAGGCAACAAGATGCCTAAAACTATAATCTGGACAGGTGAAGGTGAAGATAGTGCTGTAATGGCAACTGACGCAGCATATAAAGGTCAACTTGAAATAATTCATGCTAATGGAAATAATCCTACTGCAGCTACACCAAATTTTTATCTAGATTCTAAATATCCAGTAATCAGTCTAACTGCTAAAAATAAATTATTCTCTCCAAACGGTGATAATTTAAAAGATAGTGTAATTCTTACCCAGAGAGGTACAGGGGAAGAATTGTACCATGGTAGAGTTATATCTGATGATAACAGACTTATTAAAGAGTGGTTCTGGAAAAACTCCTTAGTTACATTAAATTGGGATGGTAAAGATACATCAGGTAATATCTCAGAAGATGGAATTTATAAGTATGTTGTTGACGTTACAGATAATGGTGGTAATAAAACAACCAAATCCATAGATAATATAGAAATCGATACTGTGGATACGGATATTTTTATTACCTACAAAAAACCTGTCTTTGCACCTGACTTAGTTAATAAAAATGGCCCACAAGTTTTTGGTTTAATTGTTAATAATAGAAAGGGCATAGAGTCCTGGAGCATAAATATTACTGACTCTAAAGAAAAGTTAATAAAAGTTTTAAAAGGTTCTAAAGATATTCCTGAAACCATTGATTGGAATGGTAAAGATTCAGAAGGTAAAAATAGTAATGGATTATTAAAGGCAAAGTTTAATGTTGTATATTCTAAAGGTAACTCTCCAGTTTATTTAACTAAACAATTTATTGCAGATAGTATTGCACCTTTAGTTAAAGTTACTACATCACCATCACCGTTTTCTCCAGATAATGATTATGTTGATGATGAACTTTTTATAGAATTGGGAGTAAAAGATTTATCAGCTATTGAGAGTTGGTCATTTGATATTAAAGATCCAAAAGGAAATAATTTTATATCATTCCAGGGTGAAGGAAAACCTGGTAAGAAGATAATATGGGATGGAAAAAGCAGCAAAGGTGAACTAGTTCAAGCTGCAGAAGAGTATAACTATGTTATGAGCGTTAAAGATGTTGCCGGACATATTGGAATAACAAAAGGTGAAATACCAGTTGATATTTTAGTTATTAGGGAAGGTGATAAACTTAAAATTAAAGTATCTAGTATTATTTTCCAACCAAATTCAGCTGTTTTAGCTTTAAGTGGAGCTAATGGTGAATCAAATAAAAAGATTCTTAAAAGATTAAGTGAAATTTTAGATAAATACTCAAGTTACAAAATAATTGTTGAAGGACATGCTAATAACATTTACGGAAATGAAGTAACTAAGGGTCAAAAAAAGGGTCTTATTGATTTTTCAAAAGAGAGAGCCGAACAGGTTAAAAAATCACTGAAAAAATTAGGTATAAGTAACAACCGAATGTCTACTATAGGTATTGGTGGCGAAGAGCCAGTTGTTTCTGTATATGATCATGAAAATACATGGAAAAATAGACGTGTAGAATTTATATTAGTTAAATAGAGGAAATTTTGAATAAAGAATTAAAGTTATATGCTACGTGCCCTTTGTATACAGAGGAATTATTATTAAAAGAGATCCAGGACCTTGGTGGTTTGGATGGGAAGATATCTCCATCAGGGGTCTCTTTTTCAGGAGATTTGGAAACAGTTTATAAAGTCTGCCTATGTTCAAGAATAGCTGGTAAAGTTTTCCTTGAATTAGTGGAGTTTGAGTTAACTGATCAAAATGATATATATAAAGTTGCAAAAGGCATTGATTGGGAAGAACATTTTAACTTAGAAGATACTTTTGCTACATCTGCTGCAGTTGTTAAGAGTCGTGTTAAAAATAGTAAATATGCTTCTTTATTGGTTAAAGATGCTATAGCTGACTATTTTACAGAGAAATATGAATCAAGACCTAATGTTGATGTTAAAAGACCTTCAGTTAAGGTTCATCTGCATATAAATAAAAATCAGGCTCGGATTTCTTTAGATCTTTCCGGTGAATCTCTGCATAAAAGAGGTTATAGACAGGGTAATGCAATGGCTGCAATAAAAGAGAATGTTGGAGCTGCACTTTTATATAGATCTAACTGGCCAGCTATGGCTTTAGAAAATAAAAACTTTCTAGACCCAATGTGTGGTTCAGGAACACTTTTAATTGAAGCCGCATTTATTGCCACTAATACTCCATCTGGTTATTACAGATGTTATTATGGATTTTATGGTTGGAAAAAACATGATGTAGAGTTATGGGAAGATGTCTTTGATAAAGCTGAAGAGGGTATTAGACCTTTTAAGGGTGTTATTAGAGGTTTCGATATGGATAAAGATGCCATTACCCAATCTATTGAAAATGTAAAATGTGCGAAATTTGATAAATTAATTCATGTTGAAAAAACCATTTTATCTGAATTTGAAGTTGTAGAGAGTATGACACATTCAAAAGGTCTAATTTGTGTAAATCCTCCATACGGAGTTAGACTTGGAAACGTAACAGAACTTAAGAAGTTATATAAAGAGTTTAGTCAAAAGTTCATGGATACACTACCAGGCTGGAAGCTATCTGTTATTACTGGGGATGAAGAGTTATCTAGATCAATTCCATTTAAAATTGATAAAAAACATACCCTATATAATGGTGCTATAAAATGTGTAGTTTCCCACTTTTCATTAGATGATAATATGCAAAAAAAAGTATCTCCTCTTTCTGAAGGTGCAACTGCTTTTAAAAATAGATTAACTAAACGGAAAAAACATCTGAACAAATGGGCTAAAAGAAACAATATAACCTGTTATAGAGTATACGATGCTGACCTACCTGACTATAACGCTGCTATCGATATCTATGAGGGTAAATGGATATCTGTTTCAGAGTATAACGCTCCAAAAGAGATTGAACCACATATAGTTAAAAAGCGTTTAGATGAAATCTTAAGGGTTATTCCAGAAGTTTATGACGTAGACCCAGATAATATATTTTTAAGGGTACGGAAAAAACAGAGAGGTGCAGGTCAATATATAAAACATCAGGACTCTAACGAGTTCCATGTTATTTCTGAATCTGGTGGTAAGTTTTATGTTAACTTTAAGGACTACTTAGATACAGGTATCTTTTTAGATCATAGACCTATAAGAAAACGTATTAAATCCGAAGCTGCAGGAAAACGTGTACTGAATTTATTTAGTTATACAGGTAGTGTAACAAGTTTAGCTGCTTTAGGTGGTGCAAAATCATCTATGACCGTAGATTCTAGTAAAACATACTTAGAGTGGGCTAAAAGGAACTTGCAGCTTAATGGTTTATATAGCCATGATCACAAATTCTTTCAATCCGATTGTAAAGAGTGGTTAATTAAAGAGACTAATAAATATGATCTTATATTTTTAGATCCCCCAACATTTTCAAACTCTAAAAGTGGTAGAGATCTGTTTGATGTACAGGTAGATTATGTTGAAATTTTACAATTGTGTGCTAAAATATTAGATAAAAGTGGTGTTTTGTACTTTTCAAATAATTTTAGAAAATTTAAATTTGATGAAACACTGTTTACTGATTTAGATATTAAAGATATTTCTAAGGCTACCATAGATGAAGACTTTCTTGGGAACCCTAAAATACATAAGTGCTGGGAGATTAGATGGAAGTAGAACCAACAGATGCTGAATTAATTGAAGTTGAGTTAAACCCAATGCCTGATTTTGTAAGTGGTGATAGAAAAGACCGTGAGGCTTTTTTATCTCTGCTTGGAAATTTCTCTACTGAAGAGAGGGGCATATTTCACCTTTTGTGTGAAAACTGGGATCATGAAATTGGTTATGCAAAGTTTGTTACTAAAAATACAAAAAATCATCCTATAGATGAGAAAGATATAAAAACACTTATGATAAAATTGAGAGCTTGTGGTTGTGGTATATTACTTACTAAATATCTACGAGGGGAGAGAGGTGTAGATAAAATTATTTTAACTGATGTGCATTCAAAGTTCTTCTTTTTCTATTTTATTAATAATGAGTATCAAAAAAATTATGGTGATATTTCAATTGATTTTGTAAACGATGGTACATTTGAAAAATATGGGTTAAGTTTCACTGAGTTATCATCTATTCCCTTAGAACTTTCCGAACTTAATAAAGGTTTTATTAAATCAGAAAGTATTCAGTCCAATATATTTATCATTACAAATAATAATGAATTTAAACCATTATATGTGACAAGTGATACTTTACAGGATCTTCTTAAAATATCTGTTAGAAAAGTTAAATATTATTTTAAAAGTGAAAGCTTTATAGCATTTATTGCAAAATTAATGGATACCTCGATTTCCAAAATTAAAGCTGATATAGATCAGTTTGATATCTCTAAATGGAAAGACTTAACTAAACAAATTTTAAATAACAAAAAAGTAATTAATGGAAAGTTCAAAAATATTAGTAGTAGCTTTTTTAAATCAATATTAATAACTAGTAGTTACTGTTTAAGTGAGTTAGAACATAGAGATAAAGAACTTGAAGATGAAAAAAAACTTAGAGAAGTATTAAAACAAATTTCAGGTAAGATTAGAGAACAAGAATTTACACCACTTACTCAAGAGAGCTTTAATGCACTTTTTGATATTTATGAAGCAGACTCACCAGAAATAAAATCCAAATTTTATGAACTGTTTGTGGACAATAAAACTATGACAGGTCTAACAGAAATTGTTTTTGTTGGGCAACATTATATGCATCAAGATAATCTATATAAAGTTTTTTTAGATAGAATTGCAGTAGCTTCTACAGAGTTAAATTATTATTTTGTATCTGAATTAAAAAGGTGTTTAGCCACTAATAGTTCTGATCAATCCCTATATGTTGGATATCCATTTGAATGTACAATTATGACTAAATTGAAGTCAGATTATCCTATTTTAAATGATTTTATAAATAGAAAAGGTACATTAGCAGAAGGTATTATTCATTTTAGTAAAAAAAAGGGACATTCACAGGGTAAAATGCATAGTTTATTGGCTTTATATTTTAGGGAAGGTAGTTCTGAACTTAGAGATATTAACTTAATATTTAATCTAGATTTAATTAGTCTTTATGAACAAGCATATATATCCTTACCATCTATTAAAAGATTTCTTATCTTGATAACTGGACAATACTCAAGAAATCTTGAAAGATTTACTGGACATAGGAAGGTTAGAAAGCCAAAAGAAAAGGCTAAACCAAAAAAGAAGAAGAGCTCAAAAAGTAGTAATAAAGGTTCAGATCATTCATCTAGTCATGGTAATTATCAATCCCATGGAAAAAGTTTAATAAAGGAAGAAAGAGTTAAGAAAAAGGATAAACATTATAACCAGGAACAGCAGGACACTGCCTGGAGCTCTTTAGGATCTGAGTTAACTAAAAAAAAGAGAACCTAAATGGTTCTCTTTATCTATAAGAATTAAAGTTTCTGCCTTAATTCCATTATGTAGTCTGTAATCTGGGGATTTCTAATTCCCAGTTTTTGAAATTGATTTAAAGCTTCAATTGCTTTGCTAATTTCATTTTTAGCTTCATAACATTCAGCAATTTCAATATACAGTCTATAATTTTTAGGTTCATTATATACAAGATCAACTAATGATGAGATTGCTTCTTCATAATTACCTTCTGCCTTATTAATTAGTGCTAAACCAATTATTGCATATACATCAAATTCTATATTTAATGCTTTTCTATAATATTTTTCAGAATTTTCAAATTCACCCATATGTCTATAAGCATCACCAGCTCTAGTTAATATAACTTTATTTCTTGGATCTCTATCTAGTATTTTTAACCAGAATTGCAGGGAATCTTCTGCTTTGTTAAGACCTCTAAAACAATCTGCAAGTCCAAACAGAGCATAAAAGTTATTAGGCTCAATTCTAAGTGCTTTTTCGAAGTATTTAACACCATCTTCATAGGTTTTTAACTTTCTATGACAATTACCTAAAGATGTTAATACTCGAATATCAACATTATCTTCATTTAAAGTATACATCTTTTCCCAATATTTAAGTGCTGATGTATATTCTTTAAAATCATAATGCAAATGTCCTAAACCAATTAGTGCATATGAATTATGTGGTTGCATATCTAATACTTTTAAATATATTTCATTAGACTTTCTAAAATTTCGAACTTTACGGTAAGCATCTGCAATTCGGGTTAATACAGTGATATTTTTATCATCATGTTTTAAGTACTCTTCCCAAATATCAATAGCTCTATTAAACTGCTTTAAAGCTTTAAAACAGTCGGCTAAACCAAACAATGCATAATTATTCCCACCATGTAAGTCTAAACATTTTTGGTAATAGTTAATTGCATCTCTGAATTTTCTATCTTTTCTATGTGTATCACCTAAACCAACTAATGCATAATTATTATTATTATCTATCTCTAGTATCTCTTTAAAACAACTTATCGCACGGTCAGTTAGACCTTCTTTTAATAATTGATAACCCCTTTTAGACAACTCTGATATTTCATTGAGTTGAACATCAGTTAACTCATTAACAGGTTCTTTTGGGATTTCCAAATCTTCAAACATTCATTTACCTCTTTATTTAATCTTTTATCCACATTTTTAAAACTTCCGCCATCTTCGCACTAAGACTAGATAGCTTATCTTGAGCTTTTGCAGCCTTATACATTTTCAGGGCTTCTAATGGTGTTCCCTTACTTTCGTAATAATCTCCAAGTCTAATTAAACCAGCAGAATATCCTACTGCTAGATATATTCTTCTTGCTTGCTCATAATTTTTGTTATTCATTAACTCATTAGCTTTACGTACTAATAATACTTTTTCTTTTGAATTTATGTTAACATTGCCACTTTGAGGAATTTTAATAAATCCCTCTTTAGGTATACTATTAAATATAGCGTTTTTTTCATTTTTATCAACCAATTTAATTACCATTTACACTATAAATGCTATTTTATAGCTTTCCTTTGGTAGACATGCTACCAGTTTCATCAGAAATAGGTGTATATGCCTCTTTTATAGCAATACCTAATGCTTTAAAAAGAGCTTCTGACATATGATGAGCATTTTCCCCATACTTACAAATAGCATGTAGAGTAATTGCTCCTTTAGAAGTTAACCCATGGAAAAATTCTCTTAATAAGTGCATCTGAAAGTTACCAGAAAATTCCTGAGGATAATCAACTTTATATACTAAATAGGGTCTCATACATACGTCGATAACTATTTCTGATAAAGCTTCATCCATAGGGATCATTTTACTTGCATATCTTTTAACTCCACCATATTTAATTACAGTCTCTTTTAAGGCTTCTCCTAAAACTAAACCAAGATCTTCAACTAAGTGGTGAGGATCTATTTCTAAATCACCTGTTGCTTTAATGTCTAAATCAAATTTCCCATGAAAAGCCATAGCAGTAAACATATGGTCTAGGTATGGAATACCTGTAGTTGAATTTACAACTCCAGTTCCTGATAGATCTAAGGTTAATGCAATATCAGTTTCTTTTGTTTTTCTATTTATTGTAATAATTCTATTTTCCATTTCTAATCCCTTAGTATTTCTAATAACTGGTTAATTTTCTCATAGTGTGTTTTATAATATGATGGATTTGATATCAAATTAACTTTAATATGATTTAATGTACGAATTACTTCAAGATTATTAGCCTTTAAAGTACTTCCTGTTTCAACTAGGTCAACTATATATGGTGCTAAACCTAAAATAGGAGCTAGTTCAACAGAACCATTTAAATTAATAATTTTAACTGGAGTACCTTCATTATGAAAAAAGTCTTTTGTAAACTCAGTATAACTAGTTGCAATTGTTAAACCATTTATATCCTGTTTCTCACCAACTCCCTTTTTCCCACAAAGGCATATTCTTGTTCCACCAAAATCGAAGGGTAATAAGCTGTTAAATTTTAATCCAGACTCGTAAACAACATCGTCTCCACAAACTCCTAAACCTGCAATTCCATAGTTTACATATGTAGGTAAATCACTATTTTTAACTAAAAATATCTTTAATAATCCTTTAGAATCATAAGCTGTTAATTTCCTTTTTTCAAAGGTAAATTCAATTCCTTTTGTTGCAAAGTGTTTTTGTACATCATCAAAAAGTCTTCCTTTTGGTAGTGCTAGTGTTAATAATTCACTCATTAGTTGTCTCCCTTTAATACTGCAGCTTTTCCATCTTTTCTTAATAACTCAGCTTCTTTAAATGCTTTTACAAAGTCTGTACCACTATTAATTTCAATCATCTTTGGGGGATTAAACCTTTCATCTTTAAGTTGCTTTTCAATTTTTCTTAACATAATAGAAAATCCTACAGAGGGTAGTTTCTCTCCAAAACAGCTTATTAAATTATCGTAACGACCACCAGATGCAATCGCACTATCAATATCTTTTGTATAAGCTTTAAATACTATACCTGTATAATATGACCGGTTAGCTACCTCTGATAGATCAAATCTAAAGTTTTGTATCATTTCCAGATCAACTAAGTTTTTACCTATCTCTTTTAAGTAGTCAATTTCATTAATAATATCAAGTTGTTTTAATAGATCTTTTTCTAATAGGGTATAGTCACAGAACTCTGTGTATGTACCTATGAATAAAAACAGTCCAGATATTTTATCTGCTAATTTTTCGCCAACTATTGGTGTAAGATATTCTGTAAATGATGTGATATCCCTTAAGTTAATTAATGTAATTAATTTATCAGTATCTATAGTAGGGAACTTTGAAGTTATTCCATCGAGTATAGATCTTGAGCCAATATGAATTCTTGTATTTATTGGGTCTAATTCAGTAATAATTGTATTTAAAAGTGTAATTATTTCTAAATCCCCAAATAGGCCCGAACAACCAACTAACTCTGCACCTGATTGAAAAAACTCATTGCTTGATATGTCTATAGCAGATTGATGTCTTAAAATTGTATCTGCATAGTGTACTCTTAGTGGAGTATCATTTTTTTTAACAACTCGGCCAATCTGCCTAGCTAAAAAAAGTGTGATATCATTTCTTAATAATAGAAGTTCTCCATCTCGATCCATTAAACGGAAACAGTTTTTTTTACTCTCAGTAGAAAGTAATTTTTCATATGTTTCATAATAATCAAAAACAGGTGTCTTAATTGGTAGGTAACCTCTATGTGTATATATGTTATTTATTACTTCATTAATTTTTTCATGTTTGTATGCTTCATCCAAAAAAATAGATTCAGCACCCTGAGGTGTTCTTAGTAGTTTCTCTTTCATCATATTCTCCGACTGTTATTATAGGTACTTTATGCTACTTTGAAAATAATGTAGCTCGTTTTATTCCATTTAAAATCATTAATGCATCATTTTGTCTTGTTTCATTATCTAATAAAGCCATTGCTTCTGAGATATGAGCCATATTTCTTAGTTCAATTAACATTTTATAGTCCGCATTGTTTTTATCTAATACTGCTAATGACATTCCCTTAGTTATAGTGCCACTTCCCATATCTTTTATCATTTGCTGTGCAAAACCTTTACTTTCTGTATCAATTCTACCATATCTATCACTAAAAAGAATTAGTTTACCTTTACCTCTGTCTACATCGTTATCTGCATGCAGACTAATGAAAAGAGTTTTTTTACTAGGGACACTTGATAATATATTGTTAGTTATAAGTACTCTTTGATCTAATCCCCACTGACCACCTACAGGCCAAATTGAATTATTATTAATCTTATTTAGTTTATAGTTATTATATACCTCATTTTTTTCATTAATAAATGTGGTTGTATCGGTTTTAGGATTTCTTGCGATATGGTCTGGACTTAATATTGTCATATAAGCTTTTGCACCATTTCTTTTTAGTAGTTCATATAGTCTTACTGCTGTATCGTATGCATATTCATCTTCTACAATAAAAGATTGTTTGCCATTTTGAATTACAGATGCTATAGCACCAGGATCTTTACCACCATGGCCAGGGTCAAGAATTACTGTCCAACCTTCTAAATCATTAGATATTGGAGATTCATTAGCTATAAGAGTTGAAAATTTATTCCAATTTTCTTTTGCAGTGTTATATTTCTCTAGTGGGTTTTTTAATTCGTCTATTGAATAGTTTTTATATGGTTGGGACTCTGTAGTATTGTGAGTGTATTTTAAAGAGACGAGGTTAATATTACTGTTTTTCTCTTCCAGAACGTGTTTAACAACGCTGTAGTCATAAATGCTTAATACTTTACCCTCTGCTACCAATGTTGAATTCAGATGATTGTATTGCATTAATTGGTCAAGTGAAACATTGTACTTCTGAGCAATGCTCCAAAGAGTATCTCCTTTAATAACTTTATGAGATCTAGACTCTGGAGGTATCAATTTTATCTTTTGACCTATAGATATATTATCCTTTGTAAAATTATTTAACTCTCTAAGTAGAGTTTCAGATATATCGTATAAGACTGATAAACCTGATATCGTATCACCTTTTATTACAGTATGATAAAAATTATAATCTATTGGTTCTCTTTTTTTTGCATAAGCTGGTAGTTTTATTTTCTCACCTATTCTAATTTTGTCATTAGTGAAATTGTTAATTTTTAGAATATCATCAATTGATGTCTGGTATTCTAATGCTATCGCCGATATCGTATCTGATTTTTGAATAGTATAAGTTAATGATGTATCGGTTTTAGGAGCTAATTTTATAAGAGGTACAGTAACAGATGCCTGTTTGATCTTAATAGGGTCTTTTACATTATCATCAATAAAATTAAGAACTTGTCCAATTACTAAGTTATCATTTTTTATGTTATTTAATTTGATGACCTTTTCTGATTCGATGCTATAAGTCATAGATATCCAGCTAAGGGTATCGCCCTTTTTTACTTTGTATGTTTTTTTTAAGTCAAAAGGTATTGGTAATATTAATATTTCACCAATTTGTATTTTATAGTCCTCTTTTATATTATTAGCTAAAAGTAGATGTTTTAATGTTATATCACTGTTATATGCAATGTTTGATAGAGAATCTCCACTCCTAACTCTGTATTCATCTGGTTTTAAGCTAGATATTAGGAGTTTCTGATTAATATTTAAGTTCTCTGATTTTAAATTATTATCTAATAGAATAGTGTCTGTAGTAATATTATATAATTTAGCTATTCCATATAACGTATCACCCTTTATTACACTATGAGTTATAGTTTCAGCATACGTTAATATGGGTATAACAAATATTAAGAGAATTATTAAAAGTTTTTTCATAATTTAATTATCGTAAACTTTTTAATTCTGCTTAATCAAATATTAGTCTCTTGTATAAAAAATTAATCTACTACCACCATATTTTCTTAAATCGTACTGTCTAAGTTTACCAATTATTTCTGGAAAACTCTCTTTTGAAGGGTAGTGAAGCATTAAAGTACCATTTTGATTTAATAAACTGTTTTTATCTATCAATTCTAAGTATTTAATTTTGTTTTCTAATGGAAATGGTGGGTCTAAATGTATAACATCATATGATCTACTATTATTTTCAAGGAAGATTCCAGCATCAATAAAGTTCGTTTTAATATTCTCTTTGGCAATAGATAAGTTTTTTTGCATTACCTTTTTTTTACCAGTGTCCATTTCAACTAAATTTATATCAGTTGCTCCTCTGCTTGCAGCCTCTAAAGCTATAACTCCAGAACCAGAAAAAACATCTAAAAATGATAAATCCCTTAAATCTCCAAGTATAGAGAACATAGATTCTCTCATTCGATCCATAGCAGGTCTAATAACGCCAGGAGGGCATTCAACCACTCTGCTTCGATATTTCCCCCCAGTTATTCTCATATCTTATATTATCCTTGTGCCGCTATTTTATTAGCCATATCAACAATATTAGAGATCGATGGGTCGGCAATTATTTCACCATTAAACTCTACAATGAAATCTGATTCATGACTTGCATCTAACTCAGTAACAACTAATTCTACATTTGCATTTATATACTTTGAAAAATACTTATCGATATGAATTAATTCTTCTACTAGGTCAGAACTAAAGTCCTTCTTTATGCTTAATTTATACAAAACTGATTTACTCATTTATAATCTCCTTTTAATATGTTCATAATAAGTGAGTTTATTAATCTATACAAGATAAACTTTTAACCTAGTGCAACAAAATTCGATGAGAATGGTGGTGCTATTGAGTATAATTCCCTTAACATACTATTTTCTATGGATAATAATCCTGGATCTTCTTTTAATAATCTAAATGCCTCTTCTCTAGCGGATTCTAATACATTTATATCTCTAGCTAGGTTGGCTATGGAAAATCTCATAAATCCAGATTGTTTTACACCAGCTATATCACCAGGGCCTCTTAATTTCAGATCTTCTTTTGATATTTCAAAGCCATCATTAGTCTCTTTCATTGTCATTAATCTTTTTTTCCCATCATCAGTTAATACATTTGAATAGACTAAAAAGCAGTATGACTGATGACTGCCACGTCCAACCCGTCCTCTTAACTGGTGTAGTGCGGATAAACCAAATCGTTCAGCATGTTCAATAATCATAACAGTGGCATTTGGAACATCTACTCCAACTTCAACAACACTTGTTGCTACCAATATATCTACTTCACCACTATTAAAGTCATTCATCGCTTTTATTTTCTCTGATTCATCTACTTTTGAATGTATTAAAGCAAGTTTGAAGCTAGAGAACATTAGTTTTAATTGATTATACATAGATTCAGCATCTTTTAGGGCCAATTTATCTGATTGTTCGATTAGTGGATATACAAAATATGCCTGTCTTCCTTTAGATAGTTCATTAAATAAAAAATCATATACTTTTTTTTCGTTACCAATTCTTGCTAGATGTGTTTCAATAGGCTTTCTTCCTACTGGCATCGTTTTTATTGTTGTTACGTCTAAGTCACCAAAAAGAGTAAGTGTTAAGGTTCTTGGTATAGGGGTCGCCGTCATTAATAGTATATCAGGATCGTTACCTTTGTTCTTTAATGCTAATCTTTGATTTACACCAAATCTATGTTGTTCATCAACTATAACTAAGTCCAACTGTTTATAGGTTACATCTGATGTAAATAGGGCATGGGTTCCAATAATTAAGTCAATATTTCCCTGCTCTAACTCTTTTAATAATAGAGTTCTACTTGCACTTTTTATATTACCAGAGATAAATGCGGTTTTTATACCTACAGAGTGAAGAAGTTCATATGCTTTTTCACTGTGCTGCTTTGCTAGGAGTTCTGTAGGTGCCATTAAAGCAACTTGTCCTCCAGATTCTATTACAGGTAGTGCAGATAGTAGAGCAATTAATGTTTTTCCAGATCCAACATCTCCTTGAACTAATCGACTCATGACTCTTTCAGAATTTAGATCGTTTAATATTTCATCAACTGCGGTTATCTGATCTGGAGTTAAGTCAAATGGAAGTTTGTCTATTAATCTTTTTTGAAGCTTTGTGGACAGTTCTCTTTTATCTTTTTTAGATCGTCCACGCTCTATGATTTTTTTTCCTGTTACCATCTGTAGGTGGAACAGTTCTTCAAATATTAGTAGATCCCTAGCATTTTGTAGATCACTTTCAGATTTTGGAAAATGAATGTTAATAATAGCATCTTTTTTATGATCTAACTTTTTCTTTTTTAATATTTCTAAAGGAAGTTCATCCAAAATTTCAATACAGTATGTTGTTAAGGCTTGTTGCATAAATTTTCGAAGACTATTTTGAGTTAACTTACCACTCAATTTATATATTGGTAATAAAAATCCAAATTGTTTTGGTTTAGTATCATCCTTTTTTTCTTCAAATTCGAAGCTTGAAGATTGAAGTTCAGAAAATTTATACTGGATATTACTAGAATAAATAAATATTTCTAAACCAATAGGCAGTTTGTTTTCTAAAAAATTTCTACCAAAACAAATTAGTGTTAAATAACCGGTTTTGTCTTTTATTAATATTTTAAGAGTTTTCTTTTGACCATAGCCAATATATGAGTGCTCTATAACTGTTGCAACAGTATTTACAAAACCTAAACTTATAGCTTCTTTAATAGGAGATATATTTAGCCTATCTTCCCATCTTACTGGATAGTGGGTGACTAAGGTTCTAATATTATGTATTCCAAGATTAGCTAGATCTTTAGCTGTTTCTACTCCAACGCCTTTTATTCTGTCTATTGGGTGTTCTAATTCACTTATATACATAGTTTTTAAAACATTGAAAATAAAAATACTAGTAGATAATTAATTAGAAGTCTTATAATAAAAATTCCAAATATCATAATAATTAAATTGGTTTTATAAGATGTAAATTTCTTTGTAAAAATATTAGAAAATTTACGTGCATAAGTTTCTGTATAGTTATCTAAAGCATGAAAAAATCCACTATATTTATTTAGCATCATAAAAACTAATCTAACTGCTAATAGAATCATAACAAAGATGGAAATACTTGATACAAGAGACCATATTGTAGATAGTATTAATTTAATAATAAATCCTAATGATAGAACTCCAGACATTGCAATTTGTCCAGTAATATTACTAAAGAAGTATAATACTGCAATTGCTAACATTGCTGAAAAATCCATTACGCCTAATCTTAAAAAACTAAATCGTTTAAACCAGTCTAAGTATGGGTCTGTAATAGAATATATAAACAATATTACTCTATTTTGGCTAGCTCCATTAAAATTATTCCGTAAGTTAAACCAACTCAGAATTATTCTAATAAATATTATAAAGCTATAGGCTGAAAGTACAAGTGATATAAAGCCAAATATATTTGAAACCATTAAATTCTCCTTATTTCTATATTAAATATACTACCTTTTTATTAGAAAGGTAATATCTTTATCAAAAAACTCAACATCGGCACCAAGTTTTTGGGATAACCAAATAAAGCTTTCTTTGCTAAAGAAGCTTATATGGGTTGGATCTCCTTTATAATACCATGATGAAAAAGTTATATCTTTAGTAACTAAAGCTGTCATAACAGCTAAAACACCTTTGGGGTTAATTAGTTCCCATAAAAGTTCTATCTCTGTATATGGATTTTTTAAGTGCTCCATAACTTCTGTTGTTACTACAAAATCCCACTTTTTTTGTAATAGACTTTTATCGTTTTTATAATACAGGTCATATTCTGACATATTTATTTTATATGGTTTTAGTTGTTCTTTTAATATAGGCCCTGGTCCACATCCAAAATCTAAGCCTTCAGAATTTGGTTTAATATAATTTAGAAGTGGTTCTATAATCCTATTTAGGAATTTTATATAATATTCATCTTTATTGGAGTTTGTATGTAAATCATATCTTTCTTTCTCTTTTTCTATAGATAGGTGGTACTGTGGTGGGACTGTAATAGTCTTGCATATGTTACATATATAATACTTACGTTTTTTATCTTCTGATATAAGTTCTGTTTTGTTACTAGCGCATAAACAACATTTTATTTTATCCATATGTTAGATTTAAGTTTTTTTTTGAATTGGTCAAGACATCAATACAACTTGCTTTGTATTATTTTTGGTGTGCATTTATATTGTTTTGCATTTATCTTGGTTTGCATTTATTAGAATCCTTTATATATATAAATAACAGTAGTTATCAGTATCCTGTTTAATACTTTAAATGTGTTAAGTATTAAATAGGATCATTAATTAAAAAGTGTTATGAAGTTATTAAGGTTTTAGTTGTGGGATCTCTACTTGCATGTTATAAATGTCTTTATGAAATTAGAGATCATAAAAAAAAGCTGTACCTTATACAGATTAGATGAGAATAGAGAAGTTCCTAGAGAAATTTATCAGTCTAGTTTTTTTAGTGTTACTAAAACTGATCAGGAACTATCAATAATATGTGATTCCGATGTATCGTTATCCTGTTGTGGAATAAAAGAAAAAGAACTACGGCTTATTAGAGTTGTTGGTTTCTTAGGTTTTAATACAACAGGTATAATAAGTTCTATTTCAGATGTCCTAACAAAGAATGATATTTCTTTCTTTGCTATTTCTACTTTTGAAACAGATTATATAATGGTTCAGACCTGTGTTTTTGATAGAACAGTAGAAGCACTATCAGTAAGTGGTTTTGATATAAAATAGTTATTTAATAATTCCGTAGAAATAAAAAAAAGTTATTTGTTATTTCTTGTTGACAAAAAAAAGGTGAGTTGCTATATTCATCGAGCATCACAGGAACAAGTCGTAACGATTTAATCTTGTAGCATAAATCCTTAAGTTAATTTATTAACCACTTGGGTATTAACAACAGTAATAGAGAAGGGAAGTATATATAAACTTTACAGGGCAGTTTCCGTAAGGACACTGCTTAATACATAGCTTGGAAGGGCTATGTAGACGAAGTCCATTTATGGATGGAGTCATGTAGGGCATAGTCTTTTGATTATGTCCCAGCTATAACCTTCGGGTTATATCGAACAGAGTATTGTGATTAAACTAGTTATTACTGGCTTCGGTCAGTG
>JAOPTT010000023.1:0-2311 GCA_051531975.1 Spirochaetaceae bacterium
AACATGGGAAGAGTTTGTTACTGCAATGGAAACTGTAAAGGCTTCAGGCAAGATAGCTCTAGCTCACGGTGGCCAGGATTGGCAGGATGCAACAATATTTGATAGTGCTGTTCTTTCAGCTGGTGGACCAGAATTTTATAAAAAAACTATGATAGACCTAGATGATACAGCTTTAAGATCGGAAACAATGACAGAGGCTTTCAGTAGAATGGAAATACTTAGATCTTTTGTTGATGATAACTTTAGTGGTAGAGACTGGAACCTTGCATCTGCAATGGTTATTGAAGGACAAGCAGCGTTTCAGATTATGGGAGACTGGGCAAAGGGAGAATTTAAAAATGCAGGAAAGGTTCCTGGTAAAGATTTTGTAGCTTTCAGATTTCCTGGAACTCAAGGATCTGTAACTTTCAATGCCGATCAGTTTGTTATGTTTAATGTTGATAAAACTCAGAAGGATGCACAGTTAAAACTTGCCTCTTCTATATTGGCACCAAGTTTCCAGATTGCATTCAACCTTGTTAAAGGTTCTGTTCCTGCAAGAACAGATATTTCAGATGCAGAGTTTGATATTGTTGGTAAACAGGGAATGAAAGATCTTGCAGACGCGAGTAAAAATGGAACTCTTATGGGTTCTATGGCTCATGGACATGGAGCTCCGGCTTCTGTGAAAAATGCTGTAGTAGATGTAGTTACTTCTCACTTTAATGAAATTTATACTACTGAAGAAGCAGCTGAAGAGCTTGCTAAAGCAGTTAAGAGTGCACAAGATTAATTTTTAGTCTAAGAAAAGACTAAATCAACATAGTACAATATACCCCTCTGTTAATAATAATAAACTTTACAGAGGGGTCTTTTTATATAGGAGGACTATTTATGATTAAACAAAATAAATGGCGCATATCCAAAGATGATCTGACTGCTAGGTTGGTTTTGTTACCCACAGTTGTTCTTACTTTAGTTTTTGTTTATGCATTTATTATATTTACAATTATTATCTCATTCACAAATTCTAAACTTATGCCCTCGTTCGAATGGGTTGGATTTCATAACTATATAAAGTTATTCCAACTTTCTCATTGGCACATAGCTTTGAAAAATATGCTAATTTTTAGTGTTCTATATATTACAATTGCAACAGTTCTAGGACTGTTATTAGCTATACTTATTGATTGGAGTAGTGCAGGAGAGCGTATCTTTAGACCTGTATACCTCTACCCTATGGCTCTTTCATTTATAGTTACCGGAACAGCTTGGAAATGGTTTCTTGATCCAGGAATAGGTCTTGAAAATATAATGCATCTCTGGGGATTTGCCGAATTTAAATTTGACTGGATAAAAAATGCAGACAAATCTATATATACCATTGTCATAGCTGCTATTTGGCAGGTTACTGGTTATATTATGATTATTTTCCTTGCAGGTTTAAGAGCTGTCAATCATGCCACAGTTGAATCAGCTGTAGTTGATGGAGCAAATGCATGGACATTATATACTAGAATAATCATTCCACAGCTTGGGCCCTCTTTTACATCGGCCTTTGTTATTCTAGGACATATGGCTATTAAATCTTATGACCTTGTAATTGCACTTACAAATGGAGGGCCAGGACGTGCTTCTGAAATGCCATCCACATTTATGTATTCCTATACTTTCTCTAGGAATCAAATGGGAGTTGGTGCCAGTTCTGCTGTATTTATGCTGATAGTATTTGCTATAGTCATAATCCCATATATTAAAAATACAGTTAACAAGGGAGGGATGTCGTGAATATTAAAGAAACTATGCGAATGCATAAAGTTGCCGAATATATAATGTATTTTGTTATGATACTATTTGCCATCTTTTTTTTGGCACCACTGTATATAATGATCGTAAACTCATTAAAACCACTATCTGAAATTCAAGGTGGTAATATGCTCAGCTTGCCAGCAAAACTGACTTTTGCAGCATGGGGGAAAGCGTGGTCGGAAGCCCAGATAGGTGTTCAGGCTACAGGTCTTAAACCCTACTTTTTTAACTCTGTACAAATTGTTATTCCAGCTGTTGTAATTTCAACAGCAATGGGATCTCTTGGGGGATTAGTACTCTCTAAATGGCACTTCAAAGGAGCTAAATTACTTTTTGCACTTATTTTATTTGGCTGTTTTATCCCATTTCAGATTGTTTTAATACCAACAGCACGGGTATTGGGAATGTTACATCTTGCAGGAACCACAAAAGGACTAATTCTAGTACATACAGTTTATGGACTTGGTTTTACTACTCTGTTTTTCAAAAGTACTTATGACACCTTTCCAATGGAGTTAGTAGA
>JAOPTT010000024.1:0-28644 GCA_051531975.1 Spirochaetaceae bacterium
CTAAAGTGATATCTTCATCTAAAGTGATATCTTCATCTAAAGTGATATCTTCATCTAAGTTAATTTCTTCATCAAAGTTGAACTCTTCATCTAAATTAACATCTTCATCAATGTTAAAATCTTCATCTAAACTAATTTCATCACTTATATTAGTGTCTTCATCAAAGTTAAACTCTTCATCTAAATTAACATCTTCATCAATGTTAAAATCTTCATCTAAACTAATTTCATCACTTATATTGATATCTTCATCAAGACTAATTTCATCACTTATATTGATATCTTCATCAATGTTAAAATCTTCATCTAAACTAATTTCATCACTTATATTGATATCTTCATCAAGGTTCAACTCTTCTTCTAAACTAATTTCATCACTTATATTGATATCTTCATTAAGGTTCAACTCTTCTTCTAAACTAATTTCATCACTTATATTAATATCTTCATTAAGGTTCAACTCTTCTTCTAGACTAATTTCATCACTTATATTGATATCTTCATCAAGGTTCAACTCATCATCAAGACTAATTTCATCACTTAAATTGATATCTTCTTCAAGGTTTAACTCCTCATCTAAGTTTATATCATCAAGCTGGTCTAAATTAAATTCACCATCAATATCAATATCATCTAGATTTATTTCATCACTTGATGCTTCAAATGCATGTTCTAAATCCTGAAGTTCATCCTCCATGGATATGGATTCTTCAGTTTGTAAATCCATCTCATTGCTTATGTCATCTATATCAAATTCACTTGTTACATCATCTGTTTTAAAATCAACAGTGGTTTCTTGTTCTGTTTCGTCAGTAATTTCTACATCAATATCATTTTCATTCCCAAATGGATCATTACCTGGGAAATCTTCTTTACTAATTACAACATCATCTTCAGGAGGATTATCTTTAAAATTATTTTTAGTATTTAGCTTTTCTTCTCTCATTTTTAATATTTGAGTTTCAGATAGTTCTGTTACTTTTGTAGTATCAATACCTGGTAATTCTTCAGAAAATTCATCCTCTTCAGAAGAAGTTAATGTTTCAAAAGCAGGGTCTTCTTCCATAAATATAGATGTATCTTCAAGCAGTGGATCATTTAATATCTCTTCAGATTGAACTTCATCTTCCGGCAGTATTTCAATCTGATCCCTATTAACATCTAACTCTTCTTTGTTTATAATCTCTTCTGTATCAATTTGTGCTAAAGGGTTATCAGTATCTATTTCTGAAGTTTCTTCAACAAGACTGTCTAAGTTATCAAGTTCATCAAATGTTAATGTTATTGAATCCTCTTCTAAATCATTAAAGAAACCAGTTTGTTCTTCAGAAGTTGTTGGTTCAGCACTAGTTGGTTCAGTAGCAGTCTCAATCACTGGCGGTACAGGAGTTGTTGTACTTGGTATATTTTTAATTGCAGCAATTTCATTTTTTAAATCATGAATTTCACGACTCAGATTTATAAGTTCATGGTTTAGAGATTTTATTGCTTCAATAGAATCAATTGGTAAACTCATAGGGTCTGTACTATCTTCAATTGAATCGAAGTCGTCTTCTTGGTTATCGTAATCATCCATCTCTTCATCAATTTCTACCTCTCCAGTTAAATCTGTTTTATCAGTAAATGTTCCGTAGAGCTCAAAATCATCAGGATTTTTAGTTAAATCTGCTGCCATATTTATAGTACCTCATTACATTTTCGGTAATTGTGTTTAAAAAATTTAATCTTTATAAAATAATTCTAAATCAGTTTTCAATAACATTAAAGAAAAATGTATATTTTTTATAAAGAATTTGCCTATTACACCGTTAAATATGTATGTTTAAGAAAATTTCGTGGTCAATTTATGTTGGTTTTTCAGTTTATTGTATAATTTCACTATTTTCGGGTAGTGTTGGTTTTTCAAATATGAGAGCTTTAGACTACTTTAAAGCAAATATGATAACTCATGTTGAGGTTCTGCAAATGAAAAGTGCTAAGCTTGAAGATGAGATCCATCGTTTATCAAATGATGAGGATAGATTAAAACTTGCAGTGAGACCTATAGGTTATATTGAATCCGGTCAAAGCGTTGTAAAAATATTAAATAATAAAGTATCAAAATCTCTTTATGAGATAGATAGACAATTTGATACTCCTATTTTTGAACAAAATACTAATAGAATTTTACTTGTTTCTACCATGTTTTCTGCTATACTTTTTATAATATCTCTTTTAGTAGGAGTTTTACGTGATACTTTTAAAAGAAAATAGCTTTGAGGAAATAGTAGAAAGATTAACAAATGGTGAAATTGTAATTGTTCCCTGCGATACAATATATGGTATTCTTGGTAGATCTCCAGATACTGATTCAGCTATTAGAAGTATTAAAGGTAGAGGCGAATTTAAACCTTTTTTACATTTAGTATCTTCAATAATTCAATTTAATGAACTATCAATAATCCCATTTCCAGAAGATTTAGAAGAGTATTGGCCTGGTGCTTTAACAGTTGTTACAGCTGTAAAGTCAGGAGGCACTATTGCTTATAGACTTCCTTCAGATCCTTTTTTACAGGATATTGTCTCTCATATGGAATCACCATTATATTCAACAAGTGTTAATATAAGTGGAGAAGCTCCAATGTGGAGAATTAAGGATATTATAGAACAGTTTGAAAATAAAGTAGATCTAATTGTTGATGGTGGAGATTATGAAAATCGTAAACCATCTACTGTCATTGATATAACAACTAGACCTTATAAAATTTTAAGGCAGGGTGCTCTAACCCTCCCATTAGAGTTAACTATATAGATATTATTCTATAATTTTACCTTTCAAACCAGATTTCATAATATCGTTGTTTTGCAGAGTTTCTCTGTTTAACTTTTCTCTTTCATGTAGTAAATGTATAGGAACTTGATAAGCTTCTTCTATTTTCTCATTAATTAGCATATCTTCTTTTTTCCCAATACTAACAGTTCCATCTTTATAGAATAAAGCTACATTATCGCAGAACTTCTTTGAAATATCTAAGTCATGTATAGAATAAATAATACTTATTTTATGTTCTTTAGCATATTGGATAACATATTTAAAGACTTTATCTTTCTGATGATTTTCTAATGCAAATACCGGTTCGTCCATTAATATAATTGGTGAGCCAAATAGTAGTGCAAAAGCTATAACAACTCTTTGCATTTCACCTTTACTTGCGCTATTTGTCTTTTTATTAAGAGACTCTTTTAATTCAAAAATATTAATTATCTCTTCAATTAATTTTTTATCAGCTTTCTTTGAATGGTGGCCATTGTTATAGACCATTTCTAATAGATCGCCAATTGTCTCCTCTGTATCAAATTCCATATTTTGAAATATAATTGAAGCTTTACTGTTTAGTTCTTCTTCGTCGGTTATATCTTTTGTATTTTTATCAAGTAGTAGAATTTCTCCATTTTCTGGTAAAAGTCTACCTGCAGCTAATAACATTAGTGTAGATTTTCCAGTTCCATTCTGGCCAATAAATGTTGTAACTCCAGGTGGAATTTCTAATGATAAATTTTTAAAGACATCTTTATCTTCCTGGTATCCAAAAAGAATATTTTTAATAGATATTATGCTGCTCATTATTGCTCCTAGGCTAATTTATGATCTATTTTACTTAAAAAGATCAATCCTATGCAACAACTGATTAACTTGGCTTGATAAAACTATAAAAAAACTTCAAAATATAAATATGAAGAAATTAGACTTTAGTATAGAAACATTAGGTCCTTGTAAGATTGAGTCACCTATTCCATTAAAAACTAATATGGATGAAGCTCATGCTTCTTTTGTTAATGATGACGAAAGAGTTCTCCACGAAATTGTCTATCATGAGGGTAGTTCAAAAAATCGTGAAGATTATATAAAAGATAATCTTATGGAGAAGGCAGGACCAAGGAAACATATTTATTTCCAGTCAAATCATATTCATGCTGGAATCATAACTTGTGGTGGACTTTGTCCAGGATTAAATGATGTTATTCGTGCTATTGTTCGATCCTTATGGTACGAATATGGGGTCCGGAGAATAACTGGTATTCGTTATGGTTACCAAGGTCTAGATCCTAAACAGAATATGCCATTTAAAGAGTTAGATCCCGATGTCGTTGACGATATACATAAAATGGGTGGAACAATGCTAGGTTCTTCTAGAGGTGGACCATCAGTTGAAACTAGAGTTGATACCATAGAGCGTATGAATTTAAATATGTTATTTGTTATTGGTGGAGATGGTACTCAACGTGGTGCATTAGCAATGGCTGATGAGATCGAAAAAAGAGGCCTTAAAATAGCTATTATCGGTGTTCCAAAAACTATAGATAACGATATCGCATTTATTCAAAAGTCTTTTGGTGTGGAAACTGCTGTAGCAGAAGCTTTAAATGCTGTCTACTCAGCACATACAGAGGCTAAAGATGCCATAGATGGAATTGGTCTAGTTAAAGTAATGGGTCGAGAATCCGGCTTTATTGCCGCTCATACAGCACTTGCAACAAATGATGCTAACTTTGTATTGGTACCTGAAGTTAAATTTGAATTAGATGGTCCTAATGGGCTTTTAGAAGCACTAGATAGAAGGCTAGAGAAAAAGTTCCATGCAGTTATCTTGGTGGCTGAAGGGGCAGGGCAGGAGTTATTAGATGGCTCTAACGATACTGATGCTTCAGGTAATAAGAAACTTTCTGATATTGGTGTATTTTTAGCTAATGCAATAAAGACACATAGGAAGAAGATTGGGAAACCATCAAATCTTAAATATATAGATCCTAGTTACATGATACGGGCAGCAGCAGCAACACCTAATGATTCCCTATATTGTGCTAGACTTGGTGGTAATGCAGTACATGCTGCTATGGCCGGTAAAACAAAAATGCTAATTAGCATGTGGAACTATCATTTAGTGCATGTTCCTATAAGTCTTGCAATTTCAAATAGAAAGGTTTTAGATCCCAAGGGTCCACTTTGGAGAGATGTTTTATCTACTACAAGAATGCCTTTATCGATGACAAATTAAATAAAACCAACTTTTAATAAATAAAAAGCAACTAAGTATTCTTAGTTGCTTTTTTATTGTTATATTAATATTGATGCATATGTACTAAGTACTTCATCCATTTGATTATTTAAAACTTTACCGGCTAATAATTTACCTAATTGAACACCCTCTTGATCAAAAGAGTTTATATTCCAAATAAAACCTTGAAACATTACTTTGTTCTCAAAATGAGCTAAAATTGCACCCATAATTTCTGGAGTTAATTTGTCAGCATAAAGTAGAGATATTGGTCTCTCTCCATCAAAGTTTTTATTTAGGTTTGTATCATCCTTACCAAGTCCCATTGCTGTCATCTGCGCAACAAGGTTTGCATTAAGTTTTTTCTCACTTGTTGAACCTTGGAATACAATGTCTGAATCAATTTGTGGAGTTTTAAAACCAATAAATTGAACTGGAATAATAGTTGTTGCTTGGTGGATATATTGGAAAAATGAGTGTTGAGAGTTTGTCCCAGGTTCACCAAAAATAGAAGGTCCAGTTGAATAGTTAACTCTTTCACCAAATCGATTAACAGTTTTACCGTTACTTTCCATATCTAGTTGCTGTAGGTGAGCAGGGAATCTACACATTGATTCTGAATATGGAATTACAGCAGTATTTGTCATTTTTAATACATTATTTTCATAAACACCAATAAGTGCATCAGCTAAAGCTGCATTTTCAAAAATATTGCTGTTTAATGCTTGTTTATCAGCTTCTCTAGCTCCAGTTAAAAATCTTTCGAATATTTCTGTTCCTAATGCTAAAGATAATATACAGCCACCAACTGCACTAGTTGATGAATATCTACCACCAATATTATCATCTATAAAAAATGAATCTAGGTAGTTATCATCACCTGCTAAAGGACTTGTAGCAGATGTTACACAAACAAAATGTTTAAGAGGATTTAAACCTGTAATTTGAGCTTCTTCCATTTTAGTTAAAACAAATTTTTGATTAGTTAATGTTTCTTGTGTATTACCACTTTTTGAAACTAATACAAAAAGAGTTTTTTCAAAGTCTAAACCGTTTAATACATTGTTTGCATCATCAGGATCAACATTTGCTATAAAATGTGCAGCCATTACTGGAGTATCGTAGTTTTTTAGAGCTAAATACATAGCTCTTGGCCCTAAATCAGAACCACCAATTCCAACTTGTACTACAGTTTCAAATTTCTTTCCTGTGGAACCTAAAATATTTCCAGAGTGAACTTTTTTAACAAAATCATAAACCTTTGTTTTTTCTCCAGTGTAAAATTCTGTCATATCTTGACCATCAATTGATACAGAGTTAAGTTTTGTTTCTCGTGTATGGTGATGAAGAACCTTTCGACCTTCACCAGTATTTATTACATCACCATTTAAAAGTGACGTATATTTTTCGATAAGTTGTTGTTCCTCTGCTAATCCTTGAAGAAGGTCTAAACATTTTGCATCTACTTTTTTCCCAGCAAAGTTATAAGTTAACCCGGCACCTGCAGGCGCACTTAATTTGGAAATTCTAGTTGGGTTTAACTCACTTTTTATTGAGCAAACCGGAGTCTCTAATAATTGTTTGTAATTCTTTGACTCACTAAGATTTGTATAATTTATTGACATGTTACTTTCTCCTATTTTATCTAAGTTTATTACTCTGAAAAATAAAAGTCTATATACGGGATGTTTATTTTATTTGAAATAAATTTATATTAGAAATATTGAATGCATTTCCAGATGTTTCTCTATTACCAAAACCTAATCTACCATTTAATTCAACAGGTATATTGAAGCTATCTAATATCTGAGTATCATCTATTTTCATAGTAAGTTTACCATCGGATATTTGCAGATAATAATCTCCATTAATACCATTTTCAGTTGATAAAGTATTAGTATAAAGAACCTCTGAATTTTCATCTAATCCGTTTTGTGTAATATTAACTAATACATTACTTAATCCAGTCTTAGTTAAGGAGATTATGACACCATCGGACCAACTTTTAAAACGTCCATTACCATAAAGAATTATTAGACACTCTCCATTGTTTTTGAAATCAGCATTAAACAGTATTGTATTGTTGTTTCCAATAGAGTTTCTACTCCATGCTATAGAGTTAACTTTCATCCCATTAAATGCTAGCTGTTTACCTTCCGACGTCCAAAGTGCAGGTATGTGAACCCAACTTGTATCAATAGGTGTATCTGGTGTTAGAGTACTTCTAAATACGGTTTTCTCTTGTTTTGTAAGTTCTTCTCGCAGTTTTTTTTCTAACTCTTCAAGACTTAAACTTTTTTCTGCAGCAGCATCTAATTCTGCTTGTTCTAGTTCTGCTGCTGCATCTAGTTCTGCTTGCTCTCGTTCAGCAAGTGTCATCTCTTCATTTGTGAGATTTAACTCGTCTAACGCCTCTTGAAGTTTTAGGCTTTCACTTTCTCTAAGTGCGGCTAATTGTTCCTCAAGATCTTTTAACATCAGATCTTTTTGATTAGTTAATTGTGAGTTTAGATCAGTAGTATTGTTTTTATCAACAAGAGTTAAATATTTGTTAATTGTTGTTTTAAGTTTTTCAACAGATGAATTTGTAATAAGTAGATCTTTATCGTCTATATTACCTAAAAACTTATTTTCATTAACTAGTGTTGCTATATTTTTTAACCCTTCATGGTATTCATTGGATCTATCTAATAATTGTTGAGTAAAGTTTTTTGATAACGATGTTCGGTTTGTTTGTATGTTTTCTACTAAATCATCTAAATATAATAAGCCTCGTCGATTTCTAAACGCGATATTTATTTCATTTATATCTTTTTCTGAAAAACTATTTGATGTTAAAGTATCTTGTAGTGTTGAGACATAATTTGTAAATTCTTCATTTACCTGATCTAATTCAACTCCCATTCTACTATTACTTTCCATGAGTTCAGAGAGTTGTAACTGGTCATTCTGGGATTTCTTTTGTGCAACTCTTCTCTCATTTTCACTATTTTTAACCCTATCTTGAACAGCTTTAGATTCTTCTTCTAAAGCTCTAAGTTTATCTTCTATTGCCTTTAATTCAGCAGAATCAGTTGTAGTTGATCTCATATTTCTTAATCTTTCTGCTTCTAAAAGAATTTGTTTATTTCGTTCAATTAAAATCTGTTCATGGTCTGCAATAAGTTTAAATATTATATTTTCTATCTCTTTTTCTTGAATTGTAGGTTTTTTATCAATAAAATAATCATTATTTAAGTAGGTATATAAAAATGCATTTGACGCTACAAATAATGTAAGAACTATAAAAATTGGTATGTTTGTATTTACTTTCATAATTCCTCCTATTTCTCGATCTCAATAAATCCGTATTGTATCCAATCATCTGATGGCTCTTGTATCTGATGAGAATCTTTTTTAAACCATAACTTTGTATTACTTTTATACTCTTCAAACTCTGTTACAGTTACTATTCTAGAAATATATTTTTCCATTGTTGGTATCGGTTCTTCTAAATATGCAGTTTTAATAGCTTGTAACGTATCTTCCCATTTTTTTAATGCTATTGCTCTAAATTGTTTTTTATCCACTACAGTTTTAGCTATTGAATATGATTTCCACAATGATATTCCAGCTGTAAAGCTATCCATAATTTTTTGTATATGTGATAAAGCATCATTATTTATATATTTATTGTTTCCTAAAAATCGTGATTGAACTCCATTGTTTCCAAGAATTGTATATAACTCCTTTGGAACTTTCTTCCCCTTAGGTCTTACTTTATCTACTTTATAGAAAGATAGATGAGGATTCATATCTTTTAAGTTATTTTTAGTATTATTCCTCACGGTTTCAGTCATTAATATATTTGTTTGGTACTGTTTATTTATCGCTTCTAATCTAGCTGATGTATTAACTGTATCACCAATAACTCCAAGTTCATAATTGTTTTCAGTACCAGTTTTACCATAAACAATTTTACCATAATCTAGTCCAACCCTAAAATTAAAATCAATTTTTAAAGTTTTTTGTAGGTCATTTACTTTCTCAAGAATTAAAATCGCACTTTTTAATGCATAAAAAGATGAATTGTGTTTCCTTTCACCTTCTTGGAAAATGATTAAACAGGCATCACCAATATATTTATTAATTTTACCGTAATTTGCTTCTACTACTTTTTCTACTTCTACCCAAATAGAGTTAACAATAGTAAAAACCTTTTCTTGATAAAGTTCGGTTAGAGTTGTAAACCCTTTTATATCAAGGAATAAAACTGTCATAAATTCTTCGTGGGGATCAAGTATACTTGTTGATTCCATAAGAACCGCAGATAATAACTCTTTATCTGAAATACCAGCTACAATTTCTCCTAAAGAGTTTAACTGCTGATGCAGACTAGAATATGCAGAATATAAAATTGAAGTTTCATTAAAGTTAGTATATACATCCTCAACCTTTTTCTTAACAAGACCACTTTTTTTAATCTTTTCACCTTCTCTAGTTATTATGGTACTTATAGATGCTATCTCTCTTGTTATTTTACTTGTAGTTATTAGTTTTATTGTAACAACTAAAATAAATACAAACATTAATATACCTAAAAAGGTATTTCTAACTTTGTTAATCAGATAGAAAAAGTCACTACTTAGATCGGCTATAACAAAAATAGGATATGTCGGAGTTATTCCATCAGCATTAATAAGACTATGTTGGGCATACTCTGCAATTCCAATATATTTTTTATTATCAAATGTATATTCAAAACTTACTGTGTTGTTTAGTTTATATTTTTGACCATTAGATATTCTGGTATAGTTATCTCTATCTTCTATAGTAGGGATAATAACTAGATCGTAGGTTTTATCGTTACTTTTTTTGTATAAGGTATTTATATAAGATTTATCATCACTATTTTTACTGTTATTTAAGAGGGATAGATAAACTTCAGAGGCTATTGTTGCTGGAATGTGTGAAGCATTTAGTAATATTTGATTTCGAAGTTCTTTGCTGAAATTTATAGTAAAACCGGGATCATTCTTTTTTCCAGAATACTCTTCTAAACCTTCAATATCAGTTAAAATTGCCAATATACTATCATCGTATTTAACTTTGTTAATTCCTGACTCTTTACTATAAACCAATATGTCATCTAAATAATCAAAGTAAACTAATGTATCTTTGTTTTCTAAATAATCAAGAGAGTTAAAGTATTCCGCTTCTATTGAGTCCAGTTTCTCATAAAAGTCTGTATTACTAGAGTTTGAGATTATATTTTTTATTACTACCTCAAACATAAGATAAGTTGAAATGAATACTACAATGAATGTAATAATATCCCAAAATATCAGCGAAGATTTTATATGTATTTTTTTCATAGTTATCCTAATAATAGATTTGTGATATTTAAGAGTCAATTCTTTTTAAGAAATATGATGTATTTTAACGTATTTAAGTCGATAATTACCATATGGAGGATAATTAATTGAGAAGATTACGATTACCACTGATAATTCTAATGTTAGTTTTTATATTTTCGGTTATGTTTCATCTCTTTTATTTAAAAGATATTGATACTATATTTTCTATGCAATCACCATGGACTTTAACCGCACTTATAATTGCTACAGCATTCTTTTTTCTAAAAACATTAGATGTTGTATTTTGGACACCTTCTAGAAACTCTGGGTTTATTAAGACTCCAAGACTTTTTATTGATGTTCTAAATTTTATTTTGTTAGCTATTGTTATTTTAATATTAGTTAGTCAAATATTTCATAAACCAATTACTGGTATTCTTGCCGCTTCAGGTGCTCTAGGTGTTATTGTTGGTTTAAGTATGCAAAGAATGCTTGCCGATCTATTTACAGGTGTTGCAATCAATATGGATAATACCATAAAACTTATGGATTGGATTGAGTATAATAAACCAAATGGGGATCCTATAATTGGACAAGTTAGAGAGGTAAACTGGAGAACTGTAAAACTACTAACTTATGATAATAATATTGTTGTTATTCCAAACGGAGCATTAGCAACAGATTCTATAAAAAACTTTTCAAATCCTACTAGTAAATCAATGTTTATCATAGATTTAACTATGGACTTTGAAGTCCCAAGTGCTAGAGTCTTAACTCTACTTGAAGCAGCTGTTATATCTGTTAAAGAAGTTCTTGAAAATCCAAAACCTAAAATTTATATTGATTGTGTTACAGAGCGGGGAGTTCAGTACGCTGTTAGATTTTGGTTAGATATTAATGTTGTGAATATTTTTGAAGGAAAGCACTTGGTATATAATAGTGCTTTAAAACATCTGCACCAAGGTGGATTAAGTTTATCATATTCAAAACATGACATATATTATAAGCCAATGCCTACTAGACAGTTGGATCGACATAGAGATATCGGTCCTTTACTAAAACGAGTTCCATTGTTCACTATGTTAAATAATAGTGAATTAAATATTATACATAAAGGTGTTTCTGAAGTAGCAGTTAATCGTGGGGAGGCTGTAGTTAGAGCAGGGGAAGCAGGTTCTTCTATGTTTATATTAGTGGAAGGGGCTATGAATGTAATAGTCGACAAAATTACTAATGGTAAAATTAAGAAAATAAAAGTTAATCAATTAGTACCAGGTGATTTTTTTGGAGAGATGTCTCTGTTAACTGGAGAACCACGGTCTGCTTATGTTATAGCTAGAACTGATTCAATTTTATATGAAATCAAGAAAAAAACTATAATGCAAGTATTAAAAGGTCGTCCAGAAGTTAGTCGTAAATTATCTAGAATTCTGGCTGATAGAGTTATGTCAAATGAAAGTGCAAAAATTAAATATAAAGATAATAAAGCAAAACTTGCTTCCACCCTATTTTCAAGGATGAAAGAGTTTTTCTTCGGTATCTAATATATTACTCTTTATGGTACTGGGCAGCCATTGCTAACATTTCTGCCGCAGGACCACTTTCTCCATCTTTATTTTTATGAACCATAGCTACAACACCAGTTGATAGACCAAAAAGGTTAATAAAACCTTGGGCATCATTATGATCATAATCTGACTCTCCAAATGATGCTAGGTCTTCTAGATACAGTGAATATGGTGATTTTCGTCCAGTTATTAGAACATTTCCTTTATATAACACTACTCTAATAGAACCAGTAACAAACTCACTGGTTTTCTCCATAAATGCTTCTAAACTTTCTCTAGCAGTAGTATACCACTTTCCAGCATAAACTAGATTTGAATAGTCAATACTAAGTTTTTGTTTTAAATCTAATGTATCTCTATCTAAAGTTACCATTTCAAGATCTCTAGTTGCTTCGTGTAGAATTGTTCCAGCTGGAGTTTCATAGACACCACGGCTCTTCATTCCAACTAATCTAGTTTCAACAATATCTTTTCGACCAATACCATTTTCATGACCAAGTTTATTTAGTTTTTCTAGAATAGAGAAGGCTGACATCTTCTTTCCATCTAAACCAACAGGGATACCTTTTTCAAAGTCTATAACTACTTCAGCTTCTACATCTGGGGCATCTTTAGGAGATTTTGTTAATAAAAACATATCTTCTTTTGGTCTGTTCCATAAATCTTCTAGGTCCCCACCTTCATGACTCATGTGCCAAATATTCCAGTCTCTTGAGTATATTTTTTCTTTAGTTACTGTAAGTTCAATTCCACGCTCTTTAGCAAAATCAATTGCATCTTCTCGAGATTTAATATCCCAAACTCTCCAGGGAGCGATTACTTCTAATTCAGGAGCTAACGCTTTATATGTAAGTTCAAATCTTACTTGGTCGTTACCTTTTCCTGTACAACCGTGACAAAGAGCATCACAACCTTCGGCTAAAGCAATTTCAACTTGATGTTTTGACTGTAAGGGTCTCGCAATTGAAGTTCCTAAAAGGTATTTACCTTCGTAGATAGCTCCCGCTCTAACCATTGGGAAAATATACTCTGCAGCTAATTCTTCTTTTATATCTTTTATATATAATTTTGAAGCTCCGGATTTTAAGGCTTTAGCTTCCATATTAGCCCAGTCTTCATCCTGTCCCACATTTGTACAAATACCTATGATTTCAGCACCTTCGTACTGTTCTTTTAACCAAGGGATAATAATTGAAGTATCTAACCCTCCAGAATAAGCTAATGCTATCTTTTTAATTTTTTTTGCCATTGTAAGCTCCTATAATGCCTTTTCTAAAATATCTAGGCCAATTTTTATTTCATCTTTAGTTATAATAAGAGGTGGTGAAAACCTTAAAGTATCACTGCCTGTTCTTAATATTAATAAACCATTTTCTCTACACTTATTCATTACTTCAGGAATTAAACTTGCATTTTTAAGTTTTAAACCAAGTAGTAAACCTTCACCTTTTACCATAATTGCATTCTCTTTTTTTGTAATAATCTCTTCTAAACCTTTCTTAAAGAAATTACTTAGTAAGTTTACATTTGCTAAAAAGTTAGGGTTATTTATTAATCCTAGAACCTTTAGTGCAACTGCAGTCGTTACAGGTCCTCCACCAAATGTAGTCCCGTGTTCACCTATTTGTATCAGATCGTTAACTTTTTTAGGTATTAATGTTGCACTTAATGGCAAACCACCTGCAAGAGGTTTTGAAAGAGTAATTATATTAGGGTTTAATCCATAAGTTTCATAACCATATAATTTCCCAGTTCTACCTAATCCAACTTGTACTTCATCTGAAATTATTAAAATATCATGTTTTTTTGCTAGAGAATGAAGCGCATTACAAAATTCTGGTGATACTGAATCCAAACCACCTTCACCCTGTAGAGGTTCTATAATCACAGCTGCAAATGTTCGATCAAGTGTATTTTCTAATGCTTTTACATCATTAAAACCTATAGTCTCAAAACCTGGAACCAATGGGTAAAAAGGTGCCTTATATTTCTCTTTAGGTGTAGCTGACATAGTACCAAAAGTTCTACCATGGAAAGCATTACTAAATGATAATATTTTATAATTACCTTCACCTTTAACTCTTTGGCTATAAGCTCTAGCATATTTAAATGCAGCTTCATTTGCTTCTGTTCCACTATTTCCAAAATGTACAGCATCAAAGTTACCTGATGTTGTTAATTTTTCCGCAAGTTTAATCGCAGGCTCTGTTGCATATAGATTAGAGACATGTATAAGTTTTAACATCTGATCATGTGCTATTTTTGCTAAATCTTCTCTGCCATAACCTAGGGCATTTACAGAAATACCTGAACCAAAATCTAGATACTTGTTACCTTTTTTATCAAAAAGATAACAACCTTGTCCCTTATCTAAAACTAAGAAATCACTACCATAGTTATTTGGGTATGGAGGATTATTTACAAATGGGCTCATACACTCTCCTTGGCGAGCAGGCTTTTATGCCGACCAGCCTTGTTCAAGGTTTTCTGGTTTAAAAAAATAACAGATCCTTTTTTATTTTCTATAAGTTGTTTTAAGTCACCTGATGAAACATAGTTACTAATAACAACACTTTTTACACCATTTTCAATGGCACTAATAGATGATTTTACCTTTGGAATCATTCCGCCAGATATTACTCCACTTTCAATTTCTTCTTTTATACTCTCTAGTGTCATATGTTTTAAAACTTCGTTTTCTTTTAATATTCCTGGAATATCAGATAAAAAGATTACTTTGTTTGCTTTTAGTGTCACAGAAACTGCCAAAGCAGCTTCATCAGCATTAATATTTAGAGGATTACCATCCTTATCCATTGATACCGAACATATTATAGGAGTAAATCCTCCATGTATAAGCAAATTTAATAGATTAGGGTCAGTAAAGGTAACTTTTCCTGTTCTATTTTCTCCAAGGGAATCTATCGGTTCTCCTGTAAAGATCTGCCCATCATTTCCTGATAATCCAACAGCAGGAACTTCAAGTGTCTCAAAAGTTCTAACAATTCTTTTATTTATTCTACCAGCTAATACACCATCAACAATCTGCATTTCAGGTTTAGTCGTCATTCTAACTCCGTCAATGAACTTAGCTTCTAAACCATAAACTTTTGATGCCTCTGTAACTTCTGCTCCACCACCATGAACTAAAATAAAGTTATAGTCTGTCTGTAGAGTTTTTATCTCTTTTATTAAACTGGTTAGTTCAGCTCCTGTAACAGCGACTTTCCCACCAGTTTTAATTAATATTATTGGTTTTATATTTGAACTTCCCATTTAAAGTTCTCCATTTAAAGGAAGTCCAAGAGTTTCATTGAACCCAAATCTAATATTCATATTTTGAACAGCCTGACCAGATGCTCCTTTTACAAGGTTATCAATAGTAGAAAAAAGAATAATTGAACCTTCTTCTATCTGCCAGCTAATGTCACATCTGTTTGAGTTAACGCAATTACCCACTTCTGGATTTACCCCAGCTAAAACATTCACAAATGCTGAATCTTTATAATATTTTTCAAATATAGCTTCAATTTCAGCATCTGTTATTTCTGACTTTAACTTAGCAACTGTTGTAACAACCATACCTCTTCTTAATGGTATTAGGTGTGGATTAAACAGTGCAATACCACAATTGGAATTTACAAAATCTAACTCTTTCTGAATCTCTATCTGGTGTCTATGTTTTGTTCCTGCATTATAAGCATTAGAATTCTCTGCTCTTTTTACAAAAAGAGAACCTGGTTTTGCACTTCTTCCAGCTCCAGATATTCCAGACAGTGCATTTATAACAATATCTTTAGTTATAATGCCCTCTTTTAATAGTGGAAGTAGTGGTAAAAGAGTTGCTGTTGGATAACATCCTGGGTTAGCAATTAAATTAGCATTTTTTATTTTATCAGAATACCATTCTGATAATCCATATACAGCCTGGTTTTGTAGATCTGGATTAGGGTGTGTTTGGCCATATGCTTTAATAAATAGATCTGCATTTTCAATTCTAAAATCTGCAGACAGGTCAATTATTACAGAGTTTCCAAAAAAATCGGAACATATTTCAGCTGATTTTAAGTGGGGAAGGGCTGCAAACACAACATCTGGCTTTGCCTTTTTTGCATCATCTACAGATATTAAAAGACCTGTTGGAACCTTCCTTTTTAAACTATAAGAACTTATTCCAGGATCATATTCAGTAATAGATAAACCAACTGAAGAAGATGAAACTGGATATATCTTTTCTATTTCTGGATGATCTAATAATAACCTTAAAAGAACTAAGCCTGTATAACCAGTAGAACCTAATATTGCTGCTGTCACTTTATAACTCCAAATCTTCTATTTTATTTCTTAAACTTTTTTTGAAATTTTCTCTAGAAAACTCTTCATTAATAATAATCATGATCGTATCATCACCTGCAATTGATCCAATAACTTCTTCAAATAGTAAGTTATCAATTGCGGCTGCAGTGCTATTTGCATGTCCCGGGAGTGTTTTAATAACACATAAGTTATCTGAAAATGCTATAGATAAAAAACCTCTTTTAAAATCATTTATATATTGTTGTTCAGATTCTTTTAAATTAAGAATCGAAGGAAGGGTGTATATGTATCCGTTGGATCCATCTGATAACTTACCAACTTTTAACATCTTAAGATCTCTTGAAAGTGTTGCCTGTGTAACATTTACTTCACTCTCTTGCAACAATCTTAATAGTTGATCTTGGCTTGTTATAGTTCCGGTCTCAATAATGGACTGTATTATCTTTAATCTATCTGGTCTCGTAGTCATAATAAAACACCTTTTGTATATTTATACATTTATTATGTATATCTTCTCATGATGTTTCAATGCCTTTAGGATAAAAATATAATTTTATTTTACAGAAAAATGCCGATAATAATTAAATGAGCAATTGTAACGTAATTATTACACTATCTTCAGATGAATATAAGGCCTACGCTGATTTTGTACCAGCCGTGGGAGAAGGTGCAGAACTTAGTTTAAACTATACAAAGTCAATTATTCTAGAAGCCGGATTAATACATGGAATTGATTGGGAAATAATCACATCAACTATTGATTTTTGTAATAAACATAAAAAACCTCGAAATGGTGTTAAAATTGCTACAGGAACTCTAGCCATATCAGAAGTCCCAGAGCATTGGAATTTAGAGGATAAATTTTTTAAAAATGCCATGGGTTTAGATACAGAAGCATTAAAGATAGATTATAAAGAACAGTCAAACTTCATTATGGTAAAAAAGGGCGAATTAATCGCACATAAAAATGAAGGCCGAGATGGTGTCGAGGGTAAAAGTGTAAAAGGAAAGCCTTTACAATTTAAAAAGAAAAAAATTGTCCAATTTACAAATGGGCGGAATACTACTGAGCATAAAGGGAAGTTATACGCCTCTACATCAGGTCGATACGAAGTTTCAGAAAACCGAGATATACATATAAATGATGTTCTTCATATAGAAGGTAATGTAGATTATAGTACCGGTAACATCTCTTTTGGGAAAGATGTAATTATAGATGGTGAAATTAAAGATGGATTTAAAGTAGCTGCCGGTGGAACCTTATATTGTAAAAGTAATCTAGATGCAACTGACATTTTGTGCCGAAAGGATCTAATTGTAGATCAGGGTATAATCGGTCGAGGTACAGCACTTGTACGAGCCGGGGGAAAAATAAAAGCAAAGTTTATAGAGAATTGTCATGTTGAATCCCAAGCAGGTTTAGAAATCGAAAAAAATATAATGAATTCACAAATATATTCATTAGGGCAGCTAAAGTTAGGGGAAAAAGGGGCTATTGTTAGTAGTAAAGTCTATTCCGAACTAGGGGTCAAAACATATAACATAGGAAAGGATGGAAGCCCTAATTCCGAAATCAATTTAGGCTTCTCCTTTGTAGATCAAAGATCAATAGAATCTATTAAACAGAGAGTTGATGTATTAAAAGAAAAGTTAAATAAACTAAATAGACTTCCAGAGTACAGAAAAACAGATAAAAAACTTGATCTTATTAGGCAAATACAAGATGTTGTTACTAGAGGTGATTCAGAACTTTCTGGAAAAATAAAGGCTTTATATAAATATCCAGATGTAACATTAGAAGTTACGGGAACTGTTTTTCCAGGTAATATCATAATAATATGTGGTGTTACTTATAGCGTGACTGAAGAAAAAAGGAAAGTTAAATTCTTTTTAAATAAAGAGAGTAATAGGGTAGAATCAGTTAACCTTTAACTCACTTGATAAAAAGAAGCACCTGTTGTTTAATGTTTCTTATGAATCTAAAGAAAATTGAAAACCCTTTTGGTGGTATGACCTACTATAAGGAAACGACAACATCAACAATGGCTGAAGCTGCAAATCTACTTTCAGAAAAGGATATACACGGTTCTATCGTCCTGGCAGATTTCCAGACCAATGGTATTGGAAGAGTCCCTGGCCGTAAGTGGCTATCATCAGAAAAAGAGAACTTAACTTTTACATTAATAATTAAAAAAGATTTTATAGGCCATGGTTTTGGCACGACTCCTCTAAAAGCTGGATTAGCACTTTCAAAAGCTGTTAAGAATATTTGTGCTGTCGACTCAAAAGTTAAATGGCCAAACGACGTAGTTGTTAATAATAAAAAAATATCGGGAATATTATGCCAGTCACAAAAAGGGTATATCTTGGTAGGAATAGGTATAAATGTAAATCAGTTGAATTTTGATGAAAGTATTAAAGATAAAGCCACATCTCTCTCCTTAGTATCAGAGAAAGGTTTCAACTTAGAAATGGTATTATCAAAGTTTTTATCTGAGTTTTTTGCAGTATTAAAAAGTGAAACTTGGTTAGATGAACTTAATAATTGTCTATATAAACAAAACGATGAAGTAAGCTTTTCAATTGGTAACCCAGAGAATAAAAATATTGTAACTGGTTTACTTGTCGGGTTAGATAAAATTGGTAAAGTAATAATAAAAGATGCTAATGGTAAAGAAAATAGTTATTTAAGTGGTGAATTTATCTAATAGTCTTAATAAAAACTTGATTATTAACCAATACCTTAGTATTTTATTGAAATAATTTATAAATTAAATAGGAGAATATATATAATGGCAAAACAGATGCAATTTGATGAACAAGCTAGAAAAAGTCTTTTAACAGGAGTTGAGAAACTTTCTGACGCAGTAAAAGTAACACTTGGTCCTAAGGGGCGAAATGTTTTAATTGATAAACAGTTTGGTGCTCCACTTGTAACAAAAGATGGTGTTACTGTTGCAAAAGAGATTGAATTAGAAGATGCATTTGAAAATATGGGTGCTCAATTAGTAAAAGAAGTATCTACAAAAACTAACGATGTAGCAGGTGATGGTACAACTACAGCTACAGTTCTTGCATATGGGATTGTAAAAGAGGGTCTTAAAAGTGTCGCTGCTGGAATAAACCCAATGGGTATAAAGCGTGGAATAGATAAGGCCGTAGTATTAGCTGTTGCCGAGATAGCTAACCTTGCAAAAGATATAAAAGAAAAAGAAGAGATCGCTCAAGTAGCTACAATCTCTGCAAATAACGATAGAGAGATTGGTGATGAGATCGCTGGTGCTTTAGAAAAAGTTGGAAAAGATGGTGTTATTACAGTAGAAGAGTCTAAAACTTTTGAAACTACAACTGATTTTGTTGAAGGTATGCAATTTGATCGAGGTTATTTATCACCTTATTTCGCAACAAATAGAGATACTATGACTACAGTTATGGAACATCCATACATTCTAATATTTGACAAAAAGATTTCTAATATGAAGGATCTACTTCCACTTCTTGAAAAAGTTGCAGGAGCTGGTAAGTCATTATTAATAGTTGCCGAAGATGTAGAAGGTGAAGCTCTTGCAGCATTAGTTGTAAATACTTTACGTGGTGCATTAAACGTTTGTGCTGTTAAAGCTCCTGGTTTTGGTGATAGAAGAAAAGCCATGTTAGAAGATATTGCAATATTAACTGCTGGTGAATTAATATCTGAAGAGATCGGATTAAAACTAGAAAGTACAGAACTTGAGCAGTTAGGTACAGCTGTTAAAGTTACTATTTCTAAAGATGAAACTGTAATTGTTAGTGGAGCTGGTGAAAAGGCTGACATTGACGCAAGAATAGGACAGATTAAAAACCAAATTGAAGATACATCTTCTGATTATGATAGAGAAAAACTACAAGAGAGACTTGCTAAGTTAGCAGGTGGAGTTGCTGTTATTAATGTTGGTGCTGCAACTGAAGTTGAGCTTAAAGAGAAAAAAGATAGAGTAGAAGATGCTTTATCTGCAACTAGAGCTGCAATTGAAGAGGGTATAATCCCGGGTGGTGGTACAGCATTAGCTCAGATCAGTGTTCTTTTAGAAAAAGCTGACCTGTCAACATATACTGAAGAAGAAAAAGTTGGATTTAAGATTGCAAGAAGAGCAGTTGAAGAGCCAGTAAGACAGATAGCAACAAATGCTGGACTTGATGGTGCAGTTGTTGCTGAAAAAGTTAAACATGAAAAGCGTGGTGTTGGTTTCGATGCAGCTAAAATGGAGTATGTAGATATGGTTTCTGTAGGTATTTTAGATCCTGCAAAAGTAACTAGAACTGCACTGCAAAATGCAGCTTCAATTGCTGGTCTTTTATTAACAACAGAGTGTTCAATTACAAGTATCCCAGAAGCTAATCCAGCAGCACCTGCTGCAGGAATGGGCGGCATGGGTGGAATGGGCGGAATGATGTAGGCTTTTAGCTTATATTATGCTTTTTATTAACAGCAAAAAAAGATTTAGTTTTTTCTATACTTTTTAGTTTTTTGCTGTTAAACTCAGTTTACATTGTAGAGGTTAAGAATGAAATTAGCAGATTTTACGTTTACGGTAGGTTATAATGGCACTGAAGCTATTGTAAATAAAGATACCGAACAAGCAGGGAGTAATCTTTCAATTATAGAGCTAGTTGATAAAGGTTTTTATAAACCAGCACTTAGTCAGGCTATATTGAATGATGATAAAGATGGCATAAGCTATTTAAGAGAAACTTATAATAAAGTTAGTGGATCAAATTACAAAACTGACATCCAAATTATGAGACTTTTTGGTGTTTATACTGTCCCTGACAAAATTACTAAGGTAAAACGACTTTAAACTCTATATAAAATAAAGAATATAAAGGAAGAACAATGAATATTTTACTTAATTTACCATTACTTTTAGTTGCACCAGAATCTGCAGCAGCAGGTGGATCGTCAGGTCTAATGACTTTTGCACCACTTTTAATTATGATTTTGATTTTTTACTTTCTAATCATGAGACCTCAAAGTAAAAAACAAAAAGCTACTAAAGCTATGTTAGCCGCTGTAAAAAAGGGTGACAAGGTTACTACTATTGGTGGTATTCGTGGAACTGTAGATAATGTTAAAGATGATATTGTAACTGTTAGAGTTGACGGAAATACTAAAATTGATTTCATGAAGTCTGCTGTAAGTGCAGTTGTTACTACAGAATCTGAAGCAAAAATAAAAGAAGTAAAAGAAGTTAAAGAAGAAAAATAATAATTTTTATATACAAGACCTGGAGAAATAGATGAATAAAAGATTCAAATTACTCCTAATTCTTACTTTGATAGTACTAGGTTTATTTACACTTAAACCTACATACACATGGTATATGTCTCTTTCTGACAGTGAAAGAGCTATTGCTAATGAGTCAAAAGAGGGAATTAGAGAGAAATCCCAAGAAAAAGCAACTATTGGAGCAAATGCAGTTATTGAGTTAGTAAAAACTAACCCAAAAGGTGACGTTCCAGCTGAATACTCTTTCTTGTTAGATGTTGCCAAGAAAAAATATAAGGATGCAGAAATTGATTTTCCTGAATCATGGACTCTTGGTGTTGTTTTAAATGCATTTAAAGATAGTACTGATTCTGTAAAGAGTTTAGTTAATTTACGAGCTGCATTTGAAACTTACTATAGTGAAGTTGTTTTTGCTGATAAAGGCTTAAAGGGTGAAATCTTAAAAGCTGGTTTAGATATCGCTGGTGGTATGAGTGTTGTAATTCAGGTTGATAAATCTTCTATTAAAATTGAAAAAGAAGATGGAACTTTAAAAACTGAAGCTGAATTAACAGATTTAGAAATTGAAGAAGCTGTTAATTTATCTTTAAAAGTTTTAAATAGTAGAATTGATGAGTTTGGTTTAACTGAACCTAATATAAGAAAGCAAGGTGATGATCAGATTTTAATTGAAATCCCTGGTGATTTTGACCCTGCAGCTGTTGATCAGTTTATTAAAGGTAAAGGTCGTTTAAACTTTCAAATTGTAGATAATGCTAAAACTGCTGAGCTTAGTATCTTTAGAGCTAAAAATGGACATGTTGATGCACCTGAAATTCTTGGTGATGATTATGTTGCTTTTGGTAGATATAAAGAAGACAGATATGGTATCGATCAATTCCAAGACTATGTAGTTTTAGAAAAAGAAATTGGACTTTCTGGTATTCATATTAAATCTGCAGGTGTATACCGAGATAGTATGACTGGTGGAACAAAAGTTAACTTTGAACTTGATCCTGAAGGTGGAGACCAATTTTTTGAGTTTACATCTGCCCATGTAAATCAGCCTATGGCTGTTGTTATGGACGATAAAGTTAAATCAGTTGCTAATATTAACGACTCTATTAGAAGTTCTGTTATGGTTACTGGATTTAATGCAGAAGAAGCTAGTAACTTAGCTCTGATTTTAAAAACTGCAGCACTACCTGTTGAGTTAGAAGTTATTAACATGCAACAAGTTGGAGCTCAATTAGGTCAAGATACTGTTGTTAAAGGTTTATATTCCATTTTGTGGGGTTTCTTAGCAGTAATGGTATTTATGTTTATCTATTACCAAGGTGCTGGTTTAATTGCAAATGTTGCATTATTACTTAACCTATTTTTTGTAATTTCTGTTTTAGCTACATTTAATATGACATTAACTATGACTAGTATTGCTGGTTTAATATTAAATGTTGGTATGGCTGTAGATGCAAACGTAATTATATTCGAACGTATAAAAGAGGAACTTGCAAAAGGTAAATCTAGAGCAGCTTCTATTAAGACTGGTTTCCAGAGAGCTTTCTGGACAATCATGGATGCTAACATTACAACTTTAATTGCTGCATTATTCCTTTCTCAAGTTGGAAAAGGACCTATTAAAGGTTTTGCCGTAACTTTAGCTATCGGTATTGTTAGTTCACTATTTACTGCACTATTTGTTTCTAGATTTTTATTCGATGTTGGAACAGATCAGTTAGGTAAAAAGAAAATAAGTATTGGGTGGGGGGTAAAATAATGACTAGAAATTTTAATTTTACTAAACATAGATATTTTGGTATCATCTCTACTGCTTTAATTATAATTGGATTTATTTTTACTTTAACAGTTAGGGGTGGATTCAACTTAGGTATCGATTTTAAAGCTGGTTTAAATCAGCAGATACAGATTACTTCATCAACTGAAGTAGAAAGAGTCGAAGTCCTTGATTCCTTAAAAAGTATTTCTGGAGTTAAGGTTCAATCTATTGGATCAGATTCTGAAAATATGTTTGTAGTAAAAGTACAAGCAAATGAAGAGGATGATTTTCAGGCTTCTATGTCAGAAAGTATTAAAGCTTCTTTAGACGCTAAATATGGTTCTGATAAAGTAGCTGTTTTAAGTACAGAGTTTGTTGGTGGATCTTTTTCATCTAACTTAACTCAGGAAGTTATCTATTTAACTTTCTTTGCATTATTACTTATTCTTGCTTATGTATGGATTAGATTCCATTTAAACTACGCATTTTCTGCAATCGCTGCAATATTCCATGATGTTCTATTTTTATTAGCATTTATTGGTGTAACTGGTTTAGAAGTAGGTACAGGAACTATTGCTGCAGTTTTAACAATTATCGGTTATTCGTTAAATGATACAATCGTTATCTTTGATAGAGTAAGAGAGAATGTTAAAGATGTTAAAGGTAAGAATTTTGAAGAAGTTGTTAATCAGAGTTTAAATGAGTCTTTAAGTAGAACCATTATTACTTCATTAACTACTTTAATTGCTGTAACATCCATTTTTATCTTAGCTGATGGTCAAATTCAAGACTTCGCGTTAAGTTTAATTATTGGTATTATTGTAGGTACATATTCATCTATATTTGTTGCAAGTAGTGTAGTAGTTGCTTGGGGTAATAAAGTTGCTTCAAAAAGACATGAAAAATACAAAACTAATTCGTCTTCTTTATCTGTTGATAATTAAGATAATTTTAGTATAATAAAGTCGACCTTTGGGTCGGCTTTTTTTTTGGAGTTTATTTATGAAGGTTTTTGGTTTTATACTTTTATTATTAACAACATCACATCTATATTCTGAAATATCCCTCTCTGAAATTCAAGGTTCAGGATGGAGTGATAAACAGGTCGGAAACATCACTTATTATACTAAAAAAGATTATGGACGAGTTCCTATCTTATGTTTTCACAAAATTGGAGATGCTGAAAGATACGAAATAACCTCAGAAAATTTCAAAAACTTCTTAATATATTTAAATGATAATAAATATTACCCAATCTCGGATAAAGATTTTTTAAACAGAGACTTTGCTAAAGTTCCAACAGGCTATAAACCTATTGTTTTAGGTTCTGATGATGCCTCAGAGGGTAATTTTATATATAAAACAAACGATGACTCAATTTATGGAGAACTTGATTTAAGCACAGGTAAACCAGAACATGATCCAAATTCAATGGTTTATCTACTTGAGAAATTTATTAGACCTGAAGATGGAAATATAAATTTTACTTTTTACATCTCCTTTAATGGTATCCCTTTTAGGCAGACAGGTGGTGATAAGGCCACAGGGGAATATTTTCGTGGAATAGATCTTATTGGTCAAAAGTTTAACTACTTATTAGATAATTTTATAGTTGGTATTCATACTGTAACTCACCCAGTAACTAAAAATACATCTGCAAAAGATTTTAAGTGGGAGATCGATGAGTTCTATAACATCTTATATTCATATGTTGGTGAAAGAATTAATCTTATTGATACCCTTGCTTATCCTTATGGATGCGCTAATTTAAAACCAGAAATGGAAAAAATGATAAAAAATTATAATACAAAGGGTGTAAAAATAGTTGGAGCCTTTGATTTTGATGGTTATTTCAGTCAATCTCCATTTAGTTCTAAGATAAAGGACTTCGATATCTCACGTTTTGGCGTAGATAATAAAAATATACAAAACTTATATGGTTTCTTAGAAAGTGTTCCTCAGTATAAAACTGAACGTATAATAGTTGTTAAATCCAAGACTGATTTACTGAATGTTAATATTTCTGATGATGATATTGTAATGGTGGTTCCATGAAAGTAATATTAGCTGAGACTTTAGGCTTTTGTGCCGGCGTTAAAAAGGCTGTAGACCTTATATACTCAGAAATTAACCAGTCTGATGGCACCCAAATTTTAATGGAAGGTCCTATTATACATAATAATAGTGTAATTGATGATTTAGCAGATAAAGGTGTTAAATTGTTAGACGGTTCAACAGATATTTTAAATAAAAAAGTTGTAGTACGTGCCCATGGGATTACTCCCACATTAGAAGCATCAATAATTGATAGAGGCGCTACTGTTGTTGATGGGACTTGTCCTATAGTTAAAGCTTCTCAGATTAAGATTAAAAAATATTCAAATGATGGGTTTTTTATAGTTATTGCAGGTGATAAGGGACATGCTGAAGTTATAGGTTTAGTAGGCCAAGCTCCAGACAATACTCTTGTTGTTGCAAATGCTACCGATGTTTTAAATCATTCTTATCCTGAAAAGACACTATTGTTAAGTCAAACAACTTTTAGTAAACCAGAATTTAGTGTAATAGAGGCAGAACTTAAAAAGAAATGCCCAACTTTGACTTCATTAAATACAATTTGTGGTGCTACAAAACAGAGACAAGACGCTGTAGTAGAATTAAGTAACAAGGTAGATGCCATAATTGTTGTTGGTGGATTAACCTCTTCAAATACTAAACGATTAAAAGTTGCAGTAGAAAATATTGTTCCAACATGGTTAATTGAAAACTCTGAGGGTATTCCCACCCAGATTAAAAACTATAAAACTATTGGTGTTACAGCTGGAGCATCAACACCTGATGTTGTTATTCAGGAAGTTATTAAGGTTTTAGAATCCTATTAGTCTATAATGCCTACCCAACCTGGGTTTTCTATAGCAAATTTAGTTAATTCATATTCGGCGTTATAGTTTCCACTATCAGGCATATAAATCGATAGCCATGTATAAATACCATTTTCTGCAGTTGTTATTGACTGCTCAAAATCTGTATTTAATGAACTTATATCAAATAGATCTGTGTAATTACCACCATTGAACTCGGTTGCTGAAACTGTTTTGTTTGTTAAAAAATCAAGTGTATCATTTTTAAATTCTAAGCTTTCCACAATAACAGATATTTCCTCTACGTTGTATAATTGCTGTAAAGATCTAGCTTCATGTCCATAAAATGATGTTTCATTTATATCATAATAGTTGTAATAACATTCTAGAGTTGCTTTCCCAAGGTTTAATGTTGAAAGTTCTGTTAAGCTGTATGCAGCTTCTATAAAACCTATGTAGTCATTACCAGGGACTGGAATTTCTTCAGGAGAAGCAATTACATACTCTGCAGATCCATTAAATTCATATATTGTTTCAATGTTACCTACTGAGCAGGCATCAAATGCTACTAATTGTACTCCATCTACGTCATATAGAGTATCTGAAATCTCTTCTATAGTCATAATTGTTTCCGGTGAAGTACCATCTCCTTCAAAAATTAGACCACTTGAATAAGTAGATGTAAATCCAGTTCCATGTGAGCCAAAATAAAGAGCATAATTATCTGCTGGTAACATTCTTTTTGTATATTTGATGTAAGACTTAAGTGTTTCTGGATCTGCCATATCTAATTCGTTATTTGTATTAATAATAGTTGTATCATCTAAATCTATTATTCGTGAAGTGGAACTAAGAGGGCTATCTAATATTTCTAGTTGGCTATCACCATCTACTGCACCATCATATAGTATAACTAATCTAATATCAGAAGTATTTACCTGTGATTCTGTTAGTTCTAAAACATCGGAAACTAAAGTTAATGGGCTTGTTGAGTCATCACCTATATAAAACATTAAAGTCCAATCTGCAGTAGGGTATTCAGGTTGTATTTCGCAAGAGATTAAAAATATAACAGAAAATAAAAATATAAGAATTTTCTTCATGTTTAATAATACACCCTATTTAATATTTGATGGAAGCCAAAAACTTCTTGATAGAGGAAGTTAGTTTAAAGAAATCATCTCTTTTGGAATATTTACCAAATGAAATTCTTAGAGAAGTTTTACATCTTTTTATATCTCTTCCCATTTCTTCTAATACATAAGACTCTCTATTTATATCTCCTGTACAAGCAGAAAGTCTGCTTAGCTGAATATTTTCTTTGTTTAAATGGAAAAGTAGATCCTCAATTTTTTCTAGTTCTGGAAATGAAATATTTATAATACCTGGAACTCCATACTCAGAAGATTCTATGTAATATTGGTATTCAAGTTTAGAAATGATAAATAAAGCTTCTGTGTGCAGTATTTTTAACTCATTAATCCCGTTGTTAAAGTCATTAATTAGTAAATTTGTAGCTTCTAACAATGCAATTACACTTGGTGTATTAAAGGTTCCTGTAAATAAAGAGAAAGGTAGTGGAGTATCTTCTAGTTTGAAGTCTATGTTGTCATCTTTTAATAATAGAGCTGCAGCACCTTGCAAACCATAAATTTTATGGCCACTATAATAAAAACCATCACAGTAGGGTAGCCAACTCTTAAAGTTTATTCTGGAGATTGTCTGAACTGCGTCGAATATTACTTTTACTTTATATTTATTCGCTAATTCATATACTTTTATAAAGGGTTGAATTATCCCGGTTTCGTGATTTACTGGGGAGTAGATAAGAACTGGATTGTTTTTTTTGTATTTTAACAATTGCCCTAGAGATTTTAGGTCGATTTGACCACTGTCATCAACACCTATTTTTACTTTTGAACTTTCTAAAAGTGATTTATGTTCAATGGTTGTTGATATTATCTCTCTATTTCTCAATATATCTTCTATTCTTTTTATTAAAGATGAGGAACTACAATCAAAGTAGATATTAAAATTATCACAACCTAAAACTTTTTTTGTACTGATAATTTCTTTTTCTAATAGGTTAAAGAGATTTACTCCTCTACTATTCTGGGCCGAAGGATTACCCCAAAAATTCCTATTAAACTGATCTACCTTAGCTAGAACCTCTGAACAAGGCTTTGTTGTCGCATTATAATCTAGATAAACATCTCTTTTATCTAATAAAATTCTGTTTTTCGTTATTCTCTTTCGTAAGTTACATCCACAGGACATTTGAGCTCCTTAAGAAAAATATCGACAAAAAATTTGTATATTATAAATAATTGAATTATATTTAATATTACGTTGACTAAAATATACCAGATTGTTATATTACGTCTCGTTGTTGCGGGTAAAACCTTAATGTTTAAGTATCTAAAAAACTTAAAAATTAAAAGTTAAACTCTGCAGAAATAAAAAAAAGTTAATTTTTATTTATTGTTGACAAAAAAATGGTGAAT
>JAOPTT010000025.1:0-14748 GCA_051531975.1 Spirochaetaceae bacterium
CTCTATTACTGTTGTTAATACCCAAGTGGTTAATAAATTAACTTAAGGATTTATGCTACAAGATTAAATCGTTACGACTTGTTCCTGTGATGCTCGATGAATATAGCAAATCAACATATTTTTGTCAATAACTATTTATCATTTTTGCTATAATTTTAATCTTTCCAAGGAAATATCATTCCTCTTAAAGATCTAGGACCTATATTTTCATTTAATTCATAGGTTAACTCTCTCCAAGGTATCTTTTTTCTATTGGCATCAGGGTTTTCTTCCAAGTATGTATACTTTAAATCATACATATGTACTGTTGTATCTAAAACACAAGCAATCGAAGATAAACCAGGAGGTAATAGTCCTAAAGATGGCAACGAAAGTAAAAGTAGTATAATTGAATATATATATATAAAGATACCAGCAAGTGGATTATCCAATAATATAATAAAACACTTCTTTAAAACCTTCTTAAAAGAACCTTCCAATCTTATTTTAATCGGAAAGAACATTAAAACAGCCATAGATGTCATTGCAGAGAACCAAAATACTAAAGCTAATGGAATTAATGAAAACATACCTTGACCATTTAAATAATAAAAAATAGAAAATGATGTTATTATAATAAAGAAAGACCAAGTAACAGCAAACTTTATTTTAATGCTTAGATCCTTTTTTAAATATTTAACATACTCAGAAATAGGAGTTATAATACTATTACCAATATCTTTTATAAAATATGCTACGGTACCCTGATGAATTATAACTCCAATAAGAGCAATAAAAGCTACAGCAAAACCTAACAAACTACCACTAGAAACAATTTTCAAACCCAAATATGCCAAAAACAGAAATGGGATCGTCATAAAATTGAAAACTACAAACTTTAGGAGGTTATCCCAAGTATCAAAAAATGCTTTTTTAATAATAAATCCAATCATAGTGTTAATATATATATATAACTATGAATAGTCAAATTATTCCTTAAAACTTCATTGAAAGTGAAATACGTTTTCTAGGGATATCAACATCTAAAACTTTTACACTAACTTTTTGCCCTGTCTTAACAACAGTAGAAGGATCAGATACATACTTATTAGCTAATTGACTTATATGTACAAGTCCATCCTGATGAACTCCAATGTCTACAAATGCTCCAAATGCAGTTACATTTGTTACAATACCAGGAACAATGGCATCTGGCATAAGATCCTCAATATTTTTGATCTCACTATTAAAATGAAAAACTTCAAATTCATCCCTTGGATCTAAACCTGGTTTTGATAATTCTGATATTATATCTTTTAAAGTAGGTATTCCGACCTCAGTATTAACATATTTTTTTATATCAATAGAAGATTCTAATCCAGGTTTACCTATTAAATCTTCAAGTTTAATATCTATATCGTTAGCTATCTTCTTTACTAGATCATAACGTTCAGGGTGAACACTACTTCTATCTAATGGCATCTTAGAAGCTCTAACTCTTAAAAAGCCTGCAGCTTGCTCATAAGCTTTTTGCCCAATACCTTTTACTTTCAATAACTCTTTTCTTGATTTAAAGCCGCCATGAGAATCCCGGTATTCTATTATATTCTGGGCACTACTTTTATTAAGACCAGCCACAAAGGATAATAACTCCTTACTTGAAGTATTTAACTCTACACCTACAGAGTTAACACAACTTATTGTTGTATATTCTAATGATTCTTTTAATAACTTCTGATCGACATCGTGCTGATATTGCCCAACTCCTATAGATTTAGGGTCTAATTTAACTAATTCGGCAAGAGGATCCATTAATCTCCTACCAATTGAAATTGCTCCCCGGACAGTTAAGTCTAAATCTGGAAATTCTTCTCTTGCACAAGAAGATGCAGAATAGATACTAGCTCCAGACTCACTTGTCATAATAACTGGTATTTTCAGGTCTAATTCTGAACAAAAATCTTCCATTTCACGTCCCCCTGTTCCATTACCAACAGAAATAGCCTCAATTGAGTATTTATTGCATAGTCTTTTTAAAACCTGAGCTGATTCCACTTTTTTATTATGAGGAGGTAGAGGTTTTATCAAAGTATTCTCTAATAGTTTCCCTTGCTTATTAATACAAACAACTTTACTACCAGTCCTTAAACCTGGATCGATAGCTAATACTGTTTTTTCTCCTAAAGGTGGAGCTAGAAGTAGTTCACGTAAGTTCTCTTTAAATATATCAATAGCTTTTTCATCTGCAATTTTTTTGTAATTATTTTTCATCTCTGTCTCTAAGGATGAATGTAATAATCTCTTATAACTATCTTTTACTGATTCTTCAATTATAGATTTATGAATTCCTTTCCCATATAATTGGCCAATAATCATATGAGCATCATCTTTATCAATATTAATACCAAATTTTAAGAAACCTTCAGATACACCTCTTTGAATAGCCAAAAACCGGTGTGATGGTATATTTTTAAGCTCCTCAGAATAATTAAAATAGTCTTTAAATTTTATAGCATCATCTTTTTTACTTTTAACAACAGAACAGCTTATCTTACCTTTCTTATTAAAATGATTTCTAAGATATCCTCTAACTCTTGAATCTTCGTTAATTATTTCTGCTATAATATCTTTAGCACCATCAAGAGCAACATCTTCATTTAATACATCACTGTTTATAAATGAAGATATGTTAAATCTTTGTCCATTAAGTATATTTAGAGCTAATGGCTCTAATCCTAACTCTTTGGCCTTAACACCTCTAGTTTTTCGTTTAGGCTTATAAGGAAGATAAAAATCCTCTAATTCAGTTAATGTTCCACAGTTCTTTACAAGCTTTTCTAATTCTACAGTAAAAAAGTTATTATCTTTTAATGATTTTAAAATTGCGGCCTTTCTTTTTTCCAGATCTTTATATTTTTCACTAAGTTCCTGTATAGCTAAAACAGCAACTTCATCTAGTTCTCCTGTTGCTTCTTTCCTATAACGAGAAATAAATGGAACAGTTGCTCCCCCATCTAATAACAAAACGACACTTTCTACTTGTTTTATACTTATTTTTAACTCTTTAGCTACTTGTTCTTTAATATTCATAATTTATTATATCCAGTTTTTAATCAATTTATATAGGCTTATATTTAATTATAACTTTAAGAGGTTGTTTTTATGCCGATACTATTAAAAAAATATACAAAATAGGAGATCTTATGTCAAAAATAGGATTAATAATACTAATTACCGGAATACTAATCTTTACATCATGCTCAACTGGATCAGATACTAATGAAATTCCAGACAACAGTGATAATAATGTAGAAGTTTTAGATACCCAATCACTCCACTCTTTGGTTCTTTCGGGAGATCAAGATAAATTAAATGAAATATTTAAAATTGATACAGATATAAACGAAGTTGATGTTAATGGCCGAACTCCTTTACATATAGCAAGTAAAACAGGAAGTGATAAAATTGCAAAGTTTTTAATTTCTCAAGGTGCTGAACTAAACATACAGGATAAAGAAGGTTATACCGCATTACATTTAGCCATTATTGAGGGCAATAATAATATTAGTAGTGATCTAGCTGCTGCTGGAGCAAGTATATTTATAAAAGATTCACTTGGAAGAACTCCATATAATGAAGCAGTAAAAAAAGGCATCGATGCTGTAAAAGCTTTAATTTCTGATGAGAGCATTAAAAGTATAGATAATAATGGTAAAACATTACTTCATTATGCTGCAGAAGAGGGCGATTTTGAGATTGCATCCTACCTGATAATAAATGGTGCTGAAGTTAATATGCGAGATAAAGCTTCTTTATTACCTTTAGACTACTCTTTATTAAATAAAGAGTCATTGAATCATGCTAAAACTGCTGCTCATCTTATTAGAAATAGATCTTACAATGCTGAGGATAATACATTTGACTATCTTTATAGAGTATTAAAAACTGATGACTTAGAATTTAGATATGATTATAATAAAACAGCACTGCATATTGCAGCTGAAAATGGTCACTATGGTTTTGCATCACTTTTTATGCAAAACGGTATAAATGTTGAACTAAAAGACAAGCCAGGAAACACTGCACTACATACTGCCGTTGTAAATAATCATTATAAAATAATAGAACTATTAATAAAAAATGGTGCTGACTTAGATTCAAGAGACTTTAATAATAATACTCCTCTACACCTATCTTTAGCATTTAGTTACTCAGGGCAGATTCCTAAATATTTAATAAGTGAGGGTGCTGATATAAATGCTAAAGATAACTTTGGTAATACTCCTCTTCATTTAACTATTTCACTGAAACTAGAAAGTAATATTGCTAAGTTATTATTAGATAACAGTGCTGATATAACAATAAGAAATAAAACAGGTAATACTGCATTAACTGAAGCAGTTAATAAAAACAACAAATCTATTGCTCTACTGTTATTAGACAAAAAAGCCGAAATATATGCAAAAAATGACAAAGGAGAATCACCTTTAACTCTTGGTATTAAAAAAGGGTCCGTTGTTCTTGAATGGTTAATGAATGATGACAATATTAATTTCAAAAACAATGATGGTGATACACCTTTAATTATTGCTATAAGAGAATTAACAACACCAGAAATTGTGGCATTTTTAATTTCGAAAGGTGCTAATGTAAATACAAGAAACAAGAGTGGATCAACACCTTTACATGAAGCAATTATAATTGGTGATACAAGAATTATTAATATATTAAATGATAATGGTGCTGACTTTTTTGCAATAAATAATAATGGTGATAATCCATTTGATCTGATTTTTGAAAGAGGTGTAGATTTTTCAACTGAAATTTTGACTCCTGAACTTGTAGCTTTAAGAAACAATAGACAAAACACACCACTATTTTATGCAATTGATTGGGGAAGCCAAGATATAGTTCAAGTTATTTTAGATAAAGGTGCTGATATAAATGCAATTAATATTAATGGAGAGACACCACTACACCAAGCAGTTTCAACTGATAATATTATTGTAGCAAATCTATTAATAGAAAGAGGTTCAGCTTTAGAAGCCAAAGACTTCCAGCTAAATACTCCACTACACACCTGTGTTTATTGGAACGCTTCTGATACAGCTGATTTATTAGTTCAAAAAGGTGCAAATATTGATTCAAAAAATATAAAAAAAAGAACACCTTTACATGAAGCTGTTTTAACTGGGGACAAAAATATTGTTGGGTTCTTTATTAGAAATGGTTCTAATATGAACTCTAGGGATAATAATGGCCAAACTCCACTGTTTTATGCTGTAAAAAATAACTTTTTTGAAGTTTTAAATATCTTAATTGAGGCTGGTTCTGATATTTCATTGAGAGATAGACAAGGGAATACTATATTACATGCAGCAGCTTTTGGTCAGAATCATGAAACTGTTAAAGTATTGATTGATAAACAGTCAGATATATACGCAGAAAACAAATATGGAGATACTCCAGTATCAATTGCACTTACTTATGGATTAAGAAGTGTTTCAAGATTTTTTGATGATAAAAACATTAATTCAATGGATAATAAAGGTTTTACACCTCTACATTTGGCTGTAAAATATCATGCTGATTACGAAGTTTTTGAATATTTAATTAAAATTGGTGCAGATAAAGAGAACATAAATAAAGATGGTAATACACCATATGATTTAGCACTTGAACTTAAATACGATGATATTTTATCTCTTATTAAAGATTAGTTTTTTAATATTACTAAAAAAGGGCTACTGTTTAAGCAGTAGCCCTTTTTTTATCTTTCATTAGTTGGATGATACATATGCTTCTTAGCAACAGCTTTATATGCTGGTCTAATAATTTTTCCACCTGAAACTATTTCTTCAATTCTATGTGCACACCAACCAGAGATTCTAGCAACTGCGAATATAGGAGTAAACATTTCCCTAGGAAGGTTTAGCATATCGTAAACAAAACCAGAGTATAAATCCACATTTGCACACATAACTCTGTCTGTATTTTTATGCTCTTGAAATAATTTAGGTGTTAATGTCTCAATTAAGTGATAAAGATGAAACTCCTTCTCTCTACCCTTTTCAATTGCCAAAGCTCTTGCTTTTTTTCTTAATAAAACTGCTCGGGGATCTGATATGGTATAAATAGCATGACCCATACCATAAACAAGGCCTGATTTATCAAATGCTTTTTTATTAAGAACATCTCTAATATACTTCTCAACTTCTTCAGCATCATCCCAGTTTTTTATAATTTTCATTGCGTCTTCCATCATTGCTCTAACTTTGATATTAGCACCACCATGTAAAGGTCCTTTTAGTGAACCAATGGCTGCTGATACTGCAGCAAAAGTATCTGTACCAGAAGATGAAACTACATGCATTGTAAAAGCTGAATTGTTACCTCCACCATGCTCAGCATGAATAACAAGTGAAAGATCTAATATCTCAGCTTCTAATTTAGTAAACTTTTTATTAGGTCTTAATAATCTTAAAATATTTTCAGCAGTTGAAAAGCCTGGTTCTGGTGCATGAATATGTAGAGATGCTCTATCAAAATAGTGATTTTTGGCCTGGTATGCGTATGCAGCCATAACTGGCAGTTGTGCTATTAAAGACATACTTTGTCTTACAATATTATTCACATCTAAATCTTCAGGATTTTCATCAAATGTGTAACAAGCTAGAACACTTCTAGCCAATTTATTCATAATATCAACACTTGGAGCTTTTAATATCATGTCTTCAATAAAACCATGAGGTAATGCTCTATGTTTTCCTAAATAATAATTAAAGTTTTCTAATTCATCTTTAGTTGGTAGCTTTCCAAAAAGCAGTAGAAAACTTGTCTCTTCAAAACCAAATCTGTCTTCATTTTGGAAACCTTCAACTATATCATATAAGTCATAACCTCTATATCTAAGTCTTCCTGGATGAGGTATTTTATCCCCTTCTTCTATGATATAACCATGAACTTCTCCAACTTCAGTAAGACCAACTACGACACCAGTACCGTCAGGATTTCTAAGTCCTCTTTTTACACTATATTTATCATAAAGATCCATTGGTATTTTATTATGTTCTTTGGCTAACCCTGTGTAATTATTTAATAATGGTCCAGAATCCAATTGCTTTAGTGTACTGTTTTTGTTCATATAGTTAGCCTCCAAATAATTTTAATACCTTCATGCTTGTGTTATTTTTCACAGAGAAGAATAATTTTTTTTAGAACTATTTTTTTCTAAAAAGAATTTCATTTATTTTATGTTGTTTATCTAGACCTTTTGACTCAAATTTAGTCCGTGGTCTCCAATCTTGTGCTGTTGCAAATCCATCATAGGGATTTGCTAATTCAGAAATACCAGAAAAAACATCTAATATGTGTTCTGCATAATCTTCCCAATCTGTAGCGACATAAATATAACCACCAACTTTTACTATTTTTAAAACTTGTTGAATAAAATCAGTCTGAATTAGTCTTCTTTTATTATGTTTCTTTTTATGCCACGGGTCAGGGAAAAAAATATGAACACCACTAATAGAATTTTGAGGGATCATATTATTTACAACTTCTACTGCATCATGTTCAATAACTTTTATATTATCGACACTATGCTCATTCATCTGGTGTAATAATCTTCCAACACCTGGAGTATGAACTTCTATTCCAATATAACCATTTGTAGGATTATCTTGCGCTATTTGCCATGTTGCATCACCCATTCCAAAACCAATCTCAATTATTACATCCTGATTTGGAAAGTACTGATTCATATCTATTAAATTGCTTTGATATGGTATTGAGTTGCTTGGAAAGAGATTATCATAAGATTTCCTTTGAGCATTGCTCATACGTCCGGCTCTAAGGACATAACTCTTAATCTGTTTTATCTTCTTATCCATTATTTATACATTACTCAAAAAAAACACAAAAATCAAGGTATTCAATTATGGCTTAAGCATCGAAATTCTATCTCTAATAAACTCAGACTTCTCTTTAAGACCAATATTAGGATCAACTTCCATCGTTAAATAGTTAGGTCTAGACGGATTGTATCGAACTTTTCCTTTACTTATTGTTATTAATCTTAGAACCCTATCTGGTTCAATTGCAGTTAATTTACCAAACTCAATATCAAGAACGTTCTTTCTTTCTATTATGCTTCTAATCCATAACTCTTTACAAACAATTTTAATTTCTGCCATAGATAATAGACTTAAAATCTCCTCTGGTAGAGGTCCAAACCTGTCATATATCTCTTTATGTACACCTTCAAGTTCTCCATCGTTATCAATACCAGCAATTTTTTTATAAATTTCCATCTTTTCACTTTGGCTAGTAATATAAGTTTCTGGTATAAAACCAGTATAACTAAGCTCTAAATAAACATCAGGTGCTCTCTGTTTACTATTTGGAGACCTATCAATTACTGCTTCTTCTAATAACCTTAAGTACATATCAAAACCAACAGTATGAATCTCACCAGATTGTTCCCGTCCAAGGAGATTACCAGCTCCACGAACTTCCATATCTTTCATTGCAATTTTAAATCCAGCACCAAGTTCAGTAAAATCTGAAATTATCTGTAACCTTTTCATAGCTATATCTGATAGAGCTAACTTCTCTGGATATAACAGATATGCATAAGCTTGTTTTCCACTTCGCCCAACTCGGCCTCGTAATTGATATAACTGTGAAAGACCATAAGTATTCGCTTTATCGATTATTATAGTATTCACATTTGGAATATCAATTCCATTTTCGACAATTGTTGTAGATACTAAAACTTGAAATGCTCCTCTAATAAAACGGTGCATAATATCTTCAAGATCTGTAGGAGCCATCTGACCATGGGCAGTTTCTATCAATACTTCAGGCATAAGTTTTTCTAAAAAGAGTCTAACAGAATCTAAACTTTCAACTCTATTGTGTAAAAAGAAAACTTGACCACCCCTATCAACTTCACGCCTAATAGCTTTAACAACAACCTCTTCGCTAAATTCCTGTACAAATGTTTCAATTGGTTGCCTATTATATGGAGGTGTTTTTAGAACAGACATGTCCCTTATTTTTACTAAAGACATATGTAAGGTTCTTGGAATAGGTGTTGCCGACAGTGCTAAAGAATCAATTGAATGTTTTATATTTTTTAATTTCTCTTTATCTTTAACCCCAAATCTTTGTTCCTCGTCTACCATTACAAGACCTAACTTTTTATATTTAACATCTTTAGATAAAAGTCTATGTGTACCAATAACGATATCTGTTTCACCACTTTCAATTTGTTCTAATGTTATTTTTTGATCTTTTTTAGTTACAAATCTCGACAACATCTTAATTTTAACAGGAAATTGTTTAAATCTTTCAATAAAATTCTCATAATGTTGTTCAGCTAATATTGTAGTCGGACATAAGAATGCAACCTGTTTTCCACCCATAACACCCTTAAAGGCTGCTCTCATTGCAACTTCAGTTTTACCAAAACCAACATCTCCACACAAAAGTCTATCCATTGGTTTTGGTCTTTCCATATCTGCTTTAATTTCAGAAATTGCGGTTAATTGATCAGATGTTTCTTGGTATGGGAAAGATGCTTCAAAACCTAATTGAAAGTCGTCATCTGTAGGAAATGAAAAACCGACTGCTTTTTCTCTTTTTGCATATAATTGAATTAGCATATCTGCTAGATCTTCAACACTTTTTCGGACTCTATTTTTTTTCTTAGCCCAGCTTTTACCACCAATTTGGTCAAGTTTTGGTTTTTTACCCTCTTGTCCTATATATTTTTGTACAAGATTTACCTGCTCAATTGGAATAAAAACGGTCTCTTCTTCAGCATATAATAGTGTAATGTAGTCTCTCTCATTTCCAGCAACGGTCATTCTTTTAATGCCTTTAAAAAGACCAATACCATGATTTACATGAACAACATAATCACCAGGGTTTAGCTCAACAAATGAATCTATAATCTGAGATTTAACTTTTCTTACAGCAGTAGCAGTACGTTTTCTACGACCAAAAATCTCATTCTCTTGTATTACAGCAACTTTAAGGTCTGGTAAAATAAACCCTGAAGATATTCCTTCGGCAATTACTTTAACATTAAAACCCTTAAGCATATGAGATATTCGTTCAGCTTGGGATTCACTTTCCGCAAATATAAACACAGAATAACCATTATTATGATACATCTGAAGTTCTTCTTTTAAATAATTAACATTTCCAAAAAATGAACGCCCTGTTTCACATACAAAATCCACATTTAATTTTGCTGTATGGTCAAACTCTTGTTTTAATGCTGGTAAAAGAACTCTTCTTTGTGTCTGATTAAACAGTTCCTCGTATCTAGACATTACATCTTTAGGAGCTGGAACAACCATTTTAGTGGCAAGAGCTTTTGTATATAACTCTAAATACTCTTTATCTAAAACGTCACTTCTTGCACTTAAAGATTCAGGATTGATTAGATAAACTGGAGAATCGATATCCAAATAATCCAGTATTGAATATGTTTTATCAAAACTTAGTGGATATAATAGCTCCTCACCTCTTAATTCTCTAAACTCTCTAAGTTTATTTATGATTCCAGAAGAATCGCCATCATAACAAACTTGAATATTTTTTTCCAAAACATCTATTCTATCATCAGACCATGTAACTTCTTTAGTTGGATAAATTACAACACTCTTTACTTTTTCTGTTGATATCTGGCTAACTGGATCAAAGAATTTTATCTCTTCAATTTCATCAAACTCAAATACAACTCTAACGGCTTCATTTACTCCAGGAGGATAATAATCTAAAACTTCTCCTCTTAGGGCATATTCACCATGAATAGTTACTCTTGGGACCTTATTATAACCAAATTCACTTAACTTTTTATCAATATCATAAATATCAATATCGTCTCCAACCTTTAATTCCTCTTTTATAGGATCAAGATATGACGGATCAGGTAAATTTGTAATAAAACTACGTAATGAAACTATAGTAATCACTTTTTTTTGATTTAATATTTTATTTAAACAATCAACTCTTCGACCAAAAATTTGTGAGCCTGGAGATATACCTTTATATAACATAGTCCCCCACCAAGGAAGTATTTGAACGTTTTTAGTGAGTAGACTTAAGTCGTTATATAAAGTTATAGCATCCTGTTCTGAGGGTACTACAACTAGAGAGTTCTCTTTTGTATATCTATTTAAAGAAGATAATATAAAAGTAGCAAAACCACCTCTAATTCCTGTAATCTCTATAGGAAAATCTCTATCAATGAAAGCTGATGAGACCTTATTATACTCTTGACTCTTCTTAAGAAGTGATAATATTTTATTTTCTAATAATGAAACCATATAAACATCCGATACTATATAAAGATAACACTACCAAGTATGGAGAGATCATGCTAAAAAAAATTATAATAACTTTGATAATACTTTTTGCAACAACATTTATATATGCTGATGATAGTAATATTCAGTGTACTATACGATATTTTAACAAAACAATTTATTATCCTAATAAAAGTATACCTGTTAAGTTACTTATTCAGAATAATACAATGTTACCCAAAACATTTGATATTGCTGATCAACGATCATTTAACGTCGATTTTGTTGTTGAAACTCTACAAAAAGAGAGACTTCCTCATAGAGAGAAATTTATCATAGCACGGAACACAAATCAACCTGTATTTGTAAGAGAAGTTAGATTAGAACCAGGAGATGAATATAATTTTATAGTTGACCTTGCTCAATATATTGTTATTGATACCCCAGGACTATATAGAGTGACAGCAAATTTCCAGACTGAAGTTAATAGTGGAAACAGATCAGAAATATTATTAAGTAATACTTTAGTACTTTCTGTTATGGATGGAACTGATAATAAAACTGAAGAATTATTAGCTAAAAAGATAACTACACAAACATTAAAACTAGAAGCTCTATCTCCAGATGAAGTTGTTGAATATACAATTTTAGCAAGAGCTAGATCTCAGTGGAACAAATTTTTCTTATATCTAGACTTAGACAGAATATTTTTAAATAGTGAAGAAAGAGAAAGAAAGTTTAAAAGAGCAAGTGAAGAAGAACAGTTAACAATGATAGAAAACTTCAAAAAAGATGTTATGGAAGGTAATGTTGAAAGTAATATGATTGCAGTACCATACACATATGAAATTACAAATACCGAATATACTCCAACAGAGTCTAAGGTAGTAGTATATACAAAATTTAAATTTCCAGATTATACAGAAAACAAAAAATATATTTATCATCTAACTAAAAATGATATGGTTTGGTACATAACTTCATACGAAGTATTAAATCTAGGTACTGAATAGTTTATGAAGTTATTATATTTAAGCAAAGAAATATTTTCAAATAAACACCGATCTCTATTTAAGTCTCTTGGAATAGAGACTGTGCATTATAAAAACCCATTAAAAGCTATTGATAATCTACATGAGATTGAGCCTAATATACTCTATTTATGTAAAGATGATTTTCCAAGATTATGGAAAATTGTATTGTCTGGAGTTAGAGATATTTTTTCTAATGAAGAGACCATCTTTATTTTAGAGGGAAAATTAAATGAGGATGAAACCAAAGCTTTTGATTTTTTAAAAGGCTCTTTATTGATATCAGAATTAGAACCTAAAGCTATAAAAGAGGCAATATTAGGTAAATTCCCTGTATCTTCGAATACTGATTCATATTATCCTACTAGTGGGGAGATTGGTCTTGGATTTATTAATCCAGATGATTATGCATTTATCAATGGTCAGATTTCTTTATTAACAAATAGTGAGCTAAATTTCACCCCAGAAAATATAGAAGATCTTAATAACTTAGCTGTAGGTACAATAATAAAAGAAGCGTCATTAAGTTATGGAGACTTAGTTGTAACTCTACAAATAGAGATTAAAAACATAAACTCAGAAATTATATTTTTATTAAAGGATAATTCTGATGAATATCAAAAGCTAGTATCCAAACTATTTGTATAAAATTCTATTATATAATATAATATTCTCAAAATTAATTTACATGGAGACATATAGATGGCAATAAGAAAAAACTATACTTTTACATCTGAAAGTGTTGGAGAAGGACACCCAGATAAAGTATGTGACCAAATATCCGATGCTATATTAGATGCAGCTTTAACAAACGATCCTGATTCTAGGGTTGGTTGTGAATGTTTCGCATCAACTGGAATGGTACTTGTTGGTGGAGAAATGACCACTAATAGTTATATAGATATAATAAAGACTGTTAAAGAAACCTTAAAAAAAATTGGATATAATAACTCTGAATACGGTATAGATCACCAAACATGTGCTGTATTATCAGTAATAAATGAGCAATCATCAGATATTTCCCAAGGGGTTACCGCTGGTTCAGGTCTACATAAAGAACAAGGTGCTGGGGATCAAGGAATGATGTTTGGTTATGCATGTAAAGATACACCAGAATTAATGCCTGCACCAATTTTTTACTCACACGAAATAATGAAGCAAGCATCTCTTGTTAGACACAATAAAGTTCTAGATTTTTTAAGACCAGACTCAAAATGTCAGGTTAGTGTTGAATACAAAGATGGAAAACCATTTAGAATTCCAGCTGTTGTACTTTCACATCAACATGATGATTTTGTAAATGGTAGAAAGATTACATATGAAGAGATTAAAGAAGGATTAATTGAAGAGATTGTAAAAAAAGCTCTTCCTGCACACTTAATTGATCAAAATACTATTTTTCATATGAATCCTACTGGTAGATTTGTTATTGGTGGTCCTCAGGGTGACGCAGGATTAACTGGTAGAAAAATTATTGTAGATACTTATGGTGGAGCTGCTGCACACGGTGGTGGTGCATTTAGTGGTAAAGATCCGTCTAAAGTAGATAGGTCTGCAGCATATATGGCTAGATATATTGCAAAAAATTTAGTTAAGGCTGATATTGCAGATAAATGTGAAGTTGAATTAGCATACGCAATTGGTGTTGCTGAACCAGTATCAATATATGTAAATACATTTCAGACAGGTAAAGTTGATGATAGTTTAATTGAAACTGCAATTAGAGATAATTTTACCCTAACTCCTTCTGGAATAATTACTACATTAGATCTAAAAAGACCCATCTACTCTCCAACTGCTGCATATGGACATTTTGGTCGAGCTGAGTTCCCATGGGAGAATACAGATATGGCACAAAAATTAAAATCACAATTGTTATAAGAAAAAGAGTTAAAAATATTGACACATTTTTAACTCTTTTGTATATTACTGCTTGTTGTTAGAAACATTCTTCTATAGCTCAGTTGGTAGAGCGGGTGACTGTTAATCACTAGGTCGGAGGTTCAAGTCCTTCTGGGGGAGAAATTTTTCGATGAGAAAATATTTCTTGTTGTAATTTTTGTATTTTTCGATGAGAAAATATTTCTTGTTGTAATTTTAACTTTTTTCGATAAGAAATATTCTTATTGAAAAGTTTTGGTAAAAACTATAAATATACCACATTCTTCTATAGCTCAGTTGGTAGAGCGGGTGACTGTTAATCACTAGGTCGGAGGTTCAAGTCCTTCTGGGGGAGAAACTTTTCGACGAGAAAATGTTTCTTGTTTTAATATTTGTTAATGAGAAAATGTTTCTTATTTAATTTTTGTTAATGAGAAAACATGCTTTGTTGAAATGTATTCGATGAGAAAATATTTCTAATCGAATAAGTTTTAGTAAAAACTATAAAAATACTACATTCTTCTATAGCTCAGTTG
>JAOPTT010000025.1:14801-71063 GCA_051531975.1 Spirochaetaceae bacterium
TGTTAATGAGAAAATGTTTCTTGTTTTAATTTTCGACGAGAAAATGTTTCTTGTTTAATATTTGTTAATAAGAAAATATTTCTTGTCCAATAATAAAAAAAAGCATCTCATTGAGATGCTTTTTTTTATTAATTATTTGACCTAACCACTCTACTAAACTACAATAAAAATATGGATGATTTTATTTTTGCAGAAGAAGTCGATGAGATCGATGAATATAACTATAAACCATGGAAAATATTGATCTCAGATGATGAGAAAGAGATACATACAATTACCAAGATAGTTTTGTCCAATTTTACTTACGAGAACCGTAAAGTAGAAATTTTAGATGCATATTCTAGAAAAGAGACAATTGATATATTAAAAGAACATGATGATATTGCAGTACTACTCCTGGATGTTGTTATGGAAACTGATGATGCTGGACTTTTAGTAGCGAAAGATATTCGTGAAACTTTAGGTAATAAACTTATTAGAATAATTCTTAGAACAGGTCAGCCTGGATCAGCGCCAGAAAAAGACGTAATAACTAAATATGAGATAAATGATTATAAAGAAAAGACTGAACTTACAACTACAAAGTTATTTACAACAGTAATGACTGCATTAAGGTCTTATAGAGATCTGCATATAATTGAACAAAATAAACATGGATTAGAAAAAATAATTGAATCAACTAGTGCTATTATGGAATTTAAAAGTATGCAACATTTCGCTGAAGGTGTAATTACTCAACTAACAGCCCTTTTAGCTCTGAATGATGATTCTATATTAAAAGATAATCAGATAAATGGATGTTTTGTTGATGCAACCGATGGTTTTTTTACTGTACACGCAACAACTGGAAATTTTGCTGATATAAATCATGAGGTTGTTCTTAATCCCAATATTATAAACCATTTTAATAAAGCAATTGAATTAGGACATAGTTATTTTGATGATAAAATATTTATTGGTTTTTTCAAAAATGATAGTGATCAAATAAATCTTGTTTATTTGGAAAATCATGGCAGCATAAATGAAAATGAAAAAAGTTTGATTGATATCTTCTCAAATAATGTTTCTGTTGCATTTTCTAATATACATTTAACACAAGAAATACTTGATACTCAAAAAGAGATTATAGAAACATTAAGTGAAGTAGTAGAAAAGCGTTCTAAAGAGACTTCTAACCATACATTGAGAGTTGCTCAGGTATCTAGGTTATTAGCCCGTAAAATGGGATTATCAGTGCAAGAAGCGGATAAAATAACTATGGCTTCTCCTCTACATGATATTGGTAAAACTGGTATCCCGGATTCAATATTATTAAAACCTGGAAAGTTAACCAAAGAAGAGTATGATATCATGAAGAATCATGCTGAAATTGGCCGAGATATATTAGGAACTTCAACTAGACCACTACTTAAAGCCGGTTCTATAATTGCTTATGAACACCATGAAAAGTGGAACGGCACTGGATATCCCAATGGTAAAAAAGGTGAAGAGATACATATTTATGGACGTATAACAGCGATTGCTGATGTTTTTGACGCCTTATACCATAAAAGATGTTACAAAGATGCATGGCCACTAGAAAAGATTTTAGAGTTAATTAAAAATGAAAGAGGAGAACATTTTGATCCTCAACTGGTGGATATATTATTGGAAAATATAGAAACTATTCAGCAAATAGTAAAAAAGTTTAGTTAAAAAAATGCTCATTCTAGGAATGAGCATTTTTTATATATTACTTAGATAAAAAATCATTAACTGATTCAGCAGCTAATCGACCACTATTTATTGCTCTTACAACTAAAGATGCACCAGATACTGCATCTCCAGCAGCAAAGATACCATCAGTTGTAACTGCAAAATTATCAACTTTTAAGTTACCACGTCCATCTAACTGAGCACCTTCTGAACATAACTGATCAGTAAATGAACCATGTTCAACATGTACAAATCCCATAGCTAAAAACACTAAATCTACATCTTTTTCAAATGAATCTAGTTTAACCATGTCAGGTCTACCACCATTTTCAGAGGCTTTCCATTCAATATTTGCTAAATGAGCTTTAGAAACTTTACCATCTTTCCCAGTAAACTTATCTGTAGTAACATTCCATTTCCTAATACATCCTTCTAAATGAGATGAAGAAGTTCTTAGAATATTTGGCCAATCAGGCCAGTTAGGATTTGATCCTTCTGTCCATACTAAAGGTTTAGGCATTATTTCGTATTGATATACATTTTTAGCACCTTGTCTAATGGAAGTACCAACACAGTCGGAACCAGTATCACCCCCACCAATAACAAGTACATTTTTATCTTTAGCATCAATTAATAATTTATCTAGTTCACCAGAAACTACTTTATTAGACTGGCTTAAAAATTCCATTGCATAATGAACACCATCTAAATCACGGCCTTCAACTGGAAGGTTTCTAGGTTGACCAGCTCCAGCAGTAACCAATATAGCATCAAATTTATTTCTTAGATAAGAAACAGAGATATCTTTACCTATTTCAACTCCTGTTTCAAATTCAATACCTTCAGCTTTTAATATTTTTAAACGTCTATCAATAACAAATTTATCTAATTTAAAATCAGGAATACCAAATCTTAGTAATCCACCCATTTTAGTAGATTTCTCAAAAACTGAAACATTATGCCCTTGACGTCTTAATTGTTGTGCTGCCGCAAGACCAGCAGGTCCACCACCTATTATTGCAACCATTTTACCAGTCAAAACTTTTGGAGGTCTAGGAACTACTAAACCATTTTCAAAAGCACTCTCAATAATATTAAGTTCTAATTCTTTTATTGTTACAGCATCTGTATTTATTGCTAATGTACAGGATGTTTCACAGGGAGCAGGACAGATACGACCAGTAAATTCTGGAAAGTTATTTGTTATCTCAAGCCTCTCATAGGCTTCATTCCACTGTCCATTATATACAGCATCATTCCACTCAGGGATAAGATTATCTACAGGGCAACCATAAGAGTGACAAAATGGAATACCACAGTTCATACATCTCTCAGCCTGATCTGTAAGCTCTCCTTTATTTAATTTAGTAGTAACTTCATTATAATCTTTTACTCTCTCGTGTATCTCTCTATAAGGAGGATTTTTTCTCTCTTTTTCTAAAAAACCAAATACATTAGTCATTAGTTATATACCTCCTCTGTAATTGTTGGGTTTTCAGATTCAGACATCTCAGATGCCTTTATTTTTTCTAACGCTCTTCTATAATCTAAAGGCATTACCTTAACAAACAGAGGAAGTGATTCATCCCAGCTGTTTAATAAGTCTTTAGCAATAGTACTATCTGTATATTCAATATGCTTTTTTATAGTATTTAATAAGAATTCTTTATCTTCATCACTATCTACAGCTTCTATATCTACCATCTCTAAGTTACAGTATGTATCAAAAAGTTGATTTTCATCAAAAATGTAAGCTACTCCACCAGACATTCCGGCAGCAAAGTTTACACCAGTCTTTCCAAGAACAACTACAGTTCCCCCAGTCATATACTCACAACCATGGTCCCCTACACCTTCAACAACAGCTAAAGCACCACTGTTTCTAACAGCGAATCTTTCTCCGGCCATACCATTAATATAAGCTTCACCAGTAGTTGCACCAAAAAGAGCTACATTTCCAGCAATAATATTACGCCTAGTTGTAAAAGATATATCTGCAGGTGGATAAATTATTATTTTTCCACCAGATAGACCTTTACCTAAGAAGTCATTAGTTTCACCTTCGATTTCAAATGTTATACCCTTAGATAAGAAAGCACCTAAAGACTGTCCACCAACACCGTCAAGTTTTACTTTAATTGTATCGTCTGGCAACCCAGCACTTCCATATATTCTAGCAACTTCTGAACTTAAAGTTGTACCAACAGTTCTATTACAATTTCGTATATCTTGTTGAATAATTACAGGTTTACCATTTTCTAAAGCATCTTTTGCTCCAGCTATAAGTTTATCATCTAGGGATAAGCTAAAATCATGAACTTGCTTTGAAGTACATCTTAGTGCCGACCCCTCTGGTACCTCAGGTTTATATAGTATTGGTGCAAAATCTAGTCCTTCTGATTTAAAATGATCAACAGCTTCGTTAACTTCTAATCTATCAACTTGCCCTACTAGATCATCAAACTTTTCAATTCCTAATTCAGCCATAATTTCACGAACTTCTTCAGCTATAAACATCATGAAGTTAATAATACTTTCAACTTTACCGCTAAATCTTTTTCTAAGATCTTCACGCTGAGTTGCAATACCTACAGGACAACTGTTTGTATGACATTTTCTCATTATAATACAACCCATTGTAACTAAAGTAGTAGTACCAAAACCAAACTCTTCAGCACCTAATAAGGCACCAATTACAACATCTCGACCAGTTTTAATCTGACCATCGACCTGTATTCTTATCTTATTTCTAAGTTTATTTAATACCAATGTTTGTTGTGTTTCAGCTAAACCAATTTCCCAAAATGAACCTGCATATTTAAGACTTGATAGAGGTGAAGCACCTGTACCACCATCAGAACCAGAAATTAAAACCATATCGGCTTTACCTTTTGCAACACCAGCTGCAACAGTTCCAACACCTACTTCAGAAACTAACTTAACAGAAACTCTTCCTGTAGGATTAGCATTCTTTAAATCAAAAATAAGTTGTGACAGATCCTCAATAGAGTATATATCATGATGAGGAGGAGGAGAAATTAACATAACACCTGGAGTTGAATGTCTTACTTTTGCAATAACATCATTAACTTTATGTCCTGGAAGTTGACCACCTTCTCCTGGTTTAGCACCCTGTGCCATTTTAATTTGTATTTCGTCTGCATTAACTAAATATGTACTAGTTACACCAAAACGTCCTGATGCAACCTGTTTAACTTTACTTCTAGCAGAGTCACCATTTTCTAGAGGTGTATATCGACTTTCATCTTCTCCACCTTCTCCACTATTACTCATTCCACCAATTCGGTTCATGGCAATAGCCATACACTCATGGGCTTCTTTACTTATTGAACCAAAACTCATAGCAGAAGATACAAATCTTTTTACAATCTCTGTAGCCGGTTCAACTTTGTTTATATCAATTGACTTACTGTCTTTAAACTTTAAAAGACCTCTAAGTGTACATAAATTCTCACTTACATTATTTACTTCATTACTATACTTTTTAAAAGTTTCATAATTACCTTCTCTCACAGACTTTTGCAAATTAACAACTGCAGTTGGGGTAAATAGATGTTTGTCTTGAAATTTTCTGTATGAATATTTTCCACCAGATTCTAGTCTACCAGTGTTTTTATCAACTTTAGAATAAGCAGTATTATGTCTTTCAACTGATTCTTTCTCTATAGCTTCTAAACCAATACCACTTATCTTTGATGGTGTACCAGTAAAATAAGACTCAATAAGGTCAGTAGATAGACCAACTGCTTCATAAATTTGAGCTCCTCTATAACTTCTTAGAGTTGAAATACCCATTTTAGACATTACTTTTAAAATACCCTTTTTTGCAGCATTAACATAGTTTTCAACTGCTTGTGGTATCGTAATATCTTCAGGTATATACCCTCTTTCTTTAAGATCCGGTAGAGCTTCAAATACTAAGTGTGGATTTATTGCAGATGCACCATATCCTATTAATGTTGCAAAATGATGAACTTCTCTTACTTCACCAGACTCAATAATTAATCCAGCTAAATGTCTCTTTCCAACTCTAACTAAATAGTGATGCACAGCGGAAGTTGCTAACAAAGAAGGAATTGGCGCTAATTTTTCAGATGTACCAATATCACTTAATATGATAAATGTATTTCCTTTATCAACCTCTGTTTCTACATTTTTACAAAGTTTATCAACTGCAAGCTTAAGGCTACCTTTACCATCTTCTAAATTGAACAACATAGATACAGTTGCAGTATTTAAATCTTCATTTTGTGTATTTCTTAATCTTCTAATATCGTCGTTAGTTAATATTGGGTGTTTTAATTTTAACTGTTTACAGTGCTCTGGAGTTTCATCTAATAGGTTTTTTTCATTACCAACAAAACTCATTAAAGACATTACTAAATTCTCTCGGTATGGATCAATTGGAGGATTTGTAACCTGTGCAAAAAGTTGTCTAAAGTAGTTAAACAGTAGTTGTGGTTTATCTGAAAGAACAGCTAAAGCAGAGTCATTACCCATAGAACCAATTGGTTCTTGAGAATTAACTGCCATGTTAGTTACAATAGTCTGGATATCTTCCATAGTATAACCAAATGTTCTTAATCTAAGTGCTAAAGTATCAGCATCAACTTTTATCTTACCACTTGTTCCCAACAAACCTTTTAAATGTATAGAGTTTTGTTCTAACCAACGTCTATAAGGTTTTTTTCTAGAAACAATAGATTTAACTTCCCTGTCTCTTAAAACACGTTTTTTCTCAGTATCTACAACAATCATCCCACCAGGAGCTAATCGTCCTTTTGATAGTACATTGTTTGGTTTAATATCAATAATTCCTGTTTCAGAACCTAAAACAATATGCCCATCTTTTGTAATTGTATATCTAGCTGGTCTTAAACCTGACCGGTCTAAAGTTGCACCAATTTTTGTTCCATCAGTAAATGCCATTGCAGCAGGACCATCCCATGGTTCCATAATTGCTGAATGGTACTCATAAAATGATCTTTTATCCTCTGAAATATGGTATTTAGTACCAAAAGCTTCAGGTATCATCATCATAATTGAGTGTTCTAAAGTTCTTCCACCCTGATTTAATAACTCGTAAACATTATCAAAAGCTGCAGAATCAGAACCTTTAGCACAAGCTATAGGGTACATTCTTTTTAATTCATCACCAAAAAGAGGAGACTCTATTGTTGCCTCTCTGGCAGTCATGTTATTAACATTTCTTCTTAAAGTATTTATTTCACCATTATGTGCTATATATCTAAATGGTTGTGCTAGAGGCCATGTTGGCATTGTATTTGTACTATATCTCTGATGTACAAGAGCAATAGCTGATTCAAAATCAGGATCTGTAATATCTGGATAGAATGTTTCAAATTGTGCAGATACAAACATACCTTTATAGATAAATGTTTTAGAAGAAAATGAAGGGAAATAATACTCCTCTTGTGGGAATCCTTCTGCCGTAGCTGCATTTTCTAGTACTTTACGTAATATATATAGTTTTCGTTCTAACTCATCTCCACTGAAACCATCAAGAGATACAAATAGTTGTTTAAACGAAGGCATTACAGCTAGAGCCTGTTCACCTAAACAATCAGCATTAACTGGAACATCTCTCCAACCTAATAATTTAACACCTTCTTGTTTTAATATTTTTTCTGTTAATAAAACTGCTTTTTTAGCTCGTTTAACATCAACAGGAAGAAAAAGCATACCTGCACCATATTCACCATCTTGGGGTAGATTAAAAGTTGTAACTTTGTTAAAAAATTTATGAGGCATCTGGATTAACATACCGGCACCATCTCCGGTTTTCATATCTCCACCAACAGCTCCACGATGTTCTAAGTTACATAGAATCTGAACTCCACTTTTTACAATATTATGGGATTTCTCACCGTCAATTTTTGCTATAAAACCAACACCACATGCATCATGCTCAAATGCTGGATCATATAAGCCTTGTTTTTTTATCATATTATATCCTCACTGTTCTTATGGCAATCATATGCCACAAAGTTTATATTAGATTTTTTTTTATGTCAATATTGTCAACAATGAAATATCGTTATCCCATTATTCGCAACAATGTAGTGCTAAAATCAATTCATCTTAATTTTTGCTTCAATTCTGTATAGTGAAACAATCTACTAAAATCCACATATCCTGATAATGTTTTTGAGTATAGTTTAATTCCTGATTCAGCTAATAAACCAACTGCGTTAAGACCACCAGTTACAATAAAGCCAACCCTGCCAGCAGAAACAGGTATCTCAAGTAGTGGATCTCCGGGAAATCCAATGTCTAAAAAGCCACCTAAACCAATCTCTTTACATCTGTTTATAATAGATATAGCTTCTTCTCTACATGTTGATGGGATCTCTCTAAAACTTCCACCAACAATACCACTACCACTACAACAAACTCCGGAATGGTCAGTTAATCCACTTGAAATAAAGATTTCTAAAGGATCTAATGATGATCCACTATATTTAATAATTTCGAGAAATCTCTTTGCAATTCCATCTTTTACTTCCAATAAACCACCAAACAGTGAGTTTACAGGAATACCCCTGGATAAAAGGATACCATTTAATGTTATAGAACAAACTGATCCTATACCTATAAATCCTTCAGGTATATGTATTCCCTCAGTACTATCCTCTGGATAAAATATTGTTAATAACTGTCCCATTGAAAAGCCATTTCGAAATGCTGTTTCTAAGAGTTCAATTGATTCAACAAAATCATCTTTTTTAACTAAAGTAATATTAACTAAAACCGAGCCTTCTTTCTTATCTATATCAAAATTCATTTTATATGAATATTCATCAATTTTAGCAGATAAAAACCCAACTTTTTCATATGCTTTAACACATGTTAATTCCATTACACCTAATGTTGTTAAAAGTCGGCCTTTTCGCTCTATATATTGGGTAAAACCTTTTTTATCCATTGCAAGAAGGTGAAACCGAACAGTACGTTCAGAGATTTTAACACCTTGTTCATTTAATTCTTTAGTAATTACTTGGCTACTAATTGCATCTTTTTTACTGTTTAAGATGTGTAATATTTTGAGTCTTTTATCTTCTACATTTGTGGACATAGTTAATATTATGTAAAAAAAAGGGTAAGGTCAATTAACAGTTAATTATGGAAGGCAATATAAATGTGAAATCTTCTACATTATCATTAACAAGTACTTTTTTATGTGTAGCTGTCTCAGTATCAATAAATGTTAATACAGACGAGAAGAACTCTTTCTCCAAAACAAACTCATCAACTGGGAAAAAAGCTTTTTTACCTAAATATCTAAGAATAAATCCATATTTTTCATTTAAAGTAGGTAAATTACTACTTAAACGTCCCCAAGGAGTAAAAATGGGATATATAACATTTTTGTGTTTATAACTAAGAGTTGAATTCTCCCCTAAAATCAAACTATCCTGATTTAATGTTAATTTTTCAACTACATTTACTAATGAGAAAGCAAAAGAGTGGTTTCTATATTTAAAAAGAGTATATTTTTTAACTGATGATTTTGGTGGAATTAGTATATGAAATGATATTCCTTGGCCTTTTTTGTTTTCAGCTTTTACCTTTCCATCTAACTTATTAATAACTCTATTAACTACAAGATCTAAACCTATCCCACGACCGGAATAATAATTTATATCTTTTGAAGTCGAAAAACCAGGTCTTGAAAGCAAGGATAATAGGGAAATCTCTTCATCTTTATCAATAAAATTATTATCAATTCCTTTTTGAACCACATTAGTTAAATCAACTCCACGACCATCATCTTTTAATGTAATAGCTAATGAATCTTTTACTTGTGAAATTTTAAGTGTAATATGACCATTTGGAGATTTTCCAGCAGCAACCCTTTCAACTTCACTCTCTATACCGTGGTCTATTGAGTTTTTTACTAGCTGAATAAGTAGTTCTTTTAAGGTTTCAGCTAGTTGTCGATTAATAGATATTTCACCACCTTCTATTGAAAACAGTACTTTTTTACCTAACTCATCTCCAAGTTTATTACAATAATTATGAAAATAAGAAAAAGCTTTATTAGTAGTTATTGTGGTTAATGAAGTTAAAGACTGCTTCATACCTGTAAGTAATTCCTCTACTAAAGGTCTTTTATCAGGAATTACTAAATTATCTAGTAAAAGTTTATTATGAAGGTCTTGAGAATAATTAAATATTTCTTCAATTTTTGAAGTTTCGACATCTATAGTTGATCCGTATAAATTATTACCAGAAACTTCTGACTTCTGAATTTGCTGGTTAAAATAACTAGAATATTCAAGCCTAAGAAATTCAATCTCTCTTATTCTATCGAAGCTTAAACCTTTATATATAAAGTTCTTACTTTTATCCGTTGTTATATATAATGTTATCTGTTTTGATTGGTTTTTATTTAGTTGATCCATAGGTGGATAAATTTTAACTACATTAGAAATTGTTTCTAGATTATTGATGACAAGAAAAAGTCGGGGATATTTCATCTCTTCTTCTCTGTCTATATGACAAATTATACGATAAAATTGTTCTCCACGATACATAGCTTCTTTTAAAAGAGTTTGCTCAAAACTTGTAAAAAAAGAGTCGTTTAAAGGTTTATCATTTATCATTTCAATACTAAGAGGAGATGTTACTATACTTTTATCTTCAATTAACTTTAGCAGTTCTTTTATTTCTAACTCTGTTGAGTTACTTCGCCAAAGTTTTATATCTTGTATAAAAAAATCGTGTATATGAAAAAAAAGTTTTTCAATATCTTTATCTAAAGAAATATTACCATCTCTTATCCCTGATAAAAAACCTTCAAATGTATGAGCAAGGTGTTCCATATTAACTAAACCAGCAAATCCAGCAGCACCTTTTAAAGAATGAACCTCTCTAAATATACTTGAAATTGATAATACATTAGCAGTTAATAATCGGTTTAGTCTGTCTAATATTTTCTCAGTATCGTTTATAAATTCATTTTTATGCTCTAATTCTATAGCCACATTAACCCCTGTTTACGGAAATAATTAATTCAACTTCACCAATTGTTGCTTTTGTTTGACTTGCAATAACTGTAGGAGAAATACCCTGTTTATGGAGTAACAATATTCTTTCCCTCCGTGTTAGAGATGGATCATCTATTGGTTCAATTTTTTCTGGTTCTACTTCATTTCCAGTGAACATGACCTCTGGCTCAATAACAGGTTGACTACTTAATATATTCTGAGTTACTTTTGTCTCAATATTTACCTTTGATTCAGTTTTAAGTTTAGCTAATTTTCTATCAGCTTCAGCTATAGCTAAACTTATTTTTTCTAATCTATTTTCTACTAATAGAACATTTCTATCTGAGGTTTCATTTATTTGATTAATTAATGAATTGATCTCTTCTTTTACACTATTAAGAAATGTTTTATTATCAATTTTTTTATTAACTCTTCTACTTAGAACTCTATATATAACAAAACTGTATACAGAGCAAACTATAAGGCATATTAAAAGTGTGTTCATTTTTTACCCCGATATATCAATATTATGCCCACGTTTTGGGTCGGAAAAGTATTTGGCTTTATCATCTTTAGTCTCTTCATCTTCTTTGTGTTTTTCATCTCCACCAGAAGAACCTGATCCACTACCTTTGTTATTATCAATATGCTCTGCTTCTTTATCTTCTTCTGCTTTATTAACAGAATGGTCTCTATTATTTTCTTCTTTTACTAATTGATTCGCTTCTCTACTTTGCTGATTTTCCACAGATTTTTGCAATGCAGCTTGATCTTTACCTACTTGAGCCATTTTGACAAATAAGGTTTGAAGATCAAGTGGTTTTATCGACATTAATAGATCTCCTTTCTATATCTTCATCAATTTCAACGTAATCTTTAGTAATTATATACCCTTCTGGGTCTAATATAAATGAGACAGCTTTCTTAAAAAGGTTTTTAACCTCATAATCTTTGTCTTCAACCATTATTACAACACCAGGAAATACCTGTTTAGAAGCACCAACAACACCATCGATAGATAGAGTTTTTAAGTAAAGCATTTTATCTTCTAAATCATCAGTTAAATTTCTTTTTTGGCTTGTTAGACCATTATGCTCTTGTTTTAATTCTTTTAAAAAGGACTCTTTTTCATCTGATAATTTATTGTTCTGCTTCTTAATTCTTACTAAAGAGTGTAGATTTTTATTAACTTCATCGAGCTTTCCATTAATTATTTTAAGTTGATTTGTTAACTCTTCAATCTCACCTTTTGTTTTAGGATCAAATCCAACTTCAACTCTTGTCTCAGTTCCACCTGATGTTCCTAATACAGCAGCATTTATCTCTTGAGCAGCTCGTAAGTGCCCTCCAACTATTTTTGCTCGTTTACCTTTACAAAGTATTTTTTTTGAAGCATCAACATGGGAATTTACAATACCATCACTAACAATAACTCTATCTCCGGATTCAACCTTTGAGTTAGTAATAAAACTTGACCAAACACTTCCACCAGCAGAAATTACAGTTCCAGCACCACCATTTATACCTTGCCTTACAATAATGTCTCCACCTGATGTTAGAGTTGATTTACCAATATATCCATTTACTTCGATATTTGCTTGGGCATTAACTGTAAATCCATCTTCAACATTTCCTTCTATTACTACAGAACCAAGTGAATTAATATTACCAGTTTCACCATTTACGTCACCATCTATTACAAGTATAGTTTCTACAGTTATCTTCCCATTTATTAATAAAACCTGTCCACTTGCATCGGCAACTATAGTTTTATCATTTACTATAGAAACATTTTTACCAAGTTTAATTTCAATTACTTTTCCATCGGTAGCAGGGATATAACGACCAAAGACTGTTTTACCATCTATACCAACCCCAGGAGGTTTTATTGTTGCTAAAGGTTGCCCTTCTACAACATTTGTAAATCTATTAAGTTCTTTAAAGTCAATTCTTCCATCTTTATCTTGTTTAAGATCTATATCCCCAGATTGTTTAAAACTATAAACTAGTTTTGAATCATCACCATTTTTAGCTTGCTGACCCTCTGCAATTATAAAATCATCGTTGTAGCTTGGATGTATCATAAATTCATCAATTTCATCAAGCATAACCCCAAACTCAATACTTCCAACATCTAGGGCATGTTTAATCTGGTCAACTGTTACATTACGTCCACCATAACCTGGATCTGTTACATACATACTTACACTTAATTCATCAGAAGCTACAGAGATATCAATTGTAGCATCGTTAGTAGAATCAGTTGCATAGCTTCCGATATCAATAAATTCGCCTTCATGTTTATCTAGGATTTCCTGAATTTTATCAGTATCATACTCTTCTACTCCCCTAGCTTTAATACTATCAAGAACAGTATCAAAGTCTACTGAAGCACCAGTACCAACAGGTTCATGTACTAATAGTTGTGCGGTTTGATTGGCGGTTAAATTTATAGTAAAAAAACCTGGTTCATTAACTAAGATTTCGTCGTTTAATCCAAATTCATCACCATATGCGTCATCAAGAACTTTTTTGGTCCCTGAACTTTTTTGATATACAATTAAGATACAGTCTCTTTTTCCAACACCAAAGACACCGTTAGAACCACTATCTAAAACTTCATACTCAAGGCTATATTTAGGCATACCAAGCTCCATAGAAGCTGATAAAAGTGCATCATCGACATTAGAACCAACAACCTGTACAGACTTTCGATCTCTATCATGTGCCAATTGTTCTTTCATAAATTCACGAAAATCATTAACCGAAATCATAATACCTCTTAGTATAAACCTTTTTTAATATTTGTTAATTTACCTCTTAATCGTACAATAGCTCTAGTATGTAGTTGAGAAATTCTAGACTCTGTTACTTCTAATATTTTTCCTATCTCTTTAAGTGTTAAATCTTCATAATAATAGAGAACCAATACCTTTTTTTCATTATCAGGTAGTTCTGTAATAGCTTCAGCTATTACTCTTTTTATCTCTTCTTTTTCTATAATAACATCAGGTTGAAGACCACTTGGAGACTCAATACTATCTTGTATAGAAACTTTATCATTGTCATTACCAGTACTCCAAAGTTCATTTAAAGATAAAAGGGATGTTCCACTAATTTTTACCATAGTTTTTCTTAAATCAGTTAATGAAAGATTCATATAATCTGCAATTTCATCTTCTGAAGCAGATCTACCTAAATGGGATTCTAATATTTGAACAGTTGAGTCAACTTCTTTTGCCTTCTGTCTAACAGATCGTGGAACCCAATCCAAACTTCTTAGTTCATCAAATATCGAACCACGAATTCTTGTAACTGCATATGTTTTAAACTTTACATCTTTACTTGGATTATATTTACCAACAGCATCTATTAATCCAAATGTTCCATAACCTACCAAATCATCAAAATCTACATTACTTGGCATATTAACAGCGAGCTTTCCTGCTACATATTTAACAAGAGGAGCATACTGTACTATTATAGCATCACGAAGTCTTGGAGAGTCAGTTTCTTTAAACTCTATCCAAACTTCTGTTTCAGTCATTCCGTCAATCATTACATCACTCATGCTATTCCCTTTCTAATCTTTTTTAAGAACTGTCTTAACAGCTCTAGCCATATCTTCTACTGAATTATTCTCAATAGCATTATCTCCACTCATTGAAGAGTATAAAGATGTACTTTTGTCACTAGCATAATCATCTTCTTCTGAAGTTTCACTACTATTAAAACCTGAAGATGAAAGACTTTTTAAGTTATCAAGGTCTACTTCTTTGAAACCGGTATCAACCTTTGCGACTACTTCACCATCTGCACCAATCTCCGTTGGTTCTTGATCAGAATCACCTTGTTCATCTGATTGAACAGTATAACCCTCTTCTGGCATAACAATATCTACGTGCCCTTCATTAGCTGTACTACTATCAAAATCCTCAGATTCATTACCTGCTACTAGTTCAGGTAAAAAGTTCATAATAACAAAATTTGCTATTATAATTATTATACCTATAATAATACCCGAAAAAGCACTTCTTAAAAAGAGATTTATAAAATTATAACCAGAAATTATCCCAGTTATAAAACTGAGGAAAAAACCTACTAGAGAAAAGAATATTACAATTTTTTTATTAACATTATTTAAATTAAAATTCATATAGTCCTTTTATATTAATCTCTTTAATAGATTAAGTAAAAAAACCTCTACAGTCAAGCAATTATTGTTTTCTATTTGTGGATGAATTTACGGATAAAGCTATTTAGCCCCTTTCCTTCCTTAAACTCTATGTTTTCTAATCTATGAACAAGGTGCTCTAAACAAATTGAAGCCTTACTTTTAGGTTCATAAATAGTAAAAGGTTTTTGCTTTCTAACACAATTTTGTACTGCAATATCATCATAGACACATCCAAGATAATCTATTTTCTGATTTAAAAACTGTCCAGCAATATTAATTACCCTAGTTGCGACTTTTTTACCTTCTGTTACAGACTGGGTCCTATTAACAATTAATTTTATATTCAGATCTGTTCTATCAATTTCGGTAGACATTACTTTGATAATTCCATAAGCATCAGTAATAGCAGTAGGTTCAGGAGTAGTTACGATTATTACATCGTCCGCTGCTGCTAAGAAAGATAAAACACTTTCAGATACTCCTGCACTTGTATCAACTATAAGTATGTCAGCATCATCAAATGTTTGAAATGAGGATATGAAAATCTGTCTTTCATCTTCAGTTAAATTTGCTATACGAGAAAAACCTGAAGCTCCTGCAATCATTCGAATCCCATATTCAGTTTCGTAGATTATCTCTTCCATTGTTTTTTGTTTACGTATAACGTGATATAAATTATATTTTGGTATAATACCTAGGATAACATTTACATTAGCAAGACCTAAATCTGCATCTAATATTACAACTTTTTTACCTAATTTAGCATATGTAATTGCAAGATTAGCAGAAATGTTAGTTTTACCTACACCACCTTTCCCACTGGCTACAGCAATTATTCTTGTTTTACCACCAGCTTTATTACTTCCTGAGTCGGGGGTAGCAGTATTTGTATCCTCAGTATTATTTTTCATTAGTTCTCGTAAAGATTCTGCTTGATCTGCCATAGATTATCCTCTTGTCCTCTGCTTACTACCTACAAGTAGTGACATAATTTTTTTCTTTGTGGCTACTTCAATATCCTGTGGAACTAGTTGTCCTGTTGTAATATATGAAACTCTCTGTTTCTGTTCTTCTAATAAACTAATTAAGTTTCCACATCTAGTGGTCTCATCAAGTTTAGTTATAATAACAGATTCATAACCAAAAGGGTCGTATTGTTTCATTATTTCCCTAATATCCCATGTTTTTGTCGTAGCACTAAAAGCCAAATGAACTTCACATCCATGTCCGCAACCTTCTAATATGCGTCTCATTTCAGCCAACTTAACGAAATCTTTTGGACTTTTGCCTATAGTATCGACAAAAATATAATCTATATCACTATTAATATCGATTTCTTGCTTTAAATCTTCATAACTCTCACAACAAGTAACAGGAATCCCCATAATTTCACCATAAGTTTCAATCTGTTTTTTTGCAGCAATTCTATAATTATCAATTGTAACCATCCGTACAGAGTGTTTTTCTGTACCAGCGATACCCAAACCCTTCTGAGCAGCTAACTTGGCGATAGTGGTTGTTTTTCCTACCCCTGTAGGCCCAACAAGAATGAATATAGTGGACTCTTTTTTTATTTTAGGGGTATAAACACCAATACTCTCTTCAATCCAAGATATAACCTTATCGTGAACAATATCTGAATCACTAAGATCAGAAAATGATAACTCATCTTTTAATCTTTCTAGGGTGTTTTTGATATATTTTAGAGAAAAATCATTTTCTTGTAAAAATTCCTCAATAATTAGTATAGAAGGGAGCTCACGAGATGACTCTGATGCTGGAGTACTTTTAATATCCTCTTTAAGGCTTTTAACTTCATCTAATATTTTCTGTAATGAGTCCTCCCGTTTTGATTCCCCATTTACACTTTCTAATATTTTTTGTTTCTCACGTTTATCAGTATCTTTTTGTTTTGTTCGACCTCTACTAGTGATATAACCTGAATATTCAAAGCCTTCTTTTTGGAAAAGACCCCAAACTCCACCCATCGATACTTTTTTTCTGCTTAGAACAGTTGCATCTGGTCCATACTTGTCTCTAATGAGCTCTATTAACTCCTGATGGCTACGACCGGTTTCTGTAAAATACATCATGTACTAACTTCCTCTAATGAGACAAATCCAAGGGATTCCACCTTAACCTTATCTGATATTTCGTGGACGGATAAAACAGCTAAATCAGCTATATCCCTCTCTATACTTTTTTTAACAATAGGTCTTGCAGACTCTGAACATAATAATACAGGATAAAAACCCATATTGCCAACATTCTGCATAACATTCATTAAACTATTTATCCAGGATCTCTGTCTATCTGGGGATAATGCTGCAATTCTACCTGAAGTTGTTTCCATTGCTGAATCAATTATTTCTTGCTCAAAATTAGGCTCTATAGTTATTACATGTAGAAGATTATCATCAGTAATATATTGCTGACAAATTTGCCTGCCTAATCCTTGCCTAACTTTTTCTATTAAAAAGCTGCTATCTTTAGTAACTCCGGAGAAATCACTCATAGTCTCTAATATTGATACAATATTTCTAATTGAAACCTGTTCTTTTAATAGACCTTGTAATACTTTCTGAATCTCTCCAACAGAGAAATCCTTATTAACTTCGTCAACTACAGCAGGAAAGTTATCTTTAAGAGCATCGACAATAGATTTAACCTCTTGTCTGCCTAAGATTTCATGAGCAAAGTTTCTTATAATCTCAGTTAAATGTGTCGCAATTATTGATGGAGAATCGACAACTGTATAACCAGCTTTCTCAGCTTTATCTCTAATATCGTCGTTAATCCAGATAGCAGGAAGTCCAAATGTTGGGTCTGTTGTTGGAGAACCGGGTAACTCTTCTCTCTCACCACCAGGATTTATTGCTAGATATTGCCCTAAATTAATTAGACCCTTACCAACAGAAACCCCCCTAATTTTAAATGAGTACTCTGCAGGTTCTAACCTCATATTATCTACAATTCTAATTCGTGGTACAACTAGACCTAAATCTAAAGCAGCTTCTCTACGAATTTTTGTTATTCTATTTAAAAGTTCAGCACCATGTTCTTGATCAACTAAGGGTATAAGTCCATAACCTAACTCTAAAGCAAGTGGATCTAGTGGTACAACTGGAGCCATCTCTTCTGGTTCCTTAGTTACTGCATTTTCTAGTTCTTCCTTATCCCGGATATCTTTATTAACTTTACTCGTCTCATTTCTTGTTAAAACATATGCCATATAACCTGATAAAAGTCCTAGAGGCGCCAATAAATACCAAGGAAAATTAGGTACAAATGATAAAAAGATTAAAAATACAGCAGCAACCCAATAAATATTTGAAGTTCTAGTGAACTGATTTTTTACATCGGAACTAAATGTTCCGTCGGAAATTGATCTTGTAACCATTAAACCAGTAGCAATTGAAACTAAAAGTGTAGGAAGTTGTGATACTAAACCATCACCAACTGTTAAACGAACATATATTTCAGAAGCTTCTTGGAATGCCTCACCTCTATAAATCATACCAATTGTTAAACCGGCTACTATATTTAAAGCAGTTATTGCTAAACCTGCTTTTACTGAACCAGATATGAACTTACTGGCACCATCCATAGCTCCATAAAAGTTAACTTCTTTTTGTAAATCTTCTTTTTTCGTTCTAGCTTCATCTTCTGTTAATGCCCCAGAGTTATATTCAGCCTCGATTGACATCTGTTTACCAGGTAGTGCATCTAAACTAAATCTAGCTGCAACTTCTGCAACCCTTGTAGCACCTTTTGTAATAACCATAAATTGAACAATTATGATGATTATAAAAATAACAACACCGATAACTAAACCTTCAGCACTATCTGTACCTACAACAACTGTTGCAAATGCCTTAATCATCTGACCATTAAATTCTATACCCTTTGATAAAATAGCCCTTGTTGAGGCGATATTTAAAATTATACCAAAAACTGTAGATGTTAAAAGAATAGTTGGGAAAAGAGAAAAGTCTAATGCTCCACGGGAGTAAACAACTGTTAATATTATTACTATAGCCCCGGCAATATTTAAGATCATGAAAAAGTCGAGTAATCCTGTAGGAATAGGAATCATGATAAGCATAATTGCACCAATAATTGCAAATGCTATAACATAATCTCCACCCTTTTCACCTATAACTCTTTTTATATTATCCTGAATACTAGACATTATATAACACTACTCTCCCTATATATAAAAATCAAATATCACTACGACATTGAATTATCAATTCTTTTAACCTCAGCCAATACTGTAGCAACAATACTCCAATACTTATCAGGTACAGTATCCCCAATCTCGGTATCAGCGTAAAGCCCCCTAGCTAATGGTTTATTTTCAACTATTGGTACACCGTTTTCTTTTGCTACCCTTCTAATATTAAGAGCTATATTATCTTGACCTTTAGCAGAAACCCTAGGAGCTACCATGGTTTCTCGGTCATATTCTAAAGCAACTGCAAAATGTGTCGGGTTTGTTACAACAACATCAGCTGTAGGAACATTTTGTATCATTGTACTATTCAAAATCTCCTGCATTTTTTGCTTTAACCGGCTTTTAATCTGAGGATCACCCTCCATCTGCTTATACTCTTCTTTAACTTCTTGTTTACTCATTTTAATAGAATCTAAATGTTGTCTTCTCTGAAAAATATAATCAGGAATAGATATAACCAACATAAAAACAGCAGCTTGAATCATCAGTTTAAAAGCTGTACCTGCAATAAGACGTAATGATTCAGCAATTGAGTGATTCATTAATACAACTAAATTAGGTATTATTGATTTTACATTAAGATAAGCTAAAAATCCAATGATTCCTATCTTAAAAATAGATTTTAATAAATTAAAAATAGCTTCCATAGAAAATAGTGTTTTTGTTATATATTTACCAAGGTTAGGAGCAATTTTATCAAATTTAGGTTCAATTGCCTTCGTTGTAAACAGAAAACCTACCTGTAATAAGTTAGCCAAAATAGCTGATACAAATGCAACTGCTGCAATAGGTGCAACAACCGCAGCGTAATAACTAAAAAATGTTGGAACTAATGTCCCAAACTCCATAATTTCAAACCGATCTATATTTGATAAAAAGTAGATCATCATACTTCTTAATTTACCAAAAAAGAAGGAAGCCAAAATCCCAACTGTACTAATTGGTAATAAAACAACTAAAGCTGCTACTAATTCCGATGACTTAGCAACCTTACCATCTTCTCTACTTTTCTTCTTTTTCTGTTCAGTAGCATCTTCGGTTCGACCTTCATCTTCAGCGGCAAACCATTGTAAGTGGATATTTTGATATTCTAAATTATAATCATCAATATATAAATATCTATCCAAAACTAGCTACCTTCGAAAACATTTCAGCTATAAACTGAAAATTGTTATCCAAAATTATATTAAACTTTTCCATTAAAAAAGGTAAGGAAGATGTAATCATAACAAATCCAATAGTTATCTGAATAGGAAAACCGATCATCATTAAATTCATTTGTGGTGAAGCTTTTGCTAATAAACCCATAGTTACAGATAATAAAATCAATGTTCCTAACATTGGAAATGCAATAACTAATGCCTGGGTAAATAGTGTACCAAGTGCTATAATTGCTCTTTCTAAAAGAAATTCCTGCTGAACTAATAGATCCGTTGCTTTGACAAATTGAATAGATTTTATAATTCCTACAACAAATATCTTTTGAAATGCTCCAGTAGTAATAAAAATAAAAAGTGCAATAAAGTTAAACAATTGACCAATTACTGGTATTTGCACCTGTGCCATAGGGTCAAAAACTTGAGATGCACCAAAACCCATCTGAACTGCAAACATCTGACCAGCTAACTGAAATGTAGAAAAAATTATAGTTATGAAGAAACCTGTAATAACACCTAAAATGACTTCTCCTATTATTACAAAAATCAGGGAAATTCCATCTGTTGGAATAATATATTCACTTGCAAAAGGAAATATGGTTATAGTTATCATTAATGCTAAAGCGTTCCGAACAACTCCAGGAACTGTTCCATTTGAAAGTATAGGGGACGTCATAAATAGAGCTATAACTCTAGCGAATATGAGAAAATATATAGTTGAGTTTTGGGCGAAACTCTCTAAAAACATCTACTTTACTTCAGCTATTAGGCCAAAAATCCAAGTAGCTCTATCAATTAAAGTATCACCCATCCATGGTCCAAAAATAATTAAAGTACCAAAAATAGCCATTATTTTAGGTACAAATGTTAATGTTTGATCTTGAATTGAAGTTGTAGCTTGAAAGATAGAAACAACTAAACCAATAATCATACTTATAAGCAAAACTGGAGATGCAACTATTATAATTGTCAAAATAGATTGTTTTATAATTTCTGTAATTATTGCCTGATCCATAATCCCTCCTAAAGCATACTTCTAACAAGTGATTTAATAATTAAATTCCAACCATCTACTAATATAAAAAGTATAAGTTTAAATGGCATAGAAATCATTACTGGTGGTAACATTATCATACCCATAGACATTAAAATTGATGCAACAATCATATCGATTATTATAAAAGGTATATATATTAATATCCCCATCTGAAAAGCAATTGTTATCTCATTTATAATAAAAGCTGGAATCAATATAATAGTATCAACATCATTTAAATTATTTGGAGCAGGGAGATCTCTTAAACTCATAAAAAGTTCTATGTTATTATGGTTTCCATTTAACTGTTTAAACATAAAAAGTCTAATTGGTTTCTCAACTTCTCTTAACATTTCTGTTGTATTAATTTGACCATCAGCAAAGGGTTTAAAACCATTATCGTACATATCAGTAAATACTGGCCACATTACAAATGTAGTTATAAATAGGGATATTCCTAATATTACAGAAGCTGGAGGAACCTGTTGCAATGAGAGCGCTTTTTTTACAAAGTCTAATACAATGGAAATTCTTAAAAAACCAGTTAAAAGAACTAATATTGAAGGAGATAAGGTTAATACAGTTAAAAACAGTAATAACTGAATAGATAGGGCTACTTCACTATTATCTTCAGGAGCTCGAACAGCTAAATCAATAAATGGTATTGAAGAGAGTGTAGTATTACCTTCTTCAAAAGCTGTAGTTCCATCAGGATTATTTTCTTGTGAGTATATGTTTAATGTAGTTAAAAACATAACTACAATTATAAGAACTTTTTTCATCTCCCCCCCAGTCAATGAAATTAAAATCTATCTAATTTTTCTTTTTGTGTTTTGATATTTGGTTCCTCTTCTGGTGCAACCGTTCCATTATTTATATTTAGTTTATCAGTAAAGTACTGAACAAATGATTTACTTCCAGCTGCCTCAGTTGAAAGGTTTAATGCTATTCTATCTTTACTTTCCTGGTCTGTTATCTCTGCAATAGAGTTAACATTACTATCAGAAGCTCCAACTAAAAATATTTGAGTTCCAACTTCTATTAAATGTAGTGCAGTTGATCCCTTTAAAGCTCGTGTAGAAATTACATGGATCAGATCGTTATCGATACCAATTCTGGCACCTCCAACTTTTTTAATAAATTTTAATACAAAATAGAGAGCGAGCAGAACAAAAACAAGTATTAATACTACTCGTAAATATTCTGTAGCACCAATTGGATTAACCTGGAGTGGCGCTTGGCCTTCCGGAACTTGATCTGCCGGAGTATTTATTTTTAGAGTTGTTTCATCTACTCTTAGTGGATTTACTTTTTCAGTACTATTTTCATCAGGAGTCTTATCAACTTCTGTCTCCTGAGAATATAGTGATATTGAAAAGAAAAGTAATATAAAGAGTAGCTTAACTCTCAATAGTCTTAGTTCCTGCAGAAACAATCTCTGTAACCCTTACACCAAAGTTTTCGTCGATTACTACAACTTCCCCTCTTGCTATTAGGTTTTTATTTACTAAGATATCAACTGGCTCACCGGCTAACTTATCTAACTCGATAATAGTTCCTTCACCAATACCTAAAATATCTTTTATCTGCCATTTAGTACGACCTAACTCTACAGTTAGCTCCATGGAAACATCCATTAAAAGACCAATATTCCGACTATCAATACCACTTAAATCAACTTGATTAAGAGCTGGATATTGAACACCTTGAACATTTTGTTGCTGATACATAGGTTGTTGCATCTGCTGTCCCATCATAGGTTGTTGCATCTGCTGCCCCATCATAGGTTGTTGCATCTGCTGTCCCATCATAGGCTGTTGCATCTGCTGTCCCATCATAGGTTGTTGCATCTGCTGCTGCCCCATCATAGGTTGTTGCATTTGCTGTCCGCCCATCATAGGTTGTTGCATTTGACCACCCATTTGCTGCTGGCCCCCAGCATCTGGAGGTACAACATTAAGTGCTGTAACAATAGCTGCATCAAATAGTTCAGTAAATTTTATAGAACCTTCGCCCTCAACATTTAAATTAAGTTCAACAGTAACAAAATCACCATCAGGTATTCTTGCCATTGCTTTAGGTATCGCTTGAGCTTCAGGAGCCGAAGGTGAAACATTTTTTTTAGTTTCTCTTTCGATTGAAGTTAATAAAGTCCCAGTTATCTGAGATATAGCTTCACCAATAGAAGCCAATGCCATTGCATCTAATTCAAGACCTTCTTGCCCAGACATTAAACCAGCAACTTTAACTGAGTCATCTTTACTTACTAAATAAAGATGTTCCCCTGGAGCTTCTCCAGTATAATCTAATTTAATCTCAACAATTTCATTGTCTATACCTGGTAACAATGAATCTTTATTTGTTATCTTAGCAGATCCTAATGTTATAGTTGTCGTTTTACCAAGCATCCCCGAAAGGGTTTGCCCAATTCCATCCTTAGATTTATCTAATAAGGAGAGTACGTTATCTTTATCGGAGTCTGTTATTCCTGGAGCAGGTGTAGCATCTGGAGAGTCACTACCCCCCTGAAATAATAAAGCATCTATCTCGTCCTGCGAAAGTGATCCATCACTCATCATTCGTCCATATCCTCCCCTGTTAATTCTTCAAATTCTTCTGGTGTTATATCTTCTAGCTTTTCAGTAACCTGAACTGCAATAGAATTACCGACCATACCTGGTCTACATTTAAATTTAGCTTTGTTTCCAATTTTAAGTATCATAGGGTCACCTATTTTTACATTTGGTAAACGAATTGTATCTCCTGGTTGTATGGAGATTACATCTTTTACTGGCAACTCCATACTACCTATTTCGGCAGAAAGTAGAACATCTATTACCGAAAGTGAGTCTTTTAATATATTTAAGTTCTCTGTAGTTGATCCACGTCTAATAGTTGAGTACATAAACTGTGCGGATAACTTAGAAATAATTGGTTCAAGTGTTAGATATGGGATACAAAAGTTCATCATACCCTCAACGTCTTCAATTCTTGTTTCTAATGTAACAAGGATAACCATCTCTGTTGGTGGTACAATCTGAGCAAACTGTGGGTTTGTCTCAATATTTCCTAGCCTTGGTCTTAAGTCGATAACCTGGGACCATGCTTCCCTAAGGTTACCTAATATTCTTACAATAATACTCTCAATAACTGATTGCTCAATATCACTTAACTCTCTATTTACCTTAGAGTTTTCACCAGGTCCACCAAATAGTCTATCTATCATAGAGAAAGTAATAGCTGGATCAATTTCTAATATAGCTGAACCCTTTAATGGGTCCATGTTTATTAGAGCTAAAGCTGTTGTTGAAGGAATTGACCGTATAAATTCTTCATAAGTTAACTGATCTACCGATGCAACATGCACATTTACTAAAGATCGTAACATTGCAGATAGAGATGTTGTAGTATGACGAGCAAACGCATCGTGCATAACAGAAACAGTTCTAATCTGATCTTTTGAGAATTTATCAGGACGCTTAAAATCATAAATCTTTATGTTTTTACGGTCCGTTATCTGTTTTGTATCTTCACCTTCAACATCCCCTGCTGAAATTACCGTTAAGAGTTGGTCTATTTCATCTTGGGAAAGAACTTCAGTCATCTGTTATCCACCTTAAAAAATATAAATATTTTTTAGAACATATCTTTTTTAGTTATTACAACCATTTCAATTGGACCATTAGTTAATATTCTATTGATCTTTTCTTTAATTTGTAACTTTAAAAACTCTTCATTTTCATTTGAAAGTTCATCTGCTTTTTTACTACTAAAATAACTTCGAACTAAATCTACAATTGCTGGTAACCTTTGAGTAATTTCGGCAGATAGTGCTGCTGCTCGTTCCTCAGGATAACCAAAATCTATTTCAATTATAAATGAGATAGGAACTTTATCTGAAGTTCTACCTCGAATCTGTTCCATCATATCACCATAATATACCATTATTGGTGGTTTTGTATTATATTCCTCGGATACTTGAGCAAAACTTTGAGATTGATTTCCTCTATCAATTACTCCTATTGTTATAACAACAACAGTAACAATAAATATTGTACCAACTATAATACCAACAACCCATGTTAATATTTTAACTAATCCACTTTTTGACTTATTTCCACCGGAACCAGAACCTGAACTTCCAACTCCAGCATCAAAACCTTCGTCACCTTCTATAGCATTTGATAACTCTTCTTCATCAGACATAAACTACACCTATCATATTATTTTTACAATACCAGAAAAATTCACATAATGCAAATAGTAAAATACTATTTACATTATAAATGTCCATCGGCTAAAACTACTATTTCAACCCTTCTATTATACGCATCACCTTCTGGAGTCCCACTTAAATCAACAGGCATAGTATCGGAAAAGGATGCTGTGCTAAATTGATGTTCGGTTGAACCAAATTCCACAAGGTATTTTAATACATTATTACTTCTTGCACTTGCAAGTTCCCAATTACTTGGCCATAAACCATTAGGATCAGGAACACCAGAATCAGTGTGCCCTTCTATTCTAAATTTTCTATCACTTAAAAAACTACTACTTAATAAATCAGCAGCCTTTTTCAAAGTTTCTCTAGATCTTTCTATATCTATTTCTGCACTAGCAGGTCTAAAAAAAGAATCTCCTGCTAAAGAAATTATTAGACCACGTTCATCTTCTTTTATCATCACTTGTTTAGTTTTTACTTCTGTAGCAAAAAGACTATTAGCACTTTTTCTAGCTTTATCTAAACCACGACCTTTTGCTTGAGACGGTAATGTCATTACTGAGTTACCTAACTCTACTAAATTTCCAACTTCTAGGGTATTACCACCTTCTAGGGGACCTAAACCAGTAAAAGAAGCCAATATAAGCTCTAAACGAGCACCATCAATAGCTTCTGGATTCATTAAGATAACAAAGAAACACATTAATAATGTTACCATATCCCCGTAGGTTGCAAGCCAGGCTGGTGCACCCTCTTCACATTCGGGACATTTTTTCTTTGGATCTGCCATAATTACTCATCTCCTCCAGGAGTTGGTCTTTCATCAGGTGCCAAGAATGTATAAAGTTTTTGTTCTAAAATTCTTGGGTTATCCCCAGCTTGTATTGATAAAATCCCTTCTACCATTATCTCTTTAACTAGCATTTCTGATACATGTTTATCTTGAAGTTTTTTCTGTATTGGAATTAAAAATAGATTGGCTAAAATAGAACCATAAAATGTTGTAATAAGTGCAACACCCATGTTTTTACCAACTGAAGATATATCTTCTAGGTTTGCCATCATTCCGATTAAACCAACTAGTGTTCCAATCATACCAAAAGCGGGACCTAAAGTACCCCAGTCACCAAAAAAGTTTATACCTTTTTGATGCCGACCTTCTATTTTATCTAAATCACTGTATAAAACAGATTTAATAACGTCAGGGTCTGATCCATCAACAACAAGTCTCATTCCACCACGTAAAAAATCATCTTCTACATCGTTTAAAGCATCATCTAGACTTAACAGCCCCTCTTTTCTAGCACTTTCTGAAAAGGCAACTAGTTGAGTTATGATCTCCTCTTTGTTAAAGATCTGTAAATTAAAAAATACTGAAAAGTATTTTGCAAGGCCTGTTATTCTGCTAATCGGGCTCATTGCAATCATTCCAGCAAATGAACCACCAATAACAATGATTAAAGAAGGTAAATCCCAGTATAATGATAATGCATTACCACCAGATATTATACCCCAAAGTATAAGACCTGTTCCAAGAACAAATCCACCTATAGAAGCTAAATCCATTTAACTATTCCTCATTTTTGAAAGCACCAATTTCTTTACGATACTCTACAATTCTTTTATATATTTCATCATATGATTCTGCGACCATTAGCTTTTTACCACTTAACATCATAATCATGGTATCTGGCTTACTCTGTATATATTCAATCTGATGAGGGTTCAGATACATTCCTTCACCCTTCTTACCTAAAAACGTTACCTTAATCATCTAATTATCTCTTTAGAGTTAACAATTCTTGTAACATCTGGTCAGATGTAGTTATGGTTTTACTGTTTGCTTGAAACCCTCTTTGGGTTACGATCATATCAGTAAACTCTCCGGCTAAATCTACGTTACTCATTTCTAGTGCTCCGGAGATAAACTTACCTTTTCCAGCTATCCCACTAGGTCCGATGTTAGCGTCCCCAGAGTTATTTGATACTGCAAAGTTAGTTTCACCAGTTTTTTCTAAACCACCAGGGTTTGTAAATGTAGCCAGTGCAACCTGACCTAAAACCCTATTAGTTCCGTTAGAATAAACACCGGTAATATTTCCACTTTGGTCAATTTGAAAGTTTTCTAAATAACCCATAGAATAACCGTCTTGTGCAAATGCCTTGGTAGAACTTGAAGATCCATACTGAGTTATTGATGTAGTATTACTTCCTACTTCACCTAAGTTTAAGTTAAATGTCTGCTCTTGAAAGCCTTCAGCCTCAGTATCAACATTTGACCCTTGAACGTCGTATGTTATCTGAATATTCAGGTCTCCAGCATCAATTCCACCGTTTAAATCGTCCCCGGAAAATGCTCTTTGTAGTGTACCAAAGTTATCAAACTGCATTCTAAACTCGTTACCATCAGCCTCTGCTCCACCAATTGCTATTCGTGCATTTGATCCAGCTGCAGTTTCAGAATCTATAGTTGCTGTTGCAATCCACTGATTGTTAAAATCTGGATCTTTTATGAAATCAACTCTTAGTTTATGTTTTTCACCAAATGAGTCGTATACATCTTTTGTTACAGTCCAAGTACCATCTGCAATCTCTGCAGCTGATGCATTAGGACCTAAAACCGGTGTTGTTTTTTGTAAGTTACAAGCATATTCAACTTCTGTAGTTGCCCTTGCTGCATCTTTACCACCAATAGGAATATATAAATCCCCTGGATCAGATGCGGTATTTACAATACTTTTACCATCTATTAATTCTGCACCCCAACCTTGAACCTTAAGACCAGAAGCTGGATTTACAAATGTTCCATCTTTATCTACACCAAAAGCACCTGCTCTTGTATAAACTTCTTTATCTCCGTTTTTTAGTACAAAAAAACCATCACCCTGAATGGCGATATCTTCTCTTACACCAGTAGTCTGTAATGAACCCTGTGTAAAAATAGTATCGATTGAAGCAACAGACATACCGAGCCCAACTTGCTTAGGGTTAACACCACCTAGTTCTTCTGTAGGTTTAGAAGCACCGGACATATTCTGAGAAACCATGTCTTGAAATGTTACTCTACCCTTCTTAAAACCGATTGTATTAACATTTGCAATGTTATTACCTAAAACATCCATTTTTACTTGATGGTTTTGTAAACCTGAAACACCTGAATATAGTGATCGCATCATAAGCTAAACTCTCCTTACTCTGTTACTTTGTCGATATCTGAATAATCGTATAATCTATTATTAACCTGTAATTGTGGTTTCTCTCCACCTGTTACAGCTTCAACTCTACCTGTTATTTGGTTACCTGCTAAATCTGATATTGTCACATTCTTTCCTAATAGAGTAACTGCCTGGCTACCTGAAAGTTTGCTTGCTAAATTAGAGAACTCACTATTTAAGTTAGTCATCTGTTCTAGGGATGAAAATTGAGCCATTTGAGAGATAAATTCTTTATCTTCCATTGGTTTAGTAGGATCCTGGTTTTGTAGCTGAGTTATTAAAATCTTTAAAAACTCATCCTTACCCATATCCTGACTTTTTACTTGCCCTTTATTTAAAGCTTTATTAAAGCTATTTACCTGGCTATCTACCTGTGCAAACTCTGCACCTGATAATCTTGATGTATTAATCATGTCCTTCCCCCTAGGCCGTTAAATTGATTCCAGCACTAGCTGTACCGTAACGTACAACCTGACCACTTTCATCAATCCTTTTTAATCTGTCACTAAAATATTGTTTATTATCTGCCTTATCTTTTTTATCAGATTCTTTCTCACCATTGTATGAAAGTTCTAAATCAGCAGTATCAAATCCTTCAGCCTTTAATGCTTTAGTTAATTGACTCATATTCTCTTGAAAAATTTCTTTTACACTATTATTTTCGACAACTATTTGACCTGCTAAACTATTTTCGTTTAAATTTAGATTTATTTTTACTTGTCCTAAAGATTCTGGCTTTAAAATCAATTTAATTTCGCCTACATTGTTATCTTTAAATATAAATCTAGATTGTTTTACGATTTCGTTATTACCAAAATCTTTTAATTGTTGTTTTAATATGGATGCTGCTTCTTTCATTACTGGTGCTTGTGCTTTACCACCTTCACCTTCTGCAGATATTTCCGTTGATCCTAAAATTATAGTTTTATCGGCACCTGCTTCTAATGTTTCAGCACTATCTAATTTAACCGGGGTTACTTGGTTATTTGCAGCTTCCTCTTTAACATTAGATACCTCGGTATTTTGTGTTCTTAGATCGTTAACTTTAAGTTTGCCCTCTTTCTTTTCTACTTTATTATCTGCTGGTTTCTTCTCTACACTTTTTTTAAGATCTGAAACCTGGTTTAAATTAACATTTTTGTTATTTGAAACTTCCTGGTTATCTTTGCTTAAACCTTCAGTCTCTTCAGATTTTTTACCATCTAATGTTAACTCTTTAACCCCAGCTTCAACATCTTCAGTAACTTCTAATTTAATATCAGGGTTCTTTTCGACATTTATTAAACTAGATGATGCCATGCTCTGATTTAGTAGATCTTTATCTGTTGCTTTAATCTCTTTTTCACTTTTGGTTTTATTAGAGACATTTTTAATATCTTTGTTTTTATTTGATTCAGGTTTAGGAACTTCTGCACTAGCTTTTTTTACAAACTGAAGTATGTTTTTATCTAACTCACCGTTTTTAGTAGTTTCAGCACTGTTAGTTTTATCGGTAACCTTTGTCTCTTTTGTATCTGTATTTGCTTTATCAGATTTATTAGGTTTAACGTTTGCTTCTGTATTAGTTTTATTATCATCTTTACTTACATCTTTTATCTGTTCGTTTTCTTTGTGAGAAACTTGTACTTCTTTATTAGACTCTTCACTTTGTTTAGTTTTATTATCAGTGTCGATCTGTCTATTTCTCTGGTTATCATATTCAGACTTAAAAGATTTGGTTTCTGGTTGTTCGGCTAATCTTTGTTTAACATCAACTCTAGGTTGTTCTGCTGTTATATTCATAGCCATTGGCATCATTCTCATGAATTATTCCCCTTCACTTCTTTAAATATCGAAGTTTTTTGGGATCTCATTAGGAAAAGATACACAAACGAAGAAAAATTCGTAGAACTAAACGGTTGTATTACTACTTTATTGATAAAGACTTAGTAGATTCGCATCATAAAAATCTTTATCATAGTTATTTTATATCTTACTTAGAAAGCTTTTTATAGTTTTGTAATATTCTACATTTAATTCTGGATTGATAAATTCTTCTTCGTCTTCAAGTATTAAATGTTTATCTCCAGCAACCACAAAGGACTCAAATGGCCCAGTAATTAAATTTGATAGACGTTTAAAATTATTAAAGGTAACCTGGGAATCATTTTCCGAGTGCATTAACAGTATTTTATCTGGATCAATTTTAGCTATATTATTCCCTGGAGTATTTTTAATATTTTTAATTCCATATTTTATAGCTAAAAGAAACTTAGTAAATGGAACTTGGGCCAACGTTAATAACCTAGGGGCTCCAAATGTTTGAAATTGATCCATCATATTTTCTTCCCAACTTGAGAATGCAGATTGAGCTATAACACCATTAATTCTTCTGTTATTAGCGATTGAATTTATTGCAACAGTACCTCCCATAGAAGTACCCATTATAATTATTGGTATGTTATTTGAATAATTTGAATCGATATAATCAACACCTGCATAAACATCATGTTCCTCGGTGTACCCTAACATAATTTTATCACCAGAGCTTTCACCATGGGCTCTCATCTCAATTAATAGTGATGAGTACCCTAGCTCTGAAAACATTTTGGAATACCCGTAAAACGTTGTTACTGACGGGGAATATATGCCAGATAATAAAATAATATACCCTTTAGGATTCTCGGCTTTAACTTCATATGCTTTTATATTAAATCCATCGGAGGTTAATAGGTCTAATTCAGAACTATTAACACCATAATTTGATGCAACATCTAACTCTTCAAAGTCTGCTCTTCCATTAACAATAACAAGTGTTAATATTCCACCTGCACTTAAAATTATTAATAAACCTATAGTTATTAAAACTAACAATACCCGAACAATAATTTTTTTAACCAACTTCATACTTTACCCTTACTTTTTTATATTTTAGCACTTATTGATTCATTAAGATGTGCTATTAAATGCATAATACACGGCATTAACAGTATTGCAACTATAATTTTTTTAATTAGAGAATAAAGTATTTTATGTTACTACAGTAACTGCTCTATGGGATTTTTACCTACTATAAAATAAATCCTTTTAATAAGTTATCAAGTTCAGTAGTAGCAGCTTCATTATCCAATATAACATTTTTTAGATCAGTTATACTGGACTGAATATTTTTAGTACCTTCACTCTGTTCCAGGGATGCGGCTTCAATCTGTTTGAAACTACTAGATAGAGCTTCAATAGCCCTGTTCATTGTAACATTTTTCTCCTGTTGCTCATTACTTATTGATCTTATAGACTGGGTTGATTCTACTAAGGACGTAATAGCCCCCAAAACATCTTTTGCTCCAACTGCTTGCTCATCCATGGCTGAAGAAACTTCATTTATTAATGAGCTTGTTTTATTTACATCATCACCAACTCTGCCTAAAGCCTGACCAGCACCTTCCGAAAGATGCACACCGTCATTAACAAGAGAAACCATCTCTTTAATATGATTAGATATTTGTTTGGCGCTACCAGATGAATCTTCTGCGAGTTTTCTAACCTCTAAAGCTACTACGGCAAAACCACGTCCTGAATCACCAGCATGGGCAGCTTCAATGGCTGCATTCATTGCCAGTAGGTTCGTCTGAGCTGCAATCTTTGTTATTATTGACACCATCTTATTAATTTCTTCTGAATAAGACTCTACTTTTTTAACAGCTACAATTGATTGATTTACGGCTTTTCCACCTTCGGCAGCGACTGTTACCAACTCTTTACTTAAACGGTTTGCAGAATTAGTTGTTTGGTTTACAGAATCGATATTAGCAGACATTTGTGTAATAGCGCTGGATGTCTGCTCTACAAAAGATGATTGTATTTCTACATTTTCAGAGATAGCCTTAACAGAATTAAGCATCTCTTTTATTGTGAATGTCGTTTCATCAGCTATTTTCACCTGATCTTTTGTACTGTTAGCGGTTTGTTCCGTTGTTCGTACAATATCAATAGTAGCATTTTCAGTTGTTTCTAATACTTCTTTAATTGTATATGCAGAGGTACGAACTTTTTCCCCTACGATCAAAACGTCTTTTATTAGAGTTCTTAAACCATCTAAAAAAACGTTTATAGTATTTGTAAGCACTCCCACTTCATCAAATTCAGAAACCTCCACCTGCTTTGTAAGATCACCTCCACCTTCGGAGATTTCTTTCATCTTATTACTAAGATCATTAATTTGTCTTACCTGGAAGAGACTTAATGTATACTGAATAAAACCAGCAATAAGCAGAATATCAATAAAATATACAAGATAGATTAATATTGGCTTTGGTTTCTCTGAGACATCCATATCAAAGGGGAATTTGATTCTATCCGGACTTACATCCAGCATAGCAGCAGCATCTTTTTTATACTGGTCCCTAGCCTGATCAATAGTTAACTCTCCTGCAAGGACCCTATTAGTCAACATCAGATAGTGCTCTTCAGATTCATATATCTCTTGGCCGGCGGTTATAAATGTGAACGATATAAAGATAGACAGGGCTATAATAAATGCCATATTTCTATAAATCAATCCGGTTGATCTGTTTCCATCCAAATAATATATCTTTAATAAAGACCGGGCTTTAGCCAGAATAAGATTAAACAGGTTTATCTGAACAAACGAAAATATTGAAGCTGTAGCTAAATTTAAAATAAATGCAACAACAAATTCCCTTAATGTATATTGATCAGATAAAGTTGATGCTAAAAATCCTATATTATACCCAGCCATATTAATAATCCAAACAACATTGCTAAGCTTGGAGATACGTTTAATAGCAAGTTTTCTATCATCATCCTTTACTTCTTCATTATTAAATATAGCATAGGTAGTATCATGAACTGGTTTTAAATATCTTATCATTATTCCACCAAAAACCAGACCGGGAACCATACCATAAGATAGGAAACTGATAACAATTCTTTTTATAATTAAACCTGGATTTACAATTTCATGCATTAATCCAAATGCCACTGTTTGTGCTAATGTTGTTAAAACAAAACTAACAGAAAGTACTGCCATTAGTGTTAATAATATTTTCAGCCGGAATGCCGGGAATTGTTTCATAGTAGTCATCATTATCTCCTATTAGTTATAATAGTTATTTAAAGTTCTATTGACCACCCTTTCCAAGGAATTTGATTGTTTCAGGTACATGAATCTAGCTGAAAACATTGGTTTTCATAATTAAATGACTTGAATCCCTATAAAAGATTATACAAGATGAAGATTTAATAATTATTTTTTTATATTTTTAGCAGCCACTGATTCATTTAAATGTACCATTAAATGTCTAGTACAGGGCATTAAGAGAATGCCAGCTATAGTTTTATTAGACCAGTAGTCTAAAAGCCATAATGCATCCTCATGGTCTACAACTGCAGCTTTTTCTTTGATCTTAACTATTCCACTTTGTAGAATTTTCTTTTTCATATCTTTAAAGGTCAAAGAAGATACAATTTCCCGAGTTCTAATACCAACTAACTTTCGGTACTCTTTTAAAACTTCAATATTAATTGTTTTACTAAACTCTAATATTTCAGCTGTTGTTAAAGCATTACCAGTATCATAAATTGAGCTATTTAATCGATAAAACAGATCACCACTATCAATAACCTGCTCTGAATCTATAACTAGAAGATTCATACACATATCTTCAATACGAGCAGAGTGCCATAAACCATAAGCAATAGTTCGCCCTTTATCATTTAGGGATTCTCTAAAAGTAGTCTCATCTAATCCTTCCCACAGTTCATCTACAAATGTACTAACAGGATAACCGGAGACAGGTGCTGAATGAACTTTACCATGTAGATCCATAAACAGTTCCATTCCATAATCATAGGTTCCAGCTTTATTTATAGCAGCCCTAAATTCCTTATGTTTATCACCCCAAGTTTTTCTGTTATGTATCATGGTTTCTCCAATATGTTATTTACAATAAAATAATTTTATTCAGTTTCGATGGTTACAGATAATCCTAAAGGGATACTATCTTCTAATCTAAATATTAACCTTTTATTTGGGTCTAAGTGGCCATCTACAGTATTAGAATTATTAAAAACATCATCATCCTGATAGTCAGTTAAACATATATCTGAAAGCATATTTGAGAAATCGAAACTTAATATTGCCATAGGTTGTTCAATGGTGTTTATTATAGTTCCATCCTCTTCAACAACTTCTGTACTTATACTAGTTGGTATGGCTTCACCATAAGGAATAAAAAAGAGTTCTAAATAACTTCTTCGATTAGTACCATTTTCAACTAAGCTCTCAATAAGTTCTTTTTGGAAATCGGTAATAGTTTTATCTGACCAGTTAATTGTTGCAGTCTCTTCATAGGCATCAATATTTACTGCTACAGCTTCAGGGAACCAATCTGATCGAACTAAAAATACAGATGGATTTGTTGTACTAACATTTACAGGTATATCTTCAATTTCACTGGACATAAAACCTGATGTTGGAAGATCTGATAGATGAGAATACTTGTATAATGGATGATCATCAGCTACTCCGTTAGTATCAGTACCATAAAATTTATCATCCATAATTAGTCCAATCCCACTCATATGTACTTCTAAAAAATCTATAGAAAAATAGTCGTATTCATCAATAAAACTTTCGTCTAATGCAGTTGCATAATCGCCGTTCATTTCATTAATATCTACAACCTGATTACTCTCTAATACAATATCTCGGGCAGTTGGGTGTCCACTTTGTAAAATAACATTATATGCCCAATCTATACTTCCTGTTTTACCAAATCCACCAGCATCACTAAAACCTGGGGAGTACTGGTAGGCAACAACTTCTAATTCTCCAAAATACAAACCTGAGATAATGTCTTCTTGATCAATTCCAACATTAATAACCCGACCTAAATTAGCGTTTATACCTAATTCGTTTACAAACTGAGTACTTATAATAGTTTCTTCGTTATTTAAACCATTAGAACCATCAGAGTCCTCAGTATCATCGAAGATTGAGCATCCTATTAAAACTAAGATACAAATACCAACAATTGCTAATTTTTTTAACATAAAACCTCTTTTATATTTTTAAATTTATTAATAATTTTGCAACAAATGTTATATGAATAATATATGCAAATTCCGTATAAGTATATCATATAATAACCTAATTAAAGTCAGCTACATGCTCAAAACAACTTAATAATGAATTGGGAGGGTAGCAGGTTCAGGTGTTATCAATTCAGGCAAATTATTGTTAAAATTCATTACATGAAAGATTTCTGATGTTATTGGTAATCGGACAGAATCATTTCCAATAAAAAATAGAACAAACGATTCGACAGTATCAATACGAGTAAATCCCATGATGAGTTTCTCAGTGTCTGCTTCTGATACAACAGAGAAACCCGCATTTGCAGGAAAATAGGGAGATATTGGATATTTATCAGACTCTCCAATGTATGGATTTAGATCATTGCGATATTGTCGCATCCCTTCGATAATCTGTCTCATAAAATCAAGTTTTTCAAGAGATTGAGCCATCAACGGCAGTCCATTTTTAGCTTTGGATGGTATGCTAAAATTATAGGATTCATTCCATAATTGACGCCATGTATCATCAACAATTATTTCTGTAACTATTGTGCTACTAAATGCATCAAATCCTATACCTCCATTAACACCTTCACCCGGTTTAATAGAAGAACGTCCGAGAAGAAACTCATCAATTTGATTAGAAATTTGTTGTTTTTCTTCTTCATAGCTCCGTTCCACTGCATTTAAAGCTGATATCCTCTGATTACCGGCTATAATTGATTCACGGATGCTTCTTCCAAAAAGGAAAGTCTCAAGACCTGTGAAAGATGGTACTCCACTGAAATCCTTACTAGCTTCCATTTCTGAAACCTGATGTGCATATTCTGATATTCTACTCGTTGCTTGAGTTATAATATACTGTTCAGCATTTTCATAAGTTATTTGGGGTCCATCTGTAGTGAGAACCATAGTATCTTGTGACATATTTATATTTTCCGGAGCTGTAGATTTACCTTTAATTATTGTTACTATAAATATATTTTCTGGAATAAACTCAATCATTTTAGTACTTGTATTAAGGAGAAAAAAATTAGCTTGAAGAGTTTGCAATCCTTTAATACGGTTTTGCTCAGCAAGCTGTAACTCTATATATGAATCTTCCCCAACATTTGTTTGTAGGGATTTACCATCGTGGAAATATTCTGATTCTTTGTTACTGTAATAAATAGAATACATTTTGGATGCTGCAAATTCTGGCATATTAGGAATAGAGATACAAGAAGATAATATGAGAGTAAAAAAGAATAAAACATAAAATTTCAATATATGTCCTACTAAACTTGTCCATGATAAAATTTTAAGTTTAGACATTAAACTTATAATATTTTTTCCCATAAATAAAGTTTAGTCTATATTAATAGTGGTGTCAATTTTTGGGTTTTTTTCTAAATAAACTAGGACTAACACCAATCTTTTTTTTAAATATTCTAGAGAAATAGTAGATGTCATTAAAACCTGCCTTCATACTAATTTCACTAATTCTCATGTCTGTAGTAGTTAAAAAATGTTTTGCAATATTAATTCTTTTAGTAACTAAATAATCCGTAGGTGAAAGTTTAAATATTGCTTTGAACTTTAAACAAAGATAAGGAATTGAACATCCAGCTACTTCCGCCAACAGAGATAGTGGTAAGTTTTCATGATACCTAAAGTCTAATATCTTTTTTACTTTTAATAAGTTTTCAGGGATATTAGGTTCTAAATGTTTAGATTTTATTCTAGAAACTTTTAATAAAAATGAATTTATTGAGTTTTTGATAATTTTAAATATTGGTGAACTATTTAAATATACTTCCTCATGTATCTGGGTTAACAAACTTTCAAAAACAGTAGATATATCCATTGTTTGTAATACATTTATTGGAATGTTGTACTCTTTAATCTGTGATTCAAAAAAGTCACCTGATAAATGTATCCAGGAATGACACCAACTATTTAATTTATTACCATAACTATGCTTAGTACCAGGTGATAATATAATCCATTTATTTCGTATGGTTATTTCCAACCCATTTAAAATACTAATATCAATATTATCGTAGAAGAAGAGTATTAGATAATCCACATTACCTTTTGGTCTAATATTAAAACAGGGTTTCATTGTCTCTTTAAGTCCCATTCCATTAATACTTAGTTCATTATCGTTACAGCCAAGTAGTTGATATCTGAAATATTTATTCTCTGTTCTTATTGAACCTGGAAACTGTTCATCAACTTTCATATTAATATAGTACAAATTAATGTTCTGTTTGTCTATTTTTATTATCCCATATCCAAGTTAAATTGTAATTTATTAAATCAGATAATGTTGTAGGTATAGATGAATAGAGATGTTTTAGACCATGCTAGAGTTCTGTGGGATTATTTTTGTAGCCATAAAGATGAGGTTAAGGCTGATGTAATAGTAGTATGTTGCTCTTATGATCTTAGAGTTTGTGATTATGCCTGTGACATATTTAATACAATTGATGCAAAAAAGATAATTTTCTCTGGAGATAGAGGTAATTGGACACGGGGTTTATGGAACAGTTCTGAAGCACTTATTTTTAAGGAACGTGCTGTTTATAACGGTATCGATGAATCTAATATCTGTATTGAAGAGAGAGCTACTAACCTAGGAGAAAATATACTGTTCTCAAAAAAGTTTTTAAATGATGATGATAAAATATTATATGTCTCTAAAGCCAATACACTTCTAAGGATAAAATTAACTTATCCAGTTCATAATATTAGTTCTGCAGCAGTTTCAGGCCCTACTTTTAACTTCCCCCATGAAGTATCTAATACTATAGGCGTGGTTGGTTTAATAAATGAAATGGTAGGAGATATTAACAGAATTATTAAATATCCAGATCTAGGTTATCAATTAAAACATGATATCCCCCCTACTATCTTAAATTCATATAATTTTTTAATTCAGAAGGGTTATATGGATCATTTACTCAAATAAAGTATTTGGGTTAAGTAATTTTCTATTTTGGGGGATGTGGACAATTCTGAAGAGATTAAGTGATGAGTTTTTAGAGCTTGAGTTTTCCTCTAATACCCATGATGAAGTTGACCTTATCCAATTCGGGGAGAAGTCTAAGTTCAATGACATATACTTCTGTTCCCAGACCTCCAAACGAATCTCCAAGAAGATCTGTGGCTGAAAGAGGTAGGTTTAGCTTATTAACACGGCGAGCGATTGTTCCTCTTATATCAAGAAGATCTTCTTCAATCCAGTTGGGGAAATCATTAATATTGACATAGTCTGTTTCAGGACTGACAGCGATTTTGAAGTCATCCAGAAGCATACCTTCTTCTTCAATGTTTGTCTGCAGATTAACACGACCTCTAAGATCCACAAAAACCGATATATGTTCGAGTTCAACCTGAGATTTCCAAGTTTTAAATTTCGGAGGGAAAATCTTGACTTTTATATGGGTTTTTGTTGCAAGAAATCTTGTAGTTGCTTTGATTTTCCCCTCGAAATTAAGGAATCCGTCTTGAAAGATGAAATGCAGACTCTTAATATTCGAGATGTCAGTTCGTATCCTGAATCTCTCAAGACGCAGAGCATCAACTGGATTCATGGCGATTATTATTGCTTTAATCACGTTATGCATACCTTTAACTTTACCCTTTTTCGAATCAGGTATCTGAGTTCGAAGTAAGGAATTAAAGTCAACATAGGGCATGCTTGCTATTATCTGCGGAATCTCGAACTCGAGTGTTTTATCATTGATTAAGAAGTTTGCTTCTGGAAGCTGCACACCAAGATTTGCTATAGGAAATTTTCCACTAACGATGTTACTAACATCAGGGCTCGAAGTACTGATGTTGATATTTGCACGCATTGGATTCCATTCCAGAACCGAGACGCTAAGTTCAGTATTCTTAAGTTGCAATGATCCTCCTTCACTTGGGCTAATGATTACATTATCCCAGACACTTTCGATACCAATTACCGGCGGTCCTGTGTTATCCATAGTCGGATTAAGGATAATGCCTTCAGCAGTATTAATCCGGACATTTGATCCATCAATGGAGTTGAGCATTAGGATGACATCACTACCTTCACTCAGAGATGCAGTAACATCATTGAATTTAATATTTCCAGTATCCACATGAATGTTTTCCCAATCACTACTAACGAGATCGGTTATCTTTAACCCTGTCATACTTATGGTCATCGTCTTGTCACCATCTATGAGGACAATAATGGCATTTTGCATATCAAAACTTGGAATTTCAATCCGGTTTTCAACACCAATTTCAAATACAAAACCTTCGAGGTCTGCAGAGTCGAAACTTAAGAACCCACCACCTATAATAATGTCAGATTTGTCTAGATGCACATAACCTATGAGTTTTGCGGTTAGTGATGTTCCCATTTCATCCCTGTGGAACATAAATCTCTCTATTCCAAGGTTCACTGATTCTATGATCATCATAGTCGATTCATTGCCTTCTAATATATTTATGTATCCTTTACCTGATGAAAGGTAATTTTCTTCGACACCAGAAGCATTGAAGGTTATAGATTCCTTGTTGATATTGCATGTTCCAGCAAGGGCCATACTGAGCTTGTCAAATTTTGTGTCGAGATCGCCCCCGGATATTACTGTACCCTCTTTCAGGTTTAGATTAGCACTGAAACTACCTATCAGGCTTCCGTCTTTTATGCTGACTATTACATCTTTGAGGGCAACACTTGAGTCTTTTCCGAGGACCAGAATAGAATCATCGAAGTAGACAATAGATTCTGGTTTCAAGTTCATGTTGAAATCTTTGACATATAGATGTTTGATACCGTCTTCGAACTTAAGGTTACCGTTCTTGTCGTTAATCAACTTTAGGATGATGAAATGTGAGAGTGATCGGCCTATGTTCACTTTAACATTAAAAACTTCCTTAGATATAATATCAGCTTCGTTGTTGAGATCAATATCCAAGATGGCTATAGAGAGGCTGCCAGTTTTTAGGATTACCTCTTTTGAAAACTTAATGTAAAAGTCATTTAACTCAGGGATCACGAGTAGACCATCACCAACTGGTAATGAACTCTGGATATAGAAGTCAATGGAGTACTCAATCGTTGTATCCTTTGAAAGTTGAATGTAATCATTTTTCAAAGAATCAACATAGTACTTTCCAGCCTTCAACGACATTGTTCCGTGGGAAGTCGCTGTTTCTATATTAGCAATTAGCTGGGAATACTCGTTATATGCAAGATTGAACTCTTTATCAATCTTGTATGGTAAATCGATAGATATACAACTTTCGAGGATGATTGTGATTGATATGACTATAAGCCGTATTTTTTTCATAATGACCTCACTTGGTTATTAATATGATTTAGACAACATCATAAATAAGGATGACAAAAACAATAATTTTATTATGCTTCTATTTTAGAGTATTAGTTTAATAATGTATAATATTTTTCTATTCTTCGATATCCATAACCTAGGTCAAATAAAAATTTTCCAATTTACTGAGATATTTGATATAATTGAGTTAGATGTTTTTTAATTGGAGGATGAATTGGGACATAATACTGTTAGAAAAGGATATGATAAATTAACTGAAAGATTAAATAAATTTCCTTTAGGAGCACCACCCTCTGAAACCCTTTATAAAATATTAAATGTTATGTTTTCAGAAGAGGAAGCAAGATTAGTTGCATTATTACCCATTAAACCTTTTAAAGCCAATGTTGCCGCAAAGGCCTGGAAGAAAAGCACTGCTGAGTCCAGTGAAATATTAAATAAGCTTGCATCTAGAGCCTTGCTTATTGATATCGACATCGATGGTAGTTCTACATACGCAATGCCGCCTCCAATGGCTGGTTTTTTTGAATTTTCATTAATGAGAGTTGGTGGAAAGCTGGATCAGAAAGTATTAAGTGAACTGTTTCATCAGTATTTAAATGTCGAAGATGATTTTGTGAAAGAGCTTTTTACAATGCCAACTCCCCTTGGAAGAACATTTATACAAGAAGAGACTATAGAAGATAGAAATCTTTATGTTTTAGATTATGAGAGAGCTACAGAAGTAATAAAAACTGCATCCCATATCGGTGTAGGAACATGTTATTGTCGTCATAAAAAAGAACATATTGGAGAGGCCTGTGATGCTCCAATGGAAATATGTATGACTTTTAATAATACTGCTGCTTCACTAATAAAACATGGGTATGCTAAACAAATATCCGATGCTGAATGTCTTGATCTATTAGATCTTGCCAAAAAACACAACCTGGTCCAGTTTGGAGAGAATGTTCAAAACAGAGTAGCCTTTATTTGTAACTGTTGTTCATGCTGCTGTGAAGCACTTGTAGGGGCTAGAAGGTTTGGGGTTTCCCATGGAATCAACTCATCAAATTTCATCTCACATGTAATTGAAGAAAAGTGTATTGGATGTGGGAAATGTGTAGAAGTTTGTCCAGTTGAAGCTTTGTCTTTGGTTTCAAAAAACAGCATAAATCCAAAAGAAAAAACTGCAAAGCTAATAGAAGAAAATTGTTTAGGGTGTGGAGTTTGTATTGGTGTTTGTAAACCAGATGCCATTAAAATGAATCAAAGAGAAGTTAGAGTATTTACTCCTGTTGATATAAACCATAGAGTTGTTTTGGAGGCTATAGAAAAAGGTAAACTACAGAACCTAATCTTTGATAATCAAGCCCACTTCAATCATCGTATTCTAGCTGCAATTCTTGGAGTTATATTAAAATTACCAGTAGTTAAACAGATAGTTGCAAGTGAGCAGGTTAAATCAAAATATTTAACTAAGATAATTGAACGTAACTTAAAGAAATCAAAACATTCCAACTAAAGAGGTTCCATTCAATCTGAAACTAAATATAAATATAATTAGTATAAATATTTTTATAAATTTATTGTCCTTTAATATCATTTTAAACTTCTACTCTTAATTTCACATCAGAATATAAATCTGCTGTTATTAGGTTATTTTCGTTCAGATATTCAAGGTCAGCTAAATTATGTTTAACATCATCATCTGTATTTAGTAATTCATTTATATCAGTTTTATTAACTATATTTTGCATTGAACAATTAAGTTCTTCTTTTGTTATTAATTCCCTTTCAAATAGAATAGCTACAGATTTAAGTTTTTGAACTATTATGCCTAAAGATTTGTCTGCATATTGATTATAAAATCTAAGTATAAAATCTAACTTCTTTTTATTTTCATCTTCTATTGTTACAAGATTATTTTTACGAAGAAGCTTTAATTTATTTAGGTTTGGCTCAAATACTGATAATACATATCCGCTATCAACTAATAGTTTTGTTTTTGTACTTTGAGATATTTTGACAGATTTTTTATAGAATTTACCAATTTTGTCATCCTCTCCTTCTATGTGTTCAGTCAACCATTTCATGAGAAAGTAATAAAACTCTATTGGGGTATATGATTGTTTACTCTTAAGTTTAACTAAAACTTCTTTTAATTTTGTAATCAATTCAGAGTGTATTCTCTTATGCAACTCTAAGTCGGGGTATGAAATACGTTCCATAAAAGCTTCTTCTGCTTCAAAGTGATAATTTGCATAAGAAACTAGAAATTTAATGATATGTCCCATTTCATCAACAATATTTAATGTTTTATCCGAAAGTGAATCTTTAAATTTACAAATTATTTCTACTAATTTTTTGTGTTGATTATCAATATCTTTTATTCCTATTAAATACTTATCATCCCATTTCATGAAAACTCCCACCTAAACTATAGTATGCCCAATTTATATTGCAAATATTTTTATATATTATAAATATTTTTATGGGTTGTTAATTTTGGTTTAGATGTTTGTTTCGGTTTATTAGTTCTTGCCAAAAAATACACCAAGCTTCAGTTTGTAATATGATAACCTGATGTTATTGAAATGAATGCAAGAGAAATCAAAACATTCAAACCTTAGGTAGTCCATTAGAGAAGTCTATAGGAGCATTTAATACTCGTTGCCCTAACTCTTTATCTAGGTTCATAAGGCCTCTAACATCCTCAGCTATTAGGTTAATCTGAGTAAGAATATCATTAACATTCTCTTCCTCTTCCACCTGTTCTGTAATAAACCACTGTAAAAATATCTGTGATGCATGGTCTTTCTCTTCAACTGCAATATCCATTAAGTTATTAATAAGTTTTGTAACGTTTTCTTCATGTTTTAATGTTTTTGTAAAAAGATCCTGCATTGATTTAAATTCCTGCTCCGGCTTTTCAATATCCAGATACTCAATTTTACCACCTCTAGACTGAAGGTATTCATAAAACTTCATAGCGTGATAATTCTCTTCGTGATGTTGAATCTTGAACCACTTAGCAGACCCCTTAAAACCAATTTGCTCAGCATAAGATGCCATACTAAGATAAAAGAATGAAGAAAAGTACTCCCTATTCATCTGTTTATTTAAACTATTAACCATTTTATCTGTTATCATAATTCACCTTCCAAATGTTAATTCCTATAATTAATACCAGTATTTTTACTATAATAATCTACTTCTAAATAATATATTCAGTATATATACTTCTTGTTTAATTATAGATCACATAGGATCAAAATGTTTAATAAATTTACTGTTTTACTTCATTGGAATCAAAAGTAATGACTCATAGACCGATACGTCCTATTAATATTAAAATTGTCATTGATATATTTGTAATGTTTATATTTTGTATGCTGTAAAAGATTAATTGGAGGGATAAATGAAAAAAGTCATATTATTGCTAGTCATCACTTTTATTTTCTTAGTTGGGTGTGTTACTAATGAAAATACTGAGGTTCATACTAACCAGAAAGATAAACAAGTATTTGAATTGAAATACACACATATCATACAATTTGATGAAAGTGGGTTTTATGACCCTGAGGCTACCGAAGTAGTACTGGATTTATTTTTCAAAAGCCACCCCTCCATTATAGAATTATCATATGAATATCCTAATGGATCGATAACTGTAAAAAATAATTATCACGATGTTAAAAAAAACGATAATCTTCATATTGATACAATAGGTGAGTATTTTTCCTCTTATAGAGAAATTTATTACGTTTCTTTTATTGATGAAGGTCAATTGTGGAATACTTCGTTTACCCGCTACACAGAACAAGGAGGTGAGATATCAGCTGAATATTTTGGAAAATATACTATGTATTTGAGTCAGGATTCAACAAGAGCCTACAATCTTGAAAATCCATTAGATATTAAAGAACTTGATAACCTTAAGATTGGTGAAATTGTTTTAATCAATGACCCTGATATAAGCAAGTATGCATTCTTTTATTATGTCCCTGAATCTGCTGTTAGTGGGAATATAACCAAAACTGCCCTTATGGGTATGGGTTCACCAGGTTCAACTTATAAAGAATTATCTGTAAATTATTTAAATAAAATGTACTCCCATAAGAGATTTGCAGATGAATATAACTATGCTGTAATCTTAATGCTTATTCCCCAGAAAGCTCAGTATTTATTTCAAAATTCAATGATACTTAGAGAGATTGAAAATGAATTCTGGGAACGACCAGACCTTGAGTATCGTAATGTAATTAACAGATTTATGGATGAGTTGGAAGTTGGTGGCCTTAATCCTCACCGTAAAGTTTATATGACTGGTTTCTCCAACGGTGGATCTCAATCAAGTATCTTCCCTTTACTTCATCCTGACATGGTTGAAGCAACTGCTCCTGGTTCTGCAGGAACCTATGTTTATCCTGCCAATAGTATGAATGGAACTGAGTTAACATGGCCAATGGGTCTTGCTGATTTGCATAAGATTGATGGTGCAACTTTTATACCTGAACTTTATAAAGAAGTTGAACAGTTCATCTTCGTTGGAACAGAAGACAATGATCCTATAAATGACGCCGCTAATGAATTTTATGATAGAGATGCTACCGCCTTTTACAGAGATTTTGCCGGTAAAACACCAGTTGAAAGAGTTCCCCTTTATGCTTCATATCTAAAAGAATATGGTGTTAATATTGAGTATAAAATTTATGAAGGTATTGGCCATGATTGGACTGATGAAATGATGCATGATGTATTCAACTTCTTTGAATCAATACCAATGAACATAATCGAATAAAAAAGAACATAAAAAATTAGAATCTTAACCCAGATCAAGAAAATATTATAACTAGCATATTATTATAGATATATAGGAGATTTAAATGAGTTTAATAGAACAACTTTTTAACAATCAGAAAGAGTACTTTTTATCAGGAGAGACACTTGATCTTAGTTTTAGAAAGAGTGCTCTAAAAAAACTAAAAGAATCGATTATAAAACATGAACTTGATATTGTTGAGGCACTTAAAAAAGATCTAAAAAAGCCATTAATGGAAGTTTACACTGCTGAGATTATGAATCTTATTCAAGAGATAAAATTTATGACTAAAAACTTAAAAAAATGGACAAAACCGATAAATGTTAGAGGTAATTTTTTAGACTTCCCATCAAAGAGTCAAATTATTAAGGAACCTTTTGGTTCAACTCTTATTATTGGAACCTGGAACTACCCTTTTGAGTTAACTTTTAAGCCACTAATAGGTGCATTAGCTTCTGGTAATGTAGTAATTATAAAACCTTCAGAACATAGTCCAAATTGTTCTAGAGTTATTAACAATATTATTAAAGATGCCTTCGACGATAATTATGTAACTGTTTTAGAGGGAGATCTAGATGTTGTTTTAGAACTTCAGGATCAAGCTTTTGATAAGATCTTTTTTACTGGTAGTACAGAAGTTGGAAAAAAGGTGATGGAAAAAGCATCAAAACATTTAACAAATGTAACCCTAGAATTAGGTGGGAAAAATCCCTGTATTGTAGATAGAGATACAAACATTAATGTTGCAGTTAAAAGAATTATCTTTGGAAAATTTATGAATAATGGTCAGACCTGTATTGCCCCAGATTACATAATTATTCATGAATCACTAAAGGATGAATTTATAAAACAAGCTAAGCAAACTATTAATAACTTCTGGTCAGATGATGTTAAACAGTGTCCCGACTATGGTAGGATTATAAATGAAAAACAGTTTAATAGATTAATAAAATATTTAAATGTTTTTCCAGTTTTAGTTGGTGGTGATCACGATCTAGATAACTTATACATAGAACCATCACTAATAGAGGTAACCGATTTAAATAGTAATATTATGGTAGAGGAGATCTTTGGTCCAATTCTTCCTATAGTTACTTTTAACAATATTGATGATCTTTTAGATATAACAAAGAGAGATACTAACCCACTAGCTCTATATATCTTCTCAAATAGTAACAGTTTTATAAATACTGTAATAAATAATGTCCACTCAGGTGGTGTTTGTATAAACGATGTAATATCACAAATATTAAATCACAATCTGCCTTTTGGAGGTAGAGGTTCTAGTGGTATTGGTAGTTACCATGGAAAGTTCTCAATAAAGGCCTTCTCCCACGAACGATCAATACTAAAAAGGAGCATTAAAATAGATCACTCCCTAAAATACCCACCATACAATAATAGTCATGAGATGATAAAGAAATATGCACTTAAATAGATGTTAATATTAAGGGTAATACGATTATTAGATAAAGATTTACCATTTTATCTATTATAATAATGTCCCTTCCAAACATATGTATTTAATATAAATACAAGTAATTTTACTTACCATATTCAGCATACATACGTCTGGTTTAATTATAGAAAACCTAGGATCAAAATGTGTATTAATTTAATAAGTTAATAATCTCTCCATTATATAAAACAGAGAAGTCATATGTTTTATTACTATAATCATAAATTAGGTTGTTAATAGATAATTCCATTCCTGCTATAGAATCGTTATGAAAATCATCTGGGATTATAACATGTCCTGTAATTTTAAAAATATCCTGATCAGTCTCAATTCCATATAAATCTATATCTATACCTTTTATTTTAAAATCGGTTATTGTTGCATTTTGCAGATCAAATTCACCACCATTAACAATCTTGAAGTTTTTTATACTAATTTTCTCATTATTAAATATCTCATTTTGAGGCAGTGTAATAACTAAATCCTTAACTTCATATTGTTGTTTAAAGAATTTCACACCTCTAAATTTAAACTCTATATCATGTTGATTACCTTCGATACCATTCATACGAGTATTACTCCAGGTAGAGATACTTCCATCTTCGTCTCTATAAACAATACAATCATAAATTATAGCTGTAGGCCCAGATGTGTCATAGTCTATATTGGTTAATACTGTTTGAATGAGTTTTAATTGCAAACCATATTCAGATAGACTTCCTCCAATAATCAATGTATGCCAATTGTTTAAATCAATTATGTAGTTTGTATCCCAAATTAGACCTTCACCAGCACTGTTAAGTTCTCCATCAAAAGAGAGAAAAACCTCTTCAATTCCAATTTTGTCCCCAGAGTCTAAAAGAATCTCTGAGTGATCTAAAAAGATTCCTTCTGAGTTTATTAATACTTGACTTAGAAGAATATAAAACCCTTTAAAATATATTTTATTATCCAAACCTTCTTTCTGTAAAAGTACATTAAAATCAGGATCAATTTGAAACTCAATAATACTGTTACCAATAGCAGCTGGAGATTTAAATACTTCAGGAAATCTAAGCTTACCAGTGACAAGTAATTTATTATCCTGTATCTTCATACTCTGACTTTCTACATTAAATCCATTTGTAGTAGTAAAAACTAAATCTGATTCTATTTCATATTCACCAAGAATATTTCCATCAGGATCAACAGTTACATTCTCAAATTCAAAACCAAGATCAATATTTCTTTTTTTAATAACAAACTTTTTATATAGTTTATTTTCTCCACTTTTTTCAGATGTTGATTCAATTTGGTACCCACTAACATTGTCATAAAATGGTCCACCTCCAGCAAAAACACCAGTTGTTATCAATACTGAGAAAAAAACAATTATTATCTTTTTAAACATTTACTCTCCATAATTTATATTTTGTAATTCTAACAATCTTATCGATAAATAGTTTTGCAATCAACTAGTTTTCTATAATTATAAAATGTGAGATCCACATCAAAAACATGAAATTATTATTAAGTATCGCTACCTATAACTTTTTAAATAAAACTCTTATGAACGACAGCTTAATTTAATTATTTATTATCCAGATTATTTAATTCAAAGTAAGTTCAATCAAACATTTCATAGCTTTATCTGCTAAGTCATATTGAATAAAAATATGATCATGATAATAGGCCGCAACAACATTTGCACTTATATTATTATCTGTTAGTTTTGATGCAACAGCTGCAGTTAATCCAACAGCATTCAGACTTGAATGAACCTCTAATGTTATTCTTTTAAATACACCTTCAAATTTTAATCCCTCTGAAGTTGCAATACTCTTTGTAAGAATAAGAGTTAAACCTTCTTTCTCCAAGAAAGTACATAATGGGTTTAAAGCTATATAATCACCATAAGTACCATCTGTAGTAATAAATACATATTCATTATCATCCAATATAGGAGACATATTTTTTAATAAACTATTTAAATTCTCTTCACCTGACATTTATTCTTCCTTTTTAAATAAGAGGTTACTTATTAATTATGCTGATATAGTACATTTTATTTTCTAAATATTTGTTATGTGTTTTTTATAATTATAACAAACTAACCAAAGAATGAATCCCATATTTCTTTACAAATTTTATTTTTGGAACTTAATAACCCAATAATTCCAAATATGATAAATATAAAACCTATTGTCATAGGAGCATCCCAAAGATGCTTTCTTGACCCTTTCACTAAAACAGATTTTGTGGGGTTTGTTGGATCATAATAAACAGGATATACTTTTCGCTCAGGATATTGTTGTTCAAACAGTTTTATATTACCGATTCCATAACTGAAATGGTCACTTTTATAGATCTCACCATTTATTTGATAAATATATTCCAAAACAGGTGTATCTACACTTTTTACATGTTTTACTCGATATAATTTAGTAATTGTACATTCGCTTTTTAAATATTTATCTGTTTCAATCAATTTATCAACATAATCTATAATTGGTACAAAGAAAAATACTAATCCCATTAAAATCATAACTATAGAAATCTTTTCATTTATATTAAAATTCTTAATATATTTACTAAATGTTTTAATTTCATTTTTAGCTACATTAAGGTAATTTAAATATTTTTTTTTGTACATCTATAATCCCTTTTTAATATTATTTTGTATTTGATTACACTAAAATCATGTTTTAGTAATGGTAGTTTTCTTGCTCTTCAACGATCTATTATCAGATGAAGATACAAGAACTATCTGATAATAGTTTATATAAGTGATTGTAACTCATTTACTTTAACTAAAAATATAAATCAAAGATTATATACGATTTTAATCTTGTTTTCCTGTTTTAATCAAAATCTTATATATATATATGAAATTATAATTTCTCAGCATATACCATCCGCTCAATTTCCAGTACGCCTAAGCTTCTCCCTGTTGGTTTTACATAACGATCACCTAATACGTCATAATCAATATCTTCAATTAATTTCCAACCATTTTTGTTCAAGTAAGCTTCTATTTGATTAGGATCAAATCCAAAATGCCAAATTTTATCTTTTAAGATGAATTTTTTATAAATAAATTCCTGTCCGTAAAGGTTTTCACCTGTAATAAAATCTTTTGGGACATAGGTAAACGCTAATCGACTTCCGGCGGGTACTTTCGAAAAAAAGTCAAAAGTTTTTTGAACTGCAGCCTCGTTTAAATACTGTGAAACTGCTTCCCAGATGATGAAGGTTTTTTCAGTTCCCAGATACCCCTGTTGTTTTAGTGCTTCCCCTAGATCCTGATTAATAAAGTTTATACTTACTTGTCTCACATGGTTTGGGAACACTCCTAAAGCTTTTTGTATAGCCTTTCGTTTAGCATCAATGTTTACAGCCTGATCAACTTCCCATGAAGAGATGTTCTGAACTTCCGAAAAACGATAAAGACGTGTGTCAAATCCTGCACCGAGGTTTACTACGGCTTTAATCTTATTCTCGGTAATTACTTCAATTAGACGTTCGTCAATATAACGCTTACGAACTAAACAGAAGCTCCAACCTCCCTGCATAATTTTTGTTGTTAAATTAACCATCCAGTTTCTAATTGAAGCGATCTTTGTTAGATTAATCCAAAAGCGATTTGAACCAGAATAAAGTTGTGCTGCAAGATTATCTTCGATAACTCGTAGCTCTTTGGGAAAATTTTGCTCAATAGCTACAAACAAAGTTGGTTGATTTCCGGTTTTTGCAGCACCTTTTGTTTTAAACGTGTTTTTGTTTGCCATAGATTCTCCTCTCATATTATTATGACAATCAGCAATATTATGATTTCTAATATTGTATGTCTTAATAAATTATTACGCCTTAATCTAGCAATGACGAAATATTGCGCTATTACTAACAATATTCTATGCTAATCTTATTTAACAGTAAAATACTTTTTGCTTAATTTATATATTTCTTATATTCAATGGAATCAATTGTATTTCAATCCGTATAATTAATTATTTATTAATGCAAATCACTTATATAAACCCTTATTTACTACTTACAACCTTATTTTTTATGTTCTTTTATCGGTTTTACCACCATTCATGGTGACATATAGTACCGAAATGAGTTGCGGAATTGTCCCGAAGGGTTGGCGTGATTCCTGCTTTTTTTTGTAGGAATCGTGACAAAGATTTTGTCATTTCCAATGAATTGTTAAATTCCAATTTTTGTATCTTTTAAATTCTTTATTTCTCGTAATAACAATCCATACTCCCCATAAGTATTTATATTTCCTTAGAATTATCATATAAGTAAGAATGATTTTAAGCTCAAATGTAACTTTTATAAAATCTTTTTTAGTACAATTACCTCTTATTACTGTTTTATTTATTTTTGGATTTTAAAGTGTTAATTTACACACTATAATGATGGCATGTATAAAGCTGAATGTCATTGTGGAAATGTTAAATTAGAGTTTAATGAGTTATCGGAGGATCTAGCAGATTGTAACTGTTCGATATGTCGTAAAATTGGGATGTTATGGTTGATTATTGATATATCTAAAGTTTCAATAACAATTGAGAAAAGTCCTACTACTGTTTATCTTTGGGGTGAAAAAAACCTCGAGTATCATCATTGTCCTATTTGTGGTTGTACTACCCATGCTAAAACTGTAGAAAGTGCTAAAGATGCATTTTCTGGGATAAATGCAAGACTAGTTGATGATGAAAAAGTTAAGAGAATACCTGTTAAAGTTTTTGATGGTGCTGATACTAATAAGTACTTAGAATAAATGAAAGCACATTGTAACCTAGGGTAGGTGTCATAATTTCTTTATTTATCTTTTATCTTCTGTTAATAAGCAAAGTCCTACAACTCCAATATCATATCCTTGGCAAGATCTTTAAATCCTAGATTTTCATATAAGGAAATAGCTTTTTTATTAAAGCTGTACACATTAATTATAATATCCGTATATTTTTTTTCTTTACATTTATTTATTATTTTATCCATAAGCATTCTTCCATAACCATTATGTTTATGTTTATGTTTAGTACTAATAACCACATTATCAATATAAAAGTATGTTCTTTTTTTATGTATTGGTAAAAATCCTTTATACTCTTCATAACCATATATAAATCCAACTACATTATTGTTCAATTCCAATATATAAAACATATTTTTATCATCTTCGATAAATTCTTTTAGATATTCAATTTCCCTGAAAGGTTTTTCAGTTTCAGAGTATATATTAGGTTGGTTCTATAAATATATTAGTTAATCCAAAATTAAGTCTAACTCACGATTATGTTCTTTATTTGGCTTAGGATTTGTCCACAGTACAAAAAAATCATCTTCATTAGAAATTCCTTTAGGTGACCAATTCAATTTAGTTTTTTTGTATATTATGTGATCATTATCTGCATAAAATTTATCTAATTTTGAGTATTTATCAAAATCAATTAATTCTTTAGGAATTTTAATTATAAATTCTGCTTTTTCTATAGGATGCTGCCAATATCGTCCTGTAGCTGCTATATAATTAAAGCTGTAATATATTTCATCATTATATTTATAATCATAGATCTCATATGGACGTTTATATGTTACTTCTATGGTAGTAATATCCTGTGCATTGATGTCAATATAGAATGATATTGCAGGATATTGTTCAGATTTATTAATCCTAAAATAACCAAGATACATTTCATCAAACTTTTTTGAGTATACTTTAAAATCTTTGTTTAATTCATAGGCGGAATATTCAATTTCACTATTATTACTTTTATTTAAAATTTTAATATTAAAAGGTTGAATACAAAACGGTAAAACAATTTGTATTCTTGTACTGTTTAAATGAGTGTTTCTAAAAGTGTATGTTGCTTTAACATTTGAAATTTCTTTATTAACATTTACTTCAATTATTTCATCATTAAGGTATACTCCTGATTTTGAAAAAGAAATAGGACTAATACTATACGCACCTATATCAGTTGAAATTGGATTTGAATAGATTATATTTATTTGGAATATTATAAATAATAATATGCTTGGATATTGTTTCAAAAAAATCTCCACTTGTAATAATATTGTTATTAATAATTAAAATATTACACCGTTTCTCCTAAATGGTCACCCTTAAAATTTGCGTGAATTTAACATACATAATCACTAGTTTTCCATATAACCAAATATCAATATATTTCCACATAACAACACTATTACTTCAGTTATACCTAATTAAACAACCCAATAAAATTTTTGTATAAACTAAAGTTTTAGATAGTTTGTAGTTTTAAATTAAGAGAAATGGAAGAAGTTATTACATTTCACTCCATTTTTGTTTATGTTTTTACTTATAAATATAAAAGCCCTCACTTAAGTATTTGAAACATCAAGTAAGGGCTTTTTATTATTTATTTCTTAATTAAACTTAGTATGAAAAGTCCTATTAATAATATCCATTTGTTGTTCTTTTGTTAGTTTGACGAAGTTTACGGCGTAACCTGATACCCTTACTGTTAGTTGTGGGTATAGTTCAGGGTGTTCCATTGCGTCTAATAACATCTCTTTTTCTAGAACATTTATGTTAATGTGGTGACCACCTTGTCTTACATAGCCATCTAGAATATTTGTTAAGTTATTAACTTGCTCATCAGTTGATTTACCTAATGAGGAAGGTGATGCACTAAAAGTATAAGATATACCATCTTCTGCAAATTCGTATGGAAGTTTAGCAACAGAGGCAATAGAAGCTATTGCACCGTTATGGTCTCTACCATGCATTGGGTTTGCACCAGGAGCAAAAGGATCTCCCTTTTTTCTACCACAAGGAGTATCCCCAGTTTTTTTACCATAAACAACATTAGAGGTTATAGTTAAAATTGACTGAGTTAGTTTTGAGTTTCTGTATGAGTTATTTTGTTGAAGTTTTTTCATAAACTGTTTAACTAAGTCACACGCTATTGAGTCTACTCTCTCATCATTATTTCCAAACTGTGGAAAGTCCCCTTCAGTTTCGTAACCTACTGCTGTTCCGACCTCATTTCTAATTACTTTAACTTTTGCATATTTAATTGCTGAAAGTGAATCGGCAACTACGGATAACCCTGCAATTCCACAGGCCATAGTTCTAACAACTTCTAAGTCATGTAAAGCCATCTGAACACTCTCGTATGCGTATTTATCGTGCATGTAATGGATTATATTTAGAGCATCAACATATATGTGAGCTATCCAGCCCATAAAGTTGTCAAATTTTAACATTACTTCATCATAATCTAGGTATTCGCTTCTTATTGGCTCAAACTTTGGACCAACTTGAACACCTGTTATTTCATCTTTACCACCATTTATGGCGTATAAAAGAGTTTTAGCAAGGTTACATCTAGCACCAAAAAACTGCATCTGCTTCCCTATTCTCATAGCTGAAACACAACATGCAATTGCGTAGTCGTCTCCAAATTCTTTTCTCATTAAAAAGTCAGACTCATACTGGATCGCACTAGTATCGATAGAAACTTTTGTACAATATTTTTTCCAACTATCTGGACTTCTAGTAGACCATAAAACAGTTAAGTTTGGCTCAGGAGAAGAACCTAAATTGTAAAGTGTATGTAGGATTCTAAAAGAAGATTTTGTTACTAAAGACCGACCATCACAAGACATTCCACCAATAGCTTCAGTTACCCATACAGGGTCTCCACTAAAAAGTTCATCGTAGGCTGGAGTTCTTAAAAACCTGACCATACGTAACTTCATAACAAAGTGATCCATAATCTCCTGGGCTTCCGATTCTGTAAGTAAACCTTCAGCAATATCCCGTTCAACAAAGATATCAAGGAATGATGAAACACGACCTAAACTCATTGCTGCACCATTTTGCTCTTTTATTGCAGCTAAATATGCAAAATAAACCCACTGAAAAGCCTCTTTTGTATTATTAGCAGGCTTAGAGATATCAAAACCATAAGATTCTGCCATTACCCTAAGCTCTTTAAGACTAGCTATCTGATCTGTTAGTTCCTCTCGAAGTCTAATTGACTCCTCGTTAAAAGGTTTACCATCTAAAGATAACTTCTGCTGACTTTTATCATCAACAAGGAAATCTAGACCATAAAGTGCTAACCTTCTGTAGTCACCTATAATTCTACCCCGGCCATAACCATCTGGAAGCCCTGTAATAATACCTGACTTTCTAGCAGCTCTAATTTCTGAATTATAAGCTGCATATACTCCATCGTTATGGGTCTTTCTATAGTTTGAAAATATATCGTTAACTATTGGGTCTAACTCGTAACCATAAGCCTTACACGAGCTATCAACAACTTTAATACCACCGTATGGCATTATTGCTCGTTTAAGTGGTTCATCTGTCTGTAGCCCCACTATAGTTTCTAAATCTTTATCTATATAACCAGCTCCATGGGAACTAACTGTGGAAATTGTTTTAACATCGATGGAAAGTGGTCCCTTAGCATCAATCTCTTGTATAAAAAGTTCTTTAACACGATTCCATAATTTAACAGTGTCATCTGTAGGACCTGCTAAAAAGGACTCATCTCCATTATATGGAGTTATATTGGACAAAATAAAATCTGAAACATTAACGCCTTCGCTCCAACGTCCAGTTTTAAATCCACGCCATTCATTTTTAAAATCTTTCATTGTGTCCTCCGTATATCATAATAATAGTTATCATTATGAATAAAATCAACTAAATGTGTAATCTATAATCTTGTTTTGCCTGATTAAAACAAATATATAATTAAAAGTAAACTTTCTATTGACCATAATATGAGAATTTGGTAAATTAGCAACCGTTAGAAAATGTAAGTGCGCCTGTCGTATAATG
>JAOPTT010000026.1:0-721 GCA_051531975.1 Spirochaetaceae bacterium
CTAGATCATCAACAAACTTAAGGCCCACAAATGATCTTAGTAAATGTTCTACCAAGTGATGATTTTCAAATAACTTCTTAAAACGTTTATCATGTTCTCTTACCACATAGACTCCTAAGTCTATATATAGTGAAATTATTGTCTTTTGATTCAACATATTATTGCTTTAATAAAGACGGAACAACCTTTTGCGATGTAACCCAACATCTATTATAAAATAAAAAAGAGTGCATTATGGAGAAATCAGTTAATCTGCAAAAGCATCGCAGGATCATGTAATAGTCTCTTAGCCTCATCAATCCGTTTAAAACACGGTAATGTCCAAACAGAAATAAAAAGCACTATAACATGTCAGTCTGACAAATCAGCCTTAGCCATCTTTTTTAGCTCTTCTTCAGTAAATCCTGTGACTTTAGCTACAAAAGCTAAATCAGAACCAAGCTTTATCATATTTAATGCTGTTTTTTGTAGTCCTTTTTGTAATCCCTTTTGCATTCCCTGCTCTTCTATCTGATCTAAAACTGTTGAAAACATAGACATAACCTCCTTAGGTTCATTTATCTGCTCTAATTGTTTATCACTCAAAGCAACATCTTTTTCACCCAATTTGCTATTAAACCACAATACAAAGCTTTTTATCTCATCCGGTAGTGCTTCTTTAATTAGTTCGACTGCCTTCTCTATATATTCATGATACTCCGCTAGTGAACTATTTTCAACG
>JAOPTT010000027.1:0-2095 GCA_051531975.1 Spirochaetaceae bacterium
AAGAGAGTCAAACATTTTCTACAGAAAAGTTTGATGTTAGTGGGATAGTAGGCCCAAGGCAAATTGCTTTGCGTTGGGGTTATTAAACTAGACTTTTTTATTCTATAATTCGTTTCTGATATAAACAATTCAAACTAATCTAAGCACTAACACAGCACCATCGTTGCCATAGGTGTTATCTTCGAAATTACAATTAAACTTAAGGATAGTCAAACATTCTCTTGTCGAGAAGTTTGATGTTAGGGTTATTAAACTAGACTTTTTATTTATAACGATTCTGACTGAAGGAAGAATCGTCTCTCCAATAGTAATAAATGAAATCGAATACATAAATGAAACCAACCGATAGGGTTGGTTTTTCTGTTTATAACGATTCCGACAGAAGGAGGGATCGTCCCGCTGACAAAAGGAAGAATCGTCCCCCAGCCAAAGAAGGAATCGTCCGCCGAAAGAAGTGATATTCTATTTTTGACCATAAATTCTGTGCAGTAATTTTTACACTTACTTATATTTATACCATTTGGAGCAATGAGAGGTGTTCCTCCTACTATCAGGACCATTTTGAAACTAAAAAGTACTAAAATTAGTGAAAAATCTACTAAAAAGGTTAATTTTATGTGCGAAAATATAAAAAATGGTTAATAATTAGTTTGTTTTGTTCATAAGATTAACAGCAAAAAAATAAGAATTATATATACAAACTAGTAATTGTTGATCTATTATGTATATCTAGTGAAATACTTTGAATCATTAAAAAAAATACCCTATAGATATCTCTTAGATGCTGATGCAGAATTGTGTTTACGTGTTAATAAATTAACCGGGATCAAAATTGCTGATAGACTTTTTTACTATATCTCTAGATTAGGAGATGGATCTATATACTTTTTGGTGCTTTTTATCATAATTCCATTTTACGGTAAGCCATTTATCTTAACTTATAAAGATTATCTTATAGCAGCTTCTTTAAATCTATTATTATACAAATTTATAAAAACTAGGGTAAAGAGGATTCGTCCTTTTACTGCTATGGAAGCAATAACTCGAATTATACCACCACCTGATGAATTTAGTTTTCCTTCTGGACACTCAGGGGCAGCAGCAGTATTTTTTTATTGTACATTTTATCATTTTTCAATGCTCTGGATATCAATAGCTTTTTTTTGGATGATCTTAGTAGGATTCTCAAGAATATATAATGGTGTGCATTATCCAGGAGATGTAATCGTTGGTTACGTTATGGGTGGTACAGTAGCTAAAGCTACATTATACATTATTTACTCTCTATAGCTGTATATACCTTCTTGACACAAAATAACTCTCTCTTTACTATCAGGTATGACTTTACCAAACAAATTAACAATCACAAGAATTGTTTTAGCCCCAGTTTTTATTTTGATGTTTTTTCTTCCTAATGTTCTTGGAGAATCTTTCTTAAACGTATCTTTACTATTATGTTGGTTACTGTTTTTATATGGAGAGGTCTCGGATGTATTAGATGGCTATATTGCCAGAAAACGAAATCTTGTTAGCGATCTAGGGAAAATTATGGATCCTTTTGCTGATGTGGTTAGTAGACTGACATATTTCTACTGTTTTGTTCTTGTTGGAGTAATGCCCAGCCCAGTTTTTTATATTATATTATTAAGAGAATTGATTGTTACATTCATACGTATGGTATTAATTAAAAGTGGCACAGCAATGGCCGCTAGTATGTGGGGTAAGGCTAAGGCCGTTATCTATTTTATATCTTCAATGTTTGCTTTTATATATTATACATTTAGTGATTCGTTTACAGGAGACATTAAAACTTTAATTGAACGTATAGTATTTATATTGTTTGTTTTATCAGCAATTTCTGCATTAGGATCATTATTAGATTATTTAACTAAGTTCTCAAAAACAGATGTTTGTAAGGGGATTATGGCAGAATAAAAATACTTTTAGTATTTTTAAATAATACGTTGACTAAAATATTTCAGCTTGTTATATTACGTCTCGTTGTTGCGGGTAAAACCTTGATCTTTAAGTATTAAAAATCTTAAAAATTAAAAGTTAAACTCTGCAGAAATAAAAAAAAAGTTAATTTTTATTT
>JAOPTT010000028.1:0-634 GCA_051531975.1 Spirochaetaceae bacterium
AGAGCATTAAATAGGTAATAGAGAAGGGAAGAAATACATCAAAGCTTTAGGGCTTTGAGCAATTAACAGCAATGTTAATTAAAACCTTGAGTATCAAGATTAGACGAGAACGATCTTTTGATTGTTCATCTGTTTATTTGTTTATTACTGGCTTCGGTCAGTGAAAATAATAACGGAGAGTTTGATCCTGGCTCAGAACGAACGCTGGCGGCACGTTTTAAGCATGCAAGTCGAACGGTAGGAAATGCTTGCATTTCCGAGAGTGGCGAACGGGTGAGTAACACGTAGATGATCTACCTTTTAGTTGGGGATAGCCCATGGAAACATGGAGTAATACCGAATAATCTCTTTAGGCTTTGGCTTTAAGAGGAAAGAAGCGTTTGCTTCGCTGAAAGATGAGTCTGCGCACTATTAGCTAGTTGGTGGGGTAAGAGCCTACCAAGGCAACGATAGTTAGCCGACCTGAGAGGGTGATCGGCCACATTGGAACTGAGACACGGTCCAGACTCCTACGGGAGGCAGCAGGAGGGAATATTGCGCAATGGAGGAAACTCTGACGCAGCAACGCCATGTGTGGGATGACGCATTTAGGTGTGTAAACCACTGTCGGTAGGGAATAAACTATGGCTTTGCC
>JAOPTT010000029.1:0-459 GCA_051531975.1 Spirochaetaceae bacterium
CTTAAGTTTGTTGATGATCTAGATTTCAGCAAGATGGTGAGTGTTGATAAAAGTTTTATTGATGAGAAGTTCAAAGAGAAAGAGTCTGATAAAATTTATAGAATTAGATATAAAGAGAAAGAGATCTTCATTTATCTACTAATGGAGTTTCAGTCAACAGTAGATAAAACCATGCCACTTCGTTTTTTAAGATACCTACTGGAATTAACAGAAACTTATGGTAAAGAGAAAAGTTCCGGACTATTCCCGACAGTTTTTCCGCTGCTAATCTACAATGGAGAGGCTAAGTGGACTGCTAAAATAGAGGTCAGTGAACTTTTTGATAATAAAATTCCTAAGGAATTTATACCACGGTTTAAATACTTTCCTATAATTATAAATAAAATACCCATGAAGACACTACTTGGTATTCATAATGCGGTATCCGCAGTGTTTCTCGTTGAAAATAGTTCACTAGCG